>NZ_MKVU01000005.1:45797-253266 GCF_001899225.1 Pandoraea sp. 64-18 | reverse complement strand
CCAACTCCTCGTCTGAGCTGAGGAGCCATTATCTCTAGATTCCTTTGGTACGAAATTTCCCGGACAGGTCAGTGGTTCGCATGCAGACGCGATGCGTCGAAGGTGCATGCGTGCGAACGTATGAAAACGGATGCATCATTCGCTTCCAGGCGGCTCACTGTCTCGATAAGGGAACGAGCCAATATGTTTGGCGACCGAACGGCTGTGACGAAGATGAATGATGGTGTGCATCCTGTATCACGATAAACAACGGGCGCACAGAGGCGCCCGTTGTTCATTCCTCGCTGACTTGATGCGGTGCGTCAGCTTGCCGACATGCCACTGTGGCGCAGCAAGGCATCGACTTCCGGTGCGCGACCCCGGAACGCAATGAACGACGCCATTGCTTCGCGACTGCCGCCCACCGCGAGAATTTCATCGCGGTAGCGGGCGCCGGTGGCGGTATCGAGGACTGAGCCGCTGACCTTCGCCGCCTCTTCAAACGCCGCATACACATCCGCCGACAGCACCTCCGCCCACTTGTAGCTGTAATATCCGGCCGCGTAGCCGCCTGCAAAGATGTGGCTGAAAGTATTCGGCCAACGCGAAAAATCCGCCTGAGGCGTAACGTGCAATCGATCGTTGATGCGTTGCGAAAGCGACAGCACCGACTCGTTGCCGTGCGGATCGAAATCGTAATGCAGGTGCATGTCGAAGTCGGAGAAGACCAACTGACGCAGCATCATCAAACCGCTTTGGAAGTTGCGGGCGGCCAGCATCTTGTCGAACAGGGCTCGCGGCAGCGGGGCACCCGTCTCCACATGAGCGGTCATGTGCTCAAGCACATCCCACTCCCAACAGAAGTTCTCCATGAACTGGGACGGCAACTCGACAGCATCCCACTCGACGCCATTGATGCCCGCCACGCCGGCATCTTCCACTTGCGTGAGCATGTGATGCAGGCCGTGCCCGAACTCGTGGAACAGCGTGATGACGTCGTCATGCGGCAGCAACGCCGGCTTGTCGCCGACGGGGGCAGGGAAGTTGCACACGAGGTACGCCACCGGCGTTTGCAGCGTGCCGTTGCGCAGGCGCTTGCGTGTGCGGGCACTGTCCATCCAGGCACCGCCGCGCTTGCCTTCGCGGGCGAACAGATCGATGTAGAACTGCGCCACGAGTTCGCCATCGCGCTCGATGCGGAAGAAGCGAACATCCGGATGCCACGTTTCGGCATCCTGCGGGCGAATCGTCACGCCGAACAACGTGCCGGCCACGCGAAACAGACCGTCGAGCACCTTGGGCAACGGAAAATACTGACGGACTTCCGACTCCGAGAAATCGTAGCGTTGCTGGCGCAGCTTCTCCGATGCGTAGGTCGTGTCCCAGGGTTGCAGCTTCTCGATGCCCAGCGACTCGGCGGCAAACGCTTGCAGTTCGGCCCAGTCTTGCTCGGCGTACGGACGCGCGCGGCGGGCGAGGTCTTCGAGGAACTCGAGGACTTGCGCGGGCGATTCCGCCATTTTGGGCTCGAGAGATACCTCGGCGTAGTTCTTGAAGCCGAGCATGTGTGCTTCCTCGCGGCGCAGCGCGAGTTGCTCGACAACGATCTCGGTGTTGTCCCAGTCCGCCTCGCCGTTGCCGAATTGCGGGCCGAGTTCGGAAGCCCGGGTCACATTGGCCCGGTACAGCGTTTCGCGAAGCGCGCGATTGTCGGCGTATTGCAGCACCGGGAAGTACGAGGGGAAATGTAGCGTGAATTTCCAGCCGTCCAGGCCGTCTCGCTGTGCGGCGGCACGTGCCGCGGCCTTGTCGTCGTCGGGCAGGCCGGCGAGGTCCTGCTCGTCGGTCACGACAAGCGAGAATTTGTTGGTCGCGTCGAGCACGTGATCCGAGAAGCGCTTGGCGAGGTCCGCCTGTGCTTCCTGAATGTCGGCGAATCGCGGTTTCTGGTCTTCAGGAAGTTCGGCGCCGCCCAATCGGAAGCCGCGCATCTCGTTGTCGAGAATTTTCTTGCGAGCCGGAGAGAGGTCTGCGAATTCCTGGCCGGCTGCAATGGCCTTGTACTTTTCGAACAGCGCCAGATTCTGGCCGACGCTGGCGGAGAATTCGGTGACGCGCGGCAGGTTATCGCCGTATGCCGCGCGAAGCGCCGGGGTGTCGGCGACGGCGTTCAGGTGTCCAACGATTTCCCAGGCCCGGCCCAAACCTTCGGTGCCGTCTTCTACGGCGTCGAGAATGTTGGCCCACGTCGGCGGCGTGGAGGGATCTGCAGCCTTGTCCACAGCCGCACGCGCTTGTGCCAGGAGCACGTCGACGGCGGGCGTTACGTGTTCGGGGCGGATCTCGGCAAAACGGGGAAGTCCCTGGATATCGAGCAGAGGGTTGGTTTGTGGCGTATTCATGCGTTCGTTGTCCACGGGGAGGGGCTTACGAAGAGTGTGGGGGCATCCCGGGCAATTTTCCAGTCGTTTTTTTCAACCGGTCCGATTGGGCGTGTTGGCGGCGGAATCCCTGGAGTGCGACGCCCGGCCGGCATTCAACGGCTTACGCCGGCGATTCGACCACGGGCCCAAAAGCAACAAGGGCGCGCGCGACCGAGAGGTCGAGCACGCCCGGCGTGACGCGCGGTGCTGACGATCAGGCGTCGAGGGCGCGCTCGGCGGCCTCAAGCGTGTTGACGAGGAGCATGGTGATCGTCATCGGTCCCACGCCGCCCGGTACCGGCGTGATATAGCCGGCCACATCCTTGACGCCGTTGAAATCGACGTCGCCGCACAACTTGCCCGCGTCGTCACGGTTCATGCCGACGTCGATGACTGCCGCACCCGGTTTGACCATATCGGCCGTGACGATATTGCGCTTGCCCACGGCCGCGACAATGACGTCAGCGTTGCGGGTGTGCGCGGCCAGATCTCGCGTCTTGCTGTTGCAGATCGTGACGGTGGCGCCTGCCTGGAGCAGCATCATCGCCATCGGCTTGCCAACGATGTTCGACGCGCCGATTACCACGGCCACCGCCCCGCGCAGCGGGAAATCGACGGACTCGAGCATCTTCATGCAGCCATAGGGCGTGCACGGGCGGAACAGCGGTGCCCCCGTCATCAGGGCGCCCGCATTCGACACGTGAAAACCGTCGACGTCCTTTTCCGGCGCAATGGCTTCGAGCACCTTGTGGCTGTCGATGTGCTTAGGCAGGGGCAGTTGAACGAGGATGCCGTTGATCTTAGGATCGCGGTTGAGTTCATCGATGCGGGCAAGCAGGGCGCTTTCCGTCAGATCGGCCGGATAGCGGTCGAGCGAGGAATACAGGCCGTTGTCTTCGCAGGCCTTGACCTTGTTGCGCACGTAGACCTGACTGGCCGAATCCTCGCCGACCAGCACCACGGCAAGCCCGGGTTGGTGGCCGCGGGCGGTCAGAACGGCGGCACGGGTGGCAACTTCGGCGCGAATACGTTTGGCGAGGGCGTTGCCGTCGATGAGGGTGGCGGTCATGATGCGTGGATATCGTAGGAAGGATGGGGGCTGGCCCGAGGGGCCGGATACGGCCGCGCCGGTCAGGCAGGTGACAGGCGCAAAGACCGTATTATAGCGGCGCGCCGCAACGCGCGGGAGGGGGCGCGGCGGCGGCTTCGAGCGAGCTACGGCGCTGCACGGCTGACGCTGCTCGCCGCGTCTCCTTGGCGAGCAGCATCATGCCACCGCAACCGGTCGAGATGCTACCGGTCATGGGTCCGGCACTTCGGCCGCCCGTCAGTCAGCCGGCGCGATGGCGAGCGGACGGCGGGCGGCGACCGGGTTCAGGGGCGAGGCGATCCGCCGGAACGTTTCGAGAGTGCCAGGCGGAGCAGGTCGGCAACGGTGTTGACGTTGAGCTTCTCCATGATGTTGGCGCGGTGCGCCTCGACCGTCTTGATGCTGATGCCAAGATCGTCTGCGATCTGCTTGTTCAGGCGGCCGGCAATGATGCGCTCGAGCACCTGATGTTCACGACTTGTAAGCTTGGACAGCAGATCCTCGGCGGCTTGCAACTCGCGTTGGCTGCTGGCGTCTTGCCGTGCTTTTGCGAGCATCCGCTCGACTTGAGCACGCAATTCCGCTTCGTCGAACGGCTTTTCGATGAAGTCCATCGCGCCCTTCTTCATCGTGTCGACGGCCATCGGCACGTCGCCATGGCCCGTCACGAAGATGATGGGAATGTTGAACCGGTTCTCGACCAGCTTTTCCTGAAGTTCCAGGCCGCTCATGCCCGGCATGCGGACATCCAGAATCAGGCAGCCAAGCTGATGCCCGTTGTAGTGCGAAAGGAATTCTTCGGCACTGGCAAAGCCTCGTACGTGGTAGCCATTGGCCTCGAGTAGCCAGCGAAGCGAGTCGCGGACCGCCTCGTCGTCATCAACGACGAAGACGGTTTCTTGTTCGATAGTGGTGTTGGGTGTCGTCATAGTCCTCCCCCGGATCCGGATGTCGTATCGCCTTCTAACGGTAACAGAATACAAAAAGTACAACCATTCCGCACGCCGTCGACGTCATTGTTTTCTACCCACAGACGGCCGTGGTGTGATTCGATGATCGAACGGCAGATATTCAGGCCCATGCCCATGCCGTCCGATTTAGTGCTAAAGAAAGGTTCAAACAATCGTTCGATGGTGGCCTCGTCCACCCCAGGTCCATGATCCGAGACTTGGAATTCGACCGATTTATCTCGCCGTTCCACGTGCAGACGCACGCTCAGGTCGCGACGCTGGCCGGGCGGCGGCGTATAGCCGTGCATGGCCTCGGCGGCGTTCTTGAGCAGATTCACGAGCACCTGTTCGATCAGCACCGGGTCGACGTTGATCTGTGGCAGTCCTGCCGGCAGCTCGGTCACAATGCGAATGCGGCGCTTGCGCGCTTCAATCTCGGCGAGCCCCACGGCATCCGCGACGATCTCATAGATCGACGAGGGTTGACGCTTCGGTTCGCTACGTTTCACGAACGCGCGAATCCGCTTGATGATCATGCCCGCACGCACCGCCTGCTGTGACGTTTTTTCCAGCGCGGGCAGCAACGTTTCCGGCGAGGTGCGCCCGGCGCGCACTAGGGCCGCCGTGCCCATGCAGTAGTTGTTGATGGCCGCGAGCGGCTGGTTCAGTTCGTGGGCCAGCGACGAAGCCATCTCGCCCATGGTCGTCAGACGCCCCGTGAACTGTAGGCGTTCTTCTTCCTGACGGGCCAGCTCCTCCGCATGACGGCGGGCCGTAATGTCCGTTGCCACCTGCAACTGTGCCAAGTGGCCGTCCACCCACTGAATATATTGACGCCGGACTTCGAACCATTTCTGGTGCGCCGGCAGATAAATTTCCTGTGTCTGCGCAGCCGTGTCGGTGAGCGACGCGGCAGGCAGTCCGGCAAAGGCATCGACCAGATCGATGTGATCGAGCGACGTAGGGGAGAGTTCGCCGCCACCGGACAACTCCAGGTGGCCTTCCGGGCGCGTACCGAACAACTGACGGTAATAGCGATTCGCGAACAGCAATTCCGCCTTGTCGACGGCGAGTACCGATACCGACGCGTCGAGGCTCTCCAGCACGGTCGTGAACCGCTCATGGGCGGCGGCGAGTTCCTCGCGCGCCCGCTTGGGTTCGCTGATATCGGTCAGCGACGACATCCAGCCGGTCTGACGGCCATGCGCGTCCACGAGCGGCGAGACGAACATGCGCGCGTAGAAAATCGTGCCGTCTTTGCGCTGCACGCGAATTTCGAAGCCGTGCGAGGGCGCCTTGCCGCGCAGCGTCATGTCGATGCGACGCTGCATTTCGTGGATGTCGTCTTTGGGCCAGTAAGGGTAGGGCGGCGCCCGGTACATGAGGTCCTGCTCGTCCCAGCCTGTCATCCGGCAGAACGCGGGGTTCACGTAAGTAATGTGGCCCTGCAGGTCGAGCACACGCATGCCGATGACGATGGAGTTCTCCATGGCCCGCCGGAACGACGTCTCGTTGAACAACGCCTGCTGTGCCTCGAAGCGCTGGCGCGTATGCCGCCACAGGCTCCAGAGGCTCCAGAGCACGAAGCACGACAAGCCGGCGATCAGCCACACCAGCGTGTTGTTGACGAAATTGCCGACGGCAGGATACGAGTAGATGCGCACCGCGAGACTGTGCCCGGGGGGATCGAGGAGCAACTCGTAGGAGACATCGCGCGGTAACGGCGGGCGTGTCGATGTCGTTGCCAGCTCGTTGTTGTGAGTGTCGATGAACGACACCTTGAACTTGTCGCCAAGCTCCTGCGGCAACTCGTGGATCAGCAAGCCTTCCACCGAATACACCGCACTGATCGTGCCGAGGAACTCGCGCTCGCGCAGCACGGGCACCTGTACAACGATGTAGCTTGCGCCCGAGGCGTCATAAATCAGGGTGGAATAGGCCGAGCGGCGCGAATCGCGGGCGGCGCGGAACGCGACCAATAATTCGTCTTCCATTGGATGCTGCGCCGAGCCCTGCAACCGCGACGCGAACGGGGAATCCGCCGGCGCCGCCCACTTCGGACGCTGCGACGCGTCCAGCCAATTCATGAAGACGATGTCCGCATGATTTTGCATCACTTCGTTCGCCGTATTCTGGAAGTGCGCAACGTCCTGCGGCTTGGCTGCCGTGTCGCGCGCAAGCGAGCTGATCTGATCTTGAATGGCCAGCATGTTGAGGCGAATCTGTTGCTGCGCCCATGCCACATTCCGATACAGCGTGTCCTGCTGTTGCTCCGTCTCCCGGCGGTTCAGGCTCCACAGGATCAGACTCATCACCACGAGAAAGATCACAATGGAGACGAGCGGGACCAGCAAGTAGTAATGCGACTCCGCGAACCCCTGCAACCAACGGTTGGAGCGGGCAGACGTAGCGGCGGACCGGGACGGCGGAGCGGAATTGGCAAGGCGGGGCGAAAGCATGGCGAGATTGTAGCGCAGGCCGGGCGGTTTCCCGCTGCCATCAACGGCGACCGCTTGCTTTTCGGAAGCCTCCGAGCTTTTGCGTAAGACGGCCGCGCAATTTGCTCTTGAGACCGATCGGTACGCTGGAAAATCGTGGTGTGATGGCACCAGCAACCTATTGATTTTATGTGCACCGCAGCAGAATTCCGCATTATAAAATTTACTATCGTAATCTGAAATTTCGCTTGCGAAGGCGGGAGTAACCTTCGTACAATGCCCCGGTAAAAAAGCCGGTGGGCCCGTCCATAAAGCGGGATTCGACCGTCACGCCAACCCGCTAACGACAGACAAGGAGACACCATGTCCGCCGTACCTGAAGAAGCCCTCAAGATCGTGTCCCCCGCGGACGCCGATCCCCAAGAAACGCAAGAATGGCTGGCCTCGCTCGAAGGCGTGCTGGCGGCCGAGGGCCCAGAGCGTGCCCACTACCTGCTCGAGAAGCTGATCGAGTTCGCCCGCATCAACGGCGAACATCACCCGTTCTCGGCGAATACCCCGTACATCAACACCATCCCGCTCGACCAGCAGGCCCGTATCCCCGGCGATCAGGATGTCGAGCACAAGATTCGCTCGTACACGCGCTGGAATGCGATCGCGATGGTGCTGCGCGCCGGCAAGGACACGAACGTCGGCGGTCACATCGCGTCGTTCGCCTCGGCCGCAACGCTCTATGACGTTGGTTTCAACCATTTCTGGCATGCGCCGTCCGACAAGCACGGTGGCGACCTGGTCTTTGTGCAGGGCCACTCGTCGCCGGGTGTGTACAGCCGCGCCTTCCTGTTGGGCCGTCTGGAAATGCCCCAGCTCGAGAACTTCCGCCAGGAAGTGGACGGCGGCGGTCTGTCGTCGTATCCGCACCCGTGGCTGATGCCTGACTTCTGGCAGTTCCCGACGGTGTCGATGGGCCTGGGCCCGATCATGGCGATCTACCAGGCGCGCTTCATGAAGTACATCGAGTCGCGCAACATCGTGAAGACCGAGGGCCGCAAGGTCTGGGCCTTCCTCGGCGACGGCGAGACGGACGAGCCGGAATCGCTCGGCGCCATCGGCATGGCCGGTCGCGAGCATCTCGACAACCTCGTGTTCGTGATCAACTGCAACCTGCAGCGCCTGGACGGCCCGGTGCGCGGTAACGGCAAGATCATCCAGGAACTCGAATCGGAGTTCCGCGGTGCCGGCTGGAACGTCATCAAGGTGATCTGGGGCAGCCGCTGGGACACCTTGCTCGCCCGCGACAAGAAGGGTCTGCTGATGACGCGCATGATGGAGTGTGTTGACGGCGAGTATCAGACCTACAAGTCGAAGGACGGCGCGTACGTGCGCGAGAACTTCTTCAATACGCCGGAACTCAAGGCGATGGTCGCCGACTGGTCAGACGAAGACATTTGGGCGCTTAACCGCGGCGGCCACGATCCGCACAAGATTTTCGCCGCATACCAGGCGGCCACCCAGCACAAGGGGCAGCCGACGGTCATTCTGGCCAAGACCATCAAGGGCTACGGCATGGGTGAGGCCGGTCAGGCCATGAACATCACCCACCAGCAGAAGAAGATGCCGGTGGAGTCGCTCAAGAAATTCCGCGACCAGTTCAAGCTGCCGATCGCGGATGACCAGATCGCCGACGTGCCGTACCTGAAGTTCGAGGAAGGCTCGAAGGAACTCGAATACATGCGCGCGCGCCGCATGGAGCTGGGCGGCTATCTGCCGCAGCGTCGCACCAAGGCCGCATCGTTGCCGGTGCCTGCGCTGTCCGCATTCGATGCCCTGCTCAAGGCGACCGCCGAAGGCCGCGAGATCTCGACGACGATGGCGTTCGTGCGGATTCTCAACGTGCTGCTCAAGGACAAGGCGCTGGGCCAGCGTATCGTGCCGATCGTGCCGGACGAATCCCGCACCTTCGGTATGGAAGGTCTGTTCCGCCAGATTGGTATCTGGAGCCAGGTCGGCCAGCGCTACATCCCGCAGGATCAGGATCAATTGATGTTCTACAAGGAATCGGAGAGCGGTCAGATTCTGCAGGAAGGCATCAATGAAGCCGGTGGCATGTGCGACTGGATCGCGGCCGCCACGTCGTACTCGACGCACGGCGAGACGATGATCCCCTTCTACATCTTCTACTCGATGTTCGGCTTCCAGCGCGTGGGCGACCTGGCCTGGGCGGCCGGCGACATGCGCGCTCGCGGTTTCCTCGTGGGCGGCACGGCCGGTCGTACGACCCTGAACGGCGAAGGTCTCCAGCACGAAGACGGTCACTCGCTGCTGTGGGCGTCGTCGATTCCGAACTGTTTGCCGTACGATCCGACGTTCGCTTACGAACTCGCCGTGATCGTTCAGGACGGCCTGCGTCGCATGGTGCAGGATCAGGAAGATGTCTATTACTACCTGACCGTGATGAACGAGAACTACCCGCATCCGGCCATGCCGGAAGGCGTTGAGCAGGACATCCTGAAGGGGATGTACGCGTTCCGTCGCGGGGCGGACGACAGCAAGGCACCGCGCGTGCAACTGCTGGGTTCGGGTACGATCTTCAACGAAGTGATCGCCGCCGCCGAAATGCTCAAGAACGATTGGGGCGTCGAATCGGATCTGTGGAGCTGCCCGAGCTTCACGGAGCTGGCCCGCGAAGGTAACGACGCGGCGCGCCACAATCTGCTGCACCCGACCGAGCCGGCGCGTTTGTCGCATGTCGAGTCGTGCCTGAACGACACCCGTGGTCCGGTCATCGCATCGACCGACTACATCCGCACGTACGCCGATCAGATTCGCCCCTTCGTGCGGGGTCGTTATGTGGCGCTCGGCACCGACGGCTACGGCCGTTCGGATACGCGCGAGAAGCTGCGTCACTTCTTCGAGGTGGATCGTAACTGGGTCACGGTCGCTGCCCTCAAGGCATTGGCCGACGAAGGCACGCTGCCGGCGACCAAGGTTGCCGAAGCGATTGCCAAGTACAACCTGGATCCGAACAAACCCAACCCGATGACCGTCTAAAGGCCGCTTCGCGCGGCGCGTGCGACCGCCAGCCGCCTCAAGCGGCAGGCGGGGCGCGCCGCGCGTCAAGCGCAGCCTCGAGGAGACTGTGGAAAATGAGTCAAGTGATCGAAGTGAAAGTCCCCGATATCGGTGACTTCAAGGACTTGCCCGTCATCGACGTGCTGGTCAAGGCGGGCGACAAGATCGATGCCGAGCAGGCCCTGATCACGCTGGAATCGGACAAGGCGACGATGGATGTGCCGAGCCCGGCCGCTGGCATCATCAAGGCGCTGAGCCTGAAAGTCGGCGATGAAGTATCTGAGGGTTCTCTTATTCTGACGCTCGAGACCGCCAACGGTTCGGGCGCGCAAGCCAGTGCGGCGGCAGCCCCCGCGCCGACGCCTGCGGCTGCGCCAGCCGCGGCACCCGCTGCACCGGCCGCATCGGCAACCCCGGCCGCCAGCGGCGGTACGAGCAAGATCGACGTCAAGGTGCCGGACATTGGTGGGTATGACGACGTGCCCGTGATCGATGTGCTGGTCAAGGTGGGCGATACCGTGACGGCCGAGCAATCGCTCGTCACGCTGGAGTCCGACAAGGCGTCGATGGATGTGCCGAGCCCGGCTGCGGGTGTGGTCAAGGAATTGAAGATCAAAGTGGGCGACAAGGTGTCGGAAGGCACGTTGATCGTTGTGCTCGAAGGCGCTGTTGCCGCCGCACCGGCGAAGGCCGCTGCCGCTGCCGCAGCGAGCGCGCCGGCCCCGGCGGCACCGAGCGCTGCCCCCGCAGCCCCGGCTCCGGCGCCGGCCCCGACCGCCGCGCCAGCGACCCCCGCTGCCGCGTCGGACCATCCGCCGATCAGCCACGCCAGTCCGTCGGTGCGCAAGTTCGCCCGCGAACTGGGGGTGGATGTGACGCAAGTGAAGGGGACCGGTCCGAAGGGCCGCGTGGTCGTTGACGATGTGCGTAACTTCATCAAGAGCGCGCTTGCGGGCAATCGCCCTGCTGTGTCGGGCGCCGCGCCTGCCGGTGGTGGTGAGCTGAACCTGTTGCCGTGGCCGAAGATCGACTTCTCGAAGTTCGGTCCGATCGAGCCCAAGGCGCTCTCGCGCATCAAGAAGATCTCGGGTGCAAACCTGCACCGCAACTGGGTCATGATTCCGCACGTCACGAACAACGACGAAGCGGATATTGGCGAACTCGAAGCGTTCCGCGTGCAGTTGAACAAGGAAAACGAGAAGGCTGGCGTCAAGGTCACGATGCTCGCCTTCGTCGTCAAGGCCTGTGTGATGGCTCTGAAGAAGTTCCCCACGTTCAACGCAAGTCTGGACGGCGACAACCTCGTCTTCAAGCAGTACTTCCACATCGGTTTCGCCGCCGACACGCCGAACGGTCTGGTGGTGCCAGTTGTTCGCGACGCCGACAAGAAGGGCGTGTTCGAAATCGCTCGCGAGACCTCGGAACTGGCGAAGCTCGCCCGCGAAGGCAAGCTCAAGCCTGACCAGATGCAAGGCGGGTGTTTCTCGATCTCGTCGCTCGGCGGTATCGGCGGCACAACCTTCACGCCGATCATCAACGCACCGGAAGTGGCCATTCTGGGCCTGTCGCGTTCGTATCAGAAGCCGGTGTGGGATGAGCGCAAGCAGCAATTCCTGCCGCAACTGACGCTGCCGCTGTCGCTGTCTTACGATCACCGTGTGATCGACGGTGCCGAGGCGGCACGCTTCAACGCCTACCTGGGGCAACTGTTGCAGGATTTCCGTCGCGCGATGCTGTAATGGCAGGCGCCGCCGGTTGCGCGCAAGCGCAAGTCCGGCGGCGCTCGCGCGAACGCTTCAGGATCTGGACGGGGAGGGCATCATGACCACCGTGGTAGTCGTCAAGAAGGCCGGTGAGATCGCGATTGCCGCCGATTCGCTTGTGACGTTCGGCGATACGCGGCTCTCGCAATCGTACGAGGAAAATCGCAAGGTTTTTCTCGTAGGCGATTCCTATGTTGGCCTGGCGGGCACGACCGCACACTTTCCGGTCATGCGCGCCATTCTCTCCGGTATGGCGGACGAATGCCGTCTGCACTCGCGTGACGAGGTGTTCCGCACGTTCTGCCGCGTCCACCAGAAGCTCAAGGAAGAGTATTTCCTCAACACCAAGGAAGAGGAAGACGATCCGTACGAGTCGTCGCAGATCACCTGCGTGATCGCGAATCCGACCGGCATCTACGGGATTTATTCCTACCGGGAAGTGTTTGTTTTCGATCGGTTCTGGGGGATTGGCTCAGGGCGCAATTTCGCGCTCGGCGCCATGTACGCCCTCTATGACCAGGATCTGAGTGCCAGCGCCATCGCCGAAGCGGGCGTGAAGGCGGGGGCGGAGTTCGACAAGAGTTCCGCCGCCCCGTTTCAGGTGCACACGTTTCCGATCGATACCACCATCAAGTCATAAATGCGACAGGGAGACCCCGCATGAGTCTCATCGAAGTCAAAGTACCGGACATCGGCGCAGAGGGCGTGGATGTCATCGAAGTGATGATCAAGCCGGGCGACAAGATCGCCAAGGATGCATCGCTCATTACGCTTGAGTCTGACAAGGCGTCCATGGAAGTGCCGTCGGAAGTGTCGGGCACGGTCAAGGAAGTGAAGATCAAGGTGGGCGACAAGGCCAGTCAAGGCACGCTGATCGCGCTTGTCGAAGTGGACGGTGCCGGTGCCGCCAAGGCCGAAGCCCCGGTGGCCGCCTCCGCGCCGGCAGCGCCTGCCGCCGCCGTGCCTGCGGCAAAGCCGAGCGCCCCGGCCCCGGCTGCGGCCAAGCACAGCGGCGGTGCCGACACCGAGTGCGACGTGCTCGTGTTGGGCGCCGGTCCGGGCGGATACTCGGCGGCGTTCCGCAGTGCCGACCTGGGCCGCAAGACTGTGCTCGTCGAGCGCTATGCGACCCTCGGCGGCGTGTGCCTGAACGTCGGTTGCATCCCGTCGAAGGCGCTGCTCCATACGGCGGCCGTTCTCGAAGAGGCCCAGACGCTCGGTCATCACGGCATTTCGTTCGCGAAACCCGAGATCGATCTCGACAAACTGCGCGCCTACAAGGAAAGCGTGGTCGGCAAGCTCACGGGCGGTCTGGCCGGCATGGCCAAGATGCGCAAGGTGGAAGTCGTGCGCGGCGTCGGCACGTTCCTCGACCCGAATCACATCGAAGTCGTCGCTGAAGACGGCAGCAAGCGCACCGTGAAGTTCGCGCAGGCCATCGTCGCCGCGGGTTCGCAGGCGGTGAAGTTGCCGTTCCTGCCGGAGGACCCGCGCATCGTCGATTCGACCGGCGCCCTCGAGTTGCGTCAACTGCCGAAGAAGATGCTCGTGATCGGTGGCGGCATCATCGGTCTGGAAATGGCGACGGTGTATAGCGCCCTGGGCACCGAGATCGATGTCGTGGAAATGCTCGACGGCCTGATGCAAGGCGCCGACCGCGATCTGGTCAAGGTCTGGGAGAAGATGAACGCGAAGCGCTTCGGCCGCGTCATGCTCAAGACCAAGACCGTGGGTGCCGAGGCCAAGGCCGATGGCATCTACGTGCAGTTCGAGGGCGAGGCGGCACCGGCGGAGCCCCAGCGTTACGACCTCGTGCTGGTCGCCGTAGGCCGCAGCCCGAACGGCAAGAAGATCGGCGCCGAGAACGCGGGCGTCGCCGTGGGCGATCGCGGGTTCATCGATGTCGACAGGCAGATGCGGACCAACGTGCCGCACATCTTCGCGATTGGCGATATCGTCGGTCAGCCGATGCTGGCCCACAAGGCCGTGCATGAAGCCCACGTCGCGGCGGAAGCGGCGGCAGGCGAGAAGGCTTATTTCGACGCCATCCAGATTCCGTCGGTCGCCTACACCGATCCGGAAGTGGCTTGGGCCGGCAAGACGGAAGACCAGTTGAAGGCCGAAGGGGTGAAGTACGGCAAGGCCGTGTTCCCGTGGGCGGCATCGGGTCGCGCGATCGCGAACGGCCGTGACGAAGGCTTCACCAAGGTGCTGTTCGATGAAGAAACGCATCGCATCGTTGGCGGTGCCATCGTCGGCACGCACGCCGGCGATCTGATCGGCGAACTTTGCCTGGCCGTCGAGATGGGCGCGGATGCCGTCGATATCGGGAAGACGATTCACCCGCACCCGACGCTGGCCGAATCGGTCGGTATGGCGGCGGAGATTTACGAAGGTGTTTGCACCGACGTTCCGCCGGCCCGCAAGAAGTAAAGCGCGTCGGTGTCTGGTGCGCGCCTCGGATGATTCCGGGGGGGGGGGCGCGCGCCGGGCATGCATGACGTGACCGATGTCCGCCGCGCCGCATTCGGGGCGAGGTCGGATGCCAAAAAAACCGCCATTTCGCTCCGAGATGGCGGTTTTTTTATGGCGGCGACGTCGCCGTTCGCCCCAAAAAAGAAAAACCCGGCACGAGGCCGGGTTCGAACGCTAGCGTCGCGAAACGCTATCGATTACTTCTTGGCGCTGGAGGCAGCACGCGAAGCCTGAGCAGCAGCCTTCGTCGCGACGCTGGTCGCGGCAGCGAAGTTCGTCTCGGCGATTTCAACGGCTTGCTTGGTGGCCTTCTGCACGCTGTCGAACGCGCTGTTGGCTGCCGACATGGCCGACTTGGCCAGTGCAACGGCAGACTCCGAACCGGCCGGGGCGTTCTTGGCCAGATTGTCGAACAGGGCTTGCATGTTCTGCGAGCTTTCCGCCAGTTGGGCTTCGGCCACCTTCGTCACTTCGGCTTGCGTCGACGAAGCGATTTCGTACAGGTGACGGCCATACGCAATCGCCTTTTCGGCGGCGGGCTGGACGAGGTTGGCTTGCAGGGCGAGCAACTCTTGCGCGTCTTTCACTGCGAAGGCCTTCTGCGCGGTCGAGGCGGACTCGGCCAGCGATGCCTTGACGGCTTGCAGGTTCAGCTCGACGAGCTTTTCCATGCCTTCGAACGCCTTGTTGGTCAGGCCAAAAAGGGTTTCGAGATTGGCTTTGTGGGCGGCGGCGAATTGCTCGGGGGTCAGAAACGACATGGCGTTCTCCTATGATGGTGTCATACACAACGTATCGACCCACTCCGTGTTCGCAAATGAGTTCTCACCTTATCCTGGTGAAAACACGGTTGGGGCCTCTAAATGGGGGTGCGATTTCTTTTGTGCATCGCACAATTGCAAGTGTAGAGATATTTTTGTCGCTGTCAAGTTTTTTTTGTGCGCTGCAACAATTCAATAAAAGCTTACAAAATCAACCGGTTGGGATCCCGTGACTAACGTATGACACCGCGTTGCGGCGAATGGCGGGCACCGTCCGGAAACGCTTCATTGGTGCGGCTCCGCACCGTTTTGGCACCCGGCGCACCCCGTGCGCCGATGTTACTATCGTCGAGTTCCGGCACTGGCGAAACATCTTCGCGGTCAACGGCTCGCTGCCTTACCGAGCGTGGTCGATGCGCCTGTGCCGATGTCGTTCAACGCCTTTTTGCGTGCCGCCACTGCCGGCCATTCGCGTCGATGCAAGCGTTCTACAGCGATCATTTCGTGCTGCCGTTGCCACCCGGGCATCGGTTTCCGATGGAAAAGTATGCCCGTCTGCGCGAGCGCGTGGCGGGGGAGTTGCCGCACGTTGCGCTTGCCGAGGCATTGTCCGCGGACGACGTGATGCTCGGTCGCGTCCACTCGCCGGCGTACGTGGCGCGAGTGAGCGCCGGTCAGTTGGATCCCAAAGAGCAGCGTACGATCGGATTCCCATGGTCACCGCAAATGGTCGAGCGCTCGCGCCGGTCGGCGGGGGCGACGGTGGCCGCCTGTCGGGCCGCGCTGACCGATGGCGTGGCTGCTAATCTCGCTGGGGGAACACATCACGCGTATGCCGACCGCGGCGAAGGCTTCTGCGTGTTCAACGACGCAGCGGTCGCGGCGCGCACGATGCAGGCCGAACTCGGTCCGGGCACGCGTGTGGCGATCATCGATCTCGACGTGCATCAGGGCAACGGCACAGCGGCCATTTTCGAGCACGACCCGAGCGTGTTCACGCTGTCGCTGCACGGTGAGCACAACTACCCGTTTCACAAGGCGCGCGGTGACCTCGACGTGGCATTGCCCGACGGCTGCGGCGACGACGATTACCTGGTCGCGCTCGGCCACGCACTGACCGATCTCTTCGCGCAATTCACCCCGACCCTTGCGATTTATCTCGCGGGCGCCGATCCGCTGGCGAATGACCGGCTTGGCCGGCTGGCATTGACGCATGACGGATTGCTCGCGCGCGACCGTCGGGTGCTGACGGCCTGCGCAGAGCGCGGGCTGCCGGTGGCTATCGCAATGGCAGGCGGCTACGGCCGCGACATCGAACAGACGGTCGCCGCGCATTTTGCGACGATCCGCCTCGCCGATCAGTTCCA
Source organism: Pandoraea sp. 64-18 (assembly GCF_001899225.1). Classification (NCBI taxonomy): domain Bacteria; kingdom Pseudomonadati; phylum Pseudomonadota; class Betaproteobacteria; order Burkholderiales; family Burkholderiaceae; genus Pandoraea; species Pandoraea sp. 64-18. The sequence goes on along the minus strand of NZ_MKVU01000005.1, from coordinate 236,948 downwards.
ACTGGCGGTCCGCCGTCGGCACCCTGCGCCGGCAGAAGGTGCTCTCGTATGAGCGAGCATCGCACCGTGTCACCTTCGCCCGCGAATGCACCACATGGTCGCGAGATGGCCGGCACCGAACGTGCGGCGATCTGGCGCGCGGCCATGCCGTGGTGGTTCGTGTTGATCTGGAGCACCGGTTTTATTGTCGCCAAATACGGCATGCCGAATGCCGAGCCGCTGACCTTTCTAGCGCTGCGCTTCGGCGGCACGCTGCTGGTCATGCTTCCCATCGCCTGGTTGACGGGCATGTCATGGCCGAGGCGGCGCGCGGTGGAGGGCCGGACGGTACCGGCCGGCACGATCGGGCCCATCGACTGGCCGCTCATTGCGCATCTTGCCGTGTCCGGCACGCTGATCCAGGCGGTGTACCTCGGCGGCGTCTGGGCAGCGATCAAGCACGGTGCGCCCGCCGGGCTGGCCGCGCTGGTCGTCGGCATCCAGCCGTTGTTGACGGCGCTCTTCGCACGTGTGGTCGGTGAGCCGGTCTCGCGCCGGCAATGGTTGGGGCTGTTGTGCGGATTCGCCGGCGTCGGGCTGGTGGTGGCCAACAAGGTTGGCGTTCGCGGCATCGGTGCGGGTCCGGTGGCCTTGTGCGTGTTGAGCCTGCTCGCGATCACGGCGGGCACGCTCTATCAAAAACGGTTTTGCGCCCATTTCGATTTGCGTGTCGGCACGCTCGTGCAGTTCGGTGCGGCGTTTGCGGTAACGCTGCCCGCCGCGTGGATGCTCGAGACGATGCAAGTGCGCTGGAACGCGCCAATGATCGGCGCGCTGGTATGGTCGGTGCTGGCGTTGTCGATCGGTGCCATCTCCTTGCTGTTTCTGCTGATTCGACAGGGTGCCGCGACCAAGGTATCCAGCCTGATGTATCTGACGCCTCCGACGACCGCGGTCATGGCCTGGTTGCTATTCGGCGAGACGTTGTCCCCGCTGAGTGCCGCCGGGATGGTCGTCGCGGCGCTTGGCGTTGCGCTTGTCATCGAGCGGCGGGCGGTGCCGGCCGCGTCGTCGCCATGAGCAGCCGGGCGACGCATTTCTCCCTTCGTTTGCCGTGAGCCTGACTTATGAAACACCTACACCAACACCCGCACCAGGACGCCACACAGTCCTCGGCGCAGAACGCCGCCGAGGCAGCCGACTTGCATGCGCAGCCGGGCACGGGGGAGGGGGCGCGTCGCCCGACGATCGGCAATGACGCCGAGCAGCGTGTGGCCTATGTCGACGAGGCCATTCGCAGCCGGCGATCGATTCGGGCGTACTTGCCCACGCCGGTGCCGCAGGCAACGGTGGCGGACATTCTTGGCGTGGCCTCGCGTGCGCCGTCGGGCAGCAACATTCAGCCTTGGCAAACGTATGTATTGACCGGCCAGGCGCTGACATCGTTGACGTCGCGCCTTCTGGAGGCGTTCAACGACCCGGCGCAGCGCCTGATGCATCAGGAGGAATACGCCTACTACCCGCGCGAGTGGACGGAACCTTACCAGGCGCGGCGGCGCAAGGTCGGTTGGGATTTGTATGGACTGCTGGGTATTGGCCGCGCCGACAAAGACCGCATGCAGGGGCAGCACGCGCGCAACTTCTGTTTCTTCGATGCGCCGGTCGGACTGATCTTCACGATCGATCGACACCTGGAGCAGGGAAGTTGGCTGGACTACGGCATGTTCCTGCAGAGCGTGATGGTCGCGGCGCGGGCGCGAGGCCTCGACACTTGCCCGCAGGCCGCGTTCGCCACGTTTCACCAGGTAATTGCGGCGGAACTGCGCCTGCCCGAGACCCGAATGGTGGTGTGCGGCATGGCATTGGGGTATGCGGATCCGGATGCCATCGAAAACCAGCTTGTCACCGACCGTGCGCCGCTGGCTGAGTGGGCGCATTTCCTTAGCTGAATCATCTCTGGATGTTTGCGTTATTTGGCAATTTGTTGCGAATGTGCAGTTTGGCGGATTGCGCCGCACAAAACTGCCAGATGCCGGTTTAAGTATTTCAGCTAAGTCATTCATATTGCTTATTTTTTGGGAAGTTACTAAACTTCTTCCAAACTCGTTGCCTGTCAACCTTACGCTACCCCCAATCTATGTACGCGATCACCACCCTTGCGCGTCTGTGCCGCTCCCGCCTCTGGGGTGCTGCCGTCGTGGCGATCTCGCTCGCCGCCGGTGCCCCAGCCGTCGTTCAAGCTGCCGGTAAGACGAGCGTATGCTCGTCCAAGGCAGCCAAGACGGCCGCCCAGAAGCGCGCGTGTGCCAATTCCAAGGCGACGAAATCTGTCGCCACCTCCCATTCCGGTGCCAAACGTGCCGTTGCCAAGACCGCCTCGCGCGAGAAGGCGGGCGCCAAGGCGCGCAAACTGGCTACCGTCGAAGAAGACGCGGCCACCAAGCGTGTTGCCATCAAACACGTCGTCTACAAGCACGGCAAACGTCGTGTCGTGACGTCGTATCGCACGGTCAACTTTACGCCGCAGGCGCAGGATCGACTGTCCGCCGGGCGCGCATTCGGTCTGCATGAATCCCCTGACGCGCTGGCGCTGCGTTCCTCGGTGGCCTATGTTGTCGATGAGCGCACCGGCGAATCGCTGTTCGACAAGAACTCGCAAGCCGTGTTGCCCATCGCGTCGATCTCGAAGCTGATGACCGCGATGGTGTCGCTCGACGCGGGCGTGCCGATGACGGACATGATGGAAGTGACGGACGAAGATCGCGATTACGAGAAGGGTACGGGCTCGCGTCTGTCGGTGGGGTCGCGTCTGTCGCGTGAAGACATGCTGCACATTGCGCTGATGTCGTCGGAGAATCGCGCGGCCGCTGCGCTGTCGCGTTACTTCCCGGGCGGTCGTCCGGCGTTCCTCGCGGCGATGAACCGCAAGGCGAAGCAGCTCGGTATGAACGACACGCACTTCAACGATCCAACGGGCCTGTCGAGCCAGAATGTGTCGAGCGCACGTGATCTGGTGAAGATGGTCAAGGCCGCTTATCAGTACCCGATGATTCGCCGTTTCTCGACGGACAGCAATTACGACGTCAATACCGGCCGTCGCGAGTTGCACTATGTCAGCACGAATCACCTGATCGGACACCCGGGCTGGGAAATCGGTCTGCAGAAGACGGGCTACATCAACGAAGCGGGGCAATGCCTCGTGATGCAAGCCAACGTCGATGGCCGTCCGGTGATCATGATTCTGCTCGATTCGACCGGCAAGTACTCGCGCTTCGCCGACGCCACGCGCGTTCGCAAGTGGCTGCTCGAAGGGGGCGGCGCTACGCCGCAACGCACGGCGGGTACGGCACCGACGGCACAAGTCGCGACCAACAGCGAACACGCGCTGTAAGTCGCCCAAACCGTTGCCAAACAAAAGGCGCTCCCTCGGGAGCGCCTTTTGCATTCCGCGACCGGATTCGCGAAGCGCGATGTCGGTTCGGGCTATTCGGCTGTCGCCACATGCGACACGTTGCTGCCGACGGCGGGGGGCGGCGCGTGAAAGCCGAGCGACGCGGAAATCTGCAGCGCCGTCTCGTTCAGATTTGCGAGCCACGCGTCCTGCAAACGGTCGGCGGGTGCCGACAGCGAGAGTCCGGCCACGAGCTTTCCGCTGTCGTCGTAGATGCCCGCCGCAATGCAGCGAACCCCCAGTTCGAGTTCCTCGTTGTCGCGGGCATAGCCGGACTGGCGCACGTGGCTCAGCTCGCGCTCGAGTTTTTGCAGATCGGTGATGCTGTTGCGGGTGTGTCCCGACAGGCCGGTGCGCGTGGCATACGCGCGCACGCGCGCGGCTTCGTCCGCCGCGAGGAAGAGCTTGCCGACCGATGTCAGGTGCAAGGGCGCATGACCACCGATGGCGCGCACCACCTGCATCCCCGAACGCTCGCTGTAGGCCCGCTCGATATAGACGATTTCATCGCCCTGGCGCACCGACAGGTTGACAGTCTGGCCGGTCATCCGGTGCAGGCCGCGCATGGGCGCGAGGGCGGCATCGCGCACCGACAACCGTGCCTTGACCAGATTGCCGAGTTCGAGCAGGCGCATGCCCAGACGGTACGTGCCCGGATCACAGCGGTCGACAAAGCGGCAGGCGACCATGTCGTTCAGGATACGGTGCGCCGTGGACGGATGCAGTTCCGTCGACTGCGCCAATTCCTTGAGGCTGACGGGGTCGGCATGGGCGGCAAGGGCATCGAGCAGACGCATCATGCGCTCGATGACCTGGATGGACGTGCGCGACTCCGTACTTTGACTACCTTCGTCTTTCATGGGGGAGGGCCGAGTTTCGTATAGGGGTGATTCTATATCATATTGTGAAAAATTCGCACCCTTCCTGTAGAGGACTTCTGCGAAAAGTGGGCGTGCCACAGGAGAGCGTCGTTGCCGCAGTCTCGGCTGACTGAAACCGAAAGTGGTCTCTCGTCCAGACGACTACCATGGCCTTGTCATTTCATTCAGTGTCCGGCTGGGTTGAAAGACGAGATCGGCACGCTCAAGGAGGTTCGGGGAATGTACAGGTATGGGTTTTCGCCGGCGGCAGGGAGTTGGTCGCCGCCAAGGTGCACGCGTAGTCGGGGGGCAGTCACTTACGAAAAGTCGATTGCCGACAAGCATGCGGACATCGTCGGTCAGTTTCGGCAGATCGCCAACGCGAAGGCGCAACTGGGATTGGACTGCGGCTCGCTTTCCCGATTGGAAAACACGTTCTACTCGACTTACAGGAAAGCGACATCAGGGTACTGGGGGGGCGGACTCTGGGACGGGGTTTATCGATATGCCGGTAACGCGAGCCGATCGGGTCCGTACTGCCGGGTTGGCGAGCAGTTGAACGATCACGACGTCGACAGTCTCACGCCGTCGGCCAGGCGGTTCTCGGCGATTCTGGGACATCTGACGGAAGCACTGCGCAAGGAGCAGGAAATCCTGACGAAATGTTTCGCAATGGCGCAGCGCTCGGTGGGGTTTGGCGGGGCGACCTTTGGCGAACCCGATATCCAAAAGACGGCGAGCCAGCGCCTGTCGGTCGAGCGTGCCGATGGCATCGCCGAGATCGAGCGATGCCTGACGGGCGTGCGCGAGTCGATCGCACTGGCCTCAAAGGAGGTGTGGCCGGAACGGAAGCACTATGGCAAGCGCGTTGGCATTACGACTTCCCTTTACGCCGCGGCGGCGGCCGTTGCGGTGGCAGGACTGTTTGTGTCGGGCGGCATTCTCGCCATTGTGGCGACGGTGATGACGCTGGTGATCCGCGGGGTCAGCCTGGGAAGCATTCGTGGGTTCGATCGTGAGCGAGGATGGAAGTCTGTCGAAAGTCTGTTGGCAAGCACCGGGCAATTCATTGAAACGGAGGGGACTATGATGAGAACGTACTTGGACGTGGCCGATCGGCGTGCCGCGCTCGAGCGTGAAGATATGGTGTGGAATCTGTTGAATGGCATCAAGAGTGGGCTTGGCCAAGTCAATCATCAGGTGGAGTCGCTGGATACTCGGGCTGGGACCCTTTCGAATCAAATGGAAACCGTGGCGAACCGACTGGATGATCAAATGTATGCGGTCTCCGATCAAGTGGACACCCTCACCAATCGGTTCGACGGTTTCACCGATCAAGTCGCCAGCCTCACCGATCAATTCGGCACCCTCACGAATCGAGTGGACTCCCTGGCGTCGGAAGTCGCGGCAGGGTTCGCGAACACTGACGCCAAATTTGAAAGCTTCAGGCGCGATTTGCAGCGGTTGTCGCGGGTGCAGGAGATGATGGCGGCGCGCCTGGCACTCATGCCCTATCCTCCGGCGGCGCCACCCGCCGAGCGGCGGGGACTTACGCGGACGAACTCGTTGAACGCGTTGAGCGACATCACGCCCCGAATGGCGTAATCGTCTGCGCGATATGCGGGAATCCACGCTGGGCCAGACCGGCCCAGCGACTTATAATGGCGCATTATTCCCGGAAAGAGGATTCCCCCAATGCGCGTCGGACTCTTTGTCACGTGTCTGATCGACCTGATGCGTCCGGAGATCGGCTTCTCGACGCTCAAGCTGCTGGAGACGGCGGGCTGCGAGGTCGTGATTCCCGATTCCCAGACCTGCTGTGGTCAGCCCGGCTATAACTCGGGCGAACGGGCCATTGCCCGCGATCTCGCTCAGAAGTTCCTCGAGGAGTTCGAATCGTTCGACTACGTCGTCGTGCCGTCGGGATCGTGCGGTGGCATGGTCAAGGCGCACTACGGCGACCTCTTCGCCGACGACCCCGAACTCATGGGCCGCTACGAGCGACTGCGCCCGCGCGTGTTCGAGCTGACCGATTTCCTCGTCAATGTGCTGCACATCGATACCGTGCCCGGCGATTACAACGGCGAAGTGACCTATCACGATTCATGCTCGGGGTTGCGTGAGCTGGGCGTCAAGACGCAGCCGCGCGCATTGCTCGCGAAAATGCCGGGCGTCAAGATGACGGAAATGAAGGACTGCCAGGCTTGTTGCGGTTTCGGAGGCACCTTCGCGCTCAAGTACGGCAACATCTCGACGGCCATCGTCGACGAGAAGTGCGCGAACATCGCCGCGAGCGGGGCGCCAGCGGTCGTGCTGGGCGACCTCGGATGCATGCTCAACATCGAAGGACGTCTGCGCCGCACCGGCGACACGAAGACGCGCGTGCTCCACATTGCCCAGGTGCTCGCGGGCGATGTGTGAGCTCGCCGCTGTCCTCCCGACCCTCCCGACCTTCACGCCCGTGTGTGCGATGACGCACACCGGCGGCCATCACCTCCAGTGAGTCGCGATGCAAGTTCAATCGATGCAATTCAAGGCGCGCGCCGGGCAAAAGCTCGCGGACCAGCGTCTGCAGGCCAACCTCCGGAAACTCTCGACCAAGTTCGTGACGGCGCGCGCCACGGCCATCGAGGAAATCGACTTCGAGGCCACGCGCGAGGCGCTCAAGGCACGTCGTAATCGCGGGCTCGAGACGCTCGATGTCTGGCTGGAGATTTTCGAGCGCGAGGCCACGCGACGTGGCGCCACGGTGTTGTTCGCCGAATCGACGCAGGACGCTGCCCGCCTGATTGCCGAAATCGCCCGCAAGCACGACGTCAAGAAGGTGATCAAGTCGAAATCGATGGTCACGGAGGAATTGCAGCTCAACAAGGTGCTCGCCGACATGGGTGTGCAATCGGTCGAGACCGATCTGGGCGAATACATCCTGCAGATCAACGACAACGAACCGCCGTCGCACATCATTGCGCCGGTCGTGCACAAGGACAAGGACGAGGTTGCCGACCTGTTCGCTCGCGTTCACCATAAGCCGCGTCTGACCGACATTCCGGCGATGACACGCGAAGCGCGCGAGATGCTGCGTCCGCAGTTTCTCTCGGCGGACATGGGCGTGACCGGCGGCAATTTTCTCGTCGCCGAAACCGGCTCCGTGGCCGTGGTGACGAACGAAGGCAACGAGGGCATGTGCACGATCATGCCGCGCGTGCATGTGGCCGTGACCGGTATCGAGAAGGTGTTGCCCACGCTCGAGGATCTGGCGACGGCCATGCGTCTGTTGCCGCGCTCCGCGACCGGGCAGGGCACGTCGAACTACTTCTCGCTGCTGACCGGTACGCGCGTCGAGGGTGAGCTCGATGGCCCCGACCATATGTACTTCGTGCTGGTCGACGGTGGCCGCTCGGGATTGATCGGCGGCGCGTTTCAGGACATGCTGCGTTGCATCCGTTGCGGCGCTTGCATGAATCATTGTCCCGTCTATCAGAAGATCGGCGGGCACGCCTACGGTTGGGTGTATCCGGGGCCGATGGGGTCGGTGCTCACGCCGAGCTATGTCGGCCTGGAGAAGACGCTCGATCTGCCGCAGGCCGCCACGCTGTGCGGGGAGTGCAATCGCGTCTGCCCCGTGGGCATTCCGATCTCCGATCTGCTTCGCAAGCTGCGCGAGCGCCAGGTCGATCGCGGCCTGCGGCCGTGGCAGGAGCGCACGGCGCTCGCCGCGTGGGCGTTTGCGGCGCGTCGCCCTCGTCTGTATGCGGCGCTTGCCGGCCTGGGTGCGCGTGTACTCCATTGGATGGGGCGCGAGCGTGGCAGCCTCTCGAAGCTGCCGCTCGCCGCAGGATGGAGCGACACGCGGGAAATGCCTGCCCCGAGTGGCAAGACGTTCCGCACGATGTATCGCGAGCGTCGCGCGCCGCGGTAAGCGGTTAAGCGTTCAGCGATGTGGAACGACCGGTGGCCTTGACGTACCGGCGTTCAAAGCAAAAGCCGGGCCCCGAATGTCTGCCATTGGCATCCGGGGCCCGGCTTTTTTGTTGGCGCCCCGTCAGGTTCTGGCGGGCAACGCCAGACGTTTCTCGATGCGTCGCTGCAGTGCCGACAACCCGGTCGACAGCACCCAGTAAATGGCGGCGCAGGCGAGATAGAGCGGCAGCGGCTGGTAGGTCGTTGCAATGACCTCCTGCGCGGAGCGCAGCAACTCGGTCACGGTAATGACCGAGACCAGCGATGTGTCCTTGATCAGGCTGATGAGGCTGTTGCCGAGGCTCGGCACAGCGATGCGCAGGGCTTGCGGGGCGATGACGTAACGCAGCGTCTGCCAATAGGACAGGCCGAGGCTGTAGGCCGCGAGCCATTGTCCGCGCGGCATGCCTTCGAGGGCGCCGCGCATGCTCTCCGACAGATAGGCGCCGACGTTCAGGCTGAGCGTGAGCACGCCGGCGGGCGTCGGATCGAGCGCGATGCCAACGCCCGGCAGGCCGTAGTAGATCACGAAGATCTGCACCAGCAGCGGCGTGCCGCGCATGATGCTGACATAGGTGCGGGCGATGCCGCGCAGCACGCGGACGTTGCCGATACCCATGATCGCCACGATCACGCCGATCGCCAGGCCGAACACCATCGACATCAAGGCGAACTTGATCGTGAGCACCGTGCCTTGCAGCAGCACTGGCATGGATTGGGCGGCGAGTTCGAATGGATTCATGAGGGGGGTGTCTGGGGGGAACGTGGGCCGGAACGACGACGGCCGGCACCCGCGTGGTTTGCGTGGTGCCGGCCGTGATGCGACCGAAGTGTGTCGCGCGCGGCTTGCGGGTTACTTCGCCGGCTTGGACGTGTCCTCGCCGAACCACTTCAGCGCGAGCTTGCCGAGCGAGCCGTCCTGCTTCATGGCCGTGAGGGCATCGTCGATGGCCTTCGCGAACTTGGGGTTGCCCTTGCGGAACGGAATGCCCACCGACTCGCTGGCGCCTTGCAACACGGCCCCCGCACGCAGCGGCAGGTTCGACGTCTTGATCAAATAGGCGAGCATCAGGCGATCGTTGAGCGCCGCGTCGATGCGCCCGGCGGCGAGATCGCGCAGGTACTCCGGCGCGCCCGGATAGGTGCGCACGTCGATGCCCGGCACCGCCTTCGCGAGCTTGTCGTAGTTGCTGCCGAGACTCACGCCGAGCTTGTGGCCCTTGAGGGCGTCGAGCGAATTGAACTCGCGTTTGTCGTCCTTGCGCTGAATGAGCTGCGCGGCCGAGAAGGTGTACGGCTGGCTGAAGTCGAGCGAGCGCTTGCGTTCGTCGGTGATGGCCACTTGATTGACGATGACGTCGAATTTACCGGCCACGAGACCGCCGATAATGCCGCTCCATTCCGTCGTCACGAACACCGGCTTTACGCCGAGACGTTCGGCAACGGCCTTGGCGACGTCGACATCGAAGCCTTCGAGCTGGCCATCGGCCGCGCGATAGTTGAACGGCGGATAAGTCCCTTCGATCCCGATTTTCAGTACGCCCGCCGATTTCACGGTGTCGAGCAGATCGGCGGCGCGCGCGGGCGCGGTGCCCAGCAGCGCAACGGCGGTCAGCGGTACGAGGCACAGCGACTTGAGCCAGTTTTTCATGATGTTGAGGTCTCCCTGTGTCAAATAAAGGGGGCGCGACGTGCGGCCGATCAGGCCGTACGCAGCGCTTGCACGCATTCTCGCACCAGCTCGGGGCCGCGGTAAATCAGCCCGCTGTAGATTTGTACCAGACTGGCCCCGGCATCGAGCTTGGCCTGCGCGTCGGCGCCTGACAGGATGCCGCCCACGCCGATGATCGGCAGGGCGCCGCCCAGCTCGGCGGCCAGTGCGCGGATCACGCGATTCGAGGCTTCGAACACGGGCCGCCCCGACAGGCCGCCGGTTTCGTTGGCGTAGGGCAGGCCCGCTACCGCCTCGCGCGAGAGCGTTGTATTGGTGGCGATCACGCCGTCGAAACCATGACGCGTGAGTGTGCCCGCGATGACCTTGATCTGCTCGTCGTCGAGATCCGGCGCAATCTTGAGGGCGATCGGCACGTATTTGCCGTGGCGGTCGGACAGCGCGCGTTGCTTGTCCTTGAGCTTGCCGAGCAGGGCGTCGAGTTCGTCGCCGCCTTGCAGCTGGCGCAGGTTTTTCGTATTGGGCGACGAGATGTTGACCGTCACATAGGTGGCGTACGGGTACACCTTCTCGAGGCAGATGAGGTAGTCGTCGACTGCGCGCTCGATCGGCGTGTCGGCGTTCTTGCCGATGTTCAGGCCCAGCGGCCCCTTGTAGCGCGCCGACTGCACGTTCTGAAGAAACTGCTCGACACCGCCGTTGTTGAAGCCCATGCGGTTGATGATCGCTTCGGCTTGCGGCAGGCGGAAGATGCGCGGCTTCGGATTACCCGGCTGCGGACGCGGCGTGACCGTGCCGACTTCCACGAAGCCGAAGCCCAGTGCGGCGAGGCCGTCGATGCAGCTCCCGTCCTTGTCGAGGCCTGCGGCGAGGCCCACGGGATTCGGGAAGCGGATGCCCATGACCGTGCGTGGATCTTCGGGCAGCGTCTGACCGATGAGACCGGCCAGGCCGAGCGAGGCAGCACTGCGCAGCGTGGCCAGCGTCAAATGGTGGGCTTGTTCGGCATCAAGACAGAACAGGGCGCGACGGGCCAGAGGGTAGAGGGGCGCAAGCACGATGTCGGGTTCGGCAGAATCGGAAAGTCGCCATTTTACCGGTATCCCGGTCGCCGAGCGCGTCAATTTTCTACGCTCTGCGTACTCCTGAATGGCGGCGCGGTGGCAAGGGAATGAGCGCGGTGCGCACGGGTGGCCGCCCCGCGAATTGCACGCCTGACAGCAACACGGAGCACAGTGTCGACGTTACTCGCCGGCGGCGTCGAGCATGGCTTCCGGCATGTCTTGCCATTGGCCGTCGAGCAGGCCTTGCAGGGGGCGGAAGTTCGCCTTGTAGACCATCTTGCGGCTTGCCTGAATCCAGTAGCCGAGATACACGTGCGGCAGTCCGAGCGCGCGCGCCTGCTCGATCTGCCAAAGAATGTTGTACGTGCCGTACGACGCGCCTTCAATGTCGGGATCGAAGAACGTGTAGACCGACGACAGGCCGTCGCTCAGGATGTCGACCATGCTGATCATGCGCAACGTGCCTGCGCCCTGATGGCCGGGCGGCTCGCGAAATTCCACCAGTCGGGAGTTCACGCGGCTTTGCAGCAGAAACTGCTCGTACTGCTCGCGGCTGTCGTGGTCCATGCCGCCGCCTGCATGACGTTGCGACTGGTAGCGCATGTAGAGCTGGTAATGCTCTTCCGTGTAATGCAACCCGGAGACGTTGACCGCGAGGCCGGCGTGGCGGCGCCAGATGCGACGTTGTGTGCGGTTCGGCGCGAAGCGCGCGATCGGTACGCGCACGGGCACACACGCGCGGCAGCCGTCGCAATACGGGCGGTACGTGAACACGCCGCTGCGGCGAAACCCGGCGCGAACGAGTTCGCTGTAGACGTCCGAGTTGATCAGATGGCTGGGCGTGGCGACCTGCGAGCGTGCCGTGTGATTATCGAGGTAGCTGCAGGGGTAGGGCGCCGTTGCGTAGAACTGAAGGGCAGACAGCGGGGAGAGCGGCAGTTCGTTCGGATGGGTCACTGGGAAACCTCGTGAGCCTTGTCTGCTGCGTTACCGTAGGCCAGCGTGCTGAGCATTTGCTTATCCAGACGCCAGACCGGGGCGGGCGCCACGACCGCCTTCTGCACATGCGTCAGAAATGCCTGACGGGGAATTTCGCTGCCACCGAGCGACGCCAGATGAGCGGTACTTTGCTGGCAGTCTATCACCTCTATTGCGTGTGCGCGTGCAAACGCGACGAGCGCGGCGAGGGCGATTTTCGACGCATCGGTGCGGCGGGCGAACATCGATTCGCCATAGAACATGCGTCCGAGCGCCACGCCGTAAAGACCGCCGACGCGCTCACCCTCGTAGAAGGTTTCCACGCTGTGGGCGAGCCCGGCGTCATGCAGTGCGCGATAGGCGGCAATGATCGCAGGTGTGATCCATGTGCCGTCCTGCGCGCGCCGGGGGGCCTGTGCGCAGGCTTGCATGACGGTGGCAAAGTCGGCGTCGAGACGGATTTCCCAGGCGTCGTCGCGCAGCACGCGACGCAACAGTTTGCGGAAGTTGTGGCTGACGACGAAATTCTCGGGACGCAGCACCATGCGCGGGTCCGGGCTCCACCAGAGCACGGGTTGACCCTGCGAGTACCACGGGAAGATGCCTTGCCGGTAGGCGGCAAGCAGACGTTGCGGCGAGAGGTCGAGACCGGCCGCCAGCAAACCCGGCGCCTCGCTCGATGCGTCGAGCGCTTCGTTCACCGGGGGAAAGGAATCGTTTGCTTCGAGCCAGACGACCATGTCGATGTCAGCGTTCCGGCGTGTCGGGTGGCGTGGTGCGATGGGCCGCGCAGGCCGGCTCAGACACGCAGCATCGGCGTGAGGATATCCTCGGTGTGCGCCGTATTGACGGGCAGCGACGGCACCGGCACGCCGGGCGCCGCAGCGCCGTTGCGGGAGGCCTCGAGGTGCACGCCGAAGGCCCCTGCGCGACGGTCTTCGAAGAAGAAGCGCAGCGTCTTCGCTACCGTCGGGAAGGCGATGTCATCCCAGGGAATTTCGTGCTCCGAGAACAAGGCGACTTCGAGGCTCTCTTCTCCGGCGGCGAACTGCGGCTCGCGCATCTGCGCCAGATAGAAAATATGGACCTGATTCACATGCGGCACGTTGAGCAGCGAGAACAGGGCGCCGACCTCGACATTTGCGCCGGCTTCTTCCAGCGTTTCGCGTGCGGCGGCCTGTGCCGTTGTCTCTCCGATTTCCATGAAGCCGGCGGGCAGTGTCCAGTAGCCCAGGCGCGGCTCGATTGCGCGCTTGCACAGCAGCACCTGATCGCCCCACACGGGCACCGTGCCAAGCACGTTGCGCGGGTTCTCGTAGTGAATGGTGCCGCAATGGGTGCACACGTGCCGCTCGCGATTATCACCGGGCGGAATGCGCGACTCGACCGAGTGGCCGCAGGCGGAACAGAATTGGATGGGAGGGCGTCGGTTCATGGTTGCTGCGAGTGTATCATCGGCAACGCACGCTGTGCGGTGGCGCACGTGGTGGGCCGGGATATCCCGGGTTGCCGCCGCGTGCGGCGAACCGGCGTTAGCGGCCGCGTGGTCACGAGGAAAATAATCGACGAGTTATGTTGCACTGCAGTGGCAATTGTCATATACTTCAATTCTTCAGACGCGGGGTGGAGCAGTCTGGCAGCTCGTCGGGCTCATAACCCGAAGGTCACAGGTTCAAATCCTGTCCCCGCAACCAAATTCGAAAGCCTGATTTCTTCACGAAATCAGGCTTTTTGCGTTTCGGCTCGGCGGGTGTCGGCGGCATCGCGCCTGTGTCCGCCGGTGTCGTGCGCGCGTCGTGTCCCGGTCGGAAGCGGGCGCGCCCGCTTCCGCACCGAAGAGCGCTATTGCGACGTCGGCAGCAGGCGTTGTTTGAGCTTTGCGCCGAATACATTCACCACGAGGCCCGCCATGACCAGCGCCGCGCCCGCGATTTGCGGCGCAGTGAGTTGCTCGTCGAGCAGCAGTGCCGCCGATGCGAGCCCGATGATCGGCACAAGCAGCGAGAACGGCGCGACCTGACTGGCCGGATAGCGCGTCATCAAACGACCCCACAGCGAATAGCCGACAAGCGTCGCGACGAAAGACAGGTAGGCGACCGCGAAGATCGACGCCGCCGAGAGATGTGCGAGTGAGTTCGCGATTTGCTGCGGGCCTTCGAACCAATACGACAGCAGCGCGAACGGAATCGGCGGGATCAGGCTTGCCCAGACCACAAGGCCGACGAGATCGACATTGCCGATCTTTTTGGTGACGATGTTGCCCGTTGCCCAGGCAAGCGAGGCACAGAGGGTGAGCGCGAAGCCGAGCAGCGTCATGGCGCCGCCGCCTTGCATGCCGATGACGGCGAGGCCTGCCGCCGCGATCAGCAGACCGGCCACATTTTGCGCGCGGAAGCGTTCGCCCAGACACGCCACGGCGAGCCCCAAGGTGAAGAACGCCTGTGCCTGAAGGACGAGCGAGGCAAGGCCGGCGGGCATGCCAACGTACATCGCAGTGAACAAGAGCGCGAATTGCCCGAACGAGATCGTCGCACCGTAGACGATTAGCCAGCGCAATGCCACTTGCGGGCGTTTGACAAAGAAGATCGCGGGGAAGGCCGCGAGCAGGAATCGCAGCGCACCCAGCAGCATGGGCGGCACGCCGTGCAACCCGACCTTGATGACGACGAAGTTCACGCCCCAGGCGAGTACGACGATGAGTGCCCGTAACAAGTCCTTCGGTGCCATGCTGGCGTCTCCTTGTGCGGCATTGGTGTGACGTTCGGGAAGGCGAAAGTGTACTCCTGGGGCGTCGACGTGTGGTGGGGAAGTCCTCGCGCGAATGCCCTCGTGGACTGATGTGGCGCGGGGCCGAGGGGGCGCGCTCGCGCCGGTGCTCGATGGGGGCATGACGTATACTTCGTGTTTTGCGTATCAAGAGACGTCGTCTTGCTGGAGTGAGACGACGTTTGCCGTAGCCGAGGAATTTGCATGAACTTGCCTGCCCGCCGCGTCAGCGTGGCGCCGATGATGGATTGGACGGATTCGAACTGCCGGGTTTTTCATCGTCAGTTGTCGCGTCACACGTGGCTCTATACCGAGATGGTCACGACCGGTGCGCTGTTGCATGGCGACGTTGCGCGCCATCTCGATTTCGATGCCGTCGAGCATCCCGTCGCGCTGCAATTGGGCGGAAGCGAGCCGCAGGACCTTGCGCGGGCCGCGAAGCTCGGCGAGCAATGGGGGTATGACGAGATCAACCTGAACTGCGGTTGCCCGTCGGAGCGTGTACAGCGTGGCGCGTTCGGTGCATGTCTGATGGCGGAGCCGGCGCTGGTGGCCGATTGCGTCAAGGCGATGCGCGACGTGGTGCAGGTGCCGGTGACGGTCAAGCATCGCATCGGGATCGACGACGTCGAATCGTTCTCCTTCGTCGAGGACTTCGTTGGCAGCATTGCGCAAGCCGGTTGCACGACCTTCATCGTGCATGCGCGTAATGCCATCCTCAAGGGGCTGAGCCCGAAAGAGAATCGCGAGATTCCGCCGCTCAAGTACGACTATGCGTATCGTCTGAAGCAAAGCTTCCCGCAACTCGAGATTCTGATTAACGGCGGCGTGAAGACGCTCGATGAAGTCGAGCTGCATTTGCGGCACGTCGATGGCGTGATGCTGGGTCGCGAGGCGTATCACAATCCTTATGTGCTTGCGGAGGTGGATGCGCGGTTCTACGGCGACACATCTGCGGTCAAATCGCGCGAGGCGGTGGAAGACGCGTTGATCGAATACGCGGCGGCGCAGGTGGAGAAGGGCCAATACCTCGGCGCGATCACGCGTCATGCGCTGGGTCTGTATCGCGGTGTACCGGGCGCGCGGGGATGGCGTCGGGTGTTGTCGGATCCGAAGCGCCTCAAAGCGGGGATTGGCGCGTTCGAAGAGGCGCGTGCTCAGTTGCGTGCGGGGGCGTTTTCGGAGCGCGATGGCGTAGCGGCTCTCGCGACGGCGTGACGTCCGGCATCGAATCGCGGCGTTGCGTTGAGAGCGCTCGCCGCGTGAGATGACGATCTCGCGCATCGATCGTGCATGCCAGCGAAGTAATATTTCGATTGAGTGAAAATAGTGCTTGGCAGCGCGATAAAAACGTCGCTATAATCTTGCTTCTGTTCAGCAAGCAAGTGATGTTGCTGATCACGGCGGTGGCCGTAGCTCAGTTGGTAGAGTCCTGGATTGTGATTCCAGTCGTCGTGGGTTCGAGTCCCATCGGTCACCCCAAAATTCCCTTGTAGTTCAAAGCGTTTCGCGCGTCATTTCTCTCCCGATTCGGGAATTCTCCAAAAGTTTTACTCCAGCATCAGCCATTCGCGGTCTTGCCGCCGAAGCCGGCGCCATTCCCGTGCTCGACAACGATAGGCAGCGGCTCCATCGCGGGCGCGACCACGACACAATTCCTGCCCTTGGCCTTTGCGGCATAAAGCGCCGCGTCGGCTCTCGCCATCACGGAGGCCAACGTGTCGCCCTCGCGAAACGCATCGACGCCCGCGCTAAGCGTGGACATCACGTCCCTGCCGGGGACACAGGAGCCCGAGGAGGCCACGATGTCGCGCAACCGATTGATGAGATGTCCCGCGTGCTCCCGGGTTTCGCCCGGCAGCAACAACGCAAACTCTTCGCCGCCAATGCGTCCGACAATGTCGGTGGCGCGCACCGCCCCGGCGATCAACGACGCCACATGCGCAAGCGCAAGGTCTCCCGCGGCGTGCCCATAACGGTCATTGATGCTCTTGAAGTTATCGATGTCCAGAATCGCGATCGAAAAGGTCGACTGCTTGTGGGCGCACTCCCTGGCGATGGCCTCCGCACGCGAGATGAACGCTCGCCGCGCGAGCAGGCCGGTCAGGTCGTCGAACGTCGCCAGGCGTTCCATGCGGTCGGCCAGCCGGTCGTGCGCCAACAGCACCATGCCGACCGACAGACACGGCAGCGTCAGCGTCGCCATGCCCAGGAACATGACGTTCAACGGCGTCGGTTGAAGGAACGTGGATTCATGCGCCAGACCCAGTCCATACGCAATGGCACGAACGGCATGCACAACGGCACCGAGAATCGCAGCAATGGCCACAAAGTAATACGCGTATTTAGGGCGTTCCCGCGGTCGGTATTTCAGCACCGCCCCGCCGATACTGAAGCGGACGTACGCAATACACCCCGAGATCATGGTGCTGCGAGCGTCGACGTGGGGCGAAATATAGGTCCAATAGATCAGCATGACGAGGATGACGCCAAGCGCGACATACTCCCAGGCGTACGAGGCTCGGGCGTTGAGGAATTGCCGGAAGCCGTGCAAGCCGATAAGCGAGGCGATGAGCAGCCCGCTGCTCGATACCGCGACGACAATGTCCGAGGTTCCCGTCAGGAGCAGCGCCGCCACGATCGCCAGAAGTGCGCTCGCCAAGCACCACAGGCGCACCCCCGGGACTTTCGTTCCGAACAACGAACCCAGAACGGCTACGCTCATGACGCAAGACAGAACCGCAATGCTGATAAAAACTGCCGAAATGGGCATGGCCGCGTGACTGATTATGATGTTTCGCCTACTGACGCAGTTGCCCGACAATACGACCCCGTTCCCTCGGGCGACATCCCCATGTCGTGTCGTTTTGCCAGCGTCTCGGCGTGTTTTGTCGTCAGCATAGCCGAATTCGATGAAGGCGCCACGATCTCATTGATCCGTGGCCGATGCGCCGCCCGGCGGAAGTTGCGTCCCCTGGGCGAATGTCGCGCACAGCGGGCGCCGGTCGATCGACGATGTCTGCCGTCAGCGCAGCCCGCATTTTGCCTGCGCAATCCGCCGACGCATCCCTCACGACGCTCTCAATATCGCAACATTTGATCTATGTCTAATTCCACTCACGGCACACGCACTCTGAGGGAGCACGTCCGTCCATAATGGGCTCGTCATGTTCGCATGACCCTGTCTTCCCGGGCGTGTCATGGTGCCCCATGCGTCCCGGCTTCGAAACCCACCTCGCTCAGGTGGGTTTTTTTTCGCCGGTTCACGGCATTGTTCTCTCGTTTGGAGCCAAACCTCTATGTGGCCGACGAATCGTGAAGATGCTACGCTTTTTAGCAGAGCAGGGCGTTTTCAAGACAAGCGGAGTCCGTCATGAGCTATGCATCGCACGAGCAGGTCTACGACTATCGCGCGGGTTATCAGATTCGCGTGCGGGCCTTTCAGAATGAGTACGCGGGACCGTGGGACTCCCTGGTCCAGGTCATCCGGCACGGCAAACCGGAGGGGCCGGAGGTGCGATCCCCCGACGGGCATCGCGACAATCGCCTCGACGCCGAAATGGCCGGGCGCAAGGCGGGGGAACGCATCGTAGACGAGTTGCTCGGCGACGCCTAGGACTGACGTCGACCCACGCCAGTAGGCGTCACCCTGCCGCCATCGTTCCGACACGCCGCCACCGCGCGTCTGGCGACACCGCCGCGAGGCCATCCTCCGCCAGCTTCTCCAGATGCGCCTGCAGCGAGCGTCGCGCCACTGCGTGACGTGCCAGGGGCACGTCGGCGTAGACCACCGGAATGAGCATGTCGAGCGTGGCCGGGCCGATTTGCGCAAGCGCCTCGAGCGTGCGCGATTCGCGCGCGAGTCGATGCGCCATGAGCCGCGCAATCCGCTGCGCCGGCCGATCCATCACGAAGCCGTGTCCCGGCGCGAGCCACGCAGGCGCAAGTGCCGCAAGCTTCTCGAGCGACGCCAGATAGGTCGCCATATGCCCGTCAGGCGGGTTGATGACGACCGTCGAACCCTGCATGACGTGATCGCCAGTGAAGACAAGCGACGCGTCGTCCAGTCCGAAGCACAGATGATTGGCCGCATGCCCCGGCGTATGAATGACCCGCAAGATTCGGCCATCCGGCAAGGGCACCCCATCGCCATCGGCGAGCGCCACGTCAGGGATGAACGCCGCGTCCTGCCCCTCGTCGTGACGCGCGCGCATGCCGTAGGTCGTTGCGCCCGTCGTCGCCTTTAGTCGGCGCGCCCCCGGCGAATGATCGCGGTGAGTGTGCGTCACGAAGATCTGCCGGATGGTGCCGGGCGCCGCGGCCAGAATCGCGTCGACGTGCGCCGGATCATCCGGGCCCGGATCGATGACGGCCCACGCATTGTCGGGCCCACCGCCCAGGAGGTACGTGTTCGTGCCGGGGCCAGTCATCATGCCGGGATTCGGGGCGGTGAGACGCAGCACGCCCGGCATCAGCGTCACGCTACGCCCAGGCACGATGTCGTAGCTGCCGGTGCCAAGTTCATGGGGATCGGTCAGTGTCAGTTCGGCCCACGCGGGCTCGTCGGGCGTGACCGGCCAGCGGCCGCGCTTGCCGGTGGCCAGTCGCAGTTGAATGCGTGGCACCGCCGCCAGCGCCCCGGCGGCCGCCATGGCAGCATCCGCCGTGCCGAGACCGTCCAGCCATTGCAGCAGCTTGCGTGTGGGAGGCAACAGCCGAAGTTGATCGGCATGCTTGAGCGCATATTGGGGGCGCATCCAGCGGTGCGCCGCCGTCTCGACCTGGTCGACTTCCACCTGCTGACCCGCGGGCAGCATCGCCAGAAAGAATCGCGTATCGAAGCGCTTCGGTAGACCCAAAGGCGTGACCCAGTGGCTCAGATAGTGCAGACGTTCCGGTGTGAGCCTGACGCCGAACGATCGGCACAGCGACACGAGATCGATCCGCCCCTCATGCAGCGCATCGCGTTGCGCGCGCATGGCGACGAGGCGAGCTGCGTCGACCGGCATGCCCGAGACATCGTCGGCAAACAACACGCCGGTTTCCTCGAAGCATTCACGTATGGCGGCCACGTAGTAATTGAGGCCGCCGTGCGTGAGGGACAGGCGTTGGCTGGCAGTGGCGTCGTCGAGTCCGTCGCAGGCGGCGTGGCCGAACGCATCGGCCGCATCGACGACGCCGCCCGGGAAGACGTACGCATCGGAGCTATGGTCGTTCGCCCGAACGGCGCGGCGGAGCAACAAGACTTCCATGCCGCTTGCGCGCTCGCGCAGCGTGACGAGACTGGCGGCCATGCGCAAGCTGGACGGTCCGCGGGGGACTTCAGGACGATCGGACATGAGACGTGCGCGCACCCGCCGCGCGAAATCGGAAAGTCCCTAGTGTGCCATCGGTTGGGCGACGCCGTATTGCGGTGCTTGCTGCGCGGGCATTCGTGCAACGACGTCGTGTAACCATTGCAGAGTCGCTTCCGGTTGTGTCACGGGCAACATGTGCCCGCCATCGACGAGCGTCAGGCGAACGCGTTCGCTGAGCGGCGGCATCGCTTCGCCATGCACGCGGACGTCGAGGATGCGGTCGCGGCGCCCGTAGAGAATGTCGACGGGCACGGTCAACGCGGCGTAACGTGCGGCGAGGCCCGGCATGTCGCGTTCGGCGGCGAGCACGTCGGCGCAGCCGGCCTCGAAGTTGCCGGGACGAAAGCCGAGCACGCCACCACCGCGAATGAGGAAGTCCTTTGGCGCGTCTTCCGGGCCGAAGACATAGGCGAGCGTCGTGCGGCCCGTCATCATGCCGACAGGCACTGCGAGCGTGCGCGCGATCCAGCGACGCCACCCGGCACTGCGAATCGCAAGCGACCGAAACGGTGCCGGCACGTCGGACACCGGTTGCGTCAACGGGGCGATCAACGCGAGCGCCCCCACTCGCTGCGGATGGTCGAGCGCCAGCGTGAGCGCTATTGCGCCGCCCAGTGAGTGCCCCACGACCAGCGGCCGGTCGAGCGCGAGCGCGTCGATCAAGCGCGCGACCGCGTTCGCCTGTGACGTGAGGCCGCCGTCGCGCAGCGCGTTGCGCGTCGAGTAGCCAGACCCTGGACGGTCGATCAGTACGATGCGATGGGTTCGGGCCAGCGTCTCCAGCGGCAGATAGGCAAAGTTGCGCAACTGGCCGCAAAGGCCGTGGATGAACACGATGGCCGGTCCACGCCCGATGTCGACGTAGTGCAGGCGGTCGCCATCGATGTCGAGATATTGGCCGTCCGGTGGCACGGCCGCCTCGGCGCGACGCTCGACGCGGCACGTGAAGCGTCTCAGCACGAACACCACGGCGGCAATCGCAATGGCCAGGCAACCCAGCAAGTAGACGATGAGCATAGTGTCGAGTGGATCCGCAGGCAAGTTAAGTTAGGCCGCATCGTAGCAACGCGCGGCATGGGGTGGCTATCGGGCGCCGCATGTCTTGGGAGACGTCGTCGAAGGACGCGCACTAACGCGCTGCGGTGGCCACTGCACTCGACGTATCGGAAGCGCGCGTCGTTGTGGCCTGGGCGACCGAGCGCGTGGCGCGACGCTCGAAGCGCATGGCGCCGTCGTCGACGCTGCCCCAGCGCATCAGTCGAAGATCGCGCAGGTAGCTCTGATAGAACACCCACGGCTTGCGCCGCCCTTGCTTCGGTAGCACGCCCGCGGCGCGCTGAATATAGCCCGACGTCAGGCCAATGGCCGGCAACTCGCCATGCTCGCCTTCGCGCAGGCGCGGCACACAGGTGTCGACATCGTGTGCGTTCATATGATTGATGAGGCGGCAGACGTATTGCGCAATCAGCTCGGCCTTGAGCGTCCACGATGCGTTGGTGTAACCGAAGATCGACGCGAGATTGGGCACGTCGCTGTACATCATGCCCTTGTAGGCGACCGCGTCGCAGAGATCCACCGGTTTGCCGTCGACCCGCAGGCGCGCGCCCCCCATCAGTTGTACGCGCAGGCCGGTGGCCGTCACGACGATGTCGGCGTCGAGCGTCTTGCCGCTCTTGAGTGCCAGCCCGCGTGGTGTGAACGACGCGATCTCGTCGGTCACGATGGCCGCTCGTCCACCGCGCAGTGCTTTGAAGATATCGCCGCCCGGCGCGAGACAAAGCCGTTGATCCCAAGGCTGATAGCGCGGCGTGAGATCGCGTGCGACGTCGGCATGACCCTGCACCTGTTGCGCCGCGCGCCGGATCAGCACGCGGCGGATGGCATGCGGCCAGCGTCGCGCCGCCTGATAGAAGCCGAGCGCAATGAGCACGTTCTTCATGCGGACGATGCGATGTGCAACGCGCGCCGGCAGCCACGCGCGCAGCCGTTCGGCAACGCCGTCGCGCTGCGGCATCGACAGGATATAGCTTGGCGAGCGTTGCAGCATCGTGACGTGTGCCGCCGTTGCCGCCAGGCTCGGCAGCAGTGTCACGGCGGTGGCGCCGCTGCCGACGACGACGATGCGCTTGTCGCGATAGTCGAGATCGGCCGGCCAATGCTGCGGATGGACGACGGTGCCGGTGAAGGTGTCCGTGCCCGGCCACGTCGGCGTGTGTCCGGCGTCGTAGGCGTAGTACCCGCTGCACATGAAGAGAAAGCGACACGTGAGCGATTGCGTATCCTGAGCGCCGTCGGCGTGCGTGCGTTCGATGTGCAGCGTCCAGCGGGCGATGCTCGAATCCCAGCGGGCTTCAAGCACCTTGTGGCCGTAGCGGATCCGAGCGTCCAGGCCCTCTGCGCGGGCGGTGTCGTTGAGGTAGTCGAGGATCTTGCCGCCCTCGGCAATCGCCTGGTCGCTTGGCCAGGGGCGAAAGCTGAAGCCCAGCGTGAACATGTCGGAGTCCGAGCGTACGCCAGGGTAACGGAAGAGGTCCCATGTGCCGCCCAGCGACTGGCGCGCTTCGAGCATGGCAAAGTGCGTGCCCGGGCAGCGCTCGCTCAGGTAATGCGCGGCGGCAATGCCGGAGAGCCCGGCGCCAACCACGATGACGTCGAGATCCGTGGCGGCGCTGGCGATATCGGTGGCTGTGGTGTGGGTGTTCATCGCGATGTCCTTCGGCCGTCGTCCGTTATTGGGGCGTGGTGGGGCGCGTTGTCGCGCGGCCTTTGTTCGACGAAGGTCTGCGCGACATGGCCGTGCGCCGGTAGAACCACACGACCATGCCTTGATAGCGCGCACCCAGCAGGCGGGCCAGCTTGTCGACGCGGCGCGCATCGGGGCCCACGAGCACGCGCCGCGCATTGCGCTCGACGCCTGCGAGCATTTGCCGCGCGGCGTCGTCGGCACTCGTCACGTCGATGAGTTGGTTCGCACGTTGCCGGTGTGTGAGTGCATCGACGCCGGTGAGCGCGGCAATGCTGTCATCGATGCGCGAGGCCTGCACGATTTTCGTCGCCACGCCGCCCGGATGCACGCAGGTACAGGACACTGGGGCATTCGCCAGATCGAGCTCCATGCGCAGCGCTTCGGTGAACCCGCGTACCGCGAACTTGCTCGCGTTATAGGCGGATTGCGTTGGCATCGCAATGAGGCCGAACAGGCTGGACGTATTGACGACGTGGCCGTCGCCGGACGCGCTCAGGTAGGGCAGGAATGCCTGCGTGCCGTGCACGACGCCCCAGAAGTTGATGTCCATCAGCCATGTGAAATCTTCGTGGCGTGCGGTCGCGACCGGCACCGATAGAGAGACACCGGCATTGTTGAAGATGAGATTGACCTTGCCGTGCGCGGCGGCGGCCTCGCGGGCCCAGTCGAAGACGGCCTCTCGGTCGGCCACATCGAGCCGTTGCGATGTGACGCGCACGCCGAAGGCGCGGCAGGCGATGGCAGTGTCCGTCACGCCCGCTTCGTCGATATCGGACAACGCGAGATGCGCCCCTCGCCGCGCCAACTCAAGCGCCAACGAACGGCCCATGCCGGAGCCTGCGCCGGTGATGGCCGCCACCTTGTCCGTGAATGTCTTCATGGTGCTGTCTCCCATCGGCGCCGCGTCGATAGGCCGTTTGGCTACGGGCATCGCGCTGCCTATAATGTGGTGATACGTGTCACCACTTTAGTTTTGCGTCCGAGTGATGTCAAATAGCGAAATGGAACAAGGACTCGAATCGAGGGATACCGCGTCGACAGCATCGGCATCGGCACCGGTCGGCACGGACGCGACACCGCCCGGGGCGACGCCCGGACGGCGCTACGGTGGCGTGGGGCAGGCGCAGCGAGAGCAGGCGCGCCGTGCGGCGCTGCTCGACGCCGCCACGGAAGTCTTCGGCACGGTGGGTTTTCGCCGCGCCACGGTGCGCTCGGTCTGCCGTCTGGCCAAGCTCAACGACCGGTACTTTTACGCGGCGTTCGAGAACCTGGAGCAATTGTTGCGCGCGACGTATGCCCATCACGCGCAAACGCTGGTCGACCGGTTGCAGGCCGCCATTGCCGCGAGCGCACCGACCCTCGATGCCCGGCTCGATGCAGGTCTGCATACCTTTTTCGCGTTCTTGCGCCATCCGCCAGCGGCGCGCGTCTTGCTGCTCGAAGTGATGGGCGTGAGTCCGGAGACGGACCAGATCTATCAGCGCTACATCTTCGAATTCGCGAGGCTGATCCTGGGAATGGCCGACGCGCCGCCGCCCCTCGGTGAGGACGCGCAAGCCCAAGCAAGAATCGTGGGCCTGGCGCTAGTGGGCGCCATGACCCACGCCGGCACCGCCTGGGTGCTCATGGGCTACCAGGAGACCGATGCGTGCATGGTCGCAAGCTGCCGTCGCGTGCTGCGTGGCGCGCTGGTTTGATGCCGCGTTGCCGTTCATGCTCGCTACAATACGACTTTCGCGTATGACGCCAAAGGGCGTCGACGCGCCAGATTTCTCACTCTCCAAAGGTCACCCATGACCACTATCGGAACACCGCTGTCGCCGAGCGCGACGAAGGTCATGCTGTTGGGCGCCGGCGAACTCGGCCGTGAAGTGCTGATCGCACTGCAGCGTCTTGGCGTCGAGACGATTGCCGTCGATCGTTATGAAAATGCGCCGGGGCAGCAGGTGGCGCATCACGCGCGCACCATTGCGATGACCGATCCCGAGCAGCTCAAGGCGCTGATCGAAGCCGAGAAGCCGGATCTCGTCGTGCCCGAAATCGAAGCCATCGCCACGCCGATGCTCGAAGCGCTGGAGGCCGACGGTGTCGTTCGCGTCATTCCCACGGCCCGTGCCGCGCGTCTGACGATGGATCGCGAAGGCATTCGCCGTCTGGCGGCCGAGACGCTTGGTTTGCCGACGAGCCCGTATCAATTCTGCGATTCGCTGGCACAACTGCAAGCGGCCATCGATAGCGGGATCGGCTACCCCTGCATTGTCAAGCCGGTGATGAGCAGTTCGGGCAAGGGACAGAGCAAGATCGACGGCCCCGACGACGTGAAGGCGGCGTGGGACTACGCCATGGCCGGTGGCCGCGTGAGTCACGGCCGCATCATCGTCGAAGGCTTCATCGATTTCGACTACGAAATAACGCTGTTGACCGTGCGCGCACGTGGCGCCGACGGCCAGGTCGAAACGCACTTCTGCGCGCCGATCGGCCACAAGCAGGTGAGCGGCGATTATGTCGAGAGCTGGCAGCCGCATCCGATGTCGTCGGTGGCGCTCGAGCGTGCGCGCGTGGTGGCGCGCGAGGTGACGAACAACCTTGGGGGGCAGGGCATCTTCGGTGTCGAACTGTTCGTCAAAGGGGATGAGGTGTGGTTCAGCGAAGTCAGTCCGCGTCCGCACGATACGGGCATGGTCACGATGATTACCCAATGGCAGAACGAGTTCGAACTGCATGCGCGGGCGATTCTCGGCTTGCCGGTCGACACCACGCTGAAGACGCCAGGGGCGAGCGCGGTCATCTATGGTGGCGTGGATGCGGCGGGCATTGTGTTCGACGGCGTCGATCAGGCGCTCCAGGTGCCGCACACCGATATTCGTCTGTTCGGCAAGCCGGAGAGCTTCGTGAAGCGTCGTATGGGGGTGGCGCTGGCGTACGACAACGATCTGGAGGTGGCCCGTCGTCACGCGCTCGAAGCCGCGAGTCGGGTGAAGCCACGCGCGGCGTGATTACGCGGCGCTGACGCGCCGGTCGAGCGAAACGAAAAAACCCCGCGAGAGCGGGGTTTTCAGTTCGGGCGGGCTAGTTTAACCCTGCCCGAGACGCGTCGATCGCGTTAAGCGATCAGCAGCGAAACATCCGTCGCTTAGACCGGCTGGATGTTGCTGGCTTGACGGCCCTTCGGTCCCATCTTCACTTCGAAGGTGACCTTCTGGTTTTCTTGCAACGACTTGAAGCCCTTCGACTGGATTTCCGAGAAGTGAGCGAAGAGATCTTCACCACCTTCGTCCGGCGTAATAAAACCAAAACCCTTGGCGTCGTTGAACCACTTGACGGTACCAGTTGCCATTTCTTAAATCCTTAAAGTTTTCAAATGAGCGAGCCAGAAGCTCAGTGAGCGCATGACATTAAAGCTGATCAGGTACAACCGAGGCGACGCTAGGGCGACATTAGATGAACACAAGACTCGCCATACAACGTTCATGCATTCGTTTTTTTACGGGAAAGGTGGGAAGGTGTCAAGCAGGGAAACATTGGGATTGTTGATCTACGCCAGTTTTCGAAGATTTTTCGCTGCGTTGCGATAGGTATGCATGCGTTCCGGACGACCGGTTTCCCAATATCGGAATCTCATATCCGGACAGTGCGTCCGGCGTATCGGCCCCGTCGGCAGCCACGCGTCGACGACGCAAAGACACGCGCACAAGCCGAATGCGGGCCAATGTCATGTGGCGCGGGCGCAACGCGAGCGGTGGCGGGCGCGTTGCGGGCTCGCGACACCGACTGTCAACGATTTTGCTGATGCACCATGAAGGCGATGGGTTGCCGTCGACTGCGACTTGGCGCGATGGCCGGCCGATCGCCCGGACGACGTCCTGAGCCGCAGCGAGTGTTTTGATGCGCTGCCGCATGACGTTGGGGTGAACTAAGTATTTTCCCTAGGGTGTGGGAGGGCCGCGTGACGGCTCGATTTCACGTCTGGCAAGATTCGATTCTGCTACCCTTCACTCCGGTGGGGGGCGTGCCGTTAACGGCTAATTAATGACAGTCGGATAACCGGCGTCGTCATGGCCTCACCATCGGGTTCGGCGAATGCGTTCAACGTGTGCGTCTCTGCCCGGACCTTGTTTCTCGGCGCGCAGTGCGAGCGCGATACCGGGGCGCTACGGCACGATGCCGGGCGATCACGCTAGGCGGCCGCGAAGTGCCGCGTGTCTTTCGAGACCTTACGTGGCAACCAACCAGGCACCGACGCTCGACTCCTTGCAATCGCTGCTGGCGACGGTCCAGCGCAATGAGCGTTCGCTAAAGCGATTCCAGGATATCGAGTTGGCGCTCATGGGCGCCCCGGACTTCGGCGAGTTTCTGGAAGTGGTGCTCAATCGCCTGCGTCACGATTTCGACCTGTCGGGCGTACGGCTGATGCTCGCCGAGGTCGACGACACCCTGCGCGATCTCATCGATACGGCCGAGGGCATTCGCGCACTCGACGCCGGTCTGTGCATTGCGCAGGATGCCGGCACGTTCGCGGCCGTCTGTGGCGACGGGCAGCTTTGGATCGGTGCGCCGCGCGAGCGCCACGCGCCGCTCTTCGGGGCACGTCCGCCGGCCAGCGCCGTGGTGATGCCCCTGGCGCGCAACGGCCGGTATTTCGGCGTGATCGCGCTGGGTAGCCGCGACGCGCGCCGCTTCGCGCCGGAGATGGCCACCGATTTCATCGAACGTTTCGGCGCGGTCGTCGCGGTGTGTCTCGAGAACATGTGGAATCGCGAGCGTTTGAAGCGTATCGGCCTGACCGATCCGCTCACGGGCTTGTCGAACCGACGCTACTTCGATCAGCGCTTGCGGGAAGAAGTGATCCGGGGGGCGCGTTATGGCGCGCCGCTCGCGTGCCTGCTCATCGACATCGACCATTTCAAGCGCGTCAACGACAGTCATGGTCATGCCACAGGCGACCGGGCCTTGCGGGCGGCCAGCGCGTGCATGCGTGCGCAACTTCGGGTGACGGACACGCTCGCGCGTTATGGCGGGGAAGAGTTTGCCGCGTTGCTCGTGCAGACCGAGCAGAACTGGGCGGGCACGGTCGCCGAGCGAGTGCGTCGGGCCGTGGCAGGGCTGGACGTGCCCGACGACGATGGCGCGCGCGTACCGCTCACGATTTCCATCGGGCTTGCCAGCGTGGATCCGCGCGATGTCTCCGACCGGGACACGCTGCCGATGCGCCTGCTCGGCGCCGCCGATGCGGCGCTCTACGCGGCCAAGCGCGGGGGACGCGACCGCGTGGTCGTGGCACCCGCGGCGAGCCTGGGCTGAAGGGATCGCCGTTCGCGCCTGCCGTCTCGGGGCGTTGCTTTCCGCGCGCTTAACGCACGCTGAACCACCCAATCAGCAGCGACACCGTTACCACGGAGAGCACCGTCGACATCAGAATCGCGCGCGAAGCGACGGTGGCTTCGCGTCCGTACAGTTGCGCGAGCATGAACGGGCCGGTGCCGATGGGCAGCGCCGAGAGCAGCAGGGCACTGTGTGCCCAGATCGCGGGAAGATCGAAGACGCGGAACGCCAGGAACGCCGTGATGGCCGGTTGAAACACCAGCTTGAGTCCGACGAGACGCCCGACCGCCCGCGCCATGCGCGGCGCTCGCGCCGCGCCCGATCGCTGCGCGAGAAACAGGCCGATCGCGACCAATGCGCAGGGACTCGCGGCACCGCCGAGCAATGTCGTGAGGTGCAGCACGGGGGCGGGCAACGCGATACCGGCGCCCGCAAATGCCATGCCGGCGAACGGTGAGACGACAAGCGGATTGCGCACCAGCGCGCGGACTACGAAGCCTGCCGTGCGACGCCAGTTCGGCGTGACTTGCAAATCCGTCTCGATGATCGCGATGGAGATTGCGAAGAGCACGGTGGCGGTAAGCAGCATCGCGACGACGACCGCCGGCACGCTGGCCGGACCGAAGACCACGAGGCACAGCGGCAGTCCCATGAACCCGGCGTTCGGATAGGCGGCGCCCATGCCTTCGATGCTCGCGTCGGTCAGCCGTCCTCGTACCGTGCGATCGAGCAGGAACGACAGCGCGAAGGTCGCCGCCATGCCGCCGCCGAACGCCCCCAGAAACCCCGGATTGACCAGCTCCGCCCACGTAATCTGCGCCATCGACTGGAACAGCACGGCGGGCAGGGCGAGATAGACGACGAAACGGTTGAGGGCGTCGAGGGCGCCCTCGCCGAGCCAGGCCCGGCGGGCGCAGAGATAGCCCACGAAGATCAGCCCGAAGACGGGCAGGGCAGCAGAGATAACGGCTTGCATCGTCAGTGGGTCCCCGCCAGTCGGGCAAGCCACTCGCGTCGCGACTGGCCGCCGTCGGCTTCGGTGTGTTCGCGGGCGGCGGCTTCGGCGCCGATGGCGTCGCCCGCGGCGATGCGCGCGGCGATCTCCCCGTGCTCATGCCAGACGACTTCCTGCATCGGCATCGCGCCGAGCGTTGCCGCCATCGCCCGCATGATGTGCGGCCATTGCGGCGCCACCGTTTGCGCGATCAATGGGTTGCCCGACGCGTCGTGCAGCGCCGTGTGGAAGGCAACCTCCACGCGGACTTGACGCGCCACCGGCGTGCCTCGTGTCATCGCCATGCCGGCGGCGACGGCGTCCTGCAGGCGGCGCAATTCGGCGTCGGTCAGCGTGCCCTGTGCCATGCGCGTGGCCGCCAACCGGGCGGCGAGCCCGTCCAGCGCGGTGCGCACCTGATAGAGCTGGCGAAGATGGTCGGCGTCGATCGGCGCGACCTCGAGCCCTTGGCGCCCACTGTCGCAGACCAGACCGTCTCGCTTGAGCAACTGCAACGCATGGCTGACAGGCTGACGCGACACGCCCAAGGCATCGGCCAACTCGGCCTGCCGGATGCGCTCGCCCGGCGGCAATGTGAGATCGGCGATGGCGTCGCGCAGACGCGAATACACCAGATCGATCAGTACCGGCGTGCTGGTCAGTGGGCCAAGCGGCGCAAGCGCCGCTTGGGGCGCGGACGTCGGATAGGACGCCGGAAAGTCGGCGCTGGCAGCGGGGTTCGACATGGGATTCCGGTGCTTGCCGGTATCGGTGATATATGGAATTCAGAATTCTACGCTTGCAAGCGAACGCCGGGGGACGTTTTTTCGATCACCGGTTAACGTGTGCTGGCGCGAGGAATAAGAGGAAGAGGACGTGGCATGCGGCGGACGCGGGACGGGAAGGGGCGAGCGAGGATCCGGTGACGCAGTCAAGCGGCGATGCCGAGGGGGGCGGCGAAAGACGTGAGGGGTATCAGTCGCTCGGATCGAGTTCGGGGGGCGAGACGGAGGTGGCGCGGGCGGGCGTCTGGAGCAGGGCCTGCATGGTGGTGCGGGTGCGCTGCAGACGTCGGGCGAGGGCCCAGGCGTCGGCTTCGCGTTCGAACAAGCCGACGATCAGATGCGGTTCCGCGGCGAAGCCGTCGGAGAACAGCCCGATATTTTTGGCGATCATCTCACTCGTGCGTTCGACCGAAACGGTGTACTGACGGGGCGAGCGGTACTGATTGATGACCACGGCGAAGGCGCGGGAGAACGCGTCGGACATACGGAAACCTCCTCTGTCGGCGTAGCGCGGTGTCCCGGATGTCGAGCGCTGGAGACTTGGCGCGAAGCGTTGCACTTCCGGTGATTGTAGGCCATGGCGGTGTGCGCGTCGGGAGAAAACGATGCCGGTGCAAACGCGGGGATGCGGGCATCGGCCTCGACATAAAAAAAGCCGCCGAGCGGGTCGGCGGCGCAACAGAGAGGGTGACAGCGCAACCGAAGTTGCCGGAAACCAGCATAGGTGGCCGTGATGACAGCGACGTGACCGACGTCGCGACTAGCACGGCAGGGCCAACGTGCCAACGGGCTGCGGGCGACGGGGCCGACAGGGATAGCTCCGCAAGTCGCTATCCGAAGCCGGATCGCGACTTGCCTGCTCGGGGCGCCCGGTGGCTACACCAATACGGGCAACGCCTCCATGACCAGCAACGCGACGAGGGCGCCGACCACGGCACCGACCGCGCGCAGACTGTAGCGCGTGGCCCGTGTGGTGACGGGAATGCCGCCAACGAGCAATGCACCGGCCACGGCCATCGGCAGGAACAGGGTCAGGTCGTAAAGGTTGAAGTGAAGTGCGGGCATCGTTCTTGTCTCCTCGCCTGAATTTCCCTTCCACTATAGGACGGTTGCGGAGGATGCCCAAGTTTGGTGCGTTGCAGCATGTTGCTGCACGGGAAACGATGCCCTGGCCGCGTCAGTCTTCCTGACGCACCGCGTGCATCTTGCGGCGAGCATTCCACATCGCCATGTCCTTGCGCGTACGTACGCGGTCACTGACGATGACGCCCGGCGGTTGCGCGCGGGCAGCGGAGATACCTACGTCGTCGGCTTCGCTGCGCGCCTGTACCATCATGACGAGCGTAAACAGCGAGGCGGCAAGCGCCAGCAGGATCAGCTTCATTGGGGCCCCGGTAAATCTCTGATGATCTGGTCGGTGTCATGCATCGTCGTCCTTGTCCTGACCAGTCCTTGAAGGGGGACCGTGCCGGCGGTGGTGGCGCGATGCTGCTTTGTGCACTGCTGATGGACTACGTTGCTGCGACTGCCTGGCGGGACGGGGCTCGGTGTGCCTGACGCGGCCTGATCGCCATTCGCGTCTTACATGGCGCGACGCATCATAACCGGCAAATGTGACAAATCTCCCAGCGGGGAACATCTCGCGTCGATCGCGGTGCAACAGATCACCGCACGTCTCCCACGTCCTTTACCGTATAGCGACGTGTGCGGCGCAAAGTTTAGAAATTGTGACAAATTTTTTGAGACGGGGGGTGTTTCTAGTCGAAGGCTGCACGACCTCAAGCGGGTCGGATTGCATGAGCGTCACCGACTTGGCACCGTTCACGCTTGGGCCGGCTGGCCGGTCGCGCGTGGATCAGTTTTCCGAGGGTTCGCGTGGCGTTCGGTTTAAAGGGTCCGGCGCACCAGCATGGATTTGATCTCGCCGATGGCCTTCGCTGGGTTCAATCCCTTAGGGCAAACGTCGGTGCAGTTCAATATCGATCGGCAGCGAAATAGCCGATACGGATCTTCGAGATTGTCGAGCCGTGCGTTCGTGCCTTCATCGCGTGAATCAACGAGGAACCGGTAGGCCTGCAGCAGCCCCGCGGGGCCAACATATTTGTCGGGATTCCACCAGAACGACGGACAGGCGCTCGAGCAACAGGCGCACAGGATGCATTCGTAGAGTCCGTCGAGCGCATCGCGTTCGTCCGGTGACTGGAGGCGCTCGCGTTCGGGGGGAGGCGTATCGTTGATCAGGTACGGCATGATCGAATGGTATTGCTCGAAGAATGCCGTCATGTCCACGATCAGGTCGCGCACGACCGGCAAGCCGGGGAGCGGGCGCAACACCGTATGACGTGGCAAATCGTGAAGATTCGTCGTACAGGCAAGACCGTTCTTGCCGTTGATGTTCATCGCGTCCGACCCGCATACGCCCTCTCGGCACGAGCGCCTGAAACTCAACGTTTCGTCAAGAGCCTTCAGTCGCATCAACACATCGAGCAGCATCCGGTCGGTTGGCGCGATGTCGATCGTGAACGTCTGCATGCGTGGCGCAGAATCGCCGTCCGGATCGTAGCGGAAGATGTCGAATGTTCTGAACTCGGTCATGGAGGCTCCCCCGTCATTTTCTGCGTCAGCATCGCTGATGCATCGGCACTGCTGCGCGCATGGGCCTGGCAGCGGCATGAGCGCATCGCGTCGCGACATACCATGCGCGCTTTGGATATATCTCAATAGGATATAAAAGACCGAGCCAGGCGTGATGACTTGGATCAATCCCGGGCGAAGCCAACATGCGCGAAATTGCCAATCGTCGCACTATCGCATCGACAGCTACATCGTCGACGAACTCTACGGCGTGGTGACGCAATCGTTGCCGATCGACGCGGGACGCATCGGCATCTTCGGCCACTCGATGGGCCGGCATGGTGCCCTGACGCCCGCTCTGCGCAAACCTGATGAATTCCGCCCGGTGTCGGCATTCGCGCCGATCGCCGCACCAACGCGTTGTCCGTGGGGCGAGAAGGCGTTCGCGGGATATCTGGGCGCGGATCGCGAGACGTGGCGTCAGTATGACGCCAGCGAACTGATGGCCAAGGCCGGTCAGGTGGGATTTCCGGGCGGCATCGTGTAAGCAGACAAGCCTGCTCCGGTGAGTTGCCGGCCAGCTTGCCCGGGTACGACATCGGATCTGATACGCATGTTTTGATACGTGACTGCTACTCGTTTTGGGATCGCAGCCAGGTCATAGTTCGCAACTACGATAACCGTGCGAAAAGAACGCCATGCGATTTTTGCAACGCTACACAGCACGAATACGCTGGCTGCGACCTATATATTCGACGAGCATCCCAACGCGGCGGTGACTGTCGTCGTTGCGTCGAGCCTGGCGGGCTTCCTCGCGGCCAGCCTGTTCGCCGCTCACGCCGCCGTCGTTCTGCTTTTCGCACTATCTGCTTGCGACGCGATTGTGTACGTTGGCTATTGCGTTCACCCAAAAGCGAGATTGCGGCGCGCGGTGCGCATCGGTCTTCGCCGTGGTGAGTTCCATGTCGTTTATCAGCCCATTGTGGACATGTGCATGCGACATTGCGTGGGCGTGGAAGCGCTGCTCCGGTGGGGCCATCCAAAGTTCGGCGCCGCGGGGCCGGGGCAGTTCATTGGGAAGCTCGAAGGCTCGCGGCTGCTCGGCGCGTTGACCCGTTTCGTGCTGCGCGAGGCGACTAACGCACTGAGCCAGCCGCCGTTCCCCCAGCACTGGCATATATCGGTCAACGTCTGCGCGCGGCATCTGATGAAGGACG
Source organism: Pandoraea sp. 64-18 (assembly GCF_001899225.1). Taxonomy (NCBI): domain Bacteria; kingdom Pseudomonadati; phylum Pseudomonadota; class Betaproteobacteria; order Burkholderiales; family Burkholderiaceae; genus Pandoraea; species Pandoraea sp. 64-18. Next base: position 203,223 of record NZ_MKVU01000005.1, on the reverse strand, counting down.
GCTTTGTCGAGGATGTCTGCGAGTCCGCCGGTCCGATGCTGGAGCGCCTCATTTTGGAACTCACCGAGCGCAGTTGCGTCGAGCGTACGCCGCGGGTTGTCACGGCCCTTGGCCACTTAAGGCAACGCGCCGTACACCTGTCACTCGACGATTTCGGTACAGGCGTCACCAATTTTGACTTGCTCGCGGACTTCCGGTTCGATTACGTGAAAGTAGACCGGCGTTTTCTAGCCATGCGTGGCGATGCGCGCATCCAGTTTCTGAAGTCGGTCGCTGCAACGGAACGTCGTATTCCATGTGGCGACTTACTATGGCCGGACGCTCCAATGCGAGGAACCGTTTGTCGTCAGGGATACATTGTCCGATGCGGAGCTTGCGCAGGGGCCACTGGCAACCCACCACTTTGGAATCCGTTTTTTCGCAGGCATTGCGCTGCGTCTACCGTGCGGTAAACCCATCGGTATGCTATGTGTGATGCACTCGATGCCGCGGCGTTTCACGCGCCAACAGCGTCAGATGCTGGCAGACCTGGGGCAAATGCTCGAGCACGAAATTGGCCTGCGCAAGCTGGACAGCGCTGATCGCTTGCAGGTGCTTCGGGCGATCGACCGGCTTCAGACCCAGCACACGCTTTACGTCGAGACGTTCCATCGGACTCCAGTCGCTATCGCACATATCGGAAGGGACTGGGAGTGGCGACACATGAATGATGCCTGCGTGAAATTCTTCGCGCACTCGCGCGCTCCGCTGACGAAAACGAACATACGCGATCTGCTGGATGCGAGCGACCGGACCAGGTTTGAGCAGGCCGTGCAGTCCCTGGATATTCGTAGCCGGGGGGGCGAGGTCCTGACACTCGACGTAACGTTCAGGTTGCGCAACAAGCAAAGAAAGCCAGCGCGAGTGCAGGTGGCACGGAGGCAGACGACGTCGGCCCGCGACGGCGGCTGGCTGTTTGTCATTCATGATACCCAGGCGGAGCAACAGGAAAAAGCCGCGCGCGATGCGCGGGAGGCTGCGTTGCATCGGGGAGCCCATGAGGCCTCGGAAGGTCTGCGCAAGGCGCATGAGCAACTGACGAGCGCCGAGCGACAATTGGGAGCCACGCGCGTGGATTTGCGCGCTATCGCTGACAATCTGCCGGCGCTGGTCGCGTACGTCGACGGTGAGCGACGTTATCGGTTCGCCAACTCAACCTATCGCGAGTGGCTGGGGTTGGACCCCGAGGAGATCGTGGGACGGCTCACCCACGAGGTTCTCGACGCTGATTTTTTTGCTGCCATCGAGCCGTACGTCCAGCGCGTGCTCAGCGGCGAAAGGGTCGAGTACGAGGTTGGAGCGACGCTTAACGGGAGCCAACGTGTCCTGCGTGGTGTGATGGTGCCGCGTCGTGTCCATGATCAGGCGGATGATGGGTACTGCCTGCTGGTGCAGGATGTGACTGAGCGAAGGGCGTTGCTCGATCGCCTGCGGCACCAGGCATTCCACGACGCGCTGACCGGCCTGCCGAACAGACGCTCGTTCTTCGAGAGGCTCGATGAGGCGTGCGCAGCAGGCAGCGACGGTGTGGCGGCCATCATGTTTATCGACCTGGACGGCTTCAAGGCTGTCAACGATACCTACGGGCATCAGTGCGGCGACGAAGTCCTGGTTGAAACCGCGCGCCGGATAAGCCGCTGCGTGCGTGGCGGGGATCTGGTTGCGCGGCACGCCGGGGATGAGTTCACCGTGCTGCTGGCCGGCCCTGCCATCGATCACGCTGCACTGGAGAGAATTGCACGGGCGATCCTGCTGACACTGAGCCAGCCCATAACGTTTGGGGCGAAGGTCGTCAGGTTATCAGCCAGTATCGGCATGCTACTGCGCGGCCAGGCAGCGTCGTTAAGTGGCGAAGCCCTGTTACGTGCGGCGGATGCCGCGATGTATCGTGCGAAAGTCGCAGGCAAGGCGCGTATTGTCGTGCATGAGATTCACGATTCACCGGCCGGCGTGCCGGGTTGAGATCGACGTCCGTATCATGCCGGCCGAACCGGACCGGCAAGCCTGGCGCCGCAACGCGATTCATCAGCGCACAGGGCACCTAGTGTCGCAACCGCATTCTCGAGCCGCGCTGACCATGGGTATCCATAGTTCAGTCGTACACGGTGCCGGAAGGCGCCGTCCGCTGAGAAGATAGGTCCGGGCGCGACGCTGATGCCACTGCTGAGCGCAGCCTGGAAGAACTGTATCGAGTCTACGTGGTCCGGAAGCGTTACCCAGGTGAAATAACCGCCGTCGGACTTGGTGGCTAGGGTATCGGCCGGGAAGTACCGGCTGATCGCGTCAAGCATCTGCGATTGCTGATGGGCCAACTCGCGACGTAGTTTTTTAAGAAATCGTTCGTAGCCGCCGTGCTCCAGATAGTCGGCGATTGCGCGCTGGGCCGGCATGCTGGCCGATAGCGTGGTCATCCATTTCGCACGTTCCAGCCTGCCCGCGAACCTTCCGGCTGCCGCCCAGCCGATACGATATCCGGGGGCAAGGCACTTCGAAAACGATCCACAATGGATGACAAGACCTTTCCGGTCAAAGAATTTGGCCGGACGCACCGGGTCCGGGCCAAAATGCAGTTCGTGGTAGACGTCATCCTCAATGAGCGGCACGTCGTGTTTGGCGAGCAGATCAACCAGCGCCTGCTTTCTGGAATCGACCAGCGTCACTCCGGTCGGATTGTGGAACGAGGTCATGAACCAGCAGGCCCGAACCGGATGCTGCTGCAGCGCCCGCGCTAGCGCATCCAGATCATGACCCTTCACCGGGTCGACGGGAATCTCCACTACGTTCAGCCTCAAACGCTCGATAGCCTGCAGCGCTGCGTAAAACGTCGGCTTTTCGATCACGATCACATCGCCTGGCGCGGCCAGCAACTGGGCGCTGAGCGTCAGGGCTTCGAGTGCACCGCTCGTAATGACGATCTCATCGACAGGCACCGTCATCCCCGACATCAGGTAACGCAACGAAATCTGCTGGCGCAATCCTTCAAACCCCGGCGGCAGGCCGTCAACCATGCTGGCCAGGTGCGTTGAGCGATTGACAGTCGCGCATGACTTTCCGACACGTGCCATTGGAAGCAACGTAGGGCTCAGAAACGCTGAACCCAATGGGACAGTCTCGGGCTGCCTGATCGTCTCGAGTACCTCAAAGACAAGGTCGCTGATATTGACGGTCTTCGGATCGGCACCCGGCGAGGTCCGGGGCCTTTGCCGCGGTAATGCTCCGGTAGTCGGCGACACGAAATAGCCTGAGCGCGGGCGCGCCTTGATCACGCCCCTGTCTTCGAGCAGGTAGTAGGCGCGAAATACCGTCGCGGGGCTCACGTCCCATGCCTTGCAAGCCGAGCGAACCGAAGGAATACGCGCGCCGGGTGGCAGATCACCGCGCTTGATGAGCTCACTGATTTGTTCGGCTAACCGCTCGTACCGTTTCAACGGGTGCTCCTTACGGAAAACACGATTTCGGGCATCGGACCGGCCCCGCCAGCACACACGCCTAACCTCGGAAGATAGCCACTTCTCAATCTGATACGGCCATTCTTTCGCAATCTGCTTCTATTGCGGACGCACACACGCTGGCAAAGTGCGGCCCAGACAGGCTCCACTGCCTTCGAAGTTTCGCCGACGCGAAGCGGTCCGATCCATAACGATTTTTCAAGCCGAATTCTTTTAGTGATAGACCAATGGCATTTGGGTTCCCTGTATCAAAAATCAGGCGCAGCGCGTTCGTCGCGCTCGGTCGTGCCTCGGAACAAGGGTTGACAGTCATCCTGGTCATCTGCGCAGGCACCACACTTGCTCTTGCAGATCCGGCCGACACCCGCTCTAGTCGCATTCATACGCTTGAACATAACGACTGGCAACCATTGACGGACAGGCTCGCCGACCCACCCGCGCCCCCGATTCGCTTTGGCGCACCCTGCGCGTCCATTGTACGGTTGCCCGTTGTTCCCGCAGCCCTTGTCGGCCCGGTCGCCGGCCCGGTGCCTGTGCTAACGAATACCTGCGATTCGCTGAAGGATGCGCGTGAAGTTGTCATTGGAACTACTGCTGTAAGGGCCCATGCAGAGGCGAACCTTGCGACGCTGCTCAGCGACGTGCGGTGGCAAATCAGCGGCCAGGCAGCGGCAGAACGAAATGGCCTTCTAGCCTCTGACGCGCTGGTGGGTAGCACGTCGCGGGCCGACCTGGCGAAGCAATCGCCGGAACCGCCGACAATGCCGGTCTCGGACTGCTCATTGGGTGCGGATTGTGAAACCCGGGCGAACTCGCCTTGGATCGAGGCCGACACGCTCGCCCCGGCGCGGCCGTCGGCAAGCGCAGCGACACAGCGCGCCTCAGCATGGACCCTATCGGGCTTTGTATTGTGGCCGATCCTGGTGGCGGTGCTGGTCGTCGTTGTCGGCTGGGCCCTCAAGCGGTGGTTTCGCTACGACAAGTCGCTCCTGCGTGCTGCGCGTGCAGGGCTACGTCGCGGCGAATTCCACCTTGAGTACCAACCGGTCGTTGGCGTGAGGCGGGCCAGGTGCGTGGGCGTCGACGCCCTGTTGCGTTGGGACAACCAGAAGTACGGCGCGCTGGGCCCGGCTCACTATATGGACGTCATCGAGAAGAGTAGTTTGATCGGACCGGTGACACGTTTTGTCCTGTCGCGCGCCGCCCAGGAGTTGCGGGAAATCGGTGCTCCAAAATCGCTCTACCTCGGCGTTACAGCGCCCGCGTCTTACTTGGTAAGTTCTGCGTTCCTCGCGCACCTTGGCGACGTTGGTTCCCTCGGTCTTCCCCCGTTGATGCTAAAGATCGGGGCGGGCAGCGCGAGGAAGTTCAAAAACCGACTCATCCCGATGATGGCGCGGGCGCGTGAAATAGGCGTGCGTTTTGCCCTGTCGGTCGCGCGGCCTGCTGACGTTGAACCTGAACTGCCGGCAGCGATGACCTTTGAGATGGTAAAGATTGACAGGCGCGTGCTGGGAATGAATCCCGATGAGCGATCCCGACACATCGGTACTTTGACGCGCATGGGCCATGAGATGGGCGCCGTGGTCGTGGTCGAAGGCATTGAGAACTCGGCGCATCACAACGTCGCACGCGCGAACCGTGTCGAGTATGGTCAAGGGTTTTTCTACAGCCGTGCGCTCGGCGCCAGCCGGCTGAAGGTACTTTTCGAGACCGCCAGCGCCGCGTCCAAAAAGCCGGCTGGCGCCGCAACCGCGCTCAGTTGGCGGGGTCGGAATTTCTGAACGACGCGTTCCACCCTCAACCGGGGCAGAGCGGAATAGCTCCATTTGGTTGGCATAACACAATAATGAAGCGCTATCTCCAATTGGCGGCGGAGTTCGAAAGTCTGATGCTGAACGGTACGCTTGAACCCGGTGTGCGACTCCCGTCGGTGCGCCGGGCGAGCAGTTCGTATCGCGTGAGTCCTTCAACCGTTTTCCATGCTTACTACACCCTCGAACGACGAGGCCTGATCGTCGCAAGACCTCGCTCGGGCTATTTCGTCGCAAGCGGGCCCGCGTCAACGAAAGCCTTAACCCTCGTTTCGAAGCACAGTGTTGAGGACGCGGGTGGTGACAGCCTGACTATCCGCTTCATGAGGGCTCAACGTCGATGCGCGCATCCGTGGCTTGGCTCTTCCGAGCCATGTGCCAAGCTGTTCCCGTTTAGCCGGATTGCGCGCGCTTTGGCTGCAGCAATTCGGAGGATGGCGAGTTCCCGGAACGCCTTGTCGGCGGGAGAGGTAGAAGCGGATCTGCGTCGCCAGATCGCCCTGCGCTACGTTGTCACAGGTGTTGCGGTCCCAATCGAAGAGGTTGTTGTGACGAGTGGCGCGCTCGACGCAACGATGCTTTGTCTGCAGGTTCTGACTCGGCCTGGCGACACCATCGCAATTGAACGGCCTGCTTTCCACGCCGTGCGAGATGTGGTTAAGCGCCTCCGTCTTAAGGCCGTGGAAATCCCTGTCGATCCACACCATGGACTCGACCTCGGCGTATTAGAGGAGGCGTTGCGGCAGCGTCCGGTACGGGCTTGCTGGTTTATGACGACACTGCATCAGCCAACAGGCGCGACGCTCTCCGATGAACGGAAGCAGGCACTTGTGAGGCTACTGGCCATATATGGCGTGCCGCTGATCGAGGACGACGTATTCCGCGAACTGCATTTCGGTTTGACGCCGGCGTATCCGGCGAAGCGCTTCGATGCCAAAGGTCTCGTGCTGCACTGCGGGTCGTTCTCGACGAGCCTTGCGCCGGGCCTGCACCTCGGTTGGGTAGCCGCGGGGCGCTACGCCAGGAGAATTGAGCACGCGCGTTGGCTGACAATGGACCCGGCGTCTGTGCCCGTGCAATGCGCAATTGCGGGCCTCCTTGAACATGGGGATTACGACCGGCTGCTGCGTAAGCTGCGCCGCGAACTGGCGTCCCTTCAGACACGGATGGTGGCCGCTGTCGTAAAGTACTTCCCCAAAGGGACACTGGTGGTCCGGCCGCCGGGCGGATTCTTCCTTTGGGTGCAACTTCCAGAAGGCGTAGGGGCAGTGCAGTTGTTCGAAATGGCCGAAGCGCACGAAATCGCGATAGCACCCGGTGCAATTTTTTCATGCGATAGCGAATTTCGCCGTCACATCCGGATTAACTATGGACGTCCGTGGACCCGGGACGTTGAAAAGGAGATACACACTTTGGGCACGCTGGCGAGGCGAGCCGTGGCTGAGCAACGGGCGGCCAGGCATGCGGGGCGTGAAGGCGCGGAAGCAATGGCAGGCGAGGCGCCGTGATCGATGGCGATGCCGGCGGAGCGAAGCGCCTCCGGAGCTACCTGCCACCTGCATGCGGCGGTGATTGGCCCGGGGGCGGTGGAAGTAGTTGTTCTACCGCTGGAGACGAATTCGCTGGCCCGATCAATCGATGTCGCCAGGCCGGAGCAGGCCGGAGCGTCGACATTCGACGTACCACGGTGGCAGCATTTTCGCCTGAGCTTCAGCCCAGTTCCACAATCGTTGGCAACGTGGTGGCACAGCAACTTAACACGGACTTTGGCTTCGGTATCATCAGGTCGCCTGAACGAACGTCTGCGCGACATTGCGACCGTCATGCAACCCGCTAGAATGAACATCGCGCACCCCACGCACCTCGCCGATGTCACCTGTCGCCTCGCGAGGTAAGATAGCGGCCATCATCGCAATGGTTGCCCCGCTCCCGGCGGCGCGGCGCCATGGCCGACTTCCCGAACCCTCCCGGATTTCGTCATGCTCGAACTCATTTCCGAACACCGTTGTTTCGGTGGTGCGCAACGCTTCTATCGCCACACGTCGACTGTCATCGGCCTGCCGATGCGTTTCTCGGTGTTCATCCCGCCTCAGGCGCGTGACGGCCGGGCGGTGCCGGCGCTGTTCTATCTCGCGGGGCTTACCTGCACGGAAGAAACGTTCATGATCAAGGGCGGCGCGCAATGGCTCGCCGCAGAACACGGCGTGGCGCTGATTGCGCCCGACACCAGCCCGCGTGGTGCTGGCGTGCCGGGCGAGACCGATGCCTGGGATTTCGGCGTCGGCGCCGGCTTCTATCTCGATGCGACACAGGCACCTTGGTCGGCGCACTATCGCATGTACAGCTATATCGTCGACGAACTCTACGGCGTGGTGACGCAATCGCTGCCGATCGATGCGGGACGGATCGGCATCTTCGGCCACTCCATGGGCGGGCATGGTGCCCTGACGCTAGCACTGCGCAACCCTGACAAATTCCGCTCGGTGTCGGCATTCGCGCCGATCGCGGCGCCAACGCGTTGCCCATGGGGCGAGAAGGCATTCGCGGGATATCTGGGCGCGGATCGCGAGACATGGCGTCAGTATGACGCCAGCGAACTGTTGGCGAAGGCCGGGCAGGTGGTGTTTCCCGGCGGCATCCTGATCGATCAGGGCTTGAACGATCAATTCCTCGAATCACAACTGCATCCGCACCTCTTCGAGCGCGCCTGCCAGGATGCCGGTCAGCCGCTGAACCTGCGGCGCCACCCCGGCTACGACCACGGCTACTACTTCATTCAGACCTTCATGGCGGATCATCTGTCGCATCACGCCGAGCATCTGCGCACTTACTGACCGCGCCCGTGCCCGCGACGCCCGATTCTCTCGGGCCGATCACGCCTTATGACGGAGCGGCAGTCAGCGCGTTAGCGAGCGCGACAGCCGGATAACGACATCGGGCGCGGCGGTCAATCCTGACCCGCCGCGCTCGACATCCGATAACGCATTACTTCTTGGTCGAAATAATCGCGTCGGCCACGTTCCTCGGCGCTTCGGCGTAGTGTTTGAATTCCATTGTGTACGTGGCGCGCCCTTGCGTGAGCGAGCGCAACGAGGTCGAGTAACCGAACATTTCTGACAGCGGCACCTCGGCGCGTACGATCTTGCCGCCGCCCACGATGTCATCCATACCCTGCAACATGCCGCGACGACCGGACAGGTCGCCCATCACGTTGCCCATGAACTCTTCGGGCGTCTCGACTTCGACCGCCATCATCGGCTCGAGCAGCACCGGGTCGGCGCGGCGCATCGCCTCCTTGAACGCCATCGAGCCCGCCATGCGGAACGCGTTTTCGTTCGAGTCCACGTCATGGTATGACCCGAACGTGAGCGTAACCTTCACGTTGACGACCGGATAGCCGGCCACCACGCCGTTGTTCAGCGTCTCGCGAATGCCCTTGTCCACGGCCGGGATAAACTCGCGTGGCACCACGCCGCCCTTGATCGCATCGACGAATTCATACGGCTTTTCCTTGTCCGGCTCCAGCGTGATGACCACGTCGCCATACTGGCCGCGTCCGCCCGACTGCTTGACGAACTTGCCCTGCACGTCTTCGATTTTCTTGCGCACGGTTTCGCGATAGGCGACCTGCGGCTTGCCGACGGTCGCTTCCACGCCGAACTCGCGGCGCATGCGATCGACCAGAATTTCGAGGTGCAGCTCGCCCATGCCCGAGATGATCGTCTGGCCCGATTCTTCGTCGGTCTTCACGCGGAACGAGGGGTCTTCCTGCGCCAGCCGATTCAGGGCGAGGCCCATCTTCTCCTGGTCTGCCTTGGTCTTGGGCTCGACCGCCTGCGAAATCACGGGCTCGGGGAATTCCATCTTCTCCAGAATGATCACGGCGTTCGGATCGCACAGCGTGTCGCCAGTCGTCGCTTCCTTCAGACCGACCGCCGCGGCGATATCTCCCGCCCGCACTTCCTTGATCTCGATGCGTTGATTGGCGTGCATCTGCAAGATACGCCCCAAGCGTTCCTTCTTGTCCTTGGTCGGATTGAAGACGGTGGCGCCCGAGTCGATCACGCCCGAGTACACGCGGAAGAAGATCAACTGGCCGACGAACGGGTCCGTCATGATCTTGAAGGCGAGGGCGGAGAAGGGCTCGTCGTCCGACGGGTGGCGTTCGATCTCCTTGTCGTCTTCGTCGTGACCGGCGATGGCGGGCACGTCGACGGGCGACGGCAGGTAATCGATCACAGCGTCGAGCATGGCCTGCACGCCCTTGTTCTTGAACGCGGTGCCGCACAACATCGGCACGATTTCACCCGCGACGGTACGCTTGCGCAGCCCCTGCCGGATCTCGGCCTCGGTCAGCGTATCGCCGCCAAGATACTTTTCGAGCAGCGCCTCATCGGCCTCGGCGGCGGCTTCGATCATCTTGTCGTGCCATTCCTGCGCCGTGTCCTTGAGATTGGCCGGAATGTCGACGTATTCGAACTTCACGCCCTTCGATTCCTCATCCCAGACGATGCCTTTCATCTTCACGAGATCGACCACGCCCTGGAAATTGTCCTCGGCGCCGATCGGAATCTGGATGGGCACGGCATTGCCGCGCAGACGCTCGTGAATCTGCTTGTGCACGCGGAAGAAGTCGGCACCCACGCGGTCCATCTTGTTGACGAACGCGATGCGCGGCACCTTGTACTTGTTGGCTTGCCGCCAGACGGTCTCGGACTGCGGTTGCACACCGCCGACCGAATCGTAGACCATGCAGGCGCCGTCGAGCACGCGCATCGAGCGCTCGACTTCAATCGTGAAGTCGACGTGGCCCGGCGTGTCGATGATGTTGATGCGGTGTTCGGGATAGTTGCCGGCCATGCCGCGCCAGAAGCAGGTCGTCGCGGCAGACGTGATCGTGATGCCGCGCTCTTGTTCCTGCTCCATCCAGTCCATCGTGGCAGCGCCTTCGTGGACTTCGCCCAGCTTGTGGTTGACGCCTGTGTAGAACAGGATGCGCTCGGTCGTCGTTGTCTTGCCAGCGTCGATGTGAGCACTGATGCCGATGTTTCGGTAGCGCTCGATGGGGGTCTTTCGGGCCACGGTACACCTCTTTTCCAGACGGTGGGAAAAAGCATAGCAGCAGCCATCATACTCCAATGTCTCCATGCCGCGCTGAGCGTGACATCGGCTGGAAGCCCAGCAGGCATGGGGGTTTGCGCCGGCCGGCGGCACCGCCTGCGGGCGGGCGCGGCGCCTCGCCGGCACGCCCCAGCGGCACGGCCGGAACGGCGAAGGCGCCGATGATGCCGATGATGCCGATTACGCGGTATGGCGCGCCCGGGCGAACGCCAGCACGTCGCCCCGCGGGCCGTTGGCGGCCGTCTGGGCGGGGGCGTCGAGCATGGACGTGACGAGGTCGCCATCGGTCAGCCGGAACACGGCGACGGCGTCGCGCAGATAGCGCGCCTGATCTTCCAACGACCCGGCGGCCGCCGTGGCCTGCTCGACGAGCGCGGCATTTTGCTGCGTGACCTGGTCCATCTGCATGACGGCGGTGTTGACCTGCTCGATGCCGCCCGATTGCTCGCTCGATGCCGCCGAGATTTCGCCCATGATGTCGGTCACGCGCTGCACGGCCTGCACGATTTCCGCCATCGTGCGACCGGCGTCGCGCACTTGTGCCGAGCCGTCTTCGACCTTGTCGACGGACGTCTCGATGAGCGTCTTGATCTCCTTGGCCGCGGCGGCGCTGCGTTGGGCTAGCGTGCGCACTTCGCCCGCCACGACGGCGAAACCGCGACCCTGCTCGCCGGCACGCGCCGCTTCGACGGCGGCGTTCAGGGCGAGGATATTGGTCTGGAAGGCAATGCCGTCGATCACGCCAATGATGTCGTTGATCTTCGTCGAGCTGGCCGCAATCCCCTGCATCGAGGCGACCGCACGTTCGACCACCCGGCCGCCTTCACCGGCGATTTCCGACGCGTTCGCGGCCAATTGGCTGGCTTGCCGCGCGTTATCGGCGTTCTGGCGCACGGTGGCCGTCAACTCTTCCATCGACGAGGCGGTCTCTTCCAGGGATGCGGCCTGCTCTTCGGTGCGGGACGACAGATCGGTGTTGCCGGCAAGCAATTGCCCCGATGCCGAGGCGATGGCGGTTGTGCCGTGTCGTACGCGTCGCACAATGTGTTCCAGACTTTCATTCATGTGTTTGAGCGCGCCCATCAATTGGCCCGTCTCGTCGCGGCTGGTCACATCGATGCGGCTCGTGAGATCGCCCTGTGCCACGCGCTCGGCCACGGCCACGGCGCGCGCGAGCGGACGCGTGATGCTGCGCGTGACCGACCAGGCGGCGCCGATGCCCAGGAGGGTTGCCGCTGCACCGATGGCGATGAGCAGCCATTTGGCGAAGACGATGCCGGCGCGCGTTGTGGCGCCGGTGTCGTCGACGATCTTTTTCTGGAGCGTGACCAGTTCGGCGGCTTCGGCCTGCATGGCGTCGAGCGCGGGGAGGGCGTCGCGATGGGTGAGGTCCAGCGCCAAGTCTCGCTCGCCCGAGGTCAATGCGGCGAGCATCGCACGACGTGCCGTCACAAACGCGTCGTTGTGTTGCCGGATCGAGGTCATCAATTGTTTGCCTTGCGCCGACACCACGTATTTGTCGAGCACGGCCTGCGCCTCGGCGATCCGGCTGAGATTGGCGTCGATACGCTGGTTGATGGTGTTGCGTTGCGCGGCGTCGGTGATCGTGAAGATCTCCAGCATGCGGCGGCCGTTGCCACGCACCATGGCATCGATGCTGTGTGCCGCATCGGCCTTGGCCCACGCGCTGGTGAGCAGTTCTTCGTTATCGCGCTCGATGGCGACGAAGCGCATCAGGGTGATGACAAGCATGGTCAACAACAGGGCTAGCAACGTGCCGAAACCGATGGCCAGTCGGGTTCGGATTTTCAGGTCGGCGATTCGCATTCGGGTGACTCCGTTTAGGGATGGGATGCCTGGACGACAAGGGTGACGTTGTGGCCCACTTGCGTTGCGAGGCCGGGTTGCCGATCGCTGCGCGGTGCGTGCCGACGTTCAGCAGGAAGCACGACGCGACCTTGTCACACGCACCGACATCGGCGCGCGCGACACGCCAAGCAACGCGTGACGGGGGGGATCAATGAAGCCAGTTCGCCTATCTCTATCTACGACGCGAAACGCGCTAACTGAAGGTTTCCTTCAGCAAAACGGGCGAGGGCGTACCGACGAGACGCTCGGCATGTCGAACGACAAGACGCCCGCTACACGAAGCGCACGGCGTAGATAGGGGGCAAGTGCGTGGACAGGCATTGCCACTGCTCGCCTGCGTTGTCGCTGACCCACAGCGCGCCGGTGGTCGAGCCCATGGCGAGCGAGTGGCCGGTGGCGTCGATATCCAGGCCGTGGCGATAGATCAGATCGTAGGACGGCACCTCCGGCAGTCCGTGCGAGAGCGATGTAAACGACTCGCCGCCATCGCGCGTGCGAATGACGACGAGACGGGCGTCGACCGGCATGCGACAGGCATCGCGCTGGGCGGGTACGAACCACGCGACATCGGGGTCGTGCGGATCGACGGCGACAGCAAAACCAAAACTCGACGGTGACGCTTGAATCCGCCGCCACGAGGCGCCGTAGTCGAGGCTGCGGAAGATGCCGTTGTGATGCTGTGCCCACAGGGCGTTGGGGGCGTCGCGGCATTGCACGAGACGGTGGACGTCCTGCGCATTCGGATCGAGGCGTCGTTCGGGCGGCATGTAATCGGCTTCCATGCCGCTGGCCGCCAAAGCCCAGGTGTGTCCGTCGTCACGTGTGCGCCAGACGCCGCCGGTCGAGATGGCGACGCTCACCTGTCGGCTGTCGCGCGGATCGATACAGATCGAATGAATGCCGGGGTGATCGTAGCCGCCCCCCATCCATTCGGCGCGCTCGGGGCGATCCCACAAGCTTTGCACCAGTGTCCAGGTGCGGCCTCGGTCGTGGGAGCGGAAGAGGCCACCGGGAATCGTGCCTGCCCACAGAACGCCGGGGGCGTCGGGCCCCGCGGCTTCAAGCGACCAGAGCAGGGAGACCGATGGTGCCGACGGTGCCGACAACGCCTGCGCATCGTTCGCCGATGCTTCGGACTGCTCTATTTCTGGGGCGAAGGCCGGCGGTGAGAGTTCGGTCCACTCGCTCGCGTCGCGTTCGCGGCACCAGAGCTTCACGCCGAAGTGACCCAGATTGAGCGCGGCGTAATCGGTGCCGTCGCGCGGGTCGCGCAGCACCATGCTCACGGGCTCGCCGGGAAAGTCGGGCGCGCTCGACTTCAGGCGCCAGACGGCGTCCTCACGCTGCCATGTGAACAATCCCTTGCGGGTGGCAACCAGCAACGTGGCTCCGGTGACGTGTTTCACGATCTGCCTCCTTGGCTCGCGCGAGTCTTGTTCGATGCTCGCGCATTCATCCGCCGCTCCCGCCGTGCTCCCTTATCCGCCCGAGAGCGCCTGGGCGACATACACGCGGCTGGCGTCGTTCAGTGTGTCGCCCAGCGTGTGTCGGTCGCGGATCAGCCGGCCATCGACAAAGACCGCGACGTGCGCACGCAATCGTCCCTGATCGTTGAACAGGTAGCCGCGCAACTCGGGCGTGAGCGTCACGCATTGCGCGAGCACGGCATGGACGGTCGGTCCATCGATGCATTGATCGTCAACGCAGACGTGGCGCTGAATTGCGGGTGCGAAGGTGACGGTCGCCATGTCCTGGTTTCGCGGATGCCGTTGCGGCCAACGGATCCATCTTCCGAAGAGAACGAGACCTTCAGTGTAGACAATGCGGATCGCTTGCATGGTGTGCAGTGCAGCACTGTTGTGCGTTCGCCGCGCTATGTTTGCCGGAAGATAGCGGGCTCATCGTCCCTTGCGGCCAATCATGAGGCGAGAGGGCGCGGTTTGGTTTCCTTTGCATGACGAGCAGCGAGTATCGAGTCTCGTGGGGCGTCGTCGTAGGGTGTGGCATCGCATATCGGACACTCCCCATCCCACTTCACCGCGTTATTGTTCACCATTATCGGAGTGCCCGCGAGCGCAGTGCCGCAGGCAAACTCCAGGAGGGAGCAATGGCAAAGAACCGAGGAAAAGACATTGGCATGGGACGCTGGTCCGATGCGGCGATCAAGCGTCAGTGGCGCTTGCACAAGGCGGGCGAGGCATCGCAGAAGGAGGACTTGACGGTCAGGCGGCCGCCGGAGATGGCGAGGTGTGAAGGCTACTTCGTATGGAGCGGCCGTCAGGCGGCGTTTATCGGTCGGCACGACGGCGCGTTAAAGCATGGCGCGCGTCATTACGCGACCTGCACGGCGCAGGCCAAGCGCTATGCGAATGTGGCGGAGGCCCGGGCGGCGGCAGATGCCTTGGTGGGCGCGGTGCTGATCATGTACGGCTACGCCGCCAACTCCCCACTCTATGCCGTGGGGCGATGACGGCGTGCGCCGGGCCGAGCGGCAACGTTACTTGCCCAACTCGTGGCCGATGACCCCGCCGACGACCGCGCCGCCGATGGTGCCGGCGGTGCTGCCGCCGGTGGCTTCGTGCCCGATGACCCCGCCCGCGGCGGCGCCGCCCAGCGTGCAGCCGACGAGGGACGAGCCCATCGCGAGTGCCGTGATGACAACGAGAATCGACTTCGTCGTATTCATGATGCGTCTCCTGAAGCATGAGGTGGCCGTGCGACCCGCAACGACGTGAATCCAGCTTAGATGGCACGCGTTTCGCAGACTATCGGTCGCGGCTGAATCGACTGTAGGAATCGGACGACAGGGGATGACTGGCAGGATGCGGAGCATGGGCGGGCAGAAACGACGAAGGCCGCACAGCGTGCGGCCTTCGTCATGCATCTGGTGGGGCGTGAGTGACTCGAACACTCGACCTACGGATTAAGAGTCCGCTGCTCTACCAACTGAGCTAACGCCCCGGTGCTGCCGGGAACAAAAAAGGCTGCACGCGGCGCAGCCTTCGCTGTCGTACTTTGGTGGGGCGTGAGTGACTCGAACACTCGACCTACGGATTAAGAGTCCGCTGCTCTACCAACTGAGCTAACGCCCCGATGCTACCGGGAATAAAAAAGGCTGCACGGCGAAGCAGCCTTTTTCAGAATTCGTTTGGTGGGGCGTGAGTGACTCGAACACTCGACCTACGGATTAAGAGTCCGCTGCTCTACCAACTGAGCTAACGCCCCAACGAGACCGAGATAATATCGGCTCTTCCGTAAGGGGTCAACCCTTAATGGTGAAAATCCGCAAAAACGACTTATGTCAGGAGGGGTACCAGCTCGAACGCCAGCACGGCAAGCACCGCGCCGACGACAACGAGTAGCGAGCGCCAGCACATTCGAACGGCGCCTTTGCAGGGCATGGCGCCGACAGCGATCGCGCCGAATGCGGCGATCGCAAACATGCTCATGAGTTCCGCGTTGGAAAGGTGGGGCACGATCATCGCCGGTCTCCCTGCCGCTATTGCGCGAGTCAAATCATGTTTCAAGTATAGAAAACGGCCCCGTCCAAGCAAAGCGGCGCGGCAACCGGGATTTCCCCAGTGGCCGCGCCGCGCGTTGTTGCGATGCGATCTGTCCGAAACGTTCGATTCACTCGATCCAGGCGCAGCAAACGATCCTCAACGTTATTCGGGCAGATCGAGAATCAGCACGATCGTCCATGCGTCGTCGCCCTCGTGGTGGTACTGACGCTCCACCACGATAAACGGTTGCTTCTTGTCGCCTTGGCCGAGGAACAGCACGTCGCCTTCGGCTGGCATGCATTCGATCGGCGGCAGCGCGAGAGGGGTGCCCTTGGGGACGAGTTTTTCGGCCTTCTTCGCTGCGCGTTCGGTCCACTCGATATCGAATTCGATCTGACTCACCGGATGATCCTGTCTATGCAAAATGAAACGGCTGCATGGTAGCACGCAGCTTGCGCGACTCAAGAAAAAAGCCCGCGCCTTGGGCTGGGCGCGGGCGAAGGTCCCATGCGCTCGCGGGAGCGCATGGCGACAGGAGAGGCGCCCGTGGGGAAACCGTCGGTGCCCGCCCAACCAGAGGGGAAGTGTTCTGGACGAGCGGGCGTGCCGGTTGCCCGGTCAGGCTCAGGCGCGTGCCTGTCGGCGGGACAATACGAGGTGACGCAACACAGGCTGGCGATGCCGTCCTGCCTGTGTGCGTCACGTCGTGCTGCCGGGGTACGGCAGCACGACGAGGGACGGCGCGTGCGGCGCGGCTCGGAGGGAGGCTGAGAGCGGCGACCGACGCTGTCGATTGAGCGCTGCGGCGTGCCGCGATGCTCAGCGAGGGCTCAAGGCTTACGGATTCGAGTACTTCATTTCGCCGTTCTGGCGTGCGCGCACGAGATCGTCATACACCTGGGCGCGCGTCTTGCCCGGCGCTTGATTGGGCTGCATCGTGGCGAGCACGGGATACTCGTAATCGTTCTGCGGAATCAGGCCCTGCGCGCGGGCATCGACCAATTCCTGGCGAACCTGCTCGCGCGAGACCTGCGAGGTTTGCGACACCCACGCGAATTGTGAACCCTCGGGATAGGCATCGCTGCTCCGACCCGCCTGTGCGAAGGCGGCTCCGGCGGCGGTGACCATCAAGACCGACATCAGGGCTGAGGCGAT
Source organism: Pandoraea sp. 64-18 (assembly GCF_001899225.1). Lineage (NCBI taxonomy): Bacteria > Pseudomonadati > Pseudomonadota > Betaproteobacteria > Burkholderiales > Burkholderiaceae > Pandoraea > Pandoraea sp. 64-18. The sequence continues at coordinate 186,273 of NZ_MKVU01000005.1, read as the reverse complement.
GTGCTTGCGATTCATGACGTTGACTCCTGTCTTTCTCAGTTGCGGGGGCGCGCAATGCATCGGTACCGGCGTTCGCTTTCGTAGGCTTCGGTATGCGTTGTGTGCGACCGTTGAAGACAGTCTAGGCGTCTGGCTATCACGGAAAAATGGCAATTGAGGGAATAAATACTTCCGGGAATCGCAACAATGCGCGACGTGCGCCCAAAAAAAACGCCACCCGCAGGTGGCGATCACGACGTAGCGGCGATGGCTGCGGGTGTTGCGTTCAGCGCGTCGCGATGACGACGGCGGCGCCGGCCATCACCGTGCCGGTCGCGCGATTCAGACGTCGCACGGCGCGCGCCGAACTGAGCAGTCGGCGCGCGCGGGCAGCGAGCGCGATGTAGCTGCCGAACACGAGCGCGAGAACGCTCAGCGTAACGCCCACGATTTCGAGGTAGCCGAGCGCTGTCACCCGTTGCAGATCGAGCAGATTGGGCAGCAGGGCGAAGTAGAACACGACGACCTTCGGGTTGCCCATCGTGACCGACAGTCCTCCGAGAAACAGACGCCACGATTGCTCGCGCGGCGCGGCGGCCATCGGTTCCGCGGGCGCGGTGACCGGTGCGTGCCACATCTTCCAGGCCAGGTAGAGCAAGTAGGCGGCGCCGGCGTATTTGATCGCGAGAAACACGCCCGCGAAGGTATGGGCCAGTGCGGCGACGCCCAGCACGGCAAGCGTTAGCCACACGACATCGCCGATCGCCACGCCTGTTGTGAACGCGATGGCGCCCTGCGTACCGCGTCCGAGCACGCGTGCCACAATGGCCGCGATGCCCGGCCCGGGCGTGCCGGCGCCGACGAACAGGGCGAGGGCGAACGTAAGTAAAGGGGTCCACTCCATCTCAGTGTTTCCTCGCGATTGAGACGTTCAGCGTTGTCTGGAAACGTGCCGACGCGCGCGCCTCGACGGGGGCTCCTGTGCGCTCATTTGCACACAGAAATGCCCACTCAGGCGCCGAGCCAAGGCAGTCCACGAAAGCACCAGCCGCTCACCGTCTTTCGATGGCCGGCCTTGTCCTTGTCGCCCTCGAAGCCTTCGAGAATGTCGAACGACTGCGTGTAACCGGCTTCATAGGCGACCTTGGCCGCGGCCTTCGAGCGGGCGGCGCTGCGACACAGGAACAACAGCGGCGTGGTCTTGTCCGGCGTCTGGGAAGCGAGTTGCTCGAGGAAGTGTTCGTTGGGCACGCCTCCTGGGTATCGAACCCATTCGACGTTGGCGTATTGACCATCGGGTACCTGCGGGCGGCCGACCCAGTCGAGTTCAGCGCGCGTGCGCACGTCGATCAGGCGAACGTTGGCATCGGCGCCAAGCAGTGCCAGGGCTTCGTCCGGCGTCACGGCGCCTGCGTAGGCGAGCTGAGCGCTCGCGCGGCGTTGGGAGGCTTGCTCGAGAATGGCTTTGGCGCTTGTCATGGGGCTGTGATCTCGTTGAACGATGATTGTGCTTTATTCTAGCGTGCCCTTCGTGCGCGAGGCGCGTTACGTGTTGCGTGGCATCGGGATTGGCCGGCGCGCAGCCAGTGTTTGGCCGCGCGTGATGGCGGTGCAGGCCGACGCACAATTTCGGTTCGCGCCGATCGGTGGCGGGCACCAAAAAAGTGCATAATCGCAAAATGCACCAATGCAGTGATGTTTCGGTGCGCGTTGCACCGAATCGGGGAATTGTGGCCCGTGAGCGGGGATTCCAGGCTGGACGCACCAGAATGGAATATTCGCTTAGAAATCAGAGGGCGAGGGTCAGGGAGGGCAGGGTGATGGGTTGTTGGCACGCTTCCTGCTTATCACTGGCGAATCCGAACACGGAGTTCGTTAAGACGGTACGGCGACGCGGGCGATAAGCGCCAGCAGCGCCAGATTGAATCTTTCGGGAGATAGCATGAGCAAATCTGTGGCAGATGTGATGAATCTGGTTAAGGAAGAAGACGTCAAGTTCGTCGACTTCCGCTTTACCGATACGCGCGGCAAGGAACAACACGTCTCGGTGCCGGTGTCGCACTTCGACGCTGACAAGTTCGAGAGCGGCCACGCTTTCGACGGTTCGTCGATTGCTGGCTGGAAGGGCATCGAAGCCTCGGACATGCTGCTCGTGCCGGACGCGAACACTGCCTATATCGACCCGTTCTACGAAGAAAACACGCTGGTGCTGACCTGCGACGTGATCGAGCCGGCCGATGGCAAGGGCTACGACCGCGATCCGCGTTCCATCGCCAAGCGCGCTGAAGCCTACCTGAAGAGCACGGGCCTGGGCGACACCGCCTTCTTCGGTCCGGAGCCGGAATTCTTCATTTTCGACTCGGTGCAGTGGAGCACGGACATGTCCGGCTCGTTCGTCCGCGTGAATTCTGAAGAAGCCCCGTGGTCGTCGGCGAAGGACTTCGAAGGCGGCAACACCGGCCACCGTCCGGGCGTGAAGGGCGGTTACTTCCCGGTCGCACCGGTCGATTCGTTCCAGGACATGCGCTCGGAAATGTGCCTGTTGCTCGAGCAACTGGGCGTGCCGGTCGAAGTGCACCACCACGAAGTGGCGGGTCAGGGCCAGAACGAAATCGGCACGAAGTTCTCGACGCTGGTCGAGCGCGCCGACTGGACGCAGATTCTGAAGTACGTGGTGCACAACGTGGCACACAGCTACGGCAAGACGGCAACGTTCATGCCGAAGCCGATCGTGGGCGACAACGGCTCGGGCATGCACATCCACCAGTCGGTCTGGAAGGATGGTCAGAACCTGTTCGCCGGTAACGGCTACGGTGGTCTGTCGGAGTTCGCGCTGTATTACATCGGCGGCATTATCAAGCACGCACGTGCCCTGAACGCGATCACGAACCCGTCGACCAACTCGTACAAGCGTCTGGTGCCGCACTTCGAAGCACCGGTGAAGCTGGCCTACTCGGCCCGTAACCGTTCGGCCTCGATCCGCATTCCGTACGTTGCCAACCCGAAGGGTCGCCGCATCGAAGCGCGCTTCCCGGATCCGATGGCCAACCCGTACCTGGCCTTCTCGGCCATGCTGATGGCGGGTCTGGATGGCGTGCAGAACAAGATCCACCCGGGCGAAGCTGCCGACAAGAACCTGTACGACCTGCCGCCGGAAGAAGACGCAAAGATCCCGACCGTGTGCTCGAGCCTCGAACAGGCGCTGGAATACCTGAACGAAGACCGCGAGTTCCTGACCCGTGGTGGCGTGTTCACGGATGGCATGCTCGATTCGTACATCGCGTTGAAGACGGACGAAGCGCGTCGTATCGCCATGACCACGCACCCGCTCGAGTTCGAACTGTACTACTCGCTGTAATTGAATCGCTGCGCAGGGAATGCGCCGGCATGACGGAACGCCAGCGGCCGACCGTCATGCTCGACAGGCAAGGGGGATGGCCGCGGCCGTCCCCCTTTTTTATCCGCAGCGCGCATTCGCCACGTAGCCAGCCATGAACCTCTCGCCTCGATCCTTAATGAACAGTGTCCGTGCCGGTGGGAAAGGGCAGACGAAGCGCGCCGAGCACGCCGCTGCCGCGGAAGATCCCCATGCCGCCGAGATGACCCCCGACGCCGCCGGCCATACGACTGCGTTGCCGCCGGGCGTCGATCCGTGGGAAGCCAGGCTCGCGGCGACGGGCGTGTTGCCCGGTCTCGAAGCGTTGCCGACCGTCTTGCTGGTGCTTGAGAAGCAATCACTGCGTGTCGTGTTTGCCAACCCGGCCGCCGAGGCGCTGCTCGCGCTTTCGCGCCGTTCGCTGTCGCAAATGACGTGGAACGACGTCTTCACGAACGGCGAGGTGCTCGCGTCGACGATGGCCGATCTCATCGCCAACCGCTTTCAGACGACGCGCCTCGATTTGGTGCTCGAGCGCACCGCGCAGGAGCCTCTGCACACGCATGCGATTGTTGCCGCCCCCGAGGCCGCCCCCGATTTCGTGATCGTCGAGCTGATCGAGAACGAACAGAAGATCAAGAACGAGCGTGAAGAGCGCATCATCGATCAGGCGCTGATGAACAAACAGCTTATCCGCAACCTGGCGCACGAAATCAAGAACCCGCTGGGCGGGATTCGCGGCGCGGCGCAGTTGCTGGAATTCGAGCTGGATCAGCGTGAGCTGCGCGAGTACACGCAGGTCATCATCAAGGAGTCCGACAGACTTCAGACGCTGGTCGACCGCCTGCTCGAGCCGCACCGTCATCCGTTCATTGCCACCGACGTCAACATCCATGAGGTGTGCGAGCGCGTGCGGTCGGTGGTGCTCGCCGAGTTTCCGCAGGGGCTGTCGATCGAGCGCGACTACGATGTGAGCCTGCCCGACTTTCGTGGCGACAAGGAACAACTCATTCAAGCCCTGCTCAACATCGTGCGCAATGGTGCCGAAGCGCTGCGCGGGCAGATTGCACGCGGCGATGCGCGCATCGTCCTGCGCACGCGAGTGGCGCGAAAGATCACGATTGCCAAACGTTTGCACAAGCTGGCATTGGAATTGCATGTGATCGACAACGGGCCAGGCATTCCCGCCGACATTCGTGACCGCATTTTCTATCCGCTCGTCTCCGGGCGCGAAGGGGGGAGCGGTCTGGGACTCACACTGGCGCAGTCGTTCGTGCAGCGCCACGAGGGTTTGATCGAATGCGAAAGCCGGCCCGGACGGACGGATTTCCGAATCCTGCTGCCCCTGGGCTGAAGCGGCCCTCACGCCGTCGGCCGTAGCACCTGCGGCCGGGCATAGACGTTAAACGGTGAACAATGAAGCCGATCTGGATAGTAGACGACGACCAATCGATTCGATGGGTGCTCGAAAAGGCGCTCTCGCGAGCCAATCTGCCGGTGCGCAGCTTTACCGGTCCGCGCGAAGCCAGCGCGGCACTCGAACACGACTCGCCGCAGGTGCTGGTCTCGGACATCCGCATGGCGGGCGGCTCCGGGCTCGAACTGCTGCAGACGGTCAAACAACGACATCCCGGACTGCCGGTCATCATCATGACGGCGTTCTCGGATCTGGACAGCGCCGTCGCGGCCTTTCAGGGCGGTGCGTTCGAATATCTCGCCAAGCCGTTCGACGTTGATCGCGCGGTCGAGCTGATTCTGCGCGCGGTCGAGGAAAGCCTGCGCGAGGCGACGGACGACGAACGCATCACCGAAGAGCCGGAAATTCTCGGGCAGGCGAGCGCCATGCAAGACGTGTTCCGAGCGATCGGTCGTCTCTCGCATTCGAGCGCCACGGTGCTTATCACCGGCGAATCGGGCTCCGGCAAGGAACTGGTCGCGCGGGCACTGCACCGCCACTCGCCGCGCGCCGGCGGGCCATTCATCGCGCTCAACACGGCGGCAATTCCGAAGGATCTGCTGGAATCCGAACTGTTTGGCCATGAGCGCGGGGCGTTCACCGGTGCGCAGGCCACGCGGCGCGGGCGCTTCGAGCAGGCCGAGAGCGGCACGCTGTTCCTCGACGAAATCGGCGACATGCCACTCGATCTGCAAACGCGTTTGCTGCGCGTGCTGTCGGACGGTAATTACTACCGCGTCGGCGGCCATAGTCCGATCAAGGCGAATGTCCGCGTGATCGCGGCCACGCACCAGAATCTGGAAGATCGTGTGCGGCAGGGTCTGTTTCGCGAAGATCTGTATCACCGACTGAATGTGATTCGCTTGCGTTTGCCGTCACTGCGCGAGCGCAATGAGGATATCCCGCTGCTGGTGCGTCACTTCCTGCAGAAGAGTGCGCGCGATCTGGGCGTCGAGACGAAACGCATCAGCGAGGCCGCGCTGGCGCATCTGACGCGCTTCCCGTTTCCGGGAAACGTGCGTCAACTGGAAAACCTGAGCAACTGGCTGACGGTCATGGCCCCGGCGCAGACGGTGGAGATCAAGGATCTGCCGCCGGAGTTCCAGACGCTGGCAGCGGCGCCAGGGACCGGGGTGGGGGCGTCGGCTAGCTTGCCTGCCTACCCCGCCGCGACGCCCCAGGCGGCAACCGGGACCACCGCCCCGGTGCCGGCCATCGCGGGTTATGGCGGCGTAGACGCGGGGCTGTCGGCTGTCGGCGGGATCGCGGGGGCTGGCGGTGCCGCTGCGGTCGCGGGCAATGTCGGCGCGACGGGAGACGGCACCGGAGCGGACAGCTGGGAGCCGCTCTTGCGCCGCGAAGTGGCGCGCCTGCTTCGTTCTGCGTCGCCCGACGTGATGGATCAATTGACGCGCCGGTTCGAGACGGCGTTGATCAACGAGGCGCTCGACTTCACGCGCGGACGCAAGGTCGAGGCGGCAAGCCGCCTTGGCATCGGCCGGAACACCATCACGCGCAAGATTCAGGAACTCGGGCTGGAAACCTAACGCCAATCACGGTAGGCTCCCAGGTTTGACGATTCGGCCACAAGGGAGCATTACCATGGCAAGACGCATCCTGTTGACGGGTGCCACCGGGCAGGTGGGCTGGGAGCTGGCACGCAGCCTGCAGGGTTTGGGCGACGTTCACGCTCCCGGGCGCGACGAGATGGACCTGCTCGACACCGACAGCGTGGTGCGCACCCTGCGCGACTTCTCACCGGATCTGATCGTCAATCCGGCGGCCTACACGGCGGTCGATCGTGCCGAGACGGACGAGGCCGCCGCGTATCAGGTGAACGCGGTCGTGCCCGGCATCATGGCCGAAGCGGCCAAGCGCACCGGCGCACTCGTCGTTCACTTTTCCACTGACTACGTCTTCGACGGTACGTCGTCCACGCCCTATCGCGAGGACGAACCCACGAACCCACAGAACGCGTACGGCCGCACCAAGCTGGCAGGCGAAGCGGCCATCGCGGCGAGCGGTGCGAATCATCTGGTGCTGCGCACGAGCTGGGTGTATGGAGCGCGCGGCGCGAACTTCCTGCTCACCGTTCAACGACTTGCCCGCGAGCGCGACGAATTGCGGATCGTGGCCGACCAGCACGGGGCGCCGACGTGGTGCCGCACGATCGCCGAACTGACGTCGCAGGTGTTGGTGCAGGGGTTCGGACGGAACGGAGGTGACGCCGACTTCTGGCGCGAACATGGCGGTTTGTACCACCTGACGGCCGCAGGGCAGACGACCTGGCACGGGTTCACCGAAGCGATTCTCGACCTGAGCGCAGCGCAGAAGCGTCCGAACGTTGTGGCGATTCCGACTTCTGCCTATCCATTGCCGGCCAAGCGCCCGGCGTATTCGGTCCTCGACAACGACAAGCTCGCACGGACTTTCGGCGTTCGCGCGCCCGACTGGCGGGCCGCGCTGGCACTCTGCCTGGGCTGACACGACCGTCCCGCCTGACGGGCTCGAGCACCGAATCGGAAATTCCCCGGCGCGCAGGGCCGCATTCCTTCGGCAACATGGTGGCTTTTTGCGCGCGCCCATGAGCGCGCGCCAAGGAGTGACGCATGATGCCGGTTCAGAGCGGGATATCGGGTGGGGCCCAAACATCCGTCGCTGCCCGCCCGATCGAGGGCGGTATTGCAAGCGACCGCGCATTGACGTCGTCCGAACTGGCGGCACGCAGTGCGCCGCCGCCCGACGGGCTGCGCCACGCGGTGCTGCGCGCGAACGCGGACGAGCGTCGCGTGATTTCACTGCAAGTGGCCTGGCTGGCGCACAGGCTCGACGGGAGCGCAGGGAGCGCCGATGCCGCGGTTCGATTCGCGAGCGATACGACCCCGCTTGGCGTGTCGTCCGCCGAGAGCGCCGACTTGCTATTCGACAAGAGTGCGCTGCGGCAGGCATGGCGCACCCGCTTCTCGCATCTGCTTGACGGCGCGCGGGTCGGCGCGGTGGCGCGCGATCTGGTGAAGTGGTGCGCGGCGCCCGATGGCCAGACCGCGGTCGTCCCCCGATGGCACTGGCTGTCGTCGACCGATGACGCGACTTCCGATGTGCAGGCCTGCGCGCGTTTGCCCATGCATGAATGGCCGGTTGCCGTACTGAATGTCGCGCTAACGCTGTCGAATCTGCGCAATGCCGTGCTGCCTGATCTGTCGATGCCGAACGGCGACTTGCGCGGCGTGATCGCGCCGGGCGCTCAGTTTGGCGGCGGACAGTTCAGTGGGACATGGTGGACCGGGGCATCGTTGGCGAACGCGGGGTTTGCGTATTCGAACCAGGTCAATGCCGACTTCGACGGGGCCGATTTGCGCGGTGCCTGTTTTCATGCGGCGGATGTGAGCGGCGCGCGGTTCGTGGCGGCCGATCTTCGTTGCGCCGACCTTCGGCACACGGTGATGTGCGGCAGCGACCTGAGCGAAGCGCGGTGCCAGGGGTTGCACTTTGCGCAGGGGCGTCTGAACGGCGCCTCGTTCCATCGAGCCAAACTGCAGCACGCGTGCTTTACCGGGGGCACCGCACATGGCGCGAAATGGATTGGCGCCAAGGCCAAACGCTCGCAATGGACGTCGGTGGCCATGCGCAACGGGCAAGCCATCGGCGCCGATCTGCGGAGCGCCGAATTCCGCCAATGCGAACTCCTTGGGTGGGACGCGCGCGGGGCAAAGCTCAATGGTGCGTCGTTCGAGGCCTGCGATTTGGGCCATGCCCGGTTCTGCGGCGCAAGCCTGAAGGGCGTGCGCATCGGGGCCGGCTGCCATCTGGCCGGCACGCAGTGGCAGGGCGCCCGGGTTCGTCTGGACGCCGCGTGGCTGCGTCGCCTGACGCCGTCCGAACTCGAAGGTGTCGTGCAATCGTTGATGACGTTCCCGCTCGATCAGCCCGCGGCGCGCGCAAGCGTTTTCATGCAACTGCTGGTCGCACTTGCGCGCCCGCCGGGCCTCATGGACAAGGGGCGCGAGATGGCCCCGCGGCTCGAGCGCCTGCCCGAGTCGGTGCAGCGCAGCGACTGGCTCGGCCGTTTGCTCGTGTCGCGCATTGAGGCGGGCGGCATTGGGGAGCATGAGGGCTTTGCCGAAGTGCGTGCGCAATGGCTTGAGCGGACCCTTCACGATCTGACAGACACGCGCTGGTCACGCGCGCGTGCGCAATGGGGTACCGCGTCGCTCATGATCGCGTTGCACCGGCACTGTGGCACGGCATCTCCGCAGGCCGTATGGCCGCTCGCCGGGGCGATGTGCCAAACCCTTTACTGGGCCGGGGGCAGCGTGGATGGGGTTGGCGATGCCCGTGCGCAGGCGCTGCGGTCCGCGTGGTTCGACGCGTTGCCGCCGCAGGTGCATGTGGCGCTTTCAGCCGATGGGGTCGACGCATTTGATGCCGCTTACGTCGTGCTGATCGGGGCAAACGGCGGGGTTGCCGCGCGTCTGCCCAGGGACCTTCTGGCGAGTGTGCTGGAGGTGAGGGCGGGTCTTCCGGCGACGGATGGCGACGTGTCCCTCGCTTTTGAGACGCTGCCGGGCTGGCGATGGCTCGGTACGCGGGTTGTCGTGCGCGATGCGGCGTCGCCCGACGATTTTGTCCCGGGCAGCATGGCGCAACTTCAGGGGCTGCTCAGGGAGTTCGGCTTTCTTGCCGGGCTTTGGCCAGTGGAGCATCCGCTCGAGCCCTTCGTCCGGCTCGTCGGGCGTTGGTTGGGCACGGGCGGAGCGAGCCGCGCCGAGGCGGCATGTCACGGGGCGTGGGATCCGTGGCACTCGGCCGTCAGCACGGCGACAAGGCCGGCCGTGCCGACGCCATTGCGTACGTCCGACCGACTCGACGCCGTGGTCAGTTCGTCGCGCTCATCGAATCATGTGCGGTTGCGGCGGGCAGGACATGCCGATATCGACGATGTTTTTCGCGAGATTCCCGTCGTCATGCCCGCTGGCGAGCCGCCGTTGAGCGTCGTCATGGCGCGGCACGTTCGATGGGTGTCTGTCGTGGCCGGACTGGGTTGGCTGGCGACCCAACCGGAATGGCGCCGGCCGTGGTCGATCGCGAAAGGCGCCTCGGTGGCGCCGTCAAGTGAGGGGGTGCCGGCGGATGAGATGAGGGCCTATCGCGATTACGCGCTCGCGGCCCTTAACGAAACCCTGCGAGGAGACGTCGCGTCGCGTAACTTGCCGCAAGCGCTGGCGCTGCGCGAATGTCTGGCCGGCGAAACGAGTTCGGTGGAACGACTGGCAGAGCGGCTGGCCGACTGGCTGACATGCCCGGAGATCGCACAGCTTCCGGGGCTGGCGCAGGCGTGCCGTCAAACGCTGCCTTGGTTCTGGGCGATCCGTCTACCGCTCCCGGCGGCGGCGATTCGTCGGTGGATGCTTTCGGGGGAGGGCAATGTCGGTGCGCCCGTCGGAATCGAAGGGGATTAATCAGGAATGAGCCGGTTTTTGCCCGATGTTTCACCGTCAGGGCATGTCGTCTTTCGTGGTAAAACGTGTTTGCACGCCAAGCGTCGCCCTTCGCGGTGACGCTTTTCGGACGGCCGGACGCGTCATGCGCCGGCCGTTGGCGACTTTTGTTGGGTGTTGGCTGCGGATGCCATTGCGAAGCGGGACTGCCCAAGCGGCGGCCCTGTGCGCTGGGATACGGGAAGGTCAACGCCCTGTTCTCAGGCAATCAAGGGTTTCATACTCTCCCAGGCATCATGGACTCGACTGGTATCGCGTCAGGCTATCCGGGGTTCGTGGCTGTGAATCGTCGCGAGCTTGACGCCCACGTTCCGCTCTCCTGGCCATTGTTCGACGCCGATGGCACACCGCTGCTGGCGGCGGGCGAGCGTTTGCCGTCCGAGGCCGATCTCGACTGGCTATTCACCACGTTCGCGCCGCACCGGCCGCTTCCCGAGGGGGCGACAACGGGCGAGGCGGCGGGGCGCCCGGAGGCCGCAAATTCCGTATCGCCGCTGGGGACGGGCGCGTCGGCCGTGTACCTGCAGGGGTTGCCGGTGCCGTTGCCGGTCGGCGCGTGGATACAGGTGCGTGTCTCTCCGGACGCCGAGCGCCCGCGCGTACGCGCTCGCCTGATCGGTCGTGCGCCCAACGGTATGCTGATCATCACGCCGCCCGCTTCGGGCGACACGCGTCGACCGGTGACGGCGGGTGACCGGCTTGCGCTATGGACATTCCCGGGCGACAACCTGTACGAATTCAATTGCGATGTACACAGCGTGCATCAGGGGCCGTTTGACTATGTGGTGCTTTCGCGTCCTTCGCAGGTGCGCGAGACGCCCGTGCGCCGTACACCTCGCGTCGATACGCGGCTGGTGGCGCGACTGTCGCCACTGGACGAGACGTCGCGTGTCTCGTTCACCCGCATGCTTGCCGACCCGCAGGACACACCTGAGTGGCTCGTACTCGTGCGCGATATCAGCGCGGATGGCGCGGGAATCGTAGTGAAGGCGCCGCTGCCGGAAGGTTGTCATCTCGTCGCGTTGCAGTTCCGTGTGCCGATCGGTGCCGATGTGGTGGCGATTCTCGGTATGGCAGCGGTTCGCAGCGTGGAAGGTCCGCGGGTTGATGGGACGTGGGCCTATGGTTTGGAGTTCACGCAGATGGACACGCGAAACAAGGCGGCGATTCGCTGTTTTGTCTATGAGTCGCGCCTGACGGATCCGCGCAGCGGCCAATGATCCGAAAAGCCTTCGATAGAAAAAACGGCACCTGAATCGGGTGCCGTTCGCATGGCGTGCGCGTAGCGCGCGGAGCGCAGTGCCCAGGACGTGTCGGGACGCGCGTCAGTCCTTGAAGGTGGCAATGACAGGCGTGTGATCCGACGGCTGTTCCCACGTTCGGGGTACGCGATCGATCTCACATCCGGTGCAGCGCTCGGCCAATGCGGATGAGACGAGAATGTGGTCGATGCGTAGCCCCGCGTTGCGTCGGAACGCGCCCATGCGATAGTCCCACCAACTGAACGTCTTCTCTGGCTGATCGAACATGCGGAACGTATCGCGCAGCCCGAGTCCTTGCAGACGTGCGAACGCCTGGCGCTCCTGCGGCGACACCAAATTCTGACCTTCCCATTTCGCGGGATCGTGTACGTCGCGGTCTTCGGGGGCGATGTTGTAGTCACCGAGCAGTGCGAGTCGCGGATGACGCTCCAATTCGTCGGAGAGCCAGTGCGTGAGTGCGTCGAGCCAGTTCAGCTTGTAGACGAACTTGTCCGAATCGACGGCTTGTCCATTCGGGAAGTAACCGCAGACCACGCGTACGCCGCCGATCGTTGCGGTAATCAGACGCTGCTGCTCGTCGGCAAAATTCGGCAGGTTCTTGACCAGATCGGTCGCCTCTCCCACTTTCGCGTGGTTGACGAGCATTGCGACGCCGTTATACGTCTTCTGGCCGGTGAAGTGCGATGTGTAACCGAGCGCGGCGATCTCGGTAATCGGGAAGTTCTCATCGGTCAGCTTCAGTTCCTGAAGACACAGAACGTCGACCGGGTTGCTGCGCAGCCAGTCCTGCACATGACCGAGACGAACCTTGAGCGAATTGACGTTCCAGGTGGCGAGTTGCATGAATGTCCTTCAGTGATGTTCGGCAGGCTCAGTCTTTGGGAGCCGGTTTGTCGCTGGCATTGCCGGCGGGCAACTGCGGCACCGACACGAAATCGTCGAGCGAGAGGCCCTTTTCCTTGAGCAGCGCCTCAAGCACCGGTTGCAGACGGCCGAGACTTTCCTGAACGGCTTCGCGCACCGTGTCGACCACCACCTGCGTGCTCCGCTCGATCTCGATGTTGACGCGTGTGCCGGCGAGCTTGTCTTCGAACGTCGTCATGCGGCGTGTCTCGGGAATCAGCCACACTTCGAACCAGCCTTCCTGCCGATTGACCTCCGAGACCGTCAGGCTCGCGCCGTTGATCGCGATATATCCCTTCGCGAAGACATACTTGCGGAACGCTTCGGGAATCGCGATGCGCAGCACGCGGTTGGTGTCCGACGTGCGCACGCTGAGGATGTCCGTCGAGAAGTCGATATGGCCCGAGAGCGGATGGCCACCGATTTCGGCGCCGTCCTTGGCGGCGCGTTCGACGTTGACCTGTGCGCCCGCGCCGAAGCCGCCGAGCGTCGTGACGTTCAGGCTCTGCAGAATCACGTCGAACGACGCGCTGGTGGGCGAGAGCAATTGCGTGACCGTCAGGCAAACGCCGTCGACCGAGACGCTGGCCCCGAGCGTCAGGTCTTCGCAAAAGCCTTCGGGGAACGCCAGCTCGAGGGTGCGCATGCCGTCGCGATCGTCGATGGACGAGAGCGTGGCCGTGCCTTGAACAATTCCGGTAAACATCGTGATGTCGGTAACTAGAGTCGTGGGGTGCCGTGCCGCAGTATTCTACTGCCTAGCGCCGGTATGCCGCACGCCGTGCGACGTGCTACGATGCCGCCTTTTCACGGGATCGACATGAGTTTCGAAGGTTGCCTGCTGGCGGAGGACTTTTACTATTGGGCGGAGACGTCGCCCGCGCCGGACGGGCAATACCACGGCGTGGTGCATTTCACCGGCTGGCGCGACGTGGACGACGTCATCGAAACGCTGGACCCGCCGCTGACCCACACCACGCCTGAGGCCTATCGCTGGGCGAACGACGCGCTCGAAGCCGCTCACGCGCTGGCGAAGACGTTGGCCGAAGACGGCAGCCTCGGCATCGATCTCTGAACCCCCAGAATTTCACACGGCCTGCCTGAGGGCAAGCCCACCACGGACAGCATCATGACACAGACGAAATTTGAAATTCAGAAGCGCAAGGGCTTGAAGATCGGCGCCGGCGTGCGCCGCGGCCCGCAAGGCGGCAAACAGGTCGGCTCGCAAAACAAGCGCAATGCCGCCGGCAGCAAGCTGCTGGGCGCGTTGCTCGGCACCGCTTCGGAAGACGCGACGGCCGTCGACGCTGCCGGCACGACCGGCAACGACGCGACAAAGCAGGGCGCCGACAAGGCCTGAGCGCGTCTGCTCACCCCGCGGGTCAGGGAACGATCGCCAGAAACAGGAAGGCGGCGAACAGCACCAGATGGACGGCACCGTGCAGCACGGTTGTGCGTCCGGTACCGAGCGTGATTACGCCAACGAGCAGCGTCACGGCAAGCAGCACGGTCTCCTTCGGCGCAAGCCCCAATTCGATGTGCTGATCGAGCACGAGCGAGACGGCCGCCACGGTTGGAATCGTCAGCCCGATACTCGCCAGCGCTGAGCCGAGCGCCAGATTCAGGCTCGTCTGCAGCTTGTTCGCACGTGCGGCGCGCAAGGCGGCCAGCCCTTCCGGCAACAATACCAGCGCGGCAATCACGATACCGACGACCGCTTTCGGCGCGCCGGCCTCGGCGACCGCTTGTTCGACGGCGGGAGAGAGCTTTTTCGCCAGGCCGACCACGGCCAGCAACGCCACGACCAGCAGCCCCAGGCTCAGCACGGCCGTGCGGCCCGACGGCGGTGCCACATGCACTTCCTCACTCGGCGCTTTGGACAGGAAGTAATCGCGATGACGCACTGTCTGCACGAACACGAACACCATATACAGCACGAGCGAAATCATGCCCTCGAAGGCCAGTTGCGACGCCGTGAGTCCCGGGCCGAGTACTGAGCTGGTGTAGTTCGGCAGCACCAGTGTGAGCACCGACAGGGCGCACAGCACCGCGAGCGCGGCACTCGCGCCTTCGACATGAAAGCCCTGCGTGTGATGACGCACCCCGCCGAAGAGCAGGCACAGCCCGACGATCCCGGTCGAGACGATCATGATGGCCGCGAACACCGTGTCGCGGGCCAATCCCGCCTTGTCCGGTCCTCCCGAGAGCATCACCGAAACGATCAGCGCCACTTCGATGATGGTCACGGCCACGGCCAGCACCAAGGTGCCGAACGGCTCGCCAACCTTATGGGCGACCGTTTCGGCGTGATGCACGGCGGAGAATACGGCGCCGGCCAAAGCGGCGGCACACACCGCCAGCGAGGCGCCATAGGGCAGCCAACCGGCGAGGCCGAGCACGACAAGGGCCACGATCGGCGTGTACATGGTCCAGTGGCCCAGCATGGCGGTCTTTGAGGAGGACATCGTCGGAGACTCCAGAATTCGGGGAACGGGCAGGGCGCGAGGGACAGCAGATCCAGCAACGGCGAGAACCTTGCCTCGGTGAGAATGTCGAGGCGGCGAGCCATAGTCTCAGAAAAGTGACACCCCGACAACAGACGCCATTGACACGCCACGTTGCGAGCCAGGCCATGCCGGTCTGTCGAGAGGCCCACGGACAAACGATCTTCCTCGACCACGCCGTTGATACTGCGTTCGAGTCCGTCGAGGAAGTCGAGGTCGTGAACAACGCATCCGAGCTTCGTCGCTTTGATCGCCGCGCCGCCATTGACGCGTTGGGGGCGACCGGCGTAGTGTCTCGTGCATTCCTTTTACCACCAAGCTGTCGACGGGTAACGCTGTTGCTCACTTCTGTCGCGGCACACGGAGAACTGTTTTGAAACTGCTGCGTTTCGGCCCGAAGGGGCAGGAAAAGCCGGGCCTGCTCGATGGCGACGGCAATGTGCGAGACCTCTCCGGAGTGCTGGCCGACATTACGCCCGAGACGTTGAGTCCTCAGGGGCTGGCGACATTGCGCGCGCTGGATCCAGCGACGTTGCCCGTGGTGAAGTCGCCGGGGCGTCTGGGCGTGCCGTTCTCGGGGGTGGGCAAGTTCCTGGCCGTCGGTCTGAACTACAGCGACCACGCGGCGGAAGCGGGTTTGGACGCGCCGTCCGAGCCGGTGCTCTTCACCAAGTGGGAGAACTGCCTGAACGGCCCGAACGACCCCGTGGTGCTGCCCAAGAACGCCGTCAAGGGCGATTGGGAGGTCGAGCTGGGCTTCGTGATCGGCAAGACGGCACGGTATGTACCGCTCGAGAGCGCGCTCGACTACGTGGCGGGCTACTGCCTCGTGAATGACGTCTCCGAGCGCGAGTTCCAGATCGAGCGCGGCGGCACGTGGGACAAGGGCAAGGGCTTCGACACGTTCGGTCCGGTCGGCCCGTGGCTCGTGACGACCGACGAGATTCGCGATCCGCAACAACTGGGCCTGTGGCTCGACGTGAACGGTGTACGCCGTCAGACGGGCCACACGTCGAAGATGATCTTCAGCGTGGCGTATCTCGTGCATTACATGAGCCAGTTCGCCACGCTCAAGCCGGGTGATCTCGTGACCACCGGCACGCCGCCGGGCGTCGGCCTGGGGCAGAAGCCGCCGGTGTTCCTCAAACCGGGGGACGTGATGCACCTGGGTATCGACGGCCTGGGCGAGCAGACGCAGGAAGTGCACGCCTACGACACGCGCTGGCTCGACTGAGCGTGTAGCGGATGGCTTTCCTGTCCATCGCTCAGGGCGACGGATGTCCGGCGTTCGGCCCGGAAAATTCCGTCTCGGCATAGTCCGTCGGCGCAAAGTCACGCGTGGCACGGGCTGCGCGGTTCGCTTCGCGTGCGTTTGCTGGCACACTTGTCCCATTCGTCTGCACCTGTCCGCGCCACTAGCGCGCGGACGCAACTATCGAGAGACCAATGGAACGATGTCCGTGGAGCGATGGCTTCGAGCAGTATCGTCAGTATCACGACGAAGAGTGGGGGGTGCCGCTGCGCGATTCGCGCGCGTTGTTCGAGCTGTTGATGCTCGAAGGCGCGCAGGCGGGGCTCTCATGGTCCACCATCCTTAAAAAGCGCGATAACTACCGGCTGGCGTTCGATCACTTCGATCCGGTGCGCATTGCGGCGTTCGGGCCGGAGGACGAGGCTCGCTTGCTGGCGGATGCCGGGATCGTGCGCAACCGTCTCAAGATCGCCGGCGTGATCAAGGGGGCGAGGGCCTACCTGGCGATGGAGGCCGCGGGCACGCGATTCAGCGACTTTGTCTGGCAGTTTGTGGGCGGCGAACCGTTGCAGAACCGCTGGACAGCGCTTGGCGAGGTGCCGGCGAGCACCGCCGTCTCCGATGCGATGAGCAAGGCGCTGAAGAAAGCGGGCTTTACCTTCGTGGGCTCGACGATCTGCTATTCATTCATGCAGGCGGCGGGTCTGGTGAACGATCATCTGGTCGCCTGTCCGCGTCACAAGGCGGTGAAAGCGAAGGCGTTGGCGGCGAGTCAAAGCGGCAGCGTGCAAGCCCGGAAACGCCGTGTGGGCGCGTCGTCGGCTACAATCGCGCCTGACGAATCAGGATCTGCCTAATGTTCAGCTACCGCCACGCCTTTCACGCCGGCAACCACGCCGACGTGCTGAAACACTTTATCGCCGTTGAATGCATCGATTACATGCGCCAGAAGGACGTAGCGTTCTGGTACATCGACACGCATGCGGGCGCAGGCGGTTACGCGCTCGACGGCAAATGGGCCGACAAGACCGGTGAGTTCGAGACCGGTATCGGCCGTCTCTGGACGCGCGACGATCTGCCGCCGCCGCTCGCAGACTACGTGACGTTGGTGCGCGAATTCAATCCGGACGGCAAGCTGCGCTATTACCCGGGCTCGCCGTTCTTTGCGCTGCAACTGCTTGGGGATCGCGATCGGTTGCGGTTGTTCGAGATGCATCCGACCGAACAGGACGTGCTGCGCGAAAACTTCGAGGCGCAAGGGCGGGAAGTGGCGCGTCGTACGATGATTTTTGGTGCCGACGGGTTTGCGGGGCTCAAGACGATTCTGCCGCCGGCATCGCGCCGGGCGTTCACGCTGATCGATCCGTCGTACGAAGACAAGCGCGATTACACGCGTGCTACGCAGACCGTGCAGGAGGGACTCGACCGCTTTCCGACGGGGATGTATGCCGTGTGGTATCCGCTGGTGCAGCGTCGTGAGGCGGCGCAGTTGCCGGAGCGCATGAAGCGGCTCACGATCAACGGGCAGCCGATCAAGAACTGGGTGAATGCGTCGCTGACGGTGTGCAATCCGGTGCCGGGCGGTATGGGCCTGCACGGTAGCGGCATGTTCATTGTGAACCCGCCGTATATGTTGCAGGACACCCTCAAGACAACGCTGCCGTATCTCGTCAAGACGCTCGGCCAGGACAAGGGCGCGCAATTCACGCTCGAAGGCCGCCAGAGCTGACACATCCGACCCGCGCGGGTCGGATCACCGCTATTGTCGCCTTCAACGTCAACGTCAACATCAACGTCGCCTTCAACGTCAACGCCAACCCGCGGCGCTCATTTGCCGGCGGCGGGCACTTCGTACGGTAGCGACAACAGTTCGTCCGGCGCCAGGTAGCGCCATTCGCCCAACGCGAGATTGCCCATCGGCAGACCGCCGATCGCGATTCTGACCAGCCCTTCCACTCGATTGCCTGCGGCGGCGACCATCCGTTTGACCTGATGGTATTTGCCCTGCGTGATCGTCATGGCAATCTCGTGAGACGAGGCACGCATGACATCCGTCGCGGCGAGCGGCTCCGTCTCGTCGCGCAGCAATACGCCGTCGCGCAAGGCCTGCAACATGTCGTCGGTGACCGGATGCTTGGTCGTGGCCACGTACCGCTTGGGCACGTGGCGACGCGGTGACATCATGGCATGCAGGAACGCACCGTCGTCGGAGAGCAGCAGCATGCCGGTTGTATCCTGGTCGAGGCGACCGGCCGGCTGCACGCCGCGCACGGCCATCGGCAACGGGAGTAGCGAATGCACGCCTTCGTGATGCGTCGGGCTCGTGGAGCACTCGTAGCCTTGCGGCTTGTTGAGCAGCACGTAGACGTGTTCGCGATATTCCCACGGCTCGCCGTCGAGCGTGAATTGCAGACCTTGCGGGTCCAACGACTCGCGCGGATTGTCGTGCACCACGCCGTCGATGGCAAAGGCACCGGTGACAATGAGTTTGCGGCACATCTTGCGACTGCCGAAGCCCTGCGATTGCAGTAAACGATCTAGCTCGATGATGCGATCTCCGTCCGGGCATGCATGAAAAAAGCCGATGATCTTTCGATCATCGGCTTTCTTAAATTTTTGGTGCCCAGAAGAGGACTCGAACCTCCACGGTGTTACCCGCTAGTACCTGAAACTAGTGCGTCTACCAATTCCGCCATCTGGGCTTCGTCAGCTCGCTTGCTGCTTGCTCGCTACGAAGAAGCAAGATTATGCCGAGGGGCTTACATACTGTCAAGCGATTTGCGGCAAAAAATGATAAATCGGGGGACGACCTACCTGATCGGGGGCGCCGCCACGTTAGGCGGCGTGGCCCATATGCTCCGAGCGAATCATGTCGATCAAATGGCGCAATCCCGGAAGCGTTTGACGTCGGCTCGGGTAATACATCGACAGGGGCGGCCCGTCGACGGCCCAGTCCGTCAACACGGCTTCGAGCGTGCCGCTGGACAGTGCCTGCGACACGTTTCGCTCCAACACGTAGGCCAACCCCAGGCCGCCCGTTGCCGCCGCAATCACGCCGTCGCTCTCGTTGATGCTAAGCGCCCCCGGCACATCCAGTTCGATCGCCGTTGGCCCATTGCCCAGCTCCCACTTGTAGAGCGTGTTGTCGCCCAGGCGCATCCGGATGCAATTGTGCGACATCAGATCCTGCGGCACCTTCGGTCGGCCATGCCGCGCGAGGTACGCGGGCGACCCGACCACGATCCACTTCAGCGCGCGCGTGAGCGGCGTTGCGATCATGTCGCCCGGCACCGTGTCGCCATACCGCATCCCGGCGTCGAAACCTTCCGCCACGATGTCGAGCATCCGATCGTCCACCGTGACATCCAATTCGATGTCCGGATACGACGCCACGAATCGCGGCAGAATCGGATCCAGCAGCAAACGCGCCGCATCGCGCGGCACATTCAGTCGCAAACGCCCGGCCGGCGACGCACGGTAGCGGTCCAATGCGCCAATGGCCGAGGCAATCTGCTCGAGGCCCTGTTCCAGCTCCTTCGCCAGTGCGGCGCCCGCGGCCGTTGGCGACACGGAGCGACTTGTGCGGTTCAGCAACTTCACGCCCAGGCGCGCTTCCAGATTGCGCATCGCGTGACTCAGGGCCGAGGTCGTTACCCCCAGTTCGGTGGCGGCCTCCCGAAAACTCTGCCGGCGGCAGATCGTGACAAAGACGTTCAAATCGGCAAGCTCACCGCGAGTGAAGGCAGGCATGTCATTCCCAACAAGTATCAAGCAACCGAAATCGAATACGCGCTACACGCGCGGCACGCCCAACCCCTTGGATGGCCGTTGAGCAATATTCAATTTTTTATGAGGCAAATTCTACCGATTTCGCTCGACGTCTGGACGGAGGGCGCGTGTGGCGTGACGCGCGCGCGACATGTTTTGCGAATCGCTCGCGCGGTGACGCACATCGTGCTCGGTCTCCGATCGATCGGCATCGATGGTTGGCAGTGCGCTGTACCGGCGTCGGCGCTCGGGAAGGGAGGGGCGGACGGTGGGCGAGCGCGCATGAAAAAAGCCGATGATCTTTCGATCATCGGCTTTCTTGAATTTTTGGTGCCCAGAAGAGGACTCGAACCTCCACGGTGTTACCCGCTAGTACCTGAAACTAGTGCGTCTACCAATTCCGCCATCTGGGCCTCGTCGACTTGCTGACTGCTTGCTCGCCGCGAAGAAGTGAGATTATGCGTACGCCGTGCGGCACTGTCAACACTTGGGTGGAATAATTTTTCTTTTTTCTCACCCGCCTGCAAGCCCACGCTCAAATTCCGCATAGGTGGCAGTTTTCGCGAGGTTTGCCGTATGATTGTCCCTGACTGTGCGACCCCGCGTTTTCGCGCGACGCACAACACCACGGACCGTCGGGCGCCAGATGTGCCCCTCGGCCGGACTCAACCGGCACAGCAACGCTACCGACCTTTGAGCAAATATCCCTATCCGATTCCGAGCCGCGAAGAAATCCTCGGTGTCCTGCGCACCGCCGATGCCGCGCTGTCCGCCAACGATATCGCCGAAGCCCTGGCGATCAAAAAGCAGGAGCGCGAAGGCTTCTTCAAGCGCCTCGCCGCCATGGAGCGCGATGACCAGATTCGCCTCGACCGCCACGGCTATTATCAACTGACCCACCCCTCGAACTTCATCGCCGGCCGTGTCATCGGTCACCGCGACGGCTACGGTTTCGCCGTGCGCGACGAGGGCGGCGACGACCTCTTCCTTCCCAGCGAAGAGATGAAGAAGGTCATGCACAACGACCGCGTCCTTCTGCGCGTTGCCGGCTACGATCGCCGAGGCCGTCCGGAAGGGCATATCGTTGAAGTGGTGAGCCGTGCCAACACGCACGTCATCGGTCGCCTGCTCAACGAAAACGGCGTGATGGTCGTCGCCCCGGAAGACAAGCGCATCGGCCATGACATCCTGATCCCGCCGCGCGCCCAGGGCAAGGCCAAGGTCGGTCAGGTCGTGTCCGTCGAACTTACCGATTACCCCAGCCGCTATAGCCAGCCCATCGGCCGCGTCTCGGAAGTCCTTGGCGACATCGACGACCCCGGCATGGAAATCGAAATCGCCGTGCGCAAGTACGGCGTGCCCCACCAGTTCTCCGCCGAAGCGCTCGCCGCTGCCGGGGCGCTGCCCGATGAAGTGCGTGCGCCTGATCTGCGTCACCGCATCGATTTGCGCGACGTGCCGCTCGTCACCATCGACGGAGAAGATGCGCGCGACTTCGACGATGCCGTGTACTGCGAGCCGGCCAAGGTCGGCCGCAGCGATGGCTTCCGCCTGATCGTCGCCATCGCCGACGTCTCGCATTATGTGACTTCCGGCGGCCCCCTCGACGCGGACGCCCTGACGCGCAGCACATCGGTCTACTTCCCGCGACGCGTCATTCCGATGCTGCCGGAAAAGCTCTCGAACGGCTTGTGCTCGCTCAATCCCGACGTGGATCGCTGTGTCCTCGTGTGCGACGCCCTCGTCGCCCCGAACGGCGAAGTCAAGGCCTATCAGTTCTATCCGGCCGTGATCCACTCGGCCGCGCGCCTGACCTACACCGAAGTGGCCGCCGTTCTCGGCAACACCAAAGGCCCCGAAGCCCAACGCCGCGCCGCGCTGCTGCCGCATCTGCAGAACCTGTACGAGCTGTACAAAGTGCTCGCGAAAGCGCGCAAGACGCGTGGGGCCATTGAATTCGATTCGACCGAGACGTATATCGTCTGCAACGCGCAAGGCAAGATCGAACAGATCCTGCCGCGCACGCGCAACGATGCTCACCGTCTCATCGAGGAATGCATGCTCACGGCCAACGTGTGCGCCGCCGACCTCCTCAAGCGTCACAAGCAGGCGGGCCTGTACCGGATTCACGCCGGTCCGTCGGGCGAACGACTCCAGGTGCTGCGCACGTTCCTCAAGACGCTCGGGCTGTCGCTCGGCGGTGGCGACGAGCCTGCAACGTCCGATTACGCGGACCTGATGACGCAGATCGAGTCGCGCCCCGACGCACCCATGCTCCAGACGATGCTCCTGCGCTCGATGCAGCAAGCCGTCTACAGTCCGGACAACATCGGCCACTTCGGGCTGGCGTATCCCGCCTACGCGCACTTCACCAGCCCGATTCGCCGCTACCCGGACCTGCTCACGCACCGTGCCATCAAGGCGATTCTGGCGGGCAAGAAGTACGAGCCCGAAGTCCCGGCGGGTGTGGAAATGACGACCGGCCTCTCGCCGCACGCGCGCAAGCTCCAGAAGGCCGATGACTCCGCCGCCGGGAAAGCCAAGAAGGCCGCAGGCACCAAGAAGCACGATGCCATCTGGGACGAGCTGGGCCTGCATTGCTCGGCGAATGAGCGTCGTGCCGACGAAGCCTCGCGCGACGTCGAAGCGTGGCTCAAGTGCTACTTCATGCGCGACAAGCTCGGCGAGGAGTACGGCGGCACCGTCAGCGCCGTCACCTCGTTCGGCATCTTCGTGCAGCTCGACGATCTCTTTATCGAAGGCCTCGTGCACGTCACGGAGCTCGGCAGCGATTACTTCCAGTTCGACGAAGTCCGCCACGAACTGCGCGGCGAGCGCACCGGCATCCGCTATCGACTGACCGACCGCGTGCGCGTGCAGGTGAGCCGTGTAGACCTGGACGCGCGCAAGATCGACTTCCGTCTTGTGCGCGAAGTCAACGCGCGCACGCTGGCGAAAACGTCGGGTCGCACCGAGCGCGGCGGCGCACCGGTGCCGGCCCCCGCCGCCGGTGCGCCAGGACTGGCCGGTTCGGCGGGTTCCGCCGCAGCCCGGCCGGGCATTCGCCAGATGCCCAAGGGCGGTGCGCTGCTCAACGGCGTGCAACTGGCCCCGGCGGGCAAGCACGCCGCCAAGCCGAAGTCCGTAAAAGTGAATGCCGCGCGGGCTGAGCGGGCTGAGCGAGGCGCCACCTCGCCAGCGAAGTCGGGAGGCGGCAAGGCGCCGGTGAAGCGTCCAGGAGGTCCGGCGAAGAAGCCGCGTCGTTGATTCGCGCAGCGCGGCGGAGGGTTTGCAGTAAGATGGGCGCCTTGTGCCGGCGGTGACCGGCAACAGGGGTCCGCGATGGATTGCGGCGGCGGTGGCCCATGCGGGCTCCGCCGCCGTCGTGCTTTGTGCGGCGCCCGTTGTCGGCGGCCGTGCCGGCACACGCTATTTGAGGATGTGAAATGAGTCAATTGAAACTGCTGTTCGGCTTTCATGCCGTGACGGCGCGTCTGCGCCACGATGCCGGTAGCGTCGAAGAGATTTACTACGATCCGAGCCGGCGCGATCGCCGCATGACGGACTTCCTGAAGCACGTTGAGTCGCTCAAGGGCGCCCCGGGCGTAAAGGTCAAGGTCATTCAGGCCGACGGCAAGCGCCTGGACGGCATGGCCGGTTCGTCGCGCCATCAAGGCGTGGTTGCGCGTGCTCAGGAAGTGTCGCTGGCGCTGAACCTCGACGAATTGCTCGATGGCATCTCCGGGCCGCCGCTGCTGCTCGTGCTCGACGGCGTGACCGATCCGCACAACCTCGGTGCGTGCCTGCGTGTGGCCGACGGGGCCGGGGCGCACGCGGTCATCGCACCGAAAGACCGCGCCGTCGGTCTGAATGCGACCGCCGCCAAGGTGGCCAGCGGCGCGGCGGAAACCGTGCCTTACATCATGGTGACGAACCTCTCGCGCACGCTTCGGGAATTGCAGGAGCGTGGTATCTGGGTGGTCGGCACCTCCGACGACGCCCCTGCCGACATCTACCGCACCAAGCTCACCGGGCCGATGGCGATTGTCATGGGGGCGGAAGGCGAGGGCATGCGCCGACTGGTGCGCGAGCACTGCGACGAGCTGATGAGTATTCCGATGGCGGGCGGCTGCGAAAGCCTGAACGTTTCGGTAGCGAGCGCCGTCTGCCTGTACGAAGCGGTACGCCAGCGCGCAGTGGCGGCCAAAGGCGCCAAGTGACAAACGTGAAGTGAGCGACTTCACGCCGAGGGGATGACGTCAAGGACGTGAGGTCAGCGGTGCGAAGCCAAGCCAGCGACGCCCGGCGCAAGATTGCCGGGCACGTCGCAGGGGGCGTTTAGCGTGCCGCGTCGATCAGCGCTTCCAGCTTGATCGCATCGGCGGCAAACGCGCGGATCCCTTCCGCGAGTTTTTCGGTCGCCATGGCATCGTCGTTGAGCGCAAAGCGGAACGACGGCTCATCCGTTTTCACGCGATCGATGCTCGCGGCGCGGGCGTCCTTCGCGTCGAGCCGTCGAGGCACTTCGCTCTGTGTCGTGCGGAGTTGTTCGAGCAGGGCGGGGCTGATCGTCAGCAGATCGCAGCCTGCCAATGCCAGGATCTGCCCGGTCGAGCGGAAGCTCGCACCCATGACTTCCGTGTCATGGCCGAAGTGCTTGTAATAGCGATAGATGGCGGCCACCGAGCGCACGCCGGGATCGTTCTCTCCCGCGTTGTCCGCCTCGACCCAGTTCGCACCCGCCGACTTCTTGTACCAATCGTAGATTCGACCGACAAACGGTGAAATCAGCCGGGCGCCTGCCTCGGCGCAGGCCGCCGCTTGCACCAGCGAAAACAGCAGCGTCATGTTGCAGCGAATCCCGTCGCGCTCGAGAATCTCGGCCGCGCGAATGCCTTCCCACGTCGAAGCAATCTTGATGAGCACGCGGTCGCGCTCGATGCCTTGCGCCTCATACATGGCGATGAGCTTGCGCGCACGGACCACCGTGCCGGCCGTATCGAACGACAGTCGCGCGTCCACTTCCGTCGACACGCGACCCGGCACGATGTCCAGAATCTCCCGCCCGAAGGCAATCAGCAGACGGTCGATGATCTCCGCGGTGGATTCCGCGCGGTGTTCACTGACGATGCGGGTGAGCATCGGGCGGTAGGCGTCCTTCTGGACGGCACCGAGAATCAGCGACGGGTTGGTCGTGGCGTCTTGCGGCTTGTAGGCGTCCATCGCCTGGAAGTCGCCGGTGTCGGCAACAACGATCGTGTGGCGTTTGAGCTGGTCGAGCTGATTCATGAGAGCGGCCTTGCGAGAAATGCACTGCGTGACATGAAGTCCGGGATGCGACCGGGCGATGAAAAACGGCGCGGCCCGCCTGACTCCGGTAAACTTCCGACTTTACCAAACTTTGCCGGAAATCCCCATGACCCAGGACGAACTCAAGCGCTTGGTCGGCGAGGCCGCCGCCGACTATGTGAACCAGCACGTGCCCGAGGGCAGCGTGATCGGCGTGGGCACCGGGTCCACCGCGAACTGCTTTATCGACGCGCTCGCCGCCCACAAGGGCCGCTATCGCGGTGCCGTCTCCAGTTCCGAGGCCAGCACCGAGCGTCTGCGCAAACATGGCATCGAAGTCTTCGACCTCAACCAGATCGACAGCCTGCCGGTCTACGTCGACGGTGCCGACGAGATCAACGCGCTTGGCCACATGATCAAGGGCGGCGGCGGGGCGCTCACGCGCGAGAAGATCGTCGCCTCGGTGGCGAAGGAATTCGTGTGCGTCGTCGACGCGTCCAAGGAAGTTGCCGTGCTTGGCGTCTTTCCGCTGCCGGTCGAAGTGATCCCGATGGCGCAGGCGAGCGTCGCCCGTGCGCTGACGGCGCTGGGTGGCAAGCCGCAGGCGCGGGTGCGTGCCGACGGCAGCCCGTACATGACCGACAATGGGTGTGCGATTCTTGACGTCCACGGGCTGCAGATCCTCGATCCGGTGGCGTTCGAGGCGCAGGTCAACCAGATCCCGGGCGTCGTGACCGTAGGGCTCTTCGCACAGCGCGGCGCGGACATCACGCTCATGGGTACGCCGCAAGGCGTGCGCACGCTCGACTACCACAACTGATCCCGGGAGGGCAGGATGGCTGGATCGCGTCGTCTTCCCGAAACCTGGTTCCGCCGAGGCCTGTGGCTGATCGCCGTGTTGTTTGCGGCGTTCCTCATTGGCCTGGGCGGGCTCGTCGTCGACAAATTGCCGGGCGTAGCGCCTGCGCCGACGCTCGACTCGTTCGTCGATCGCGGGCAGGCGGCCGGTGCCGACGCCGCCATCAAGCAGGCGCAGACACAGCTCGAAGATGTCGAGAGCCGGTTGGAGACGGCGCGTTTGCAGCTCAAGGCGCGGAGTACGGCGTATCGCAGTGCGCGAGAGTCGTTCAACGATTGGGTGGCCACGCGTACGGCGACGGCGCAGGCCAGTCAGGATACGGAGCTTGTTGCGCGCACGCAGGCGCTCGATGCCTTGAAGGCGGCGCAGCGCGACGTCCAGACGCAAGTCGATGCCCTCGAGGCAAAACAGCTGGATGCCCAGCGCGCGGTGCAGTCGGCGCGCATGGCGCGCTATGCGCTGAACACGGCGGCGGGAGAAAAGCTTGCGGCGATCCAGCGTGCGCAGGATTTGAAAGTATTCGGCATTCGGCTTGCGCTTACGCTGCCATTGCTGGTGGTGGCGGGATGGCTCTTTGTGCGCCAGCGCAAAAGCACGTGGTGGCCATTCGTGTGGGGCTTCATCTTCTTCGCGCTGTTTGCGTTCTTCGTAGAGCTGGTGCCGTACTTGCCGGACTACGGTGGATATGTGCGGTACCTCGTGGGCATTGTGCTCACGGTGATGATCGGACGCTACGCCATCGTGTCGTTGCAGCGATACCTGGCGAGGCAGAGGGCGGAGGAGCAGTTACCGGACGAAGAGCGTCGCAAGACGTTGTCGTACGATTTGGCGCAGGCGCGGTTGGCGAAGTCGGTGTGTCCGGGGTGTGAGCGTCCGGTGAAATTGGACGATCCGAATCGCGATTACTGCGTGCACTGTGGCATTTGCCTGTTTGACCATTGCGGTGTGTGCGATGCGCGCAAAAACGCGTTCGCGCATTTCTGCCACCACTGCGGAGCGGCTTCGGCTGGCAAGGCAGCCGTGGGTGGCACGACGCCCGCCTGACCAGCACATCCAGCAGATCTCAATCGAGAAAAAAAGCATACGAGCCGATTCGCCTGCCTGTTTCCCGACGCCGGTGGCATGGTGCCATAGGGCGTATGCGGGGACGGATCGGGGCCCCTTTCTGCAGCGAGTTGGGTTTATGTCTGAGCGGCGGAAAGGGGCCCCGATCCGTCGGGGGGGAGGTGTTTACTCAGAGGGCGGCGGCACATAGCCTTGAGCGACATCGGCGCCGTCTCCGAAGAAATACTTTTCGGTTTGCTTGACGAGATATTGGCGGGCGCGCGGATCGGCCATATTCAGGCGGTTCTCGTTGATCAGCATGGTTTGTTGCTTGAGCCAGCCGGCCCAGGCTTCTTTCGAGACGCTTTCCCAGAGGCGTTTGCCAAGTTCGCCGGGCATGGGGGGGAAATCGAGACCTTCGGCTTCTTTGCCGAGTTTGACGCATTGAATCATGCGAGCCATGGGGAACTCCTTCGTGATCTGGTTGGGGCGTGAATGAATGTTGGGCGCATGAGTCGGTCCCGGAGAGGGGAATCGACATGCGACGAAAAAGCGCGCTGCGGCCGAGAGCGGTAGATGGGGACAACGGCGCGAGACACAAGGGGGAGCCTTGGGCGTGCGCCGCCTGCCTGCCCTTCGTTACAGCTTCTTGATGAGCACCAGCGAGCGGCGTTGCCAGTTATACAGGCGTCGGCGGTCGGCCGGCAGATCGTCGACGCCTGCCTTGACGAAGCCGCGCTTGAGGAACCAGTGCTCGGTGCGCGTGGTGAGAACGAACAGGCGATCCAGACCGCGGGCACGGGCGCGTTGCTCGATGTGTTTGAGCAGGCGTTCGCCGTCCCCGGAGCCTTGCGCTTCCGGGTCGACGGTCAGGCAGGCCATCTCCCCGATGCGTTCCATCGGATACGAATAGAGTGCCGCGCAGCCGAACAGGCGACCATCGTGCTCGATGACCGAGAAGTGATCGATGTCGCGCTCCAGCTGGTTGCGACCGCGTCGCACCAGCGTGCCGTCTGCCTCCAGCGGTTCGATGAGCTGCAGAATGCCGCCGACGTCGTCGATCGTCGCTTCGCGCAGGCTCTCCAGGTTCTCGTACGAGATCATGGTGCCCACGCCGTCGTGCGAGAACAGTTCGAGCAGCATGCTGCCGTCGAGCGCGAAGGGCACGATGTGGGCACGGCCGACACCCGCCCGGCAGGCGCGCGTCGCGTACTTAAGATAGAACGCCGAATCGCGGTCGAGCGTACCTTGCGACTGCAGGCGCTGGGCGTCTTCGAGGGTGAGTTCGTGCTGCAACTCGTTGTACTCGTTCATGACGCCGGGCGTTTCCGTGATGAAAATCAACTTGTCGGCACGCAGCGCGATGGCCGCCGACGACGCCACATCTTCCATCGTCAGATTGAACGACTGACCGGTCGGCGAGAAGCCCAGCGGGGAGAGCAGCACGATCTTGCCGCTCGCCAGCGACAGGCGAATCGACTCGGCATCGACCTTGCGAACCACGCCGGTGTGCTGGAAATCCACGCCGTCCACGATGCCCACCGGGCGCCCCGTCACGAAGTTGCCCGACACGACGCTGATGCGCGCATTGCCCATGGGCGTGTTCGGCAGCCCCTGGCTGATCGACGCTTCGATGTCCAGCCGCAGTTCCCCGGCCGCTTCCTTCACCGCTTCGAGCGCGGCCGCGTCGGTAATGCGCAACTGCTGGGCGAAGTGCGACTCGATATGTCGCAGGCGCATCTGCTCCTCGACCTGCGGTCGCGAACCGTGCACCAGCACGATATGCATGCCCATCGCGCACAGCAGCGCGACATCCTGAATCAGGGTGTCGAGTCCGCCCGCCGCGACGAGTTCGCCACCGAAGGCGACCACGAAGGTCTTGTCGCGGAACGCATGGATATAAGGGGCGACCGATCGCAGCCAGTCCACGAACTGGGCTTGGTGGGCGGTCTCTTCGTCTTGTAGGGCGGGGTCGGGTTCGGTCAGCATGAGTGTACGTGCGCAAACATCCGCAGATTATATAATGCGCGCCCATGGCAAGTGATGAACGAAATCGACAATCTCCGCCCCCGAAGCCGAAAGTGATGGCTCCGGGGCATACGCGCGCCCAACCCACGGTCACCGCGTCGACTCCAAAGCCCGCCAGGCTGCCCAAACCCGCGAACACGGGGCAGGCCGGCGGCCCGAACCCGGCAGCGGGGCGACGCACGACGCCGGCCGAGCGCGCCGCGCGCGACGCCGAACGCCTCGCGGCGCGCCAGGCCGCCGCCAATCCGCTTCCCGACATCGTCTTTCCCGAGGCGCTGCCCGTCTCCGGCCGGCGCGACGAGATTGCGCGCGCCATCGCCGGCCATCAGGTCGTCATCGTGAGCGGCGAGACCGGCTCGGGCAAGACCACTCAGCTTCCCAAAATCTGCCTCGCGCTCGGCCGCGGGCTTGGCGCGGGCGGCACCGGCCTGATCGGCCACACCCAACCACGTCGGATCGCCGCGTCGGCCACCGCGCGCCGCATCGCCGACGAACTCAACACCCCGCTTGGCGACATCGTCGGCTTCAAGGTGCGCTTCAACGACACCTTGTCCCACGGCGCGTCCGTCAAACTGATGACCGACGGCATTCTGCTTGCCGAGACGCAGACCGATCCGCTGTTGCGCGCGTACGACACCCTCATCATTGACGAGGCGCACGAGCGCAGCCTGAACATCGACTTTCTGCTCGGCTACCTCAAGCAGTTGCTGCCGCGTCGGCCCGACCTGAAAGTCATCATCACGTCGGCCACCATCGACGCCGATCGCTTCGCCCGCCATTTCGGCACGGGCGAGGGCGACCACCTGCGTCCAGCGCCGGTCATCGAAGTGAGCGGGCGCCTGTACCCCGTGGAAGTGCGCTACCGCCCGATCCAGGACGATGCGCGCATCGCGAACGCGCTGGGGCGCGAAGGCAGCCGCGCCAGCGCGCGCGATCGCGAACGGGACCTGATGGACGGGATCGTCGACGCCGTCGACGAACTGTGCCGCGAAGGCGCCGGCGACGTGCTCGTCTTCCTGCCCGGCGAGCGCGAAATCCGCGAGGCGGCCGAGTCGTTGCGCAAGCATCATCCGCCGCACACCGAAATTCTGCCGCTCTTCGCGCGCCTCTCGGGTCCCGAGCAGGAGCGCGTGTTCAAACCGTCCAACGCGCGCCGTATCGTGCTGGCCACCAACGTGGCGGAAACCTCGCTCACGGTGCCGGGTGTTCGCTACGTGGTCGATGCCGGTACCGCGCGCGTCAAGCGATACTCGTACCGCAACAAGGTCGAACAACTACAGATCGAGCCGATCTCGCAGGCCGCCGCCAACCAGCGCGCCGGGCGCTGCGGCCGCGTGGCCGACGGCGTGTGTATTCGTCTGTACGACGAAGCCGACTTCCAGGCGCGCGCGCGCTTCACCGATCCGGAAATCCTGCGCTCGTCGCTTGCCGCCGTCATTCTGCGCATGCAGTCGCTGCGGCTCGCCAAGGTCGAGGAATTCCCGTTCATCGAACCGCCGCCCGGCCGGGCCGTTGCCGACGGCTATCAACTGTTGGGCGAACTCGGTGCGGTCGACGACACCAACCAGCTCACCCCGCTTGGGCGCGAACTGGCGCGTCTGCCGCTCGATCCCCGCGTGGGCCGCATGATTCTGGCGGCGCGCGACCAGCAGTCGCTGCGCGAAGTCCTCATCATCGCGAGTGCGCTGGCCGTGCAGGATCCGCGTGACCGCCCCCTCGAAGCGCAGGACGCCGCCGACAACGCCCATCGCAAGTTTGCCGACGAACGCTCCGAATTCCTCTCGTGGCTCAAGATCTGGCAGTGGTTCGAAGAGGCGATCGCGCACAAGAAGTCGAACCGGCTGCTCGGACAAGCCTGCCGCGACAACTTCCTGTCGCAATTGCGCCTGCGCGAATGGCGCGACGTGCATAGCCAGTTGCTCACCGTCGTGCGCGAACAGGGATGGCGCATCAACGCGTCGGAGGCGACTTACGAGCAGGTGCATCTTGCCTTGCTCGCGGGCCTGCTCGGCAACATCGGCTGCAAGGCCGACGACGATCCGCATTTCCTCGGCGCGCACGGCATCAAGTTCCACATCTGGCCGGGATCGTCGCTCGTGAAGAAGGCCGGGCGCTGGGTGATGGCCGGCGAACTCGTCGAGACGAGCCGGCTCTACGCACGATGCATCGCCCGGATCGAGCCGGAGTGGATCGAACGCGTCGGCAAGCACTTGGTGAAGACGTCGCTCTCCGACGCGCATTGGGAGAAGAAGGCCGCGCAAGTCGTGGCGTACGAACGCGGCATGCTCTATGGCCTGACGATCTATGCGCGCCGTCGGATGAACTTCGGCCCGCGCGATCCGCGTCGCGCCCGAGAAATCTTCCTGCGCAGTGCGCTCGTGGAAGGCGAATGGGAGACCAAGCTCCCGTTCTACGCCCACAATCGCAAGCTGATCGCCGACATCGAGCAGCTCGAACACAAGTCGCGCCGCCAGGACGTGCTTGTCGACGACGAACTGATCTACGCGTATTACGATGCCCATGTCCCCGCCGATCTCTACGACGGCGCGAGCTTCGAGCACTGGTATCGCGAAACGGCCAAGGGCTCGCCGAAGCTGCTCTACCTCGTGCGCGACGATCTGATGCGTCACGAGGCAGCGGGCGTCACGACCGACTTGTTCCCGAAGAAGACGGCCATTGCGGGCATCGACATGGTGCTCAGCTATCACTTCGAACCGGGCTCGCCGCGCGATGGCGTAACGCTCGCCGTGCCGCTCTACGCGCTCAATCAGGTCGACGCGCGCCGCTGCGAATGGCTGGTGCCGGGCATGCTCAAAGAGAAGGCACACCTGCTGATGAAGTCGCTGCCGCAGAAGCTGCGGCGTCACTTCGTACCGTTGCCCGAGTTTGCGGCCGGCTTCGTCGACCGGGCGACGTTCGGACAGGGCGCGCTGCTCGATGCCCTCATCGCCGACGCGCGCGAACAGACCGGCGTCATGCTCAAGTCCAGTGACTTCAAGTTCGAAATGCTTCCGGCGCACCTGTCGATGAACTTCAAGGTGATCGACGAACACGGGCGTCAACTCGGCATGGGACGCAATCTCCCGCAACTGCGTGCCGAACTCGGTCAGCAGGCGCAGCGCACATTTCAGCAGTTGGCGGCGAAGAGTGGCGCGACGCCGACCCGTGGTTCCGCCGTCGAGCCCGACGCACATGGTGCATCGGCGACGACGTCGCCGGCGGCGCGCGGCGAGGCGCGTGGTGCGGGACGGGCGGGCACGCAGGCAGCGCCTTCAGCGGCCGCTGTCGAGCCCGGCCGCTACGACAACCTCACGACGTGGAGCTTCGGCGAACTGCCCGAGATGCTGGAAATCCGTCGCGGCGGTCAGACGTTGTTCGGCTACCCGGCCTTGGTCGAGCGCGGCGATCACTGCGATCTCGAAGTGTTCGACGATCCGCACGAAGCGCAACGGCAGCATCGCGCGGGTCTGCGTCGGCTCTTCGCGATTCAACTGCGCGAGCAGGTGAAGTATCTGGAGAAGAACATCCCGGGCCTGCAGCAGATGGCGATGCAGTACATGAACCTGGGGACGCAAGAAGCACTGCGGGAGCAGATCGTCGATCTGGCGCTGGAGCGTGCGTGCCTTCAGTTGCCTTGGCCGAGCGATAACGCGTCGTTCGTCGCGCGCAAGGACGAGGGGCGGGGACGCCTCACGCTGCTCGCGCAGGAGATCGCGCGGCTGGCCGGACAGATTCTCACCGAGTACGCGACCTTGCAGAAGAAGCTGGCCCAGGCCAAGCCGTTCGCGCAGGCGTATGCGGATCTGACGGCACAGTTGCAACGGCTGATCGGCAAGCGGTTCCTGATCGACACGCCGTACGCGCAACTGGCGCATTTCCCGCGCTATCTGAAGGCGATGGCCGGACGTATCGACAAGCTCAAGGCGGATCCGACCCGCGACGCCCGCGCCATGAGCGAACTGGGGCCGTTGCTGCAGAACTGGCAGCGGGCGACGTCGCAACGCCGCGATCAGGGCGACGCGCGACTCGAGGAGTTCCGCTGGCTGCTCGAGGAGTTGCGCGTCTCGCTATTCGCGCAGGAGTTGCGCACGCCCATGCCGGTGTCGGTCAAGCGTTTGCACAAGGTTTGGGAGGCGTTGCAGCGCTGACGTGCAGGGGGCGCGGCCGTCGTGCGCAACGATGGCTGCGAGCGCTGCGATCTCGTTGATCCCGGCGAGCGTCGCGGACTTGGCGACCAAGCTGATTCGGGGGATGCCAACCCACGCGTGCAATGACGGCGTTCGGCCCCGACGCCAACCCCCGACACCATTTCGATGGGACATCCGCTTGCCGGTTTGCGCTACGTCAGAAAGTGTCGAAATTATGTTTCGATACGTAAAAAAAGGTGCGCCGGACGCGCGTTGACGGGGTGTTCCCGGCCTACAATGGCGAGTCGCTACGACGTATCGAGAACGGGCGGTCCACGCGCCGTTTTCGCCACTTTTCCTGCCTAATTTTCTCCCGAGAGACGCTGCAATGCGCAAACTGCTGATCGCTGCCGGTCTGGTGGCTTCCTTCGGTCTGGCGGCGCTCGCTGCGCCGGCCACGGCTGCGGCGCCGGCGCCCGACAGTGTCGTGGTCGTGCTCAACTCGGCCGACGCCAGCGTCAGCCTGATCGACAAGGCGACGCAGAAGGTCATCCAGACGTTCCCGGTTGGCAAGGAGCCGCATCATCTCATGGCCACGCCCGACAATCAGTCGCTCATCGTGGCGAATTCGGTCGGCAACAACCTCATCTTCCTCGACCCGAAGACGGGACAGGTCCAGCGCAAGATCGAGAACGTCGAGGACCCCTACCAGATTGGCTTCTCGCCGGACAAGAAGTGGTTCGTCGCCAACGCCCTGCGACTGGATCGCGTGGACGTGTATCGCTATGACGGCAAGAACCTGAGCGTGGCGCAGCGCATTCCCCTCAAGAAGATGCCGAGCCACCTGGTCTTCACGCAGGACAGCAAACTTGTCTTTATCTCGTTGCAGCAGTCCAACGAGATCGCCGCCATCGATCTGGCCACTCAGAAAGTGCTCTGGACGATGAAGGTGGGCGACAGTCCGGCAGGGGTGTGGCTCACGCCGGGGGACAAATACCTGCTCGTGGGAATGACCGGCGCGGACTATGCCGCCGTGGTCGACTGGCGCAATCAGAAGGTGATCAAGACGATCCCGACGGGCAAGGGGGCGCACAACTTCCGATCGCTCGCCGATGGCAGGCACGTACTGATTTCGAATCGCGTGTCGAGCACGATCAGCATCGTCGATCAGGAGGCGCTCACGAACGTCGGCAACATCACCGGCCTGCTGCCGGGACCGGACGACATGGAACTCTCGGCCGACCGGAAGACGCTGTGGGTGACGTTCCGTTGGGCCCGCAAGGTCGGCATCATCGATATGACGCAGCGCAAGCTGATCAACACCATTCCGGTCGGACGATCCCCTCACGGGATCTATTTCTTCGACCGCGCCCCGGTGCTGTAACATCGGGACATCGCGACGAGGGCGCCACACCGACCGAGCGTCCCCGCTCGGGGCGCACGGTCCTCAACGCGATGGATTCCGATTCTCGTCCTGACGGCACCGACCGTATTGATACTGCATGAATGACATTCTTCGCGCGCTGGGCCGCGCGCTCGTGAGCCTGTTGCATCCGCGCATGCTGTGGCTCACCGCCATGCCCTTTGTGGTCTCCGGCCTGATCTGGGGCGCCGTGATCTGGTTCGGCTGGGTGCCGTTCACCGATTTTCTGCGCGTCTGGCTCGAACAGTGGCAGTTCACGCAATGGATCTACCGCTTCTTCGGCTATTTCGGCATCGATAGCGTGCGCATGGCGCTCGCGCCGTTCATTCTCGTCGCGCTGCTCATCCCGCTGATCGTGGTCACGGCGCTGCTGCTCATCGCGGGGTGGTCGATGCCCGCGGTGTTGCGTCACCTCTCGCGTCGCCACTACATTCATCTGGAAGCGCGGCAGGGCGGCTCGTTCTGGGGCAGTCTCGGTCAGTCGCTGGGCGCCACCGTGGTCTTTCTAGTCGCCGCGCTGCTCACGCTGCCGCTGTGGCTCGTGCCGCCGTTCTTCGCCATCGTGCCGCCGTTGTTATGGGGCTGGCTGACGTATCGCGTAATGACGTACGACGCGTTGGCGTATCACGCGAGCGCCGAGGAGCGTCGCCGGATCGTGCGCGAGCGGCGTCTGCCACTGCTGGTGATCGGCGTGGCAACCGGGCTGCTCGGCTCATTGCCGACGCTGCTGTGGGTGTCGTCGGTCATCATGATCGTGATGTTCCCGGTCATCGCGCTGCTGGCAATTTGGCTGTACGTGGTGATCTTCATATTTTCAGCGTTGTGGTTCGCGCACTATTGCCTGCGGGCATTGTCGCGATTGCGCGCGGCCGAGGCGGCGCGTCACGAGCCGATGCTCGGGGCAACGCTGTTGCCTGTGGCGAGCCCGCCGTCGCGAGAGAGCGAGGACCTGCCGCCTGCGTTGCCGCCGGGACGAGGGTCGTCGAACGGTTCGCCGTGAAAGTGGCACAATCGTGTGACTGCGCGCTGCCGCCGGGCGGCGCCGCGCGCTCCCCCCAGGCCCTGACGACAAGATAAAGGAAGCATCATGGCGGTCGGCATCATCATCATCGGCGACGAGATTCTCTCCGGGCGCCGTCAAGACAAACATCTCCCCAAGATCGTCGAACTGCTCACCGAGCGCGGCATGCAACTCGGCTGGGCCGAATATGTGGGTGACGACCCTGAGCGCATCACGGCCACGCTGCGACGCACGTTTGCGAGCGAGGATATCGTTTTCGTCACCGGCGGCATCGGGGCGACGCCCGACGATCACACGCGTCAGTGCGCCGCGGCGGCACTCAATGTCCCGCTCGTGCTCACGCCGGAAGCCGAGGCG
The DNA here is from genome assembly GCF_001899225.1 of Pandoraea sp. 64-18. Taxonomy (NCBI): domain Bacteria; kingdom Pseudomonadati; phylum Pseudomonadota; class Betaproteobacteria; order Burkholderiales; family Burkholderiaceae; genus Pandoraea; species Pandoraea sp. 64-18. Next base: position 150,127 of record NZ_MKVU01000005.1, on the reverse strand, counting down.
CTCATCATGGAGCGCATCGCCGACACCAGTCCCGACGGACGTGCGGACATGAGCCAGCCCGATAACCGGCATCGTCTGAAGATGGGCGAGTTTCCGGTCGGCGCGCGCGTGCTGCCGAATCCCTACAACAAGATTCCGGGGTTCTCGGTCGAGCGGCATCACTTCATGCCGGGATTCCCGGTCATGGCGTGGCCGATGATGGCGTGGGTGCTCGACACGGACTACGCCGAGTTGCATCACCTGACGAAGCACGCCGAGCGATCGGTGCTGGTGTTCGGGTTGGCCGAGTCGACATTGACGCCGCTCATGGAGGCCATCGAAGCCGAATATGGCGGCGTGAAAGTGTTCAGTCTGCCCAGCGTGGGCGACGCGCAACGTGGCGCGATCTACGCGCGCCGACATATCGACCTGGGCGTGAAGGGCGACCCCGCACTGGTTGGCGCGGCGTTCGAGCGACTGATTGCCGGGGTGAATGCGCTGGGCGGCGAGATCGTGCATCCGACCGAGGCGCTCGCGCTGCCCGAGGGCACGCTGCCGTCGGGCAATTGACGGGCGGGCGGTACTGCCGCGAGAGCGCATAAAAACGGCGCTTGCCTGTGAAGGGCAAGCGCCGTTTTTCGTTGCCGGCGCGCACGGCGGGAACCATGCGCGCCCTGCGCGCCGGTCAGAATCCGGCGAGCACGAGTTTGCCGATGGTGCGTCCGCCTTCGAGCTGCGCGTGGGCGCGGCGCAGGTTCACCGCGTTGATCGGGCCCAGGACCTCGCCCACCGTCGTGCGCAGCGTACCCGCATCGACCCGGCGTGCCACTTCGGTCAGCAGCGTGTGCTGCGCGATCATGTCCGGCGTTGCGAACATGGCGCGCGTGAACATGAACTCCCAGACGAACGTGGCGCTCTTGTTTTTGAGCAGACCGATGTCGAGCGGACCCGCATTCTCCACGATGGAGCAGATCTTGCCTTGTGGGGCGACGACCTGCGCCATGGCGGGGAAATGCGCGTCGGTGTCGTTCAGGCACAGTACGAAATCCACCTGTGGCATGCCGATCGACTGCAGCTGCGCCGGAATGTCCTGGGTATGGTCGATCACGTGTTGCGCACCGAGTTGACGACACCAGTCGGCCGATGCCGGGCGCGACGCGGTAGCGACGATGTGCAGATGGGCAAGGCGTCGCGCGAGCTGAATGGCAATCGAGCCGACGCCGCCGGCACCGCCGACGATGAGGATCGACTTGCCCTCATCGCCGCCGTCGGGAGCGATGCCAAGGCGGTCGAAAAGGGCTTCCCACGCCGTGATCGTCGTGAGTGGCAAAGCAGCGGCGCCCGCGAAGTCGAGCGACGTGGGCATGTGGCCGACGATGCGTTCGTCGACAAGATGGAACTCGCTGTTCGCGCCTGGGCGCGTGATGCTGCCCGCGTAGTACACCGGGTCGCCAACCTTGAAGAGGGTGACGTCCGGGCCGACGGCTGCGACGGTGCCCGCCGCATCCCACCCCAATACGCGCGGCGTGGCTTCGACCTTATCTTTCGGGGCGCGAACCTTGGTGTCGACCGGGTTCACGGAAATCGCTTCGACCTTGACCAGCAGGTCGCGCCCCGCGGGTGTTGGCGTCGGCAGCTCGATGTCTTCGAGCGACTTCGGGTCGTCAATCGGCAGGTAATGGGTCAATCCGACGGCTTTCATCTGTTTTCTCCTGAATAGGCGGGGCGCAGCCGGCAGTGCGCCGGCGACACCCCCGATGCGATAACGAGAGACTAAGGCTAGTCGATTGCTTTGATAATTCGCATAATGCGGAAAAGATCTTTTGGAGATTCCATCAAATGGCATTGGATCTCGATACCGTGGCGTTGTTCGTGCGCGTGGCGGCGCTCGGGAATGTGTCGGCCGCGGGGCGCGAGCAAGGGCTGTCTCCGGCCACGGCCAGTACGCGCCTGACACAACTCGAAGGTGTGCTCGGGGCACGGTTGCTGCATCGGACGACACGCAGGGTGGCGCTCACGCAAGAGGGGGAAGCCTTTCTGCGAGACGCGCAGACCTTGCTCGCGGCCGAGGCGCAAGCGATGGCAAGCGTTGGGCAGGGGCACGCAGCGCCTCAGGGGCGTTTGCGGGTGTCATGCTCCTCGTCGTTCGGGCGTCAGCATGTTTCCCCCGCCTTGTCGGCCTTCCTGGCGCGCTATCCGGGGATTTCGCTGGACTTCCGGCTCACGGATCGGGTTGTCGACCTGATCGAGGCCGGCATGGATCTCGCGATTCGCGTCGGGGCGTTGCGTGACTCGACGCTCGTTGCTCGCAAGCTCGCCCCGAATCGCCGGACATTGTGTGCGTCGCCCGCGTACCTCGCGGCGCGCGGCGCGCCGAAGCACCCAGGCGAGCTTGCCGCGCACGACTGCCTGATCCTGGGGGAGCAGCGCGATTGGCGGTTCGTGACGCCCGGTGGTCCGCTGAGCGTGCGTGTCGGCGGGCGTCTGGCGTCGGATAACGGGGAAGTGCTGCGCGACGCGGTTTTGGCGGGCCTGGGCATTGCGCTCAAGTCCACGTGGGACGTCGGCGCGCATCTGCGCAGCGGGGCGCTGGTGCCGGTGTTGCCCGCCTATCCGCTCGCGGAGGAGGTGGCGATCTGGGCCGTGTACCCGAGCCGGGCGTTCGTGCCGCCGAAAACCCATGCGCTGATCGAATTCCTGCAGGCGCGCTTTGGGCCGGCGCCGTATTGGGATGACGGCGACGACCCATCGGCTGGCCTATCGAGGCCGTAACGCGACGAAGCGTCAGTGAAGGTGATGGGGCCGCGTGAGTTGTGCGCCGGCGTCCTCGTGACCGATCGCCGGGCTGGCGTGGTGAAGCACAAGGCGCCAGCCATCGGCTTCCTTCATGTAAACGTTCGTGGCGAGCACGAAGGCGTAACGGGCTTCGGGACGGGTCTCGACCTGTACCTGTTCCAGCACGTTATGGACCGCGCACAGCGGATTGCGCGCTACCTGGAGATGACTGGCCGTGACGTGCAATCCGTCCTTGGCAAGGATCTGCTGCCAACTCTCGCGAACCGCCGCCGGGCCGACGTGGCGGGGCCCTGCCGGGTGAATGCAGACGATTTCCTCGTCTTCCGACCAGACGTCCATCAGCGTATCGGTATCGCCGGCGCGCAGCGCTTCGTAGTAGGCGTGCTCGGCGTCTTCCGGACTTAGAAAAATGGCAGCGGGCATAACGGCAGCCTCCGACGGGGTGGAGCGCCAGGCAATGGGGGCGCCTGGAGAACGCGCCGATTATGGAGCGTTTGCCGGGGCTTGTCGAACGTCGGGAGGGCAAAATCGCGCCATCGCGCGCGACGCTTGATCTGGCGCAACACGACGCGGGGGCGGGGCCGTTAGCGTATCGGTAACATCCGAGGCAGGGATGGCGGGTGACGGCGCACTGGCGGGAGCTTCGGCTGCGGGGACGCTCGTGCGTCCCCGTTGGCGGGTGTCAGCAGGGAACGCCGGCGAGTTCGTGCAGCGCGGCGGCGTCGATGATCTTGACGTGGCGCTGCCGGATTTCGATCATGCCGTTTTGTGCAAAGCGTGAAAACAGGCGGCTGACGGTTTCAAGCTTGAGGCCGAGGAAACTTCCGATTTCTTCGCGGCTCATGCGCAGCACGAATTCATGGGCGGAGTAACCGCGCGCGGACAGCCGCTCGGACAGGTTGAGCAGGAAGACGGCCAGACGTTCCTCGGCACGCATGGTGCCGAGCGCGAGCAGTTGCTGGTGCTCGTTGCGGATTTCCTGACTCATCAGGCGGTGCAACTGGCGTTGGAGCGATGGCACTTGACGCGACAACGTCTCCAGTTCGCCGAAGCGGGCGATGCACAGCTCGCTGTCTTCGAGCGCGATGGCGGTGCTCGGGTGATGGTGGTCGGCCACGGCGTCAAGGCCGATGAGTTCGCCCTGGAGGTGGAAGCCGACGACTTGCTCGCGGCCGTCGGGGGCCGTGACGCAACTTTTGAGCGAACCGAAGCGAATGCCGTAGACAGCGTGCAGATCGTCGTTCGCGTGGTACAGCACGTCGCCTTTCTTGAGGCGGCGGCGCTCGCTTACCAGTGCGTCGAGTCGTTCCAGCTCGGGTTCCGGAATGCCGACCGGCAAGCAGAATTGCCCGAGCGAACATGTGGAACAGCGGGGCTGAGCGATGGGAGTGCGACCGTTTTCTGTGGTCATGAGGGCCCCTGAAGTTTTTTGGAGAGTCTATCATGGTGCGTTGACCTATCGTTTTCCCTTTCCGCACGTCGGAATGTCGACGAGGCTTTACGGGCGTCGGTGTTTCAGTAATAATTGCGCACATACCGGACGTCCGTCTCGCCGCACAATCGGCCTGGGCGTTTTCCCGGCAGGTCGTTTCGAAGCATTCAGGTCGCGCCGCCGTCACTACGACCGAACACAATCGGGCGCGCGCTTATGCGAAGCGGTTACGACCGTTTCTCGTGTTCCAAGCATCCATTTATTCCTGATACCGGGTCGCCAAGCCCCCGGTCTGCTTAGTCGCACATGAATACCCAAGAGGCGAAACTCGTCCTCGAGACCGCGTTGATTTGCGCGCAGGAGCCGCTCAAGGTCGGCGATCTGCGCAAGCTTTTCAATGACGCCGTGTCTGGCGACACGGTGCGCGCGCTGCTCGAGGAAATCCGCGTGCAATGGGATGGCCGAGGTGTGGAATTGGTGGCGTTGGCCACCGGCTGGCGTTTCCAGAGCCGTCCGCGCATGCGTGAATACCTTGATCGCCTGAATCCAGAGAAGCCGCCGAAGTATTCGCGAGCGGTGATGGAGACGCTGGCGATCATCGCGTACCGTCAACCGGTCACGCGCGGCGATATCGAGGAGATTCGCGGCGTGACGGTCAACACACAGATCATCAAGCAACTCGAGGATCGAGGCTGGATCGAGGTGATCGGGCATCGAGATGTGCCGGGACGCCCGGGTCTGTACGCCACGACCAAGGACTTTCTCGACGATCTGGGGCTGCGGGCGCTCGATGCGTTGCCGCCGCTCGAAGATCCGGCCGCACAGGCGCAGATCGACTTGCTCGCGCAGCAGAACATCGAATTCGGCGAACGTGCCGAGGCCGGCGCGGGGGATGACGCGATGTCCGATGACGTGCCTGTCGCCGATGCGCAAGCGCTGGCACGTCTGGCGCAAGCGCGTGCCGATGACCTGCCGCTTGCACAAGGGCTGCCCGAAGATCAGCGCCCGCCGCCGGGCGAGGGCGACGGGCCGACGGAAGACGCGTTGCTCGACGCCGTGATGGCGGAAGGCGAAGGCGACGATGGGGTGACAGTCCCGGTCGAGGCGCCGGCGGAGATTGAGCCGGTAGACGCTGAACGGGCATCGCTCGCGGAACTCGCGGGCGCGGCGCACGTCAGTGAGCAGGTCGACGCGGTGCATGACGATGCGACGCAAGCGAAGTCTGGCGACGGCGAGGCAGATCAAGGGCCGGTGTCCTCCAGTGCCGCAATGTCGGTGGAGGTCGCGCAGGACAAGGAATTTTCCGAAGAATCGGAGTCTGCGGTGTCGGTCGGCGACGATCCGCCGCAAGATGCGCAGGATGTAGCGACGTCGGCGGCAGATCCCGCGGCGTCGGTAACACAAGAGGTTTCCCCGCACGCTGCCGACTCGGCAGCGAACGAACCCGCCACCGGGCAGCCCCTGTCCGGTGAGGGAGATGACGACGAGAGCGACGGGGACGACAAGAGTCTCGTCACGGGCACCTGAGGCGTCGGCGCATCGCGTCGCGCGCACCAGCAGGGCCGTTAGCGATAAGAACGAAGTCGCGGCAAGCATTTGCCGCGCATTCATGGTGCGAACACGGATCGGGGCAGCCATTTACGCCTGCCCGCGACGATCCCGTTTTCCAATGAGGTTGTGTTGAAACAAATCGAAGAATCCCAGGACCTGCACGCACGCGATGCTGGTGCCGAAGCCCGTGCGCCGGAAGGCGAGGGCGGCGACGAAAAAGCATCGCGCCGCGGCTTGCGCCGTGGTCCGCGCAGTCTGATTGCCCGCCGTCGGGCGGCTCAGCAATCCAAGCGTGAAGGCGAGGACGGCGGCGCAGGTGAATCTGCCGCGTCGGACGCCCCACGCGGGGAACCGCACGGCGATGCGCCGCAAGCTCAAGCATTGGGCGCCGACGGTGCACCGTTGGCCGCTCAGGCGCGAGGCCGCAATGCCGCACCCCGTAAGCCGCGTAGCGGCAAGCGTGACGGTGCCGCACAGTCCTCGCCGCCGGCGCAGTCGGCGCAAGGCGATGGCAGCGCAGCCAGCGGTCATGGTGCGACGCCGACAGGCAGGGCGCCGCAGGGTGCCAAGGGCCGTGGCCGCAAGGAGTCGACGGGCGGTGCCCGGGGCGGCGCAGGCGTCGGTGGCGGCAAGGGCGGCAAGGGTGGCAAGGCGCCTAAGGGCGGTGACGACGATCTGTTCGCGTTCGTGACGTCGGGTGGCTTCGATAGCGACGAGTCCGAAGGCGATGCCAAGGCGGCTGCCAAGCGCGGCCGCCGCCCGGCCGACCGTCGTGTCCTGTCGCCGGACGATGAGGCGCCCAAGCTGCACAAAGTGCTGGCCGAGGCCGGCATGGGATCGCGTCGCGAGATGGAAGAGCTGATTCTCGCCGGACGCGTGTCGGTCAACGCCGAGCCCGCGCACATCGGTCAGCGCATTCTGCCGACCGATCAGGTCCGCATCAACGGCAAGCTCGTCAAGCGTCGCATCACGAGCAAACCGCCGCGCGTGCTGCTCTATCACAAGCCGTCGGGCGAGATCGTCAGCCATTCCGATCCGGAAGGCCGTGCGTCGGTATTCGATCGCTTGCCGCCGATGAAGACGGCCAAGTGGCTCGCCGTTGGGCGCCTGGACTTCAACACGGAAGGCTTGCTGATCCTCACGACGTCGGGCGATCTGGCGAACCGATTCATGCATCCGCGTTATGGCATCGAGCGTGAATATGCCGTGCGTACCGTGGGGCAATTGAGCGAGGCGTCGCGTCAGCAGCTGCTGCGCGGCATCGAGCTGGACGACGGCAAAGCCAATTTCCTGCGGTTGCAGGACGGCGGTGGCGAAGGGTCGAATCACTGGTATCACGTCGCGTTGACCGAAGGCCGCAACCGCGAAGTGCGTCGCATGTTCGATGCGGCGGGCCTGATGGTGAGTCGTCTGATCCGTACGCGTTACGGCCCGCTGACGCTGCCACGCGGTCTCAAGCGCGGCCGTTACGAAGAGCTGGACGAGGCGCAGGTGCGCTCCCTGTTCGCGACGGTCGGCATGAAGATGCCGGGCACCGGCTCGGACGACAAGGGCAGTGTGGGTGGTCGTGGCGGCAAAGCCGGCGCGCCGAAAGAGCCGCGCCGTCAACCGGACCCGATGCAGACGGCCTTGGGCGTGTTCAGCCGCGAGCCGGGCCAGTCGCGTCGTCCCCGGCCCAATCCGCTGACGGCCTTCGTTGGCCCGAGCGGCGGCTACCCGGGGCAAACGCCTTCGCCGCGAGGCGAGGGACGACGTTTCGGCGGTGGGAATTCGTCGGCGGGCGGCGGTGGTTTTGGCGGTCAGTCGCGCGGCGGTAACGGTGGCGGCAACGGTAACGTCAATGGTAATCGCAGTCGTGGCGGCAACCGTGCGGGTGGAAGTGGCGGCGGCAATACAGGTGGTGGCAATCAAGGCAACCGTGGCAATCGCGGCGGCAACCGTTCACGTTGATTTCGTTGGAACGCCCCCAGGGCGGACGACGGCAGGCAGGGGCGCCAGTGTGTTGCCCCTGGCCTGGCGTCCGAAATAACGGGGACATTCGTTCGTTGGGTCCATCCTGCATGCGGCAACGCGGCAAGGGCGCCTGTCCGACGGGTTTTGGGGGTGCCAAGCGTTGCAAATCGGCCCAAAATCATATAAAATCAATCAATAAGCTGGTCCGCGTGCAGCAACTCCTGTTGCGGCACGCACCTCATGCGCAATGAGGCTGTAAGAAATGGGCGTTTCGCCCATTTTTTTTTGCCGCGAGCGTTTTGCGCGCGGCCGATGCCGCCGCGTTCGGGAGTGGGTGTGCCGACACGGGTACGCCGGCCCGGACGATCGAGGGCCGGTATCGTGCGGCGCCCCATGCGGGGCGCGCAGACCTGTCGGGCGCCGCTAATGCGCGCGAGTTTTTCTAGGGTGAGCAAAGTTGCAATTGCCAGAACTGATCGAGACCACGGTCGAAGGCCTGGGTTACGAGCTGGTCGATATTGAACGCGCCGGCGGCGGTTTGCTGCGCGTGTACATCGACAAGCCGGAAGGCATCGCGATCGATGACTGCGAGACGGTGAGCCGTCAGCTCTCGCATGTCCTGATGGTCGAGAACGTCAATTACGACCGACTCGAAGTGTCGTCACCGGGGCTGGATCGTCCGCTGCGCAAGCTGCGTGACTTCGAGCGTTTTGCCGGTGCGGAAGTGAGTCTTACGTTGCGTGTGCCGCTGGAAGGTCGCAAGCAGTTTCGCGGCATCCTGCAGGCGCCGCAAGGTGAGAACTTGAGCCTGGAGTTCGAAGGCAAGGGCGGCCCGGCGCTGCTCGACTTCACCCTCGCGGATATTGACCGTGCGCGCCTAGTGCCGCAGATTGATTTTAGGAGTCGCAAACGATGAGTCGCGAAGTATTGCTGTTGGTCGATGCGCTCGCGCGCGAAAAGAACGTCGACAAGGACGTCGTGTTCGCCGCGCTTGAAGCAGCATTGGCCTCGGCCACCAAGAAGCGCTATGCCGAGGACGTCGACATTCGCGTACATATCGACCGCGAGTCGGGGGAGCACGAGAGCTTCCGTCGCTGGGTCGTGGTGCCGGACGAGGCGGGCCTGCAAGAGCCGGACAAGCAGGTTCTGGAGTTCGAAGCCAAGGAAGACGACCCGTCCATCGAGATCGGCGAGTTCGTGGAAGAACCCGTGGAGTCGGTCGAATTCGGTCGTATCGGTGCGCAGGCGGCCAAGCAGGTGATTCTGCAGCGCATCCGCGATGCCGAGCGCGAACAGATCCTCACGGACTTCCTGGATCGCGGCGAGAAGATCATGACCGGTGCGGTCAAGCGTCTCGACAAGGGCAACCTGGTCGTCGAGTCGGGCCGTGTCGAAGCGCTGCTGCGTCGCGATCAACTGATCCCGAAGGAAAATCTGCGTATCGGCGACCGTGTCCGCGCGTACATCGCGAAGGTCGACCGCACGGCGCGCGGCCCGCAGATCGAGCTCTCGCGCACGGCGCCGGAATTCCTGATCGAACTGTTCGGCATGGAAGTGCCGGAAATCGAGCAAGGTCTGCTGGAGATCAAGTCGGCCGCTCGCGATCCGGGTGTGCGCGCCAAGATCGCCGTGGTGGCGTATGACAAGCGTATCGATCCGATCGGCACCTGCGTGGGCATTCGCGGCACGCGCGTGCAGGCGGTGCGTAACGAGCTTGGCGGCGAGAACGTCGACATCGTGCTGTGGTCGGAAGACCCCGCGCAATTCGTGATCGGCGCGCTTGCGCCGGCGTCGGTGCAGTCGATCGTCGTGGACGAAGAAAAGCACAGCATGGACGTCGTCGTCGACGAGAACGAACTGGCGGTGGCGATCGGTCGCAGCGGTCAGAACGTGCGACTCGCATCGGATCTGACCGGTTGGCAGATCAACATCATGACGCCGGACGAGTCGGCCGAGAAGCAGAACGAGGAGCGTGGCACGTTGCGCTCGCTGTTCATGCAGCGTCTCGATGTGGACGAAGAAATGGCGGACATTCTGATCGAGGAAGGTTTCTCGAGCCTGGAAGAGATCGCCTACGTGCCTTTGAACGAAATGCTCGAGATCGAAGCGTTCGACGAGGACACGGTGCATGAACTGCGCAATCGTGCGCGCGACGCCCTGCTGACACAGGCGATTGCCACCGAGGAGAAAGTCGAGGGCGTTGCGCTCGATCTCAAGAGCCTCGACGGTATGTCGCCTGAGTTGCTGGCCCAACTGGCCGAGCACGAAATTCAGACGCGCGATGATCTGGCCGAGCTGGCCGTCGACGAACTGACCGAGATGACCGGCGTCGACGAGGAAGCCGCGAAAGCCCTGATCATGAAAGCGCGAGAGCACTGGTTCCAATGATGACCTGCCCTGGCATGTATATGGAACAGTGAACTTTGAAGTTAACCGCAAGGCGCCTGGCCTTGCTTGAAGAGGTTTGAATGGCGAGCATCAACGTAGCCCAATTTGCTGCAGAACTCAAAATGCCGGCCGGCGTGTTGCTGGAGCAACTCAAAGCCGCCGGCGTGGAAAAACTCAGCGCCGACGATTCCCTGACGGAAGCCGACAAGGCCCGTCTGCTGGAGCACCTGCGCCGTTCGCACGGCGCCGGCGACGGCGACAAAAAGAAGATTACTCTGACGCGTCGCCAGACCTCGGAAATCAAGCAAGCCGACGCGACCGGTAAGGCGCGCACGATTCAGGTGGAAGTGCGCAAGAAGCGCACCTTCGTCAAGCGTGACGACGTCGCGGAAGGCGCGGAGAGCGCGGCGGCTGCCGCCGAAGACGAAGCCCTGCGCCAGCGTGAAGAAGACGCGCGTCGCGAAGCGGAGCGTCTGGCGGCGGAAGCGGCTGAGCTCAAGCTGCGCCAGGAACAACTGGAGCGCGAGGAAGCCGAGCGTCGCGAGCGCGAAGAGAAGGAAGCCGCCGAGCGCCGTGCGCGCGAGGAAGCGGAGCGCGCCGCGGCGGCCAAGGCGGCCGACGAACAGAAGGCGAAGGCCGAAGCGAAGGCGGAGGCCCAGGTCGACGTCGAAGCCGAGAAGGTGTCCAAGGCCGACGCCGAAAAGGCCGAGCAAGCCGAGAAGGCGGCAGCGGCCAAGGCCGAAGCCGAACGCGAGCAGGCCCGCAAGGCCAGCGAGGAAGCGCGCGCGGCCGCCGAGAAGGCGAGCGCGGCGGCCGACAAGGCTCGTGCCGAAGAGGAAGCGATTCGCAAGCGCCGTGCGGCGGCAGAAGCCGAAGCGCGTGCCATTCGCGAAATGCTGAACGCGCCGCGTCGCGTGCTCAAGGCGCCGGAGCCGGCACCTGCCGCGCCGGCGGCTGCAGCCAAGCCGGAAGCGAAGGGTACCCTGCACAAGCCGGCCAAGCCGGAAGGTGCCGCGTCGGCCAAGCCGGCGGACAAGAAGCCGGCGGCAGCCGCCCCGGCCTCGACGACCGCGGGTGCCGCCGACAAGAAGGACAAGAAGCCGGGCGCCTGGCAGAAGGATGCCGATAACCGCAACAAGCGCGGCGGCATGAAGACGCGCGGCGACACGAGCGGTGGTTCGGATGGTTGGCGTGGCGGTGGCCGTGGCGGCCGTCGTGGCGACCGTCATTCGCAGGATGATCGTTCGTCGTTCCAGGCCCCGACCGAGCCGGTCGTGCGTGATGTTCACGTACCGGAAACGATCAGCGTGGGCGATCTGGCGCACCGGATGTCGGTGAAGGCCTCGGAAGTCATCAAGCTGATGATGAAGATGGGCCAGATGGTGACCATCAACCAGGTGCTCGATCAGGAAACGGCCATGATCGTGGTGGAGGAGCTTGGCCACCGCGCGATCGCCGCAAAGCTGGACGATCCGGAAACGCTGCTGGCACTGGGCAACGATGCGACGGAAGGCGAAGCGCTGCCGCGTCCGCCGGTGGTGACGGTGATGGGTCACGTCGACCACGGCAAGACCTCGCTGCTGGACTACATCCGTCGCGCCAAGGTGGCGGCGGGCGAAGCCGGCGGTATTACGCAACACATCGGTGCTTATCACGTCGATACGCCGCGCGGTACGGTGACGTTCCTCGACACGCCGGGTCACGAAGCCTTTACGGCCATGCGGGCTCGCGGTGCGCAGGCCACGGACATCGTGATTCTCGTGGTCGCGGCGGACGATGGCGTGATGCCGCAGACGAAGGAAGCCATTGCGCACGCCAAGGCCGCCGGCGTGCCGATCGTGGTCGCGATCAACAAGATCGACAAGCCGGATGCGAACCTGGACCGCGTGAAGCAGGAACTCGTGGCCGAGGGCGTGGTGCCGGAAGAATACGGCGGCGAATCGCCGTTCGTGCCGGTGTCGGCGAAGACGGGTGCGGGCATCGACGATCTGCTCGAGAACGTGCTGCTGCAGGCCGAAGTCCTGGAGCTGAAGGCGCCGGCGGAAGCCGCGGCCAAGGGTATCGTGATCGAAGCGAAGCTGGACAAGGGTAAGGGTCCGGTGGCGACGATTCTGGTGCAGTCGGGCACGCTGCGTCGTGGCGACATGGTGCTGGCCGGTCAGGCCTATGGCCGTGTGCGTGCGATGCTGGACGAAACCGGCAAGAACGCGAAGGAAGCGGGTCCGTCGATCCCGGTGGAAATTCAGGGTCTGTCGGAAGTGCCGGGCGCGGGTGAAGAAGTGCTCGTGGTCCAGGACGAACGCAAGGCGCGTGAAATCGCGCTGTTCCGTCAGGGCAAGTTCCGCGACGTGAAGTTGGCCAAGCAGCAGGCCGCGAAGCTCGAGAACATTTTCGAGCAGATGGCCGAAGGCGAAGTCAAGTCGCTGCCGCTCATCATCAAGGCCGACGTGCAGGGTTCGCAGGAAGCGTTGGCGCAGTCGCTCAACAAGCTCTCGACGCCGGAAGTGCGTGTGCAGATCGTGCACGCTGCCGTGGGTGGCATCAGCGAAAGCGACGTCAACCTGGCGACGGCGTCGAAGGCAGTCATCATCGGCTTCAACACGCGCGCCGATGCGCTGGCACGCAAGCTGGCCGAGTCGAACGGTATCGATATTCGCTACTACAACATCATCTATGATGCTGTGGATGAAGTGAAGGCGGCGATGTCGGGCATGCTGTCGCCGGAAAAGAAGGAAGAGATCACCGGTACGGTCGAAGTGCGTCAGACGTTCCGTGTGCCGAAGATCGGCACGGTGGCCGGCTGTATGGTCCTGGACGGCTTCGTCAAGCGTTCGTCGCATGTGCGTGTGTTGCGCGACAATGTTGTCATCTTCACGGGCGAGCTGGATTCGCTCAAGCGCTTCAAGGATGACGTAAAGGAAGTCAAGTCCGGCTTCGAGTGCGGTCTGTCGGTGAAGAATTTCAACGACATCACGGAAGGCGACCAACTGGAAGCGTTCGAAATCACGGAAGTTGCGCGCTCGCTGTAACGCGATTTGCACAATGAATGTGGAATGGCCCACCAGGCCGGGAAACCGGTGGCGTGGGCCATTGCATTACTAGCGAGTATGTTATGGCAAAGAAACGTGGCGTTCCGGGTCGAAACCTTCGCATCAACGATCAGATCCAGCGCGATCTGTCGGAGTTGATACAGCGCGAAGTGAAGGACCCGCGTATTGGTCTGGTGACGCTGCAAAGCGTGGAAGTGACACCCGACTATGCGCATGCAAAGGTATTTTTCACGACGCTGACCGGTGAGCCGAAGGCGACCGGCGAGGCGCTCAACGAGGCAGCGGGCTACCTGCGCAATCTGCTGTTCAAGCGGCTGCACATCCACACGGTGCCGACGTTGCATTTCCACTTCGACCAGTCGATCGAACGTGCGATCGAAATGTCGCGACTGATCGATACGGCTAACGCGACGCGAGCGAGAGACGAAGCGAACGACGGCGTCGTCGAAGACGACGCGCACAGCGACAAGGAAGACGACGGCAAGTCCGTCGATTGACGATGCCCCCTGCCGGGCTGCCCGATGGGCCGGCCCGGCGGTATGGCACGACCTTTGCACTTGCGATGAGTGCCAGGGGTTGTATCCCACAAGACTCTCTCAAGCACTCTGCGCATCATGACGGACCCGCGTTCGCAGGCACCCCGCCAAAAACTTCCCCGTTTCGCGCTCGATGGCGTGTTGCTCCTGGACAAGCCGCTGGGCCTGTCGTCCAACGACGCGCTGATCCGGGCCAAGCGATTGTTACAGGCGTTGAAGGCGGGGCATACCGGCACGCTCGATCCGTTGGCGACCGGTCTGTTGCCGCTTTGTTTCGGCGAGGCGACGAAGTTCTCGCAGGACTTGCTCGAAGCCGACAAGACCTATGAAGCGCTGGTGCGTCTGGGCGAGACGACGACCACCGGCGACGCCGAGGGCGAGGTGTTGCAAACGCGCCCTGTGACGGTGGACGAAGCGGCGATTCGCGCGGTGCTGCCACGCTTCACGGGCCCGATCTCGCAGGTGCCGCCGATGTATTCGGCACTCAAGCGAGACGGCAAGCCGTTGTACGAATATGCGCGCGCGGGGCAGACCCTCGAGCGCGAAGCGCGTGCGGTCACGATTCACGCGTTGGAGATGACAGCGTGCGCGTTGCCGGCCGTCGCCGAGTTCTCGTTTCGCGTGACTTGTAGCAAAGGCACCTACGTGCGGACGTTGGCCGAAGATATCGGTGAGGCGCTGGGCTGCGGCGCGCATTTGCGCGCGCTGCGCCGCACGGCCGTCGGTCCGCTCACGCTTGACGGCGCCGTGACGCTGGAAGATTTGGGGGCGCTCGATCACGCGCAACGTGTGCAGAGGCTGGCACCGGTCGATGCGTTGCTCGAGACGCTGCCGACGATCTGGCTCGACGAAACGCTCGCCAGGCGCTTCAGCCACGGACAACGTCTGCGTCTGGACGAGGCGCGCTGTCCTCAGGCGCTGCGCGCGTGCGCCGGGGCGTCCGAGGCGATCGAGGTGAAGGTGTATGCCGAAGCCGATGGCGACGCCGCCGTGCGGTTGCTCGGCGTTGCGCGACTCGATGGCGAGGCGCTGCTCACACCGCAACGGCTGTTGAAGACCCAGTAAGCGACGTCATCGCAGCAAGCGCAGTCGGCGCCGTTCAGTCGCGGCCAGCCGATGTTGCGATGAGGCGCATGCTCGCGCGCCTCGTCGGTTCCCGAGGGGCGCCCCTCGCGCCATTCAGCGGTCGGGCGACCGCCGTCGACATCAGTGGGCGACGTTCTCCGGCTTGAGTTCCACGATGGCGTCGAGCGCTGCCTTGACGTCCATCGCGTACTTGGCCAACGCTTTCTGCTCGTCCGTTTTCGGTTCGAACGACGGAATGCCGACCGGGTGATTGCTCTCATCGACGGCGACGAACACCATCAGGCAATCGGTCGTCTGACGCAGCTCGCCCCACTTGGGGTCGCCTGCGTGCACCGAGACATGGATGTGCATGCTGGTGCGCCCGGTGGCCACGATACGCGCACGCAGTTCCACCAGATTGCCCACCAGAATCGGACGGCGGAAGCGGATGTTGCCGACACTGACCGTCACGCAATAGCGACCCGACCAGGTGGCTGCGCAGGCATACGCCACTTCGTCGATCCATTTCATCAGCGAGCCCCCATGCACCTTGCCGCCGAAATTGACGGCGGCCGGCTCGGCCAGAAAGCGGAAAGTGACTTCTGAGCGTTCGTTCGGGTTCTGCGGGGTCGTCATGATGTTGGTTTTGGCTGGGGGACGTGACATTCCCGAGCGTCGTGCGGTATTCCGGTATCGCGTCGGGCAGTGCGCCATCATACTTCGATTGCGTGGTCGTTGCCGACGCGGGTCGCGAATCAACCTCACTGTTATGCGTTGCGCGCATCGTCGGCGTGGCCAAAAAAAACCCCGCTAACGTCAGCGGGGTTCGAGAGGTGTCCGGCTGCACAGGGCAGGGCCAGACACTGGGGAAGACTTCGCTTCAATGCGCGCCGGCCGCAGCGTCGGCACCGCCGCCCCCCTTCATCGGCCGCGTGATCCAGACCATCGAGATCATCAGCACGAACAGCAGCGCCGAGATCCAGAAAATATCGTTCGCGCCGAGCATCGCCGATTGCTGCGTGACTAGCCGGTCGATGTAACCGTTGGCCTGGGGTGTGCTCATGCCGAGTTGATTCAGGGTCTGCACGGAGGCGTTGTACGTCGGGTTGTAGGGCGTCAAATGCTCCGTCAACTGCGCATGGTGCAGCGTGATCCGGTTCTCCCACATGGTCGTCGCAATCGATGTGCCCACCGCACCGCACGTGATCCGCACGAAGTTGGACAGCCCCGCCGCCGCCGGAATGCGACTCGGCGGCAACCCTGACAGGATGATCGCAGTGAGCGGGATGAAGAACATCGACATCGGCACGCCCTGCAGGAACGTCGGAATCATCAGCGTGCGCGTATCGACGAGCGTATTGAAGTGCGAACGCATGAGGAACACCAGCGCGAACAGCAGGAACGAGACGGTCACGACCCAACGGGCATCGAGCTTGGGCAGCGTTTTACCGATCACTGGCGAGAGCAGGATGGCGAACAGGCCCACCGGTGCCAGCACCAGGCCGGCCTCCGTCGCGGTATAGCCGAGATGGATCTGCAGCCACTGCGGCAGAATCACCAGGTTCCCGAAGAACAGGCCGTAACCCACCGAGATCGCCACCACGCCACCCGTAAAGTTGATCCGCTTGAAGAGTGTCAGATCGACCACCGGATGTTCCTCGGTAATTTCCCAGATGACGAAGAAACAGAACGACACCAACGCCACCAGCGCCAGCACGACAATCGTCGACGAATTGAACCAGTCGAGTTCCTTGCCTTTGTCCAGCATCACTTGCAGCGACCCGACCCACAACACGAGCAAGGCCAGCCCGACGGTATCGATCGGCTTGCGTTGCGTGGGCGTTTCACGCTTGGCATAGATCAGCCAAGTGGCGTAAGCGGCGCCAATGCCGACCGGGATGTTGATATAGAAGATCCAGGGCCAATGGTAGTTGTCCGAGATCCAGCCGCCGAGAATCGGGCCCATCACGGGGGCGACCAGCGTCGTCATGCCCCATAGCGCGAGCGCCATCGAACTCTTCGCGCTCGGATAGCTGGAGAGCAGCAGCGATTGCGAGAGCGGGATCATCGGACCGGCCACCGCACCTTGCAACACACGGGCCGCCAGCAGGAATTCGAGCGTGGGCGCCATGCCGCACAGCCACGATGCCAGCACGAACAGCAGGATCGACGAAATGAACAGCCGCACCGCGCCGAAGCGCTCGGTCAGCCAGCCTGTGAGTGGCACCGAGATGGCGTTGGCCACGGCGAACGACGTAATCACCCACGTCCCCTGACTCGACGAGACGCCAAGGTCGCCGGAGATGGCGGGAATCGATACGTTGGCAATCGAGGTGTCGAGCACGTTCATGAACGTGGCGAGCGACAACGCGATGGTGCCGAATACCAACTGGCTCCCCGTCAGGGGGCCAGGAGCGTTTTGAGTTGCCATGAGATGTCAAAGGGGGTGGGGGCCACCCCCCTCCGCTTTACAGGGGGCGTGCGCGAGCCGGCTGGTTGCGCGTGTCGCTGGCGCCGTTTGCGCCTGAGGCAGCCGCGGCACCGGCGTTTTCGGTGATGATCTTGGCGACGATGTCGTCGGCGTCATGACCCACCTTGTCGTACACATCGGTGGCGTACACCGGCAGCGCCGGCGCTTCACCCAGTTCCTTGCCGTCCGTATTGCGCACGTCCACCTTGACCTGCATCGACAGGCCGACACGCAGCGGATGTTGCTGCAACTGCTTCGGGTCGAGTGCGATACGCACCGGCAAACGCTGCACGACCTTGATCCAGTTGCCTGTCGCGTTTTGTGCCGGCAGCAGCGAGAACGCGCTGCCCGTGCCTGCCGAGAAGCCCGCCACGGTGCCCTTGTATTCCACCGACGAGCCGTACACGTCCGCCGTGAGCGTCACCGGTTGGCCGACGCGCATATGCGCGATCTGCACTTCCTTGAAGTTGGCATCGACCCAGACTTGATTGAGCGGCACCAGCGCCATGAGCGGCGCGCCCGTCGCCACGCGCTGACCCACTTGCACGGAACGCTTGGCCACGTAGCCGTCGACCGGCGCCGGGATCGACGTGCGGGCGTAGTCGAGATACGCGGCGCGTACCTTGGCGGCGGCTTGCTGCACGTTCGGATGGGTGGTCACCGACGTCTTGTCCGTCAGCGCCCGGTTCGACACCCACTGCGCGCGGGCTTGCTCGAGTGACGCCTGTGCGGTCTTCACGGCGTCCTGGGCGTGGGCGAGTTCTTCGCGCGACACGGCACCCGTCGCAATCGCCATTTCACGGCGCTTCACGTCGGCCTGCGTCTTGGCCAATTCGGATTCGCGCATGGCCACGGTGGCGGCATAGGCGTCGTTGTTCACGAAGTACGTGCGCACCTGACGCACGGTTTGCGCCAGATTGGCCTCGGCTTGCAGCAGGGCGACGCGGGCATCGGTCGGGTCGAGCGTGACCAGCGGCTGGCCTGCCTTGACCATTTGCGTGTCGTCGACCTTCACGCCGGTCACGGTCCCCGGCACCTGCGGGGTGATTTGCACCACATTGCCCGCGACATAAGCGTCGTCGGTGTCTTCATAGAAGCGCGCATACAGCCCGTAATAGGCGCCGTAGGCGATGGCCGCGATCGCGATCACGGCCGTTAGCGTCAGCATCATGCGGCGGCGCTTGCCATTGGCCTGAGCCGGCTGGGCAGGCGTTTGTTGTTGGTTCTCGCTCATCATTCGCTCCGTACTAATCTCTTAATGTGCTTTGACGTTGTCTTGTCTGTTCTGTGTGATGTGCGGCGCCCGCTCAGTGCGTCTGCACCGCGTCGCCTTCGGCCTTGGCGGGGCGTTCCTGCCCCACGACGAGACCCGCCGCCTGGGCGTCGAAGCCACCGCCGAGCGCCTTGATCAAGCCGATCTGCTGGTCGCGGCGCGCACTTTCGATATTCACGCGCGCCTGTTCCTGCGCCAGCAGCGACGACTCGGCGGCGAGCACGGTCAACTGCGGCGTGAGACCGGCCTTGTAACGGTCGATGGCCAGGTCGTAGGCGCGTTGCGCGGCGTCTTGCGCCACACGTTGCGAGACCATTTGCTTGTCCGCCGAGCGGATCGACGACATTCGATCCGCGATGTCGCCGAGCGCCTTGTTCAGCGTCGAGTCGTAGTTCGCCACCGCGCTTTCATAGGCCGCGTACTGCCCCTTCAAGTTGGCGCGCAGGCGCCCGCCATCGAAGATCGGCAGCGAAATGACCGGACCGTACTGGATGTTCTGGCTGGTCGGATCGATCAGCTTGCCCAGTCCGAAGGTGGAAAAGCCAAAGGCGGCGTTCAGGTTCACGTCCGGATAGAAGCGAGCCTTCGCGACGTCGATCCCCTTGAGCTGCGCTTCCACGCCCCAGCGGGCCGAGACGATATCGGGGCGACGGCCGAGCAGCGTGAGCGGCAGGTTGTCGGGCAGGGCGGGTGTCGCCAGTTGCGCGAGCGTCGGACGCGCAATGGCCAGACCGCGATCCGGCCCCTTGCCGAGCAACACGCCAAGTTGATGGCGGGTGAGCAGGATCTGGCCGTCGAGTTGGGCGATTTGCGTCTGAATGTCGGCGGTGTTGCTCTCGGCCTGCTTCTGCTCGACTTGCGTGTCGAGACCGGCCCGCACACGGTCTGACGTCAGTTGCCCGAGGCGCTGGCGTTGCTTGCCGATGCGATCGAGCACGTCATGCTGTGCATATTGCTGGGCGAGCTGGTTATACGAACGCGCCACGGCGGTGGCCAGCGCCAGTCGCACTTCCTGGTCTTCGGCTTCTTCGGCGCGTTCGGCCGACGTGGCTTGTGCCCGTGCCGAGCGGTTCTTGCCCCACAGGTCGAGTTCCCACGACAACGAGGCCGTCAAGTCGCCCTGCGTGAACCACGTGCCACCATAGCCCGGCGGGTAGATCGTGTTTTCGGTGAATTTCTCGCGATAGATGCTGCCCGAGGCATTGACTGCCGGAAGCAGCGCGGCCGCGGCGCCTTCGGTCTGCGCCTGCGCACCCTTCAGACGAGCGACCGCCATGGCCAGATCGGGGTTGCCGGCGAGCGCTTCGTCGATCAGCGAGACGAGTTGCGGATCGCCGAACCGCTGTGCCCAATCCGTGCCGGGCCACTGGCCGCCCTCGGCGGGCAGGCTGCGCTGGGTCTGATACTGATCGGGGGTACTGATCTGCTTGTCGCTGTGGATGCCGGCAAAATTCGCGCAACCGGCAAACCCCAGTGTCATCGCCGCCAGACAGACGGCGGAAATGATGGAGCGGGCCCGCAGATGCGGGAGGAACGGTGAGGCCACTTTCATCGCAAAGCCTTTACGAGTGACGTTAGGCACCGACAATAATCGGAAACCGGGTGATGGCGAGTACCAGGAGTAGTGGACTCGACATGCTTTTTTGGGGGAATCTGGGGGCCGTCGTTGTCATCCGGTTTCGCCGTTGGCGATCACGCGGCGCAGCAGGCTCTTCAGGAAACCCACTTCCTCTACGGAGAACCCGCGCATCAGATGATCGGCGGCACGCACGAAGATGTCCGGCATCCGGTCGGCCATGGCGTATCCGGCTTCGGTCGCACTCAGGTTCACCGTGCGGCGATCCATCTTGCTGCGCTCGCGCACGAGCAAGCCTTGCGCTTCAAGCCGGTCGAGAAGACGCGTCACCGCACTCGCGTCGATACAGTAGTCGCGAGCCAGATCGGCCGCCGTCTTGCTCTTGCCCGTGGCCACCTTGTAAAGCATGGTCGCCTGGGTGCTCGTCAAGCCGTATTGCGACGTTTCGTTGGTCAGCTCTGCCAGGATCAACTGGCGCACGCGGGAGACAAGATACCCCAGCGAGTTGTCGATGTCGTAGGCGCAGCGCGGAGGATCGCTCTGGGGGGCATCCGGCGGCGACGTCGGCGCGGCATCGGAAGAGGAAGCGGACGGATCGATCATTTTCGTGCTGCTGCAATAGTTGACTTGTCACGATTATAGCGGTTACTTAATAAATTTCAAGGCCATGCAATAGTTGACTAGGCAAATATTTCGACCAAAATTGGAGCTAACGTTCTAAATGGATGTGTGGCGGGGGGCGAGGGGGTATGGCAGGGGAGTGGCATCTCGATGAATGCGACGCCGTCGACGTTCCCGCGCAGGGGCCGTTGCTGCATTGCAGAAAGACCATGACGTAAGACACGCGCAAGTGGTAGAATCGCGGATTCTCCAAAGGCTTTTTTCGAGCACCTCTTCATGACCCGCGCTCTCCGTAATATCGCCATCATCGCGCACGTCGACCACGGCAAAACCACGCTCGTCGACCAACTGCTGCGCCAGTCGGGCACCTTCCGCGAAAACCAGCAAGTTGCTGAACGCGTGATGGACTCGAACGACATTGAAAAAGAGCGCGGCATCACGATCCTCGCCAAAAACTGCGCCGTCGAATACGAAGGCACGCACATCAACATCGTCGACACGCCGGGACACGCGGACTTCGGCGGTGAAGTGGAGCGTGTGCTTTCGATGGTCGACAGTGTGCTGTTGCTCGTCGACGCCGTCGAAGGCCCGATGCCGCAAACGCGCTTCGTGACCCGCAAGGCCCTCGGCCTCGGTCTGAAGCCGATCGTCGTGGTCAACAAGATCGACCGTCCGGGCGCGCGTCCGGATTGGGTGATCAACCAGACGTTCGACCTGATGGACAAGCTGGGTGCCACCGACGAGCAGCTCGACTTCCCGGTCGTCTACGCGTCGGCCCTGAACGGTTTCGCGAGCCTCGACTCCGATGTGCGCGAAGGCACGATGCGCCCGCTGTTCGACGCGATTCTCGAACACGTGCCGGTCCGCGAAGCCGATGTCGACGCCCCGCTGCAACTGCAGATCAGCTCGCTCGACTACTCGACGTTCGTTGGCCGTATCGGTATTGGCCGTATTACGCGCGGTCGCATCAAGCCGGGTCAGCAAGTGGTGATGCGCTTTGGTCCGGAAGGCGAAGTGCTCAAGCGCAAGATCAATCAGGTGCTGACGTTCCGCGGTCTGGAGCGTGTGATGTCGGACGGCGCGGAAGCCGGCGACATCGTGCTGATCAACGGGATTGAAGACGTGGGTATCGGCGCAACGATTTGCGACGTCGACACGCCGGAAGCCTTGCCGCTGCTGACGGTAGACGAGCCGACGCTGACCATGAACTTCTGCGTGAACACGTCGCCGCTGGCCGGCCGTGAAGGCAAGTTCGTGACGAGCCGTCAAATTCGCGACCGTCTGCACAAGGAACTCAATCACAACGTAGCGCTGCGCGTGAAAGACACCGCCGAAGATTCCGTCTTCGAAGTGTCCGGCCGTGGCGAACTGCACCTGACGATTCTCATCGAGAACATGCGTCGCGAAGGCTACGAACTGGCCGTGTCGCGTCCGCGCGTGGTGCTCAAGGAAATCGACGGCGTGAAGCATGAGCCGTACGAAATGCTGACCATCGACCTGGAAGACGATCACCAGGGCGCGGTCATGGAAGAAATCGGCCGCCGCAAGGGCGAAATGCTGGACATGGTGTCGGACGGTCGCGGCCGTACGCGTCTTGAATACCGCATTCCGGCGCGTGGCTTGATCGGCTTCCAGGGCGACTTCCTGTCGATGACCCGCGGCACGGGCCTGATGAGCCACATTTTCGATGCTTACGCACCGCTCAAGGATGGCACGCTGGGCGAGCGTCGCAATGGCGTTCTGATCTCGCAGGACGACGGCGCTGCCGTGGCCTACGCGCTGTGGAAGCTGCAAGATCGCGGCCGCATGTTCGTGTCGCCGGGTGACGCCCTGTACGAAGGCATGATCATCGGTATCCATAGCCGTGACAACGACCTCGTGGTCAACCCGATCAAGGGGAAGCAGCTCACGAACGTGCGCGCGTCGGGCACCGACGAAGCCGTGCGCCTGGTGCCGCCGATCTCGATGAGCCTCGAGTACGCCGTGGAATTCATCGACGACGACGAACTGGTCGAAGTCACGCCGCAGACGATTCGCCTGCGCAAGCGCTACCTCAAGGAACACGAGCGCAAGCGCGCATCGCGTGAAGAGAAGTAAAGCCGGCGAGGGTGTCGTGGCGTAGCGGAGAAACTTCTGCTACGCGCCGATGCCAGTCTGTTGGAAAGAAAGCCGGTGCCTCGCACCGGCTTTTTTGTTATCCCTTTCGTTGACATCACTGAAGCCATTGCCAGACATGACCGACTTTGTGAGTACCGACATCCGCGGCCGCATCGGCTTTATCACCCTGACCCGCCCGAAGGCGCTCAATGCGCTCTCGCACGACATGATTCGTGCGATGGCCTCGACCCTCGATGCATGGCGCGACGATCCGCGCGTGCTCGCCGTCGTCCTGCGGGGCGAGGGGGAGAAGGGTTTGTGCGCGGGCGGCGACATTCGCTATTTCCACGAGGCGGTGAGCGCGAGGCGCACCGACATCATGGATTTCTTCACGGACGAGTACACGCTGAACTACACGATCGCCACCTACCCGAAGCCCTATATCGCGCTGATGGACGGCGTGGTGATGGGCGGCGGCATGGGCGTCTCGCAGGGGGCGGCGTTGCGCCTGGTCACGGAAGCCACGCGCATGGCAATGCCCGAGACGGCCATCGGACTGTTTCCCGATGTGGGCGGCGGGCACTTTCTCGCGAATCTTGCCGGTCATCTTGGCGAGTACCTTGGCACGACGGGCGTGGTGTTCGGTGCCGTTGACGCATGCGAAATCGGTCTGGCCGACGCCGTGGTGCCGCGTACCGAATTACCGGTGCTCTGTGAACGGCTGGCGAGCGGCGATTGGCCGGACAGTGATGCGGTACTCGACGCGGCGCGCGCGTTCGCCCGGCAAAGCGTGCCGCCTGCCGGACTGGCCCCGGGCAAGCTTGCGCCGCTGCGCGACGTGATCGACCATCACTTCGGCCTGCCGGATCTGCCGGCCATCCTGGCGTCGCTCAAGCGGGAAGCCCGCTGCGAGTTCTCCGGCTGGGCGCAAGAGACGGAAGATCTGTTGCGTGCCAAGCGCTCGCCGCTGATGGTTTGCGTCACGCTGGAACAGGTGCGCCGCGCACGCAAGCTGTCACTCGCGGACGAGTTGCGCGACGAGTGGCTGATGATGCGCTGTGTCTTCAATCTCGACGGCCGTACCGGGGCGGAGGGTGTTGAAGGCATTCGCGCAATGGTCGTCGACAAGGATCATGCGCCGCGCTGGCAGCACGGCAGCATCGAAGCGGTCACGCCCGCCGACATCGCGCGATTCTTCGATGGCGATCGGCATGGCGCGGACCATCCACTGCGCGAACTCGGGCGATAAGTCCGTCGCGCCATGGAGGGTCGCGGTGGCCCGAGGGCTTATACCGCAGCCTGACAGAACTGATCGCCAACGGCCAGATCGAGTTTGCGGCAGATGTCGGCGATGCTGCCGACCATCACGATGTGCGACATGTCGCGATACACGCGCACCTCGTGCCCACCTTGCGTGTCGCGTTGCTGAACGTCTCGCACGCTGCGCGACGCCTTGACCGCTTTTCCGGTCGGGCACGCGCGACGCGAGGCCGACGCCATGGCAGCGGCGAGTGTACGGGGCAGGGCCGTGGAGCGCGAGCGCGCAGGCACGGTGTACGAGCGTGCGATGGCCGGGGCGGCGGCAAACGGGCCGGACAGGGCCGACAGCCCGTACACCGCAGACAGACGCGCCTGCGACGGCACGCGGACGCGCGGTTGACCAAAAGACGTACGCAGCAAACCAAAGAGTCGAGCCATGATGCGATCCTTCCTCCAATGTGGGTCTGAGGGGCGCGTCCTGCCACGACCTTCACAAATCGCGGGCGCAGCAGGGCACGGGCGCCGGACCCAGCCCGGCGCAGTCGGAAATGCGAAACTTCAGTGAGTGGGCTGCTGCGTGATCGAGACGCGGCGCAGTACCCAGGTCTGCGTCTAGAGGTCGTTGTTGCGGATCAGGCCGACCGCAATCCCTTCCAGCGCAAAGTCACCGCTGCCTTCATTGACATCGATGTTCTCGAAGTCGGGGTTTTCGGCGATCAACTCGACGCCGCCGGGCACACGGTGAAAACGTTTGACGGTCACATCGTCGCCAATGCGTGCCACGACAATCTGGCCCTCTCGCGCGTCGGCGGCTTTCTGTACCGCCAACAGATCGCCGTCGAGAATGCCCGCGTCTCGCATGGACATACCGCGCACCTTCAACAGGTAATCGGGCTGGCGCGCGAACATGTTCGGGTCGCACTGAAAGTTGCGTTCGATATGTTCCTGCGCCAGGATCGGGCTACCTGCGGCAACGCGCCCGACGAGCGGCAGCGACAGTTGCATCAGGCCCATATGCGGCAAGGTGAACTGATGCATGCCGCCCGCTTCGTCGAGCCGCTTGAGGCGGATGCCGCGCGATTGGCCTGCGGCCAGTTCGATCACCCCTTTGCGCGCCAGCGCCCGCAGGTGCTCCTCCGCGGCGTTGGCGGAAGAGAAGCCGAGTTCGGCGGCGATCTCGGCGCGCGTCGGCGGAAAGCCGGTGCGCTCGATCGCTTGTCGGACCAGTTCGTAGACCTGCTGTTGACGAGCAGTAAGTTTGATCATGGCATCACTGTATGGAAGCACAGGTGGCTGTATTTTTGTACAGTGTTTGTAAAAACGCAAGGGAAAACTTCGTCGCCTGCAGGATGTGTCTGTCCCACGCCCGCGTCGTGGGACCCCCGCGGGATCAAACCGGCGTCGGTATGAGCGGGCTAATCCATGATTTGATATAAACAATCGTATAAATATTATTTTTAAGTATTTAGCTGTCCCCATAGACTGGCCTCCTACACACGAAAGAACACGAGGGAGCGCAAGTCATGGGTCAAGTGATACGGGGGGGAAAAGCCAGGGCGCTGGCGATCGCACTGGGAGGGCTGGCACTGACTGCCGGGCTGTCGCTTCAGGCGCGCGCCGCGAGTTTTTCCCTGCTCAACGTGTCGTATGACCCGACGCGTGAGCTATATGCCGACTACAACAAGGCATTCGAGGCGCACTACAGGCAGACCACGGGCGACACGGTGACGCTCAAGGCCTCGCATGGCGGCTCGGGCAAGCAGGCCCGTACGGTACTCGACGGCGCACCGGCCGACGTCGTGACGCTCGGCATCTCCGCCGACATCGACGAACTGGCGCAGGCCGGACTCGTGAACAAAGATTGGCAGAAGCGTCTGCCCGATAACGCCACGCCATACACGTCGACCATCGTGTTGCTCGTGCGCAAGGGCAACCCCAAACACATCAAGGACTGGAACGACCTCACCAGGCCGGGCATCAGCGTGGTCACGCCGAACCCGAAGACGTCGGCCGGCGCCCGCTGGAATTACCTCGCTGCATGGCTTTACGCGCTAAAGCAGCCAGGCGGCAACGAGCAGACCGCCCAGGCCTTTGTCGCGGCGCTCTACCGCAACGTGGGGGTACTCGATTCCGGCGCGCGAGGCGCCACCACGACCTTCGTCGAGCGCGGCATCGGCGACGTGCTGATCGCCTGGGAAAACGAGGCGCTGCTCTCGGTGAAGGATCTCGGTCCGGACAAGTTCGACATCGTCGTGCCGTCGTCGTCGATTCTCACGGAGCCGCCGGTCGCCGTGGTCGACAAGAACGTCGACAGGCACGGAACTCGCAAAGCCGCTGAAGCCTATCTGCAATGGCTGTATTCGCCGCAAGGGCAGGAGATCGCCGCGAAGCACTTCTATCGTCCACGCTCGCCGGACATCGCCAGGAAGTATGCCTCGCAGTATCCGAAGCTCAAGCTCTACACGGTCGACGCCGATCTGGGCGGGTGGACGAAAACGCAGGCCAAGCATTTTGCCGACGGTGGCATCTTCGACCAGATCTACACGAAGAAGTGACCCCCAGGGCCCGAGAAGACAAAGGGATGCAAGCGTGAGTACCGTACTGTTTCCGCTCTGGCGCAAGCCGAGTGCTTTGCCAGGATTTGGCCTGACGATGGGCTACACGGTCGGCTATCTGAGCCTCGTGGTGTTGGTGCCGCTGCTGATGGTTTTCATCAAGGCCAGCTCGCTCGATTGGGCGAGCTTTATCGCCGCCGTGAGTTCGCCGCGCGTGTTGGCCTCATACCGCCTCACGTTCGGCCTGTCGCTCGCGGCGGCCATGCTCAACGCCGTGTTCGGTGTCGTGCTGGCGTGGGTGCTCGTGCGCTACTCATTCCCCGGCAAGCGTTTCGTCGATGCGCTGATCGACCTGCCATTTGCCTTGCCGACGTCGGTCGCGGGGATCGTGCTGGCCTCGATCTACGCGCCGAACGGCTGGATCGGACGCTGGTTCGCGCTGCTCGATCTCAAGATCGCGTTTACGCCGTTGGGCATCTTCGTGGCGCTGACATTTATCGGATTGCCGTTCGTTGTGCGCACGCTCCAGCCGGTGCTCGAGGAATTTGAACGCGAACAGGAAGAGGCCGCCGCGTGTCTGGGCGCAACACGTTGGCAGACACTGCGTCACGTCATTCTCCCCGCGGTGCTGCCTGCGCTACTGACCGGTTTTGCGCTGGCGTTTGCGCGCGCGGTGGGGGAGTACGGCTCGGTCATCTTCATTGCCGGCAACATTCCGATGGTCTCGGAAATCACGTCACTGCTGATCGTCACCAAGCTCGAGCAGTACGACTATGCGGGCGCCGCGGCACTGGCTGTGGTGATGCTGGTGATCTCGTTCGTGTTGCTGCTGCTGATCAATGCCCTGCAATGGTGGCTGCAACGCCGCCATGCGGGCCGACGCGCCAGTGGCGCTTGATTCAAGAGAACGTCTCGCTCATGTCCGATTCACTTGCGCTGTCGCGCGCCTTGCTGCAACCGATCCAGGCCCGCCAGGTCAATCCGACCGACGAGCCGGCGTTCGTCAAGGGCGCACTCATTGCCGTGGCGCTGTTGTTCTTCGCTTTGTTTCTGCTCTTGCCGCTCGCGTCGGTCTTCGTCACCGCGCTGGGCAAAGGCTTCCCCGCGTATTGGGACGGGTTGACGAACGACGACGCGCTGTCAGCGCTTCGTCTCACGCTGCTGGTCGCCGTCATTGCCGTGCCGCTGAACCTGGTGTTCGGTGTGGCGGCGTCGTGGGCGATTGCGCGTTTCGACTTCAAGGGCAAGAGCGTGTTGACGACGCTCATCGACTTGCCGTTCTCGGTCTCGCCGGTGATCGCGGGCATCACGTTCCTGCTGATCTTCGGTCGTCAGGGGCCGCTGTGGGACTTTCTCGACGCGCACAACCTGAAGGTCGTGTTCGCGCTGCCTGGACTGATACTCGCGACGGTGTTCGTCACGTTCCCATTCGTCGCGCGCGAATTGATCCCGCTCATGCAGGCGCAGGGCAGCGAAGAGGAGGAGGCGGCGCGCGTGCTGGGGGCCAGCGGGTGGCAGATATTCACGCGCGTGACGCTGCCGAAAATCAAATGGGGCCTGCTGTATGGCGTGATCCTTTGCAATGCCCGGGCGATGGGTGAGTTCGGTGCCGTGTCGGTCGTCTCCGGCCATATTCGCGGCGAGACGAACACGCTGCCGCTGCACGTGGAAATTGAATACAACGACTACCACACGGTGGGCGCGTTCGCGGCGGCGTCGATTCTCGCGATGCTCGCGCTCGCCACGCTGGCGCTGAAGCTGTGGGCTGAGCGCAAGCTGGCGCAGGACAAGGCAGCGCGTCGCGAAGACGTCGTGCCGGCCTGAGCCGATATTGATTCGAGGAGCAAGACCATGAGCATTCAGGTACAACGGGTGTCAAAACGCTTCGGCGATTTTGCGGCGCTCGATGATGTCACGCTGGAATTCCCGACAGGCGAACTGGTCGCGCTGCTGGGGCCGTCCGGCTGCGGCAAGACCACACTGCTGCGTATCGTCGCGGGCCTGGAGTTCGCCGACGCCGGTCGCGTCGTGCTCAACGGCGAGGACGTGGCGACGGTCGGCACGCGCGAGCGTCAGGTCGGCTTCGTGTTTCAGCACTATGCGCTCTTCCGTCACATGACCGTGTTCGAGAATGTGGCGTTCGGGCTGCGCGTGAAGTCGCGCCGCGAGCGGCTCACGGACGCGCAGATCCGCGCCAAGGTGCATGAACTGCTTGGCCTGGTGCAGCTCGACTGGCTGGCCGATCACTATCCGGCGGAACTCTCGGGCGGTCAGCGTCAGCGCATTGCGTTGGCGCGTGCACTGGCCGTCGAGCCGAAGGTGCTGCTGCTCGACGAACCGTTCGGGGCGCTTGATGCCAAGGTGCGCAAGGAATTGCGTAGCTGGCTTCGCCGTCTGCACGACGAGCTGCACATCACCACGATCTTCGTCACGCACGACCAGGAAGAGGCGCTCGAAGTGGCCGACCGTATAGTGCTGATGAATCGCGGCAGCGTCGAACAGATCGGCGCGCCACAGGACGTGTACGACACGCCGCACAGCCCGTTCGTCTATGAGTTTCTCGGCGCCGTGAACCGGCTGCCGGGCGAGTTGCGCACGCACGACTTCATTGCCGATGTCGGTGCCGGTGCCGGCGCGTTTCGCGTGACGGTGCACAAGGACGATTTGCCCGCTGCGCCGCCGGACGGTCGCGTGATGGCGTATGTGCGTCCGCACGATCTTGCGCTGCTGCCGGCGCACGACGGTGGGCCGGGGATCGACGTGGCCGTGCGCCGCGCCATTCCGCTGGGCGGCACCGTGCGCGTGGAACTTGCCGCGCCGGGAGGGGCGGTGTGGGAAGCGGAACTGACTCGCGCTGGCTGGCAGGCGCTCGGCGCGCAAAGTGGTGCGCCGATGCGGGCGGTGCCGCGTCAGTTGCGGGTGTTTGCCGCGCCGGCGTGAGCCGCACGACAAAACGACGGCGCTAGTCCACGCGACCTGGGGGCGCCACGCCTAACGACCTGACAGACGATCTAACCAACGACCGGACAAGACGTAGCGAACAAGGCCTAGCAAATACGACGTAGCAAATACGACGTAGCAAACACGACGTAGCAAACACGACGTAGCAAACACGACGTCACGTACAGGACCTTACGAACAAGACGTCATGAACAAGACGTCATGAACCGGCAAGCCACAGGGTGGAGTCCCCTCATGAATTTTCAGCAATTGCGCTACGTGCGCGAAGCCGTTCGGCAGAATCTCAACCTGACGGAAGCCGCCAGTGCGCTGTACACGTCGCAGTCGGGCGTGAGCAAGCAGATCAAGGATCTCGAAGACGAACTGGGCGTGGATGTTTTCGTGCGTCGCGGCAAGCGGCTCACGGGGCTGACCGAGCCAGGCAAGGCCGTGCTGCAACTGATCGAGCGCATGTTGCTCGACGCCGAGAACTTGCGCCGTGTGGCGCGTCAGTTCGCGGATCAGGACAGCGGCCATCTCGTGCTGGCGACGACCCACACGCAGGCGCGCTATGCGCTGCCGCAGGTCATCAAGCAATTCACGAGCGTGTTCCCAAAGGTGCAACTGGCGTTGAGGCAGGGCAGCCCGCGTCAGATTGCACAGATGGTGATCGACGGCGAGGCCGACATCGGCATCACGACCGAGGCGCTCGATCGCTTTCCCGATATCGTCACGTTCCCGTGCTACTCGTGGCATCACGTCGCCGTCGTGCCGAAGGATCATCCGCTCGTCGGGCGAGCGGGCGTCACGCTGGCGGAGATCGCCGACTATCCAATCATCACCTATGACGGCGACTTCACGGGGCGCTCGCACGTGGACAAGGCGTTCTCGGACCAGGGTCTGGTGCCGGACATCGTGCTCACCGCGCTCGATACGGACGTGATCAAGACATACGTCGAGCTGGGATTGGGGGTGGGGATCGTGGCGGCGATGGCTGTCGATCCGCGCAAGGACCAGGATCTGGTGGTGCTGGAACTCGACAACGCGTTCGAGCCGAGCACGACGCGCATCGGCGTTCGCCGCGGGGCGTTTCTGCGCTCGTATGCTTACCGCTTCATCGAAATGCTCGCCCCGGCGCTCAAGGAGCAGGACATCTCGACGCAACTGCGCGAAGCGCTTGAATTTGCGGCCTGATGCGTCGTCGCGCCGGGCCGCATGGGCGGCCTGCTCAAGCGGCGCCGGGCGTTGCCTGATGTCGTCCCGCGTTGTCGGGCGCGCCGCTGCCCGTCGGCCGTGACCCGGCCGCGATCCCGTTCAACGCGGCGGGTTCCATATTTTCAGCGATTGGGAAGCCGGGCAGTATTGGATACAATTACTGCCATGACTTCGACCTCATTCAACCCGATTCCCCACTACACGGTGTCATCGGGCGATCTGCCGCGCATTGCGTTGCTCGCCACGGGTGGCACGATCGCGGGCAGCGCGTCCGACGCCACGCGTACCGCCGCTTATCAAGCCGGGGCGCTCGGTGTCCAGGACTTGCTCGCGGCGGTTCCGGCGCTGGGCAGCGTTGCGCATATCCACGCGGAGCAGGTCGCGCAGATCGATAGCAAGGACATGAGCGTGGCGCTTTGGCAGAAGCTGGCCGCGCGCGTGAATGCGTTGCTCTCGCAGCCCGATGTGGCCGGTGCGGTGATTACCCATGGCACCGATACGCTCGAAGAAACGGCGTACTACCTGCATCTGACGGTCAACAGTCGCAAGCCGGTGGTGCTGACCGCGGCGATGCGGCCCGCGACGGCGCTCTCGGCTGACGGCCCGCTCAACCTGCTCAACGCCGTGCGCGTGGCCACCGACCCGATTTCGGCCGGGCGCGGCGTGATGGTCGCCATCAACAACCAGATTCATTGCGCGCGCGACGTCATCAAGACGAGTACCTACAAGGTCGATGCGTTTCACTCGCCGGAGATCGGCGTGCTTGGCTGGGTGCAGGACGAGCGCGTGGCGTATCAACGTGCGGCGTTGCAGTACCACACCGTCGAAAGCGAGTTCGTCGGGCTGTCGGGCGAGTTGCCGGCTGTCGAGGTGGTCTCGAGTTATGCGGGGGTGTCGCGGATCGCCGTCGACGCCCTGGTGGAAGCCGGCGTGCAGGGCATCGTGGTGGCGGGCACGGGCAACGGCTCGCTGCATTCATTGCTGCAACAGGCGCTGGCCGAAGCGGTGCAGCGCGGTGTGACGGTCGTGCGCGCCGCGCGGGTGGGCAGCGGACATGTCATGCACAACGGCGCGGCACCCGACGATCAGTATGGCTTCGTGAGCGCAGGCAACCTGCATCCGTTCAAGGCGCGTGTCTTGCTGATGCTCGCGTTGCAGGCGGGCGTGCCGCGCGAGCGCATGCAGAGCTTGTTTGACGAGTATTGAACCAGCCAAGCGCCAGCGCATAAAAAAGCGACCCTCAACGAAAAGGCGCCGAACCTTGCGGCCCGGCGCCCGTCGTCATCCACCGCATCTCCCTGATGGCCTGACGCTCCCTACGCGGTCAATGCTTTACGCCACGGTATGGTTAGCCAGCATTTCCAGCGCGCGCACCATGCCCGAGTGATCCCACGCGGCGCCGCCGTTTGCGGCACACGCGTTGAACAGCTCCTGGCACGTGGCCGTGTTCGGCAGCGACACGCCGAGGGCCTTGGCGCTCTGCAGCGCCAGATTCAGATCCTTCTGGTGCAGGGCAATGCGGAAGCCCGGTTCGAAGTTGCGCTTGACCATGCGCTCGCCGTGCACTTCGAGAATGCGCGACGATGCGAAGCCGCCCATCAGCGCCTCACGCACCTTCGCGGGATCGGCACCGGCCTTCGACGCGAACAGCAAAGCCTCACCTACGGCTTCGATCGTCAGCGCGACCACGATCTGGTTGGCGACCTTGCAGGTCTGGCCGGCACCGCTCTCGCCCACGAGCGTGATGTTCTTGCCCATCAGTTCGAAGAACGGCTTCACATCGTCGAACGCCGCTTGCGAGCCGCCGACCATGATCGACAGCGTGGCGCCTTTTGCGCCGACTTCACCGCCCGAGACCGGGGCGTCGAGGTATTCGCAGCCCAGCGCCTTGACCTTCTTGGCGTATTCCTTCGTTTCGATCGGCGAGATGGAGCTCATGTCCACGACGATCTTGCCTGCCGACAGGCCTTCGGCCAGACCGTCCTGACCGAACAGGACGGCACCCACATCAGGGGTATCCGGCACCATCACGAAGACGATGTCGGCGCGTTTGGCGACTTCCTTGGCCGACGTGCAAACCGTGGCCTGACCGTCGATCAGGTCTTGCGGGGGCGTGCGGCGCTCATACAGGAACAGCTTGTGACCGGCATTTTGCAGATGCTTCGCCATCGGCGCGCCCATGATGCCCAGACCAATGAAACCGAGTTGTGCCATTTCGTAACTCCTTGTTGCCAAAGTGTGATGTGGTGTCGCTGACGCTCAGACGAGCGGGGCGGTGACGCCTTATCGCGGCGCCCCCGTGCTCCGGCCGCATGCCCCCTGCATGCGGCCGGCGGGGCCCTTCCTCGTCGAAACCCGGTCAGCCGGCGCACCGCCTCGGGCGGATACGCCTTCGTTTCTTCCGCGTGCCACCGGGGGAGGTGTCGCGCGGTGGGTATGGGGGCGCGTAGGAATTACGCCGCTTCGCGCAGCCCCGCTGCCTTGAACCAGCCGAGGCCCTCGGTCGTGGTGGTGGCCGGTTTGTACTCGCAACCGATCCATCCTTGGTAGCCAATGCGGTCGAGGAACGCGAACAGGTAGGCGTAGTTGATCTCGCCCGTGCCCGGCTCGTTGCGGCCCGGGTTGTCCGCCAGTTGCACGTGAGCGATGCGCGCCAGATTCGTCTCGATGGTCTTGGCGAGTTCGCCTTCCATGCGCTGCATGTGATAGATGTCGTACTGCAGGAACAGGTTGTCCGAACCCACGGCGTCGAAGATCTCCAACGCCTGCTTCGTGCGGTTCACGAAGAAGCCGGGAATGTCGTACGTGTTGATCGGCTCGACCAGCAGTCGGATGCCTTCGGCCTTGAGGGCATCGGCGGCGAAGCGCAGGTTACCCACGAGCGTGTCTTGCGCGACTTGCGTCGACAGGTCCGCGCCTTGCTTGCCCACGAGGCAGTTCAGTTGCTTCACACCCAGCGCCTTGGCGTAGGTGATGGCTTCGCCCACGCCGTCGCGGAATTCGGCCACGCGCTCGGGGAAGATCGCGATGCCGCGCTCGCCCGCATCCCAGTTGCCGGCGGGCAGGTTGTGCAGCACGAGATCGAGCTGGTACTGGTTCAGCTTGTCAGCGATCTGGTCGCGATGAAACGCGTACGGGAACAGGAACTCCACGCCGCGAAAGCCCGCTGCGGCGGCCGCCTTGAAGCGGTCGAGGAACGGCACCTCGTTGAACAGCATGGTCAGATTGGCGGCAAATTTCGGCATTGCGCTGACTCCTCTTTCTCTCTTTTAGGGGGTGGTTTCGACGATTTCGATGCCAGGGTGTTGCAAGGTTGCGGGGCGCCTGCTTTTTTCGTTCAAGGGGTCTAGCCGAGAGCGCAGGGGACGCACGCGCCCCGCAAACCGTTTTACAGCGTTGACTTACGCCGACACTGCGTTGTCTTCTTCCACCACGTCGATGATGTCTTCGAACTCGTTGACGTTGTTGATCTCGGTGCCCATCGCAATGTTGGTCACACGCTCGAGAATCACTTCCACGATCACCGGCACGGAGAACTCGGCCATCAGCTTGCGGGCCTGGGCGAACGCCGGCTGGATGTCGTTCGGCTGGAACACACGGATCGCCTTCACGCCGAGGCCTTCGGCCACCTTCACGTGATCGACGCCGTAACCGTTGACTTCCGGCGAGTTCACGTTCTCGAACGCGAGCTGCACGCAGTAGTCCATGTCGAAGTTGCGCTGCGCCTGACGGATCAGGCCCAGGTACGAGTTGTTCACGACCACGTGGATGTACGGCACCTTGAACTGCGCGGCCACGGCCAGTTCTTCGATCATGAACTGGAAGTCATAGTCGCCCGAGATCGCCACCACGTCCGACGACGGCGAGGCAACCTTCGCCCCGATGGCGGCCGGCACCGTCCAGCCCAGCGGGCCTGCCTGGCCGCAGTTGATCCAGTGGCGTGGCTTGTTCACGTGCAGGAACTGCGCGGCGGCGATCTGCGACAGACCGATGGTCGAGACATAGCGCACATCGCGACCGAAGAATGCGTTCATTTCCTGATACACGCGCTGCGGCTTGATCGGCACCTGATCGAAGTCCGTGCGGCGCAGCATGGTGCGCTTGCGCTTCTGGCAATCGGCCACCCATTGCGCACGATCCGGCAGACGGCCGGCGGCCTTCAGTTCCTTGGCAACTTCCACGAACAGCGTGAGCGCGGCCTTGGCGTCGGAGACGATGCCGTAGTCCGGACCGAACACGCGGCCGATTTGCGTCGGCTCGATGTCGACGTGCACGAACTTGCGGCCCTTGGTGAACACGTCGACGCTGCCCGTGTGGCGATTGGCCCAGCGGTTGCCGATGCCCATCACGAAGTCCGACGCGAGCATCGTCGCATTGCCGAAGCGATGCGAGGTCTGCAGTCCGACCATGCCGGCCATGAGCGGATGGTCGTCGGCAATGGTGCCCCAGCCCATGAGCGTGGGCACGACCGGCACGTTCACGGTCTCGGCGAACTCGACGAGCAGGTCGGCGGCGTCGGCATTGATCACACCACCGCCCGAGACGATAAGCGGGCGCTCCGATGCGACCAGCATCTGAATGGCCTTCTCGATCTGGGCGCGCGTGGCCGCGGGCTTGTACACCGGCAGCGGTTCGTAGGTGTCCGGATCGAATTCGATCTCGGCAACCTGCACGTCGAACGGCAGATCGATGAGCACCGGACCCGGACGGCCCGAGCGCATCAGGTGGAATGCCTGCTGGAACACGCGCGGCACGAGCGCGGGCTCGCGCACCGTCACGGCCCACTTGGTGACCGGCTTGGCGATCGTCTCGATGTCGACAGCCTGGAAATCTTCCTTGTACAGACGGGCGCGCGGCGCCTGACCCGTGATGCAGAGGATGGGAATCGAATCGGCCCAGGCGGAGTACAGGCCGGTAATCATGTCGGTGCCCGCAGGCCCCGAGGTGCCGATGCACAGGCCGATATTGCCGGCTTCGGCGCGGGTGTAACCTTCGGCCATGTGGGACGCGCCCTCGACGTGGCGTGCGAGCACGTGCTCCACGCTGCCGGCCTTGCGCATTGCCGAATAGAACGGGTTGATGGCAGCACCGGGCACACCGAATGCGGTGGTGACACCTTCTTTCTCGAGCACTCGAATTGCGGCCTCTACGGCGGTCATCTTGGCCATGTGACGTCTCCAATGGGTAATGAGTCAATGTGTTGGAAGCCACTTTAAGCCGGTACGATTTGTTTGATAAGATCACAAAAGATCGTTTTTTTAAGAACAAAAAGTATCGAATGGAGGGGGCATGGACCGATTCAAACAGATCGAAACCTTCGTGCAGGTGGCCGAAGCGGGCAGTCTGGCCGCCGCGGCCTTAAAGGAAGGGGTCTCGCCGGTGATCCTCGGAAGGCGCATCGACGCGCTCGAAAAGCGTCTGGGCATCAAGCTGATGTACCGCTCGACACGACGGCTTGCGTTGTCGGAAGAGGGCGGCGCGTTCCTAGAGCGGTGCAAACAGTTGCTCGGCGACTGGGAGATGGCCGAGAACGAAATCAGCGCGGGGCGTCATGCCGTTTCGGGGCACCTGATCGTGTCGGCGCCGGCGGCGTTCGGGCGCAAGCACGTCGCGCCGCATGCGCCGGCGTTCCTGCGCCTGCACCCCGAGGTGCAGATTTCGTTCAACCTGACCGACCGCGTGGTCGACCTCGTGCGCGAGGGGTACGACATGGGCATTCGCATCGGCGGCTCGGTCGATCCGAATTTCGTGGCTGTCAAACTCGCCCAGAACCGGCGCGTGGTGTGCGGCACCCCGGCATATTTCGCCCGCTACGGTCGTCCGAAGACGCTCGAAGACCTGGCCAGGCACAACTGCCTCGCGTTCAACCTGCAAGGCGGCCAGCAGCGCGGTTGGTACTTCAAGCGCCAGGGCAAGCTCGTGACGATTCGCGTGGCGGGCAGTCTGGACTGCAACGACGGCGAGTTGCTGCACCGCTGGTCACTGGAGGGCATCGGGCTGGGCTGGCGCTCGACGTGGGAAATCCAGCGCGAACTGCTCTCCGGCGAACTGGAGACCGTGCTCGACGAGTACGCGTTACCTGACTACGACATCCTCGCCGTGTACCCCCAACAGCGCTTCCAGCCCGCGCGGGTGCGCCTGTTCATCGAGCAACTGCGGCAAATCTATGCCCGTCCGAACTATTGGCTGGAAAACACTTGACCGGTCCTGATGAGACGGCAGTTGATGATCGACGTGAAATCCGCTAGAATCGCGGGTTCTGCAACCTTGCTGCACTGGTTTTGACGCCCGGGCGGCTTTGTCCATAAGGAGCTTATATATGCGTCATTATGAAATCGTATTTATCGTTCACCCCGATCAGAGCGAGCAAGTGCCTGCGATGATCGAGCGCTACAAGAGCATGGTGACGGCCAAGGCCGGTCAGATCCATCGCATCGAAGACTGGGGCCGTCGTCAACTGGCGTACATGATCGAGAAGCTGGCCAAGGCTCACTACGTCTGCATGAACATCGAATGCGACCAGGAAACCCTGGACGAGCTGGAACACGCATTCAAGTTCAACGACGCCGTGCTGCGCCACCTCGTGGTTCGCATGAAGAAGGCCGAGACCGCACCGTCGCCGATGATGAAGGAAGTGGCCCGCGAAGAAGCCAAGAAGGCTGCCGCGACGCCCGCGACCGAAGCTGCCGCATCGTAATTAGCGCACCGGAACGCATCAGGGAATCCACGGAAACGTCGACCGCGTGAATCGCTTACGGCTTGAAGCCAGCATCGTCGAAATCGGCACGCTGCGCTATACCCCAGCCGGGCTTCCCGTGATCGAGGTCACGCTGGCCTATGCGGGAACCGTCGAAGAGTCGGGCGTGGCCCGGCAAGTCGAGTTCTCGATGCCAGCCGTTGCGATCGGTCCCCTCAGTGCCAAAGTCATGGCGTTGGGACTGGAGAAACCGGCCCAGTGGGCAGGGTTTCTGGCCAAGAAGCATCGCAATAGCCGCACCCTGGTGTTTCACATCACAGCATTGCAAGTATTTGAAAAGGATTGTTGAACATGCCGCGTCCTAACGGTAAAAACAAGAAGTTTGATCGCCGCCGCCAACAGCAAAACCCGCTGTTCAAGCGCAAGAAGTTCTGCCGCTTCACCGTCGCTGGTGTTGACCAGATCGATTACAAGGATATCGAGACGCTGAAGGACTTCATCGGCGACAACGGCAAGATCACCCCGGCTCGCCTGACGGGCACCAAGGCGCACTACCAGCGCCAGCTCGACACGGCTATCAAGCGCGCGCGTTTCCTCGCGCTGATGCCGTACACCGATCTGCACGGTGCTTAATCGCCAGTCGACGAAGGAGAATAGATAATGCAAGTGATTCTGCTGGAAAAAGTCGTCAACCTGGGTAACCTGGGCGACATCGTGAAGGTCAAGGATGGTTTCGCACGTAACTTCCTGATCCCGACCAAGAAGGCGCGTCGCGCCACCAAGGACGCGATCGCCGAGTTCGAAGTTCGCCGTGCCGACCTGGAAAAGGCTGCCACCGAGAAGCTGGCTGCCGCACAAGCCGAAGGCGAAAAGCTGTCGGGCCTGACCGTGCAAATCTCGCAGAAGGCCGGCGTTGACGGTCGTCTGTTCGGTTCGGTCACCAACTTCGATATCGCCGAAGCCCTGGGCACCCAAGGTTTCAAGGTTGAAAAGATGCAAGTGCGCCTGCCGAATGGCCCGCTCAAGACCGTGGGTGACTTCCCGGTCCAAGTGTCGCTGCACACGGACGTCGTCGTCGACGTGAACGTGTCGGTGCTGGGCGAGCACGCGTAAGCCGTATCCGCGTCAGCTTCCCGACGCGAACAAAAAACGGAAGTCGGTCCGCCGGCTTCCGTTTTTTTATGTCTGTCCCCTCTGTGGTGTCGGTTGCCGGGCTTTCCGATGGCCGCGCATGCGCAGGTCTATGCCGACCGCGTCCCGGTTGCGCACTCCCTTCCACGTTCCTCACGTTCGATAGCGCTGCCTTATGTTGCCTCCCGGGAAACTGCTGAACAAAACACGTTCGGAAAAATCGCCGCGCAAGCGCGATTTCGCCGGATCGGATCGTGAGCGCGGGGGCGGTATAATGCCCGGCATGAACGCTCCCGATCCCCAACTCGATTCCCTCAAAGTGCCGCCGCACTCTATCGAGGCGGAGCAATCCGTGCTCGGTGGGCTGCTGCTCGACAACGGGGCGTGGGATCGAATCGGCGACTTTCTGGCTGAATCGGACTTCTACCGCTATGACCACCGGCTGATCTATCAGCACATCGGTCGGTTGATCGCCAGCGACCGTCCTGCCGACGTGATCACCGTTTTCGAATCGCTCACCTCGGCCGGCAAAGCCGAGGACGTGGGCGGGCTCGCCTACCTGAACGCCCTGGCGCAGAATACGCCGAGTGCCGCGAACATTCGTCGTTACGCGGAAATCGTGCGCGACCGTGCGGTGTTGCGCAAGCTCGTGACAGTCGCCGACGAAATTGCGTCAGATGCTTTCAATCCGCAGGGCAGGGAAGTGCGTCAGATGCTCGACGAGGCGGAAGCGAAGGTGTTTGCCATCGCGGAAGAAGGCTCGCGCAGCACGAACGGCTTCCTTGAACTGCAGCCGCTGCTCACGCAGGTGGTCGAGCGCATCGACGAGTTGTACCACCGCGAAGGCGGGAGCGACATCACCGGTATTCCGACGGGCTTCGTCGACCTGGATCGCATGACGTCGGGTTTCAACGGCGGCGATCTGATCATCGTGGCGGGCCGTCCTTCGATGGGTAAGACAACCTTCTCGATGAACATCGGCGAGCATATCGCCGTGGAAGAGGGGCTGCCGGTCGCCGTGTTCTCGATGGAAATGCCGGGCACGCAGCTGGCCATGCGTATGCTGGGGTCGGTGGGGCGTCTCGATCAGCATCGTCTTCGCACCGGCAAGCTGGTCGACGAAGACTGGCCGAAGCTCACGCACGCCATGCAGAAGATGAACGAGACGCAGCTTTTCGTCGACGAGACGCCTGCGCTCAATCCGATGGAGTTGCGCGCGCGCGCACGGCGTCTGGCACGTCAATGCGGCAAGCTGGGGCTGATCATCATCGATTACCTCCAGCTCATGAGCGGTTCGGGCAACGGCGAGAACCGCGCGACCGAAATCTCCGAGATTTCGCGTTCGCTCAAGGGGCTCGCCAAGGAGCTGAACGTGCCGGTGATCGCGCTCTCACAGCTCAACCGCAGTCTTGAACAACGCCCGAACAAGCGTCCGGTCATGTCGGACTTGCGTGAATCGGGTGCTATCGAACAGGATGCCGACATCATCCTGTTCATCTATCGCGACGAAGTGTACAACCCCGATACGCCCGACAAGGGCACTGCCGAGATCATCATCGCAAAACAGCGTAATGGTCCTATCGGTCAGGTGCGTCTGGCGTTCATCGGTGCGTATACCAAGTTCGACAATCTGGCCGGTCCCCAATATTGACGCATTGATTTCCGCCCATTCGTAAGGGCGTGCGGTAACGCGCGCCCGCAACGAGGTAGAATGTGACGTTTTTGTGTCGACCCGTCCCCTATTAATATCCGGAGTTTTCCAATAATGTTCGGTCGCTTCATGCCCACCGAGGGCAAGTTCTTTGAGCTGTTCAACCAGCACGCGGCGTGTATGGTTGCCGGCAGCCGCGAGCTGTCTGCCATGCTCAACGATCTGCCCAATGCCGAGGCACGCACCGTTGCCGTGCAGAACAACGAGAAGAAAGCGGATCGCATCACGCACGAGACCATCGACCTGATGCACAAGACGTTCATCACGCCGTTCGATCGCGATGAAATCCACAAGTTGATCAGCACGATGGACGACATCCTGGATCTGATGGAGGACGTGGCGACAGCCGTGTGGATGTACGACGTCAAGAGCGTGCCGTCCGAGGCGCGCACGCTGGGTGAGATTTGTGTGAAGTGTTGCGAACGGGTGCAAAGCACCGTGGCGCTGCTCAATGACATGGATCGCGCGCGCGAGATCCTGAAGCTCTGCGAGGAAATCGACGGGCTCGAATCGGACGCCGACCGCCTGTTGCGTGCGTCGCTCTCGAAGCTGTTTCGCGAAGAATCCGACGTGAAGGAGCTGATCAAGCAAAAGGCCGTGTCCGAATTGCTCGAATCGGTGACCGATAAGTGCGAGGACGTTGCCAACATCATCGAAGGCATTGTGCTGGAAAACGCCTGAGCGGAGACTTTCGATGGCAACGCTGCACATCAGCCTTTGGCTGATCGGACTGTTGGTCGCACTTGCGCTCCTGTTCGACTTCATGAATGGCTTCCACGACGCCGCCAACTCGATCGCCACGGTGGTCTCGACGGGCGTGCTCAAGCCGCATCAGGCGGTGGCTTTTGCCGCCATGTTCAACGTGATCGCGCTGTTCGTCTTTCATCTGAAAGTCGCGGCGACGGTGGGCAAGGGGACGGTTCATCCCGAAATCGTGGATCACTACGTGATCTTCGGCGCCCTCGTCGGGGCGATCGCGTGGAACGTGATTACTTGGTACTACGGCATTCCGTCGAGTTCGTCGCACGCGCTGATCGGTGGATTGGTCGGCGCTGCGGTGGCCAAGGCCGGCACGGGTTCGCTTGTCACGAGTGGACTGCTGCAAACGGTCGCGTTCATTTTCATCTCGCCGCTGCTCGGTTTCGTGCTCGGTTCGTTCTTCATGCTGCTGGTGTCCTGGTTGTTCTTCCGAACGCCACCCGCGCGCGTCGACCGCTGGTTCCGCCGCCTGCAGCTGATTTCGGCCGGTATGTACAGCCTGGGACACGGCGGTAACGATGCCCAGAAGACCATCGGTATCATCTGGATGTTGCTGATCGCCGCGGGCATGTGGCCGCAGGAGGCTGCGGAACCGCCGCTGTGGGTGATCGTGGGCTGCTATCTGGCGATCGGTCTGGGCACCATGTTCGGTGGCTGGCGCATCGTGCGCACGATGGGGCAGAAGATCACCAAGCTCAAGCCGGTCGGTGGCTTCTGTGCCGAAACCGGCGGGGCGTTTACGCTGTTCTTCGCGTCGTGGCTCGGCGTGCCGGTCTCGACCACGCACACCATCACCGGCGCCATCGTGGGCGTTGGCGCCACGCGCAAGCTCTCTGCGGTGCGCTGGGGGGTGGCAGGCAACATCGTCTGGGCATGGGTGCTGACGATCCCGGCCTCGGCGTTCATCGCCGCGATCGCGTGGTGGGTCGGCAAGCAGATTCTGTGATGTCGGTTCGGCGGGCTGCCGTCTCATGACGGTGTGACCCGCCAGGGCAACAAAAAAAGCGGCTTCGGCCGCTTTTTTTGTGTCCTGCTTTAGCCCCCCGCGGGCGGCATGGCGCCATTGGCAGGCCGCATCGAGGCCATCGAGAGAATCAATTTCTATAGCCAATAGCGATCAATTACTATTCCGTCATAGTGTTTAATCGATTCCCGTGGGAGGCTAACATGACTGCATTGATCCATCGTTGCTTGCATCGCCGTCCGGTCACCACACTGGTGGGCGTCGCGATCAATGTCGGCGGCGCGGCGACGCTGCTTGCCCACCTGCGCTGATCCTTCAATTCACGCTCAACCGATGCTCGTCTGCCGGAAGTGATTACATCGAGCTGTTGGCGAAGCGAGCGATGGGATCGTCGTCCTGCGGGGCTGGGGCGGCAAGGTTGGCTGTGCGACTCGGCACCAAGACCTGCGGCGCTACCATCGGAGACGGAGTCGCCCCGGTAAGCGGGTGGTTCGGTGCGGTATTCGATGGGTTCACAGGCTCGCTCGGTGGCGTTGCCGCGGCGGGCGACTGAGCGAGCGAGGCCGGCGCCGACCGATTCACGTAAGTCGTATTACCTGCGGGTGCCTTGTTCGCTGCGACGCGTCGAACACCATCGATCCGGCGTGCCCAATATGGAATGAAGAGACTCTCCAGGCGCACTGTGCCGCCGGTGTTCGGCGCGTGTACGAACTGCCCCTGACCCACGTAGATGCCTACGTGCGAGTGGGCGCGTCCCGTCGTGTTGAAGAAGATAAGATCGCCCGAGGCGAGGTCGTCGCGCGCCAACGGTGTGCCCACACCACTCATGTCGGCCGTCGTGCGGGGCAGGTTCACGCCGGCGGCGCGCGCCACGACATAGCGCACGAGGCCGCTGCAATCGAAACCGGAATCCGGGGTGTTGCCGCCGTAGCGGTAAGGAATGCCAACGAGGCTCATCGCTTCGAGCGTAATCTCCTCCTGACCCGCGCTGCGCTCCGGCCCCATCGTTCGGTTGCCATAGTTCGCACTGCCGCCTTGTCGGATTGATGGGCCCGACGAACA
Source organism: Pandoraea sp. 64-18 (assembly GCF_001899225.1). NCBI lineage: Bacteria > Pseudomonadati > Pseudomonadota > Betaproteobacteria > Burkholderiales > Burkholderiaceae > Pandoraea > Pandoraea sp. 64-18. Next base: position 107,046 of record NZ_MKVU01000005.1, on the reverse strand, counting down.
AGCCGCGACCAGCAACGTCAGCGCCAGCGTGCCCACGCAACGGCCCCACGCGTTCGGCGGGATAGCCGGATGCGTCACGTCGCGAGCGAGGAGGCGAGAGAACAGTCGCATGCGCCGAGTTTACGACGCTTATCGGGTCGATGCACCGTAAAAGCGCCGAAAGACGGGCGTTCTGTGGCATCGACGTCACAAATCAGCGGATTCCCGGATGACGCTGTCGTCGGTGCGCTCCGCCTTGGCGACGCCGGCGGTCAAAAAAAACGGCGCCCGAAGGCGCCGTCGTGTTGAGCATGGAGCGAAGCGCGTAGAGCGAAGAGGCTCGCCGTCCGCGGTCGGCAGACGTCAGAGGATTTCCGCCGCGTAGTCGGCCAGACGCGAACGTTCGCCGCGCGCCAGCGTGACGTGCCCGCTGTGTCCCCATCCCTTGAATCGATCGACCACGTAGGTGAGGCCCGAACTGCCTTCGGTCAGGTACGGCGTATCGATCTGCGCGATGTTGCCCAGACAGATCAGCTTGGTCCCCGGGCCGGCACGCGTGACGAGCGTCTTCATCTGCTTCGGCGTAAGGTTCTGCGCCTCGTCGATGATGACGAACTTGTTCACGAACGTACGACCGCGCATGAAGTTCATGCTCTTGACCTTGAGTCGCGAGCGAATCAGTTCCTGCGTGGCCGCGCGGCCCCATTCGCCGGCGGAATCGTCGGTCTTTTGGAGCACTTCCAGGTTGTCGTCGAACGCGCCCATCCACGGTTGCATCTTCTCTTCCTCGGTGCCCGGCAGGAAGCCGATATCTTCACCGACGGGCACGGTCGCGCGCGTGATGATGATTTCGTTGTAGCGCTTCTCGTCAAGCGTTTGCGCCAGACCAGCGGCCAGCGCCAGTAGCGTCTTGCCGGTACCGGCCTGACCGAGCAGCGTGATGAAGTCCACTTCGGGATTCATCAGCAGGTTCAGCGCGAAGTTCTGCTCCCGGTTGCGCGCCGTGATGCCCCACACGTTGTTCTTGTGGTGTCCATAGTCGCGCAGCGTTTGCAGCAGCGCCGTCTTGCCGTTGATCTCGCGAACCTGCGCGTAGAACGGCGCCTCGCCGTTGTTCGTCTCCAGATAGACGAACTGGTTGATGAGGAAGCTCGCGCAGAGCGGCCCGGTAATGCGATAGAACGTGGTGCCGGTGCGATTGTCCTGCCAGCTCTCCATACCCTTGCCGTGCTTGGTCCAGAAGTCCGTCGGCAGGGGCATCACGCCCGAGTAGAGCAGATCGCTGTCCTCGAGCACCTTGTCGTTGAAGTAGTCTTCCGCGGGCAGGCCAAGCGCATGCGCCTTGACGCGCATGTTGATGTCCTTCGACACCAGCACGACCTGGCGATCGCGGAACTTGTCCTGCAATGCCCGCACGACGCCGAGAATCTGATTGTCGGCCTTGCCTTGCGGCAACCCGTCGAGCGGCGGCACGTCGGTCAGGTCGGTCTGGAAGTACAGGCGCCCCGTGGCGTCCTTGTTGCCAAGCCGCGAGAGGAGGATGCCTTCGACCATCGACTTCGTGCCGCTCTCGGCGACCAGCCCGTCAAGGGTGCGGCTCACCTGACGCGCATTGCGCGCCACTTCCGACATGCCCTTCTTGTGATTGTCCAACTCTTCCAACGTCATCATCGGCAGATAGACGTCGTGCTCTTCGAAGCGGAACAGGCTGCTTGGGTCGTGCATGAGCACGTTCGTGTCGAGCACGAAGAGCTTGGCGGGTTCCTGGTCCTTCAGACGTGCCCGTTTCGAACCCGTGCCCGTTGACGTAGGCTTGACGGCCTTGAGGGACGGTGTTGCCCCGTTCGACTCGGCCGCCGGCGGCGACTGGGGCGAGCGTGCGACAGGCGACGGTTGTACTGTCGTCTGCGGTGCCGCCGAGGGTTTAGGCACGACCTTCAATTCGGCCGCGCCGGCACCCGTGGCACCGGACGTCTCGCCCAGTGCGAGTTGCTCAGACGAGGGGATCGGTTTCTTGGCCTCCGTGCGCGAAGGTTTGAGGCGAGTGGGGAATTGTTCCGGGGCGAGCAACGAGCCCGGTTTGGTCGGCGCCGATGGCAATGGCATAGATTTCCCGTTCAAGAAAACACAACACGACTCGGCCGGGACAGACTGCGGTACCCCACGTCCCGGCAACAAAAAAGCCGCCTGCCCGGACGCACCGGAGAGGCGGCTTGGCTGAAGGCGCCGCCGTGGCAACGCCTGCAATAGTCTGGTTCAATGCGCTTCATCATTACGGCTGACTATAACGTCTCTTGCCGTGCTTGTATAGCGCCGAATGTCCGCACTGGCGGTCGCCTTCGGTCCTCGTGCAACACGCGACAGAAGCGCGCTTGCGCGGGGCCGGCGACGATGCCCGGCGCCCGATGCGCCGCGGCACTGACAAGCCCTCCAGCGGATCAGAGCGCCTGCACGACGCTCAGCACTTCGGTAACGTGATCGGGCACACGTACGCCGCGCCATTCGTTGCGCAATACGCCTTTTTCGTCGATCAGGAACGTGCTGCGTTCGATCCCCAGATGTTCCTTGCCATACAGTTTTTTCAGCTTGATGACACCGAACAATTGGCAAACTGCTTCGTCGCCGTCCGAGATCAGCGGGAAGGGCAGTTCGAGTTTTCGCTGGAAGTTTTCATGCGAGCGAAGGCTGTCGCGCGACACGCCAACGATTTGCGCCCCGGCTGCCTGAAACTGATCGTAGTTGTCGCGGAAGTTCATGCCTTCCGTCGTGCAGCCGGGGGTATTGTCCTTCGGGTAAAAATAGATCACCACCTTCTGGCCGCGATGCGCCTTGAGCGAAAAATCGCCGCCGGTGGCCGGTGCGGTGAAATCGGGCACGGGGGTGTCGATGGCTACCGTCACTATGGTCTCCTTGGGTGGCCTTGCAAGGCCGGAACGGGGAAGTGGATCGAAAGCGGGTTCAGGCAGTGGCCTGGCCCTCGAGAATCAGATCGCCCGAGCGGCCCGGAATTTCGCCCCACACGACGGGATGCGCCGGTAGCGAGGCAAGATCGAGCGTCTCGTAGTATTGGCCCATCGTCACCAGGGCGTGTCCCTGGCGGCGCCATCCAGCCAGCAATTGACGGAACAGCGGGGCCAGTTTCTGCCCTTCGAGTTCTGCGTGAAGGGTGAACACGTGATCTTGCGCCGGATCGCGGGTCAGGGCAAGCAGATGATCGGCCACGCCGTCGAGGTCACGACCGTCGATGCCCAGCAACTCGTCGACCGTCGGCAGGGTCGTCGGCATCTGCACATGCTGTAGACGCACGCCATCGACGATGGGGTAGTGCGGGGCGATGCCGCGTCCGTCAGACGCATACTTCATGCCCCAGGCGTCGATCTGCCGAAACGCGTGCGGATTCATCTGCCAGCCGGCTGCCCCATGCGTGCGCGGCGGCGCACCGAAAACCTGGAGGAAGCGCGCATGGGCTTGCGACATCTGATGTTGCGTCCAGGCGGCGTCGCGTGTGCGCACGTTGTCTTGCCAATACGTGTGGTCCCACGTGTGGATGCCGGTCTCGTGGCCCGCGTCTCGCACAGTGCGCATGACGTCGGCCGCACGCCGCCCGATGTCCGGGCCGGGGAGCAACGTGCCGTACATGAGCGTTTTGAAGCCGTAGTGCTCGACCACCGAAGTGCGTGAAACTTTCTTCAAAAAGCCAGGACGGAAGACACGCTTGAGTGCCCAACCGGTGTGGTCCGGCCCGAGGCTGAACAGGAACGTCGCTTGCGCCTCGTGCTCGGCCAGTGCGGCGAGCAGATTGGGCACGCCTTCGCGTGTGCCGCGCAGCGTGTCGACGTCGATCTTCAGGACAATGTTGGCCATAGCCGCCCTTGAGTGAGATATCGCAATGACCTCGAGCGATATCCTGAACTGCGAAACAAACTACCGAGTCAAAAACGCCCGATGCGCCGAGGGCGCACCGGGCGTGCAATGCGAAGGGCTGCAATGGGCGGCAATGCGCTGCCCGTAACCCCGAGGCGGTAGGCCTGACGCAGGCCGCCCGACCGTGTCGCGGATGTCCCTGACTGTTCCTTACTCGGCCTCGACCAGACGGCGCGCTTCGGCGACATGGCCACGATACGCTTCGAAAATCTTGCGCAACGCGTCGTCCATCGACGTGGTCGGTGCCCAGCCGAGTTCCTGCATGGTGTTCTCGATCTTCGGCACGCGATTCTGCACGTCCTGATAGCCGTTGCCGTAGTAGGCGCCCGACGAGGTCTCGACGAGTTGAACCTTCTTGGCCGTGTCGGCGTACTCGGGATATTCGGCGGCCAGCTTGAGCATCATGTTGGCCAGCTCGCGCACCGAGAAGTTATTCGTCGGGTTGCCGATGTTGTAAATCTTGCCGCTGGCAATGTTGTTCTTGTTATCGATGATGCGCACCAGGGCGTCGATACCGTCGTCAATGTCGGTAAAGGCGCGTTTCTGGCTGCCGCCGTCGACCAGGCTGATATTCTCGCCGCGAGCAATGTGGCCGAGGAACTGCGTGACTACGCGCGACGAACCTTCCTTCGGCGTGTAGATCGAGTCGAGGCCGGCGCCGATCCAGTTGAACGGGCGGAACAGCGAGAAATTCAGGCCTTCCTGCATGCCGTAGCCCCAGATCACACGATCCATGAGCTGCTTCGAACACGCGTAGATCCAGCGCGGCTTGTTGATCGGGCCATAGATCAGCGGCGAGTTTTCCGGATCGAACTCGCCGTCGGTGCACATGCCGTAGACCTCGGAGGTCGACGGGAACACCAGGTGCTTGCCGTACTTCACGGCCGAGCGCACGATCGGCAGGTTCGCCTCGAAGTCGAGTTCGAACACACGCAGCGGAGCCTTCACGTAGGTGGCCGGCGTGGCGATGGCGACGAGCGGCAGAATCACGTCGCACTTGCGAATGTGGTACTCGACCCACTCTTTGTTGATCGTGATGTCGCCTTCGAAGAAGTGCATGCGCTCGTGGTTGATCAGATCGCCGAGGCGATCGGTGAGCATGTCCATGCCATAAACTTCCCAGTCGGTCGTCTCCAGGATGCGCTTCGACAGATGGTGGCCGATGAACCCGTTGACACCGAGAATCAGGACTTTTTTCATATTGCGGTCAGTGATTGAGCTGGGAAAACTGTGCCGGCGTGACTGCTTTGCCGTCCAGCATTAGTTCATGAATGACGACAGCATTTGCGTCGCCACAAACGCCAAGGAGCGCATTATCCACTACTTGCAGTCCGCAGGGCAAACCGGCGGGCGCCGGCGCGCGTGACAAACGGGCGTGCGTGACAACCCAGCGACGGTCCGCCACATCGGTAAACGCCCCCGGATAGGGCGGCGCGACCGCGCGAATGAGGTTGTAGACGTCTTTTGCGGGCTTCGACCAGTCGATGCGGCCGTCTTCCGGCTTGCGTCCGCCGAAGTAGCTACCTGCGCTCAGTTCGTTCACCTGTCGCGGTGCCGTGCCGGCGATCAGGCCTGGCAGGCAGCGCCAGAGCGTCTGCTCGGCGGCGACCGTGACTTTCTCGAAGACCTCGCCCGCCGTATCGTCCGGCAGGATCGGCACGGCGGTCTGGTCGATGATGGCGCCGGCATCCGGCTTGGCGGCCATCTCGTGCAGCGTCGCGCCCGTTTCCGTTTCGCCCTTCAAAACGGCCCAGTTCACCGGTACGCGGCCGCGATACTTCGGCAGCAGCGACCCGTGCATGTTGAACGCGCCGCGCGAGGCGATTTCGAGCACCGCCACGGGAATCATGTGGCGATAGTAAAAGGAAAAGATGAAATCCGGCGCGATGGCGCGCAGTTGTGCGGCGAGCGCGGGATCGGCCGGATCGTCGGGGGTGACGACTGGGATACCGTGCTCGGCGGCGACACGGGCCACGCTGCCGAACCAGATGTTCTCGTTCGGATTGTCCTGATGGGTGACGACGAGTGCGACGTCGACACCGCGCGCGAGCAGCACCTGCAGGCAGCGCACGCCCACGTTGTGATACGCAAAGACGACAGCTTTGGCGGCTTGGGGCACTGGGGCGCTCATGAGGCGTGCGATCCCAGTTCCGTGGCGCCGGTCGTCTGACGCACGCTCGACGTCACGCTGGTGCCCTTGTCTGATTGGCCGGACGACGGGTCCTCCAGCACCGCTTGTACCAGATAGCGCGGACGCTGGCGAACCTGCTGATAAATGCGGCCGATGTACTCGCCGAGCAGGCCCATGCCGAACAGAATCACGCCCAGCAGGCAGAACGTGACGGCGAACAGCGTGAACACGCCCTGAACTTCCGAGCCGAAGAGGAAGCGGCGGGCCATCAGCACGACGAACAGCAGACCGGAGGCCGCCGACAGCGTGATGCCGACGCCCGAGAGCCACTGCAACGGCACCACCGAGAAGCCGGTGACGAGGTCGAAATTCAGACGAATCAGGCTATAGAGCGAATACTTCGACTCGCCGGCGAAGCGTTCTTCGTGGGCGACGTCGACTTCGGTGGGGTTCTGCGCAAACGTGTAGGCCAGCGCCGGAATGAACGTGTTGATCTCACGGCACTGATTGACCGTGTCGACGATATGACGGCTGTAGCCGCGCAGCATGCAGCCCTGGTCGGTCATGCGAATGCGCGTGATGCGCTCACGCAAGCGGTTCATCGCGCGCGAGGCATGGCGGCGGAACCATGTGTCCTGACGGTTCATGCGCACCGTGCCCACGTAGTCGTGCCCGGCCGCCAGTTTCTCGACGAGCTTGCCGATTTCCTCGGGCGGGTTCTGCAGGTCGGCGTCGAGCGTGACGACCCATTCGCCACGCGTGTGTTCGAAGCCGGCCAGGATGGCCATGTGTTGTCCGTAGTTGCCGTTGAACAGCACCACGCGCGTCGTGTCCGGGCGCGCACGGAACTGCTCGGCAAGCAAGGCGGCCGAGCGGTCGCGGCTGCCGTCGTTGACGAACACCACTTCATAAGCCACGCCCAGCTTGTCGAGCGCCGGATACAGCCGGGCGAAGAGGGCGGCGAGTCCGGCCTCTTCGTTATATACCGGGATGACGATGGAGAGTTGGGGGCAGGTCATTTTTGATGGTCGGCGCAGAGGGCGTTGACGGCTTCGCAGACGCGCGCAACGTCGGCATCCGCCATGGCGGGGAAGAGAGGCAACGTCAGGATCGAACGGCCCAGACGCTCCGTATGCGGGAACTGCCCTTCCCGGAAGCCGAGCCCGCGGTAGAGCGTAAACAGGTGGATGGCCGGGTAATGCACGCCACTGCCGATGCCGCGCGCCTTGAGTTTTTCCATGAAACCCGCGCGGTCGATCGTGAGGCGCGCCAGCGGCAGCTCGACCTGGAACATGTGCCAGTTCGAGTTCGTGAAGTCGGCGTGCGGCAGGCCGAGGCCAAGCGCCACGGCCGCGCCGCCCGCGAACGTGTCGAAATACAGCCGCGCCAGCGCCGAGCGACGGCGGTTGAATTCCGCCAGATGCGGCATCTGGCCGAGGCCCACGCGTGCAGCGACGTCCGTGAGGTTGAACTTGCCGCCGAGCACGTCAACGTCCATGCCATCGAAGCCGGTGCGGGTTACGCCCTGCAGCCGGTACTTCTCGGCCAGGCGGGCTTCGTCCTCATTGTTGAAGACGAGCGCACCGCCTTCGATGGAGGTCAGGTTCTTGTTGGCGTGGAAGCTGAACGAGACGAGGTCGCCGAAGGCACCGATGCGCTTGCCGCCCCATGTCGAGCCCATGGCTTGCGCGGCGTCCTCGATCACGCGCAGGTTGTGACGGCGCGCGATGTCGTACAGCCGGTCCATGTCGAGCGGCAGCCCGGCCAGATAGACCGGGATGATCGCGCGCGTCCTGGGCGTGATCGCCTTTTCGAGCAGATCGAGATCGAGATTGCGGGTCGCCGGGTCGACGTCGACGAATACGGGCGTCGCGCCGACTTCCAGAATCACGTTGGCCGTGGCGACCCACGACAGCGACGTGGTGATCACTTCGTCACCGTCTTGCACGCCGGCGAGGCGCAGGCCGATTTCCAGCGTCGCGGTGCCCGAGTTGAAGACGCGCACCGGGCGTCCGCCAAAATAGTCGGACAAGGCCTTCTCGAAGGCCTGCACTTGCGGGCCCGAGGTGATCCAGCCAGAACGCAGCACCTCGGTAACGCCGGCGATGGTGGCATCGTCGATGCTCGGCCGTGTGAACGGCAGAAACGGAAGATTCGGTTGGGCGGTTGCCGAGTCGCTCATGATTAAGACCAAGTCTCAGATAAACAGGGGGAGACGCGCCGGTGTTTGCTTGTTGCGGCGCGTCCGTGATTTCGGTCCGTCAGCAGCCTTAGCTGCGCGCAAGAATATAAACGCCGACCAGGATGATGCCGATGGCCACGACACGCTGCATGGACAGCGCCTCGCCAAACAGGTACCACGCGGCAAAGGCATTCACCACGTAGCCGAGCGAGAGCATCGGGTACGCGATCGAGACCTCGACGCGCGAGAGTGCCAGAATCCAGACGACCACGCTGATCGCATAACAGACGAGCCCGCCCATGATCGGCACTTGCGTGGCCAGCTTGAGGCCGATGGGCACGATGTTGGCACGCGTGAACTCAAGCGCGCCGATCGAGCTGGCGCCCGCCTTGAGCAACAACTGGGCGCACGCATTGAGCAGCACGCCCGTGAGAATAAGTGAAAATGTGGCGAGATTCATGGAACGTTGATGAACGTTTGTGAATAATTATGGATACCGCAAATGGGCTGGCGCTTAGTTTCCCTAAGCGCATCAGCCTGTTGTCGTCGCTGTCTCCGGCCAAAGCCGTCGACGGCAAACGGATCGAACGAAGGCCAGATGCGCTATTTTACGTTGTCTTCCGCCTGCGGTTTGGTGATTACGATACGGCGCGCGTCACGCGCGACGATCCGCATGGGCAAGTGCTCGGTTTCGAGCTTGCCGAACGTGTCCGGATCGACCAGCGCGAGCGCTTTCGGGGCGGTGCGCCAGCGGGCGTAGAAGTCGTCGAGCGTGGGCAGCCATTTCTGCGGCTCCTGCTTCACACCGAATTCCAGTTCGTCCGGGTGCTGCACCATGATCATCGTGCGGCCGAGGTAGTACGGCAGGGTGTGATCGAGCACATTGACCGAATAGAACGGCACATTCGGCCCGAGACGCTGCATCTCGGCCTTGATGGCCGGCACGAGCAACACGCCTGAGCTTTGGCGCCCGAACACTTCGTGTCCCATGCCGCCGACGCTCACGAGCAACAGCATGCCGCCGGCAAAGGTGAGCAGCGCGCGCCGCGCGCTATGGCGCGCCAGTCGCCATGCCACGAGCGTGCCGGCCAGGCCGAGGCCGATCGCGACATACAGCCAGATCTGGAACGCCTTGTACAACTCGTTCGGATTGCGCACGCTCCCGGGGCGTCCCGCGAAGATGGCCACCATCACGAGCGCGGCAATCAGCAGGATCGCATAACCGGCCAGGTGCAAGCGCACGGTGTCGCGCCGCAATTGCGCCAGATACAGGCCGACGAGCAGCGCCATGGCCGGCGCGATGGGCAGCAGATACGAGATCAGCTTCGAGTGCGAGGCGCTGAAAAACACGAAGATGAACGCCGACCACACCCACAGCATCAGCGCGGGGGCGAAACCGTTGGGCTGGCGGGGCATGCGCAGCGTGGCGCGTACGGTGCCCGGCAGGACCGACAGCCAGGGCAGGAAGCCGACGAGGAACACGGGCACGAAATACCACGGCGCGCCATCGCGGTTATGGCCCTCCATCGCGAAGCGTCGGAAGTGCTCGTTGATGAAGAAGAAGTCGAAGAATTCGGGGTTGCGCATTTGCACCAGCACGAACCACGGGGCCGCCAGCGCGAAAAAAACGATCAGGCCGCTGCCCAGGTACAGGCGTCGCCACAAGGCCCAGTCCCGTGCAATGAGCGTATAGAGCACGAGCACGGCGCCCGGCAGCACGATGCCGACGAGCCCCTTGCTCAGCACGGCGAGCGCCATGGCCGCCCAGCACAGCCACATCCAGGCGCGCACGGCGGGGCGCGCAAGCCCCGGGCGCTGTGCCAGCAGCAGGGCGCACAGCGAGAGCCCCATGAAAAACGACAGGCCCATGTCCAGCACGTTGAAGTGCCCGAGCAACGACCACAGCGGCGCGCTGGCGAGTGCGACGGCCGCGAACAGACCCACGCGGGCATTGAACACGCGCCGGCCGGTAAAACCGACCATCAGCACGCCCGCGAACCCCGTGAGCGCGGTCCACAGCCGGGCTTGCCATTCCCCAAGCCCGAATGCCGCGAACGTGAGCGCATTCATCCACGTTTGCAGCGGCGGTTTCTCGAAATACTTGTAGCCGTTGTAGCGCGGCGTGATCCAGTCGCCCGTGACCCACATCTCGCGCGCCATTTCCGCGTAACGGCCTTCGTCGCTCGCGATCAGGTGGCGGTAGTCGAGCACGCCGAACCACACGAGCGCGAACGCCACGAGCAGTAGCCAGAAAGCGGTCGGCGAGAGCGGGTAGGCCGCGGGCGGCGAGGCGGGGGCGGGCAGGGGAGAGGACGCGAGGGGGGCGGCAGCCTGCAGGCCGGAGGCGAGCGGGCGGCGGCTCACGCAGTCGCCTCGGTCTCGATGAGCAGGGCGAGCACGACGCGGCGCCCTTCGCTCATCAGGATGTTGTAGGTGCGGCAGGCGGCCTGGGTGTCCATGGAGTCGACGCCAACGCGCCGGCTGGTGAGCGACGTGGTCAGGCGCGGATGCGCGAAGCGCAGGCGCTCACCGCTGCCGAAGATCACGACTTCGGGGGCGAGGGCATGCAATTGGTCGAAATGGGCGGATTCGAGCGCGTCGAAGCGCGACACCGGCCAGGCCTGGATCTCGCCCTCGGGCGCAATGATCACGCTGTGCTCGTGACGAATCTTGTTGACCTCGACATAGCCCCGGCCGTAGCCGGTGACCGTGTTCAATGCTTGCGACGGGTCTTGATGCAGTTTCACTTTAGAAAGATTCCCTGCCCAGGGCTTGCCCCGGGGGTGGATGCACGTCGGCAGATCGTTCAACGGGCGGGCATCTTGCCTCGCATGGCGCAAACCGTCAATGATGCATTGCCGAACTCTGTCATAATTGGCTAAATTATAGCTTTTTGCCGTACGCAGCACGGCAAAACCGTTGCAGTGCGGCATTTGCCACGCCTAAACCGGGGAAATGCGGTGCCCTGTGCGCTTCGCGCACATCGCCGTCCGATCGCCGGTGCGTCGTGCGTCCCGCCTGCCTGCCGGCTCGTCCGGACCCCTGCGCCGCCCGCCAAGACCACAACCGCCGTGAAACCGATCCTCAAATCGCTGAAATTGCAGAATGTCTGCTACGACATTCGTGGACCCGTGCTCGAACATGCCAAGCGCATGGAAGACGAGGGTCATCGCGTCATCAAACTGAACATCGGCAATCTGGCGCCGTTCGGTTTCGAGCCGCCCGACGAGATCGTGCAGGACATGATCCGAAATCTGCCGAATTCGGCCGGTTATTCGGACTCGCGGGGCGTGTTTGCGGCGCGCAAGGCGATCATGCACTACTGCCAGCAAAAGCGCATCAAGGACGTCCAGCTCGACGACATCTACCTCGGCAACGGGGCCTCCGAGCTGATCGTGATGGCCATGCAGGCGCTGCTCAACGATGGCGACGAGGTGCTGGTGCCCGCGCCCGACTACCCGCTCTGGACGGCCGCCGTCAGCCTGTCGGGCGGCACGCCGGTGCATTACGTCTGCGACGAGCAGGCGGACTGGCAGCCGGATCTCGCCGACATCCGCAAGAAGATCACGCCGAATACGCGCGCGATCGTCATCATCAACCCGAACAACCCGACCGGCGCGCTGTACTCGGACGAACTGCTCAAAGACATCGTCGCCCTCGCGCGTGAGCACAAGCTCATCATTTACGCCGACGAGATCTACGACAAGATCGTCTACGACGGCGCGGAGCACACCTCGATCGGTTCGCTGTCCGAGGACGTGCTCACCATCACGTTCAACGGCCTGTCCAAAAGCTATCGCGCGTGCGGTTACCGCGCGGGCTGGATGGTCGTGTCGGGCGACAAGCGTCCGGCGAGCGACTACATCGAAGGGCTGAACATCCTGGCCTCGATGCGCCTGTGCCCGAACGTGCCGGGCCAGTACGCCATCCAGACGGCGCTCGGCGGCTACCAGAGCATCAAGGACCTGATCGTGCCGGGCGGACGCCTGTACGAGCAGCGCGAGATCGCGCACCGCATGCTCACCGACATTCCCGGCGTGACCTGCGTGAAGCCGAAGGCCGCGCTGTACCTGTTCCCGCGTCTCGATCCGGCGATGTATCCCATCGCCAACGATCAGGACTTCATTCTCCAGTTGCTGCTTGAAGAGAAGGTCCTGCTGGTGCAGGGCAGCGGCTTCAACTGGATGCATCCCGACCATTTCCGCGTTGTGTTCCTGCCTCACGAGGGCGACCTGGAAGACGCCATCAGTCGCATTGCCCGCTTCCTTGACGGTTATCGCCGTCGCCACGGCAAGTGATGCGCGCCACCCGATTTCGACTTTTGAGTAAAACCGCATGAAACCGATCAAAGTGGGCCTGCTCGGCCTTGGCACGGTAGGCTACGGTGCCTTCCAGGTACTGGCTCGCAACCAGGAAGAAATTCAACGTCGCGCCGGCCGGGGGATCGAGATTACGAAGGTCGCAGTGCGCAATGTCGAACGCGCCCGAGGCCTCGTGGGCAGCGCCGCTGTCGTGACGGGCGATCCGTTCGACGTGGTCAACGATCCGGACATCGATGTCGTGGTCGAGACCATCGGCGGCTACGACCTCACGAAGGAACTGGTCCTCAAGGCGATCGAGAACGGCAAGCACGTGGTCACGGCCAACAAGGCGCTGCTGGCCCTGTACGGCAACGAGATTTTCGCTGCCGCGCGCAAGGCCAACGTGATGGTCGCCTTCGAAGCGGCCGTCGCTGGGGGCATTCCCATCATCAAGGCGCTGCGCGAGGGCCTGACCGCCAACCGCATCGAGTGGATCGCCGGCATCATCAACGGCACCACGAACTTCATTCTTTCAGAGATGCGCGACAAGGGCATCGACTTCGACGTGGCCCTTGCCGATGCCCAACGTCTGGGCTACGCGGAAGCAGACCCGACGTTCGACATCGAAGGCGTTGATGCCGCGCACAAGCTCACGCTCATGAGCGCCATCGCGTTCGGCGTGCCGGTGCAGTTCGAGCGTGCCTATGTCGAAGGCATCACCAAGCTCTCGGCGCTGGACATCAAGTATGCGGAGGAGTTCGGCTACCGCATCAAACTGCTGGGCATCACGCGTCGCACCGAGGCCGGTATCGAATTGCGCGTGCATCCGACGCTGATTCCGTCCAAGCGCCTGATCGCCAACGTGGAAGGCGCCATGAACGCCGTGCTGGTGCAGGGCGACGCCGTGGGCGCCACGCTGTATTACGGCAAGGGTGCGGGCGCCGAGCCGACCGCCTCGGCCGTGGTGGCCGATATCGTCGACGTGACGCGTCTGCAAACGGCCGATCCGGAGCATCGCGTGCCGCACCTGGCGTTCCAGCACGACGCGCTGTCGAACACCCCGGTGCTGCCCATCGACGAGGTCACGACCAGCTACTACCTGCGTCTGCGCGTGGTCGATCGCGCGGGCGTGATGGCGGAACTCACGCGCATCCTCGCCGATCTGGACATCTCCATCGACGCCTTGCTGCAGAAGGAATCGCGCGAGGGTGAGCATCAGACCGACATCATCATCCTGACGCACCAGACCCAGGAGAAGCACATCAACACGGCCATCGCGAAGATCGAGTCGATGGACACCGTGCTCTCGAAGGTCACGCGCATCCGTATGGAGGCGCTCAGCTGAGCGCCGGCCACACGAACCGATACGACAGGACACGACCCACATGAAATACATCTCCACGCGCGGCGCGGGCCTGACCTCGGGCGAGCCGCAATCGTTCTCCAGCATTCTGCTGGGCGGCCTGGCCCCGGATGGCGGTCTGTATCTGCCGACGCAATACCCGCAGGTGACAGCGGACGAGCTGCGCGCCTGGCGCCAGTTGTCGTACGCCGAGCTGGCCGCGAAGGTGTTGGCCAAATTCGCGGGCGACATTCCGGCCGAGATCCTGGCCGACCTGACGGCGCGCACGTACACCGCCGAGGTGTACCGCAATGTGCGTCCGGGCGAAGACGCGGCCGACATCACGCCGCTGCTGCCGCTGGGCGACGAAGGGGGCACGCAGCTCTCGCTGCTGGCGCTCTCGAATGGCCCGACGCTGGCGTTCAAGGACATGGCCATGCAGTTGCTGGGCAACCTGTTCGAGTATGCGCTGGCGCAGCACGGCGATGCACTCAACATTCTCGGCGCGACGTCCGGCGACACCGGCAGCGCGGCCGAGTACGCCATGCGCGGCAAGGAAGGCATTCGCGTCTTCATGCTCTCGCCGGCCGGCAAGATGAGTGCGTTCCAGACGGCCCAGATGTACAGCCTGCAGGATCCGAACATCTTCAACCTCGCGGTGGAAGGCGTGTTCGACGACGCACAGGACATCGTCAAGGCGGTGTCGAACGATCACGCTTACAAGGCGCGCTACAAGATCGGCACGGTCAATTCGATCAACTGGGCCCGTGTCGTGGCGCAGGTCGTCTACTACTTCAAGGGCTACTTCGCTGCGACGGGCGGTCGGTCGGGCCAGGACGGCGAGGTGTCGTTCACGGTACCGTCGGGCAACTTCGGTAACGTTTGCGCTGGCCATATCGCCCGCATGATGGGCCTGCCGATCCGCAAGCTGGTCGTGGCCACGAACGAGAACGACGTGCTCGACGAATTCTTCCGCACCGGTCACTACCGCGTGCGCAAGTCCGCCGAAACGTTCCACACCAGCAGCCCGAGCATGGATATCTCGAAGGCGTCGAACTTCGAGCGTTTCCTGTTTGACCTGCTCGGCCGCGACGCGAACGCGACCGCCGAGCTGCTCTCGAAAGTCGAGCGCGAAGGCGGCTTCGACCTGTCGGGCACCGAAGCCTTCGCTCGCGTGGCACAGTTTGGTTTTGTCTCGGGGCGAAGTACGCATGCCGATCGCTTGGCGACGATCCAGGACGTCGCCAAGCGTTACGACGTGGTCATCGACACCCACACGGCCGACGGTGTGAAGGTCGCGCGCGAAGCGCTCGAACCCGGCGTGCCGATGGTGGTGCTCGAGACCGCCCAGCCGGCGAAGTTCGCCGAGACGATTCGCGAGGCGTTGCATCGCGAGCCGCCGCGCCCGGCCGGCTTCGAGCAGCTCGAATCGCTGCCGCAGCGCTTCGAGACGGTGCCGAACGACGTCGCGAGCGTGAAGGCCTATATCGCCGAGCACACCGGCCTGTAAGGCGGCGCTCGCCCTGTCCCCCTGATGTCTCCCTTGACTTGCGCGCCTTCACCATGCTGAGTACACAAGACGCCCTGGATGCCGTGCTGGCAGCAGCCCGACCGCTGGATCGGCAGGAGACGGTCGACACGCTTGCGGCCAACGCTCGCGTGCTGGCCGCCGACGTGATCGCCACGCTGGACGTGCCGCCGATGGATACGAGTGCCATGGACGGCTACGCCGTGCGGGTCGCGGACCTGGTCGGGGACGAGACCGTGCTGCCGGTCTCGCAGCGCATTGCGGCGGGGCACGCCCCTGAACCGCTCGCCCGCGGCACGGCGGCGCGCATCTTCACCGGCGCGCCGGTGCCACCGGGTGCCGACGCCGTCGTCATGCAGGAGCAGTGCGACGCGCGCGAGGACGGGACCATCGTGATTCGCCATAGGCCGGCGGTCGAGGAGTTCATCAATCGGCAAGGGTCGGATATTCGCCGTGACAGCGTCGTGCTTGCCGCCGGAACCCGGCTGAGGGCCCCGGCGCTGGGGCTCGCGGCGTCCGTAGGCATGGCGAAGCTGCAAGTCGCACGTCGCTTGCGTGTGGCCGTCTTCTTCACCGGTGACGAGCTGACCATGCCTGGCGAGGCGCTGCGTGCAGGCAGCATTTACAACTCGAACCGTTTCGTGCTGCGCGGGCTCCTGGAGAATCTGGGCTGCGAGATGACCGATTACGGCATCGTGCCCGATAATCTGGCCGCCACGCGCGCGATTCTGCGCGACGCGGCGCGCGGCAACGACCTGATCATCACGTCCGGCGGCGTGTCGGTGGGCGAGGAGGATCACGTCAAACCCGCCGTGCAAGCCGAAGGCCGCCTCAATCTGTGGCAGATCGCGCTCAAGCCGGGTAAGCCGCTGGCGTATGGCGAGGTCAATCGGGCCGGCGGCGAGACGGCGCATTTCATCGGCCTGCCCGGCAATCCGGTGTCCAGCTTCGTGACGTTCCTGCTGTTCGTGCGCCCGTTCATTCTGCGTTTGCTGGGCGCGACGGCGGTGACGCCGCGTCGCATTCCCATGCGCGCGGACTTCACGCAGACGAAGGCGGACCGTCGCAATGAATTCGTGCGCGCCCGTATCAACGAGCAGGGCGGCCTCGACGCGTTTCCCAACCAGAGCTCGGCGGTGCTGACGTCGACCGTGTGGGGCGACGGCCTCATCGACAATCCGCCGGGGCATCGTATCGAAGCCGGCCAGACGGTGGCGTTCCTGCCGTTCTCCGACCTCCTATATTGAGAGACAGGTGCGTCGCCGATGCGGCGTGCCAGCCAGACTATGCAGATCGAACTTCGTTTTTTCGCCAGCGTCCGCGAGGCGCTCAATGTCGCTGAGGAGCGTGTGGATGTTCCCGCCGGGATTGCCACGGTGGGCGACGTGCGCCAGTGGCTGTGCGGCCGTGGACCGGTGTGGGCCGAGACGCTCGGCGCACAGCGCGCGCTGCGCATGGCGCTCGACCATACGATGGTGCCGGCGGCCACGCGGCTGACCGACGGCTGTGAAGTCGCGTTCTTCCCGCCCGTGACGGGCGGTTGAGCCGCATGTCGTCGCCAGCGTAGCGATTCACGGGACAGGAGATACCGCCAGCATGCCGATTCGTGTACAGACCGAGGATTTCGACCTGTCGGAGGAGATTCGACGGCTGCGCGCAGGCGATCTGCGCGTGGGGGCCGTGGCGAGCTTCGTGGGCACGGTGCGCGATTTGAACGACGGCAACGACGTTTCGCGCATGACGCTCGAGCACTATCCGGGCATGACGGAGAAGGCGCTCGCGGCGATTGTCGAGCAGGCGTGCGCGCGTTGGCGCTTGTTCGACGCGCTGGTGATTCACCGCTACGGCGAACTGGGCCCCGGCGATCAGATTGTGCTCGTGGCCGTCACGTCCGCCCATCGGGGGGATGCGTTTGCTGCCTGCGAGTTCATCATGGACTATCTGAAGACCGAGGCGCCCTTCTGGAAGAAGGAAGCGACGCCGCAGGGCGAGCGCTGGGTCGATGCGCGCGAGACGGACACGGCAGCACGCGAGCGCTGGGCGACCGAAGGGGCGCCCGCGTCGACTGGTAACCGCTGATTTCTTCTTTGATTATCAAATAACATCGGCGAAGATTTCCCATCATCGCCGATCGTGTCATTTTTGGGGCCGTGCAGGCCTCGCCTGCTTCACGCTGTCGAGTAGCGCCCGTTGCGCCGGGGGCAGCGTGTATTCCCATCCGAACAGATTCAACTGAAGGCTTTCCGCGATCCGGATGGCCGGTTCCGCGAAGGCGAAGGCGGCCTGCGGTTCGAAGAGCCTGTCCAGCGTATCGAAGAAGAGGGCGAGCCAGCGGCTGAAATGCTCGCCGCTCAGGTGGCCGAACGGCTGATGCGCCTGCGTCACATTGCCGCGGTAGCGTTTGGCGCCGAGCACGATGCTGGACCAGAACGCCACCATTTTTTCCAGATGCATATCCCAGCGGCCTTCGAGCGCCTGCCGGAACACCGGGCCGAGCATCTCGTCGTCGCGGATGCGCCCGTAGAAGGTGTTCACGAGCAGTCGCACGGCGTCTTCGTCGATCTCGGCGAGGCGCGTTGCGGGCCACGGATCCGGCGGCTGGCGGGAGGTTTGTGCTGACATTTCGAGTGGCACCCGGGCGGGCGCGCCGGCACTTCTCGACGTTCTACCGTCAGCGCGACGCGTGGTGCGGGAGGCTGAAAATCGCTATTATGAGCTTCAATGCCGGGCGTGTCCCGCGGTCGTTTCACGCTCCCCGTATGGCGTCATCTCGCCCGATGCTGGGGCGGGTGCTGACCCGTTCCGGCCTCGCACGACAATGTCAATCGTCGCGCTGCCATGCCCCTTGAAACCGCAGGGGCTTGTCCGCACATCCGATCCAGAGAGATTTCTTACCGGAGCCCTAGATGCGACAAGACAAATTCACCACGCAGTTCCTGGAAGCGCTGGCTGATGCCCAAAGCATGGCAGTCGGTCGCGACCAGCAATACATCGAGCCGCTGCATCTTCTCGCAGCGCTGCTTGCTCAACCCGAGGGCGCCGCGCGCTCGTTGCTGCAGCGCGCCGGCGTGCAGGTGCAGCCGCTCGCGCACGACATCGAGACGGCCCTCGCGAAGCTGCCGCAAGTTCAAGGCACCGACGGCAACGTCCAGGTCGGCCGTGAACTCGCGGGCCTGCTCAATCAGGCCGACAAGGAAGCGCAGAAGCATGGCGACAGCTATATCGCCAGCGAAATGTTTCTGCTCGCGCTGGCCGACGACAAGGGCGAAACGGGCAAACTGGCGCGGGCGCGTGGCCTGACGCGCAAGTCGCTCGAAGCCGCCATCGAAGGCGTGCGCGGCGGACAATCCGTCAACAGCCAGGATGCCGAGAATCAGCGCGAAGCCCTCAAGAAGTACACGCTGGATCTGACCGAGCGCGCGTCGCTTGGCAAGCTCGATCCGGTGATCGGCCGCGACGACGAAATTCGTCGCACGATCCAGATTCTGCAACGCCGCACGAAGAACAACCCGGTGCTCATCGGTGAGCCGGGGGTGGGCAAGACCGCCATTGTGGAAGGACTTGCGCAGCGCATCATCAATGGCGAAGTGCCGGAGTCGCTCAAGAACAAGCGCGTGCTTGCCCTGGACATGGCGGGGCTGCTCGCCGGCGCGAAATTCCGTGGCGAATTCGAAGAGCGGCTGAAGAGCGTGCTGAGCGACATTGCCAAGGATGAAGGGCGCACGATCCTGTTCATCGACGAAATTCATACGATGGTGGGGGCCGGCAAGGCCGAAGGCGCCATGGACGCGGGCAACATGCTCAAGCCGGCGCTCGCGCGCGGCGAATTGCATTGCATCGGCGCGACCACACTCGACGAATACCGCAAGTACATCGAGAAGGACGCCGCGCTGGAGCGTCGTTTCCAGAAGGTGCTCGTCGACGAGCCGAGTGTCGAGGCAACGATCGCAATTCTGCGTGGCTTGCAGGAGAAATACGAGCTGCACCACGGGGTGGAGATCACCGACCCGGCCATCGTGGCGGCGGCGGAACTCAGCCAGCGCTACATCACCGACCGGTTCCTGCCGGACAAGGCCATCGACTTGATCGACGAGGCCGCGTCGAAGATCAAGATGGAAATCGACTCGAAGCCGGAAGTGATGGACAAGCTCGACCGTCGCCTGATCCAGTTGAAGATCGAGCGCGAAGCCGTCAAGAAGGAAACCGACGAAGCCTCGCAAAAGCGCCTTGCGCTGATCGAGGAAGAGATCTCGCGCCTGGAACGCGAGTACGCCGACCTCGAAGAAGTGTGGACCGCGGAGAAGGCGGCGGTACAGGGCAGCGCCCAGGTCAAGGAAGAGATCGAGCGCGTGCGTGCCGACATTACGAAGCTGCAACGCGAAGGCAAGCTCGACAAGGTGGCTGAACTGCAATATGGCAAGCTGCCGCAGCTCGAAGCCCAGTTGAAGGACGCCGACGCGGCGGAAGCGGCGGGCCAGCAGTCGCATCCACGCCTGTTGCGCACGCAGGTGGGCACCGAAGAGATTGCCGAAGTGGTCTCGCGGGCGACCGGCATCCCGGTCTCGAAGATGATGCAGGGCGAGCGCGAAAAGCTGCTCCACATGGAAGACAAGCTGCACGAGCGCGTGATTGGGCAGGACGAGGCGATTACCGCCGTGGCCGACGCCATCCGGCGTTCGCGTGCCGGGCTGTCGGATCCGAACCGTCCGTATGGTTCGTTCCTGTTCCTCGGGCCGACCGGTGTGGGCAAGACCGAGCTGTGCAAGGCGCTGGCGATGTTCCTGTTCGATGCCGACGATCACCTCATCCGCATCGACATGAGCGAGTTCATGGAGAAGCACAGCGTCGCTCGGCTGATTGGCGCGCCTCCGGGCTATGTCGGTTATGAAGAGGGCGGCTACCTGACGGAAGCCGTGCGTCGCAAGCCGTACAGCGTGATCCTGCTCGACGAAGTCGAAAAGGCGCACCCGGATGTGTTCAATGTGCTGCTGCAAGTGCTCGACGACGGGCGCATGACCGATGGCCAGGGCCGCACGGTGGACTTCAAGAACACGGTGATCGTGATGACGTCGAATCTCGGATCGTCGATGATTCAGTCGATGGTCGGCGAGCCGCAGGACCGCATCAAGGATGCCGTGTGGGGGGAAATCAAGGATCACTTCCGTCCGGAGTTCCTGAACCGCATCGACGAAGTTGTGGTGTTCCACGGTCTCGACCAGAAGCACATCGAGTCGATTGCCACGATCCAGATCGAGATCTTGCGTCAACGTCTGGCCAAGCTTGAAATGACGCTCGACGTGACCAAGGCGGCACTCACGCATGTGGCGCGGGAAGGCTTCGACCCGGTGTTCGGTGCGCGGCCGCTCAAGCGGGCGATCCAGCAGGAAATCGAGAACCCGATCGCCAAGCTGGTGCTGGCGGGCAAGTTCGGGCCGAAGGACACCATCCCGGTCGACTGGCGCAACGGGCGATTCACGTTCGAGGGCGACGCCGCCGGGCCGGTGACAGAAGCGGCCGAAGCGACGCCACCGGCCGCCGAGTAAGCGCGAACGCGGTTCCTGCAACTCGCTTGGACCGCATGATCCGTCCCCGCGTATTGCAATGTGCGCGGGGATTTTTTTACTTCAGGGGTACGCGCGATCGTGTCCGCCGTCGGTCATCAGGACGACGATTGGCTCGGACAGAGGACGTGTTGGGCACGGCATGCGCAGTTCAGGGCCGACGCGTTGCCTGCTTCCCCACTTTTTTCCGATTTGGATGCTGGTGATGAATACTGCAACGCGTGACCGGGTCGACGCCCACGATGCCCATGACTCGCAGGACGAGGGGGTCTACGTTTTTGTCTATGGCACGCTGCGTGCCGGCGAAATCAACGACGTGTCGTATGCCGCCGAGCGACACGGCATCGAGGCGCCGGTCTATGTCGGCACCACATCACTCGGCGGGCGGCTGTACGATTTCGGGGACTATCCGGGCATGGTGCTCGACGCCACGGCGTGCGACGGCCACAGCGCAGGCCGCGTCACTGGCGACGTCTATCGCATCGCAACGGCACTGGTCCCCGTGCTCGACGAGATCGAAGCCGTGTATCCGGGCGAGGCGGGGTTGTTCGTTCGAGACATGCGCGAGGTCGCCTGTGACGGCGCGACCTACGCTTGCATCGTCTATCCGGTGAGCGAATCGGCGGTCCACGCATTGCCGCAGATTGCCGATGGAGACTGGGTCAAGTATCGTCGCGCGCGCGACGCCAACGCGGCGTAATCCTGGTGTAGCCGTGGTGTCGCTGCGGCACGGCTGTGACAGCGCGAGCGACATGCGCTATTGAGTCTCGACGGATTGCCGCGGCATCGATGCTCGAAAGCGGAATGGATTGAGCGAGGTGCCGACGTCACGACACCGATGCCAGGAACATATGCGCAATGGCCTCGTACCAGTGACGCTGCACCTCGTCCGTGAAGCCGGTTTCTGCCGCCCAGGCTGCTTCGGTGGGCAGCCGGGGCATCAGCCAGAGAAATCCGATCATCACCAGATTGGCCGCGAGTCCGCTCCAGATCACGATGCGGCTGATGCGATAGCCGTAGACCTCCGTGAGCACCGACGCAAAGAGGTAAGCAAACGGGAAGCTGATGAGGGCGGCCGAGAATGTCAGCCGCAACGGCTCGTCGCCGACCGACCAGGGCAGCGCGACCTCGCATACGCGAGCGCCCAATGCGTTCGAGATCAGCAGGAAGCTCACGAAGGCGATCGCAAGCACGATGACGGCGGGCGTCATGCGCGTGGCCTGGCGTGCGGCGAGCGCTGAGGGCAGCGAGGCAGGGGAGATCGTCGAGGTCATTGGCGAATGGTGCGCAGATTGGTGAGGGCGATGGCATGTGTGGAGCGCACGGGATTGATATCGAGTCCGTAACGCCGCGTGAAGCGTGCGCCGACTGCCAGTCGCGTTGGCGCGCATCGCGTGAGCACGTCACTGAAGAGCGTATCTACGCAGTGCTCGATCAGCATCGCGCTATCGCGAAACGACAGGACGTACGCGAGCAGTGCGCGGCGACAGATCGGCGCGCCGGTATAGTCGAACCAGACGGTTCCGTAGTCGACGCCGCCGGTGAGCGGGCATCGCACGCTCAACAGGTCGGAGACCAGGCATTCGCGAATCGGCGAGGCCAGCGCGCCATCGGCGTCGCTGGCGAGGCAAAGGGCATGAGCCTGCACGCCACCGCGTATCACGCTGACCGGCGCGAGGTCGAGACTCTCCGTGCCCGGCCCGCAGGCGGCCGTGGTGCGAACGGCTTGCCTGACCGGTGTCGTGCGCACCAGGACATACGCTTGCAGGCAGCGCGATAATTCGCCCGCCACGTGCGCTTCCAGCGCGTCGGGAGATTCGAAGCATCGCTCGCGCAACGTCAGGAAATAGCGTTGCGCGTCCGACATCTCCAGCGTGTACGGGGAATCGCACGGAATCACGATTTCCGCCACGGCGATCTGGGGGCGCTCATGCATGTCGAGCCAAGCGACCTCATAGTGATTCCATAGGTCGTAACCGCGTGGCACCACGGCGGGCGATGCGTGCAGTGAGGTCGTCTGGGCGGGAGGGCGGGTGCGGAGAATCGGATGAATGACGGTCTGGTGAGTGAGAGGTCGCCCGTCGGACGGAGGGCGGACCTCGCGAGGAGAGACGGCGCGTGAATCGTGATACGTCATGAGTATGAAATCTCCGATCGATCGGTCAGTCACCATAGCGCGCGACCACTTGCTTGCTCAATGCGCCGATTCCGAAAATGGACCGTGCGTGACCCGCCATGGCGGGCGATACGGGTTGACGATGAACGCCACTGTGCCGTTGCCGCCATGTCCGATTTTGACCAGCAGGCCTGGCGTCGATGTGGGACGATTCACGCGTTCCCATTCTTCCCGGCGGCCAACCGTGCCGTCATGCCGACTATGCGTTCGTCCGACATTGCCCGTTTGCTGACGCTCTCCGCCATCTGGGGCGCGAGCTTTCTTTTCATGCGCATCATCGTCCCTGTGCTCGGGCCGCTGCCCACGGCGTTCCTTCGCGTGACCCTGGGCGCCATCGGTCTGGCGGTCATCCTGCTGGTCATGCGCGTGCGCTGGGAGTTCAAGGGGCGGCTCGGGGCGTCGATGCTGCTCGGCGTCATCAATTCCGGCATTCCGTTCGCGATGTACTGCCTCGCCGCGCGCGTGCTCCCGGCCGGTTACTCGGCGATTCTCAACGCAACCACGCCGTTGATGGGCGTCATCATCGGCACGTTGTTCTTCCGTGAGCGCCTGACGGGAGCCAAGGGGTTGGGCGTGTTGCTCGGGCTTGTCGGCGTGGCCGTATTGACGCGGGCCGGACCGGTCACGATGTCGGGGCCGGTGGTCATTGGGGCGTTGGCGTGTCTCGTCGCCACGTCCTGCTATGGCCTGGCGGGCTATCTGACCAAACGCTGGATTTCCGACCGGGGCGGCCTCGATGCGAAGCTGGTCGCCTTCGGCAGCCAACTGGGGGCGGCCGTCGTGCTGCTGCCGTTCTTCGGCTACGTGTCGGCAACGTCCGGCATTCCCGGCCCGGCGACCGGCGGCGTCTGGGCCGCAATGGCCGCACTCGGCTTCCTTTGCAGCGCGGTGGCCTACATGATGTTCTTCCGCCTGATCGCGGATCTGGGCCCGTTGCGCTCGCTGACCGTGACGTTTCTCATTCCGCCGTTCGGTGTGCTGTGGGGCGCCTTGTTCCTGAATGAAGCGGTCACGATGGCGCACGTTGTCGGCGGCTGTTTCATCGCGCTCGCCGTGTGGTTCGTATGCAAGCCGCCCAGGGCGGCGACGGCAGCCCGTCGGGCCGCATCGTAACCACCGCGCCCGCGCCTGTTCGCGAGGTTGCAAAGCCGGGACTCGCCGTCACCGGCTTTTTTCATGATGTGGAATGATCTTGCGGTGCGTAAAAATTTGCGCTGCTCGGCACAACGATGCCATTTCAGAACGGAAAATATCGTTTCGCATCAAGAAATAAAGTTCATATACTATTGATTTTTATAGTTAAAAAATTTTACTCCATGCCGTGGTTCGTTCTGTTGCGTTGCGTGAAAAATCCCTAAACTCTTATACAAGACATGCCGGTTTCAAGCCGCACAGGCAGTCAGGCGTCACCGCTTTATTTGTATCGAGAAACCAGGAGAGATCATCATGACGACACGTCAAGACCAGGTGAAGCAACTCGAGCAGGATTGGGCGAACAATCCGCGCTGGCAGGGCATCAAGCGTGGCTACTCGGCCGAAGACGTGGTGCGCCTGCGCGGATCGATCCAGCCTGAACAAACACTCGCCCGCCGCGGTGCAGAGCGCCTGTGGCAAATGATCAACGACGAGCCGTTTGTGAACGCCCTGGGCGCGCTGACCGGCAATCAGGCCATGCAACAGGTCAAGGCCGGTCTCAAGGCGATTTATCTGTCAGGCTGGCAGGTCGCCGGCGACGCGAACATGGCGGGTGAAATGTACCCCGACCAATCGCTGTATCCGGCCAATTCGGTGCCGCAAGTCGTGCGCCGCATCAACAACACCTTCACGCGGGCCGATCAGATCCAATGGTCGGAAGGCAAGAACCCGGGCGACGAAGGCTATATCGATTACTTCGCCCCGATCGTGGCGGACGCCGAAGCCGGCTTCGGCGGCGTGCTCAACGCCTTCGAACTGATGAAGGCGATGATCGAAGCGGGCGCCGGCGGTGTGCACTTCGAAGATCAGCTCGCGTCGGTCAAGAAGTGCGGTCACATGGGTGGCAAGGTGCTCGTGCCGACGCGCGAAGCCGTGGCCAAGCTGGTGGCGGCGCGACTGGCGGCCGACGTGCTCGGCGTGCCGACCGTCCTGATCGCCCGGACCGATGCCGAAGCAGCAGACCTGATCACCGCTGACGTCGATCCGATCGATCAGCCGTTCTGCACCGGCGAGCGCACGGTCGAAGGCTTCTACCGCACGCGCAATGGCCTCGATCAGGCGATTGCCCGTGGTCTGGCTTACGCGCCGTACGTCGATCTGGTGTGGTGCGAGACCGGCAAGCCCGATCTCGAATTCGCCAGGCAATTTGCCGAGGGGATTCACAAGCACTTCCCCGGCAAAATGCTTTCGTATAACTGCTCGCCGTCGTTCAACTGGAAGAAGAACCTCGACGATGCGACCATCGGCAAGTTCCAGAAGGAACTCGGCGCCATGGGCTACAAGTTCCAGTTCATCACGCTGGCCGGCTTCCACAGCCTGAACTACTCGATGTTCAACCTGGCGCATGGCTATGCCCGTCGTCAGATGAGCGCCTTCGTGGAGTTGCAGGAAGCCGAATTCGCGGCGGCGGACAAGGGCTTCACCGCGGTGAAGCACCAGCGCGAGGTGGGTACGGGCTACTTCGATGCTGTTACGCAGACGATTGAGCGTGACGCATCGACCACGGCCCTGAAGGGTTCGACGGAGGACGAACAGTTCTTCGACGAGAAGAAGGCAAAGGTCAAGGCAGCCTGACCGGGCTGAGGGAGGGCGCGGTGCGCCCGCCAGCGACGATGCGCGTGGGGGCACATCGTCAGCCGGCGGTGCGACATCGCGCTATGACCGCGCGTCCGGCCTATCCGGCCGGGGCGGCCCTGACTGCGGTCCCGTCGCGGTGAGGGTGCCATGCACGCCTGAACGAGAGGAGGCTCGTGAGCGTATCCCGCTCACGGGCCTTTTTTCATGTTCGATCGAGTTGCCGCGAATGGATCAGCGGTAGACGAGCACCGGAATCTTGGAGTGCACGAGAACACGTTGCGTCTCGCTGCCAAGCAGCAGGCTGGTCAGCCCGCGCCGTCCGTGGGAGGCCATCAGGATGACATCGCATCCGTGACGTTGCGCCGCGTCGATGATGCCGAGATAAGGCGCCGGGAAGGTGGAGCTGTCGCGCTCGAACGGCACGCCCGCCGCCGCGGCGGCTTCGGCCAGCTTGTCGAGGTGTGCGCATGCCTCTTCGGCAATGCGCTCGCTGAAAGTGGCCGGCGCTTCCAGTACATACTCGCTGAAGGGCGAATACGGATACTCCGCGAGGCAGCAATAGCCCGTCACCTTCGCGCCGAGCGCGCGCGCCAGTTCGAGTCCGCCCGTGACCGCCTTTTCGGAAAGCTCCGAGCCGTCGGTCGGAATGAGGATGTGGGTAAACAGCATATGACCTCCCGCAGTTGGCGTTGCTGAACACGCGTTCACAGGCTCGCGCAGGTATCACGGTCTTGCACCCCGTCCGCTGTCCCGAGACATCCGGTGCCAGTCAGGGCCATGTCTCGCCCTCAAGCCTGCGCATTGCCAGCGGACCCTTCGTTTCGATTCTATGGCTTTGGCGCGACGCAACAACGGGGGCAAACCCGATAGTCCCGATAGGGCGGTGATCCCTCGGGTCCCCTCACGCCCCCTCACGCCCCCTCACGCCCCCTCACGCCCCCTCACGCCCCCTCGCACCGCGACGCGCCGCCGCTCAGACGGCCGCGCCGTGCGGCGCGATGGGCGCCGCGTCATCTCGCCAGTAGACCGAACTGCTGTAGTGGTGCTTGAGATGGTCGATGAACAGGCGTACGCGCAGCGGCAGGTGACGGCGTTGCGGGAACACGGCATGAATGCCGATGGGCGGCGCGGCAAAGTCGTCGAGCACGCTCATGAGCCGGCCCGCGCGGATATCGTCGCCCACCTCCCACCACGAGCGCCATGCGAGGCCGTAGCCGTCCAGGCACCAGTCGTGCAGTACCGCACCGTCGGTGCATTCCATGGTGCCGTTCACGCGGATGGTCACGACCTTGCCGTCCTGCGAGAAGGTCCAGCCGCGCTGCTGGTTGGCGGTAGATCCGAAGGCGAGGCAATTGTGACGCGCGAGGGCGTCGAGCGATTCGGGCCGTCCGTGTCGTGCGAGATACCCCGGCGACGCCACGCACACGCGCCGGTTCTCGCCCAGCCGCAGCGATACGAGGCTCGAATCGGGCAACTCGCCCAGCCGGATCGCGCAATCGAAGCCTTCGTTGACCAGATCGACGAGACGGTCGGAGAGGTCGAGCGTGACCGTGACGTCTGGATGCGATTCGATGAACACCGGCAGCAGCGGGGCGACGTGCCGTCGCCCGAACCCGGCCGGTGCCGAGAGCCGCAGATGGCCGCTGGCCTTGACCCCGCCCGCCGATACGGCGGCCTCGGCGTTGTGCATCTCGTTGAGAATGCGTTGGCAGTCCTCGAGAAACGCCGATCCCTCGAACGTGAGCGTGACCCGCCGCGTCGTGCGCACGAGCAGCTTCACGCCCAAGCGGGACTCGAGCGCGTCGATGCGCCGCCCGATCACGGCCGGCGCCACGCCTTCGAGCGCTGCGGCCGCCGACAGACTCCCCTTGGCGGCCACGGCGACGAACGTTTCGATTTGTTTGAAGCGATCCACGCGGCGGATTATGTACTAAAAAGTCAAAGATAAAGTGATTTTTGTGCGCTTTTATGGCGATTGCTATCAATAATACAATTGGCAGGCAATGACAAGTGATATTGAGTGATACCCAGCTTATGGCTTCGCGTATTCAGGCAGTGATTTTTGATGCTTACGGCACATTGTTCGACGTGTACTCCGTCGCGGCGGCCGCCGAGCAGCAGTTCCCGGGACGCGGGGCGGCGCTTGCTGAGCTGTGGCGGGCCAAGCAGATCGAATACACGCAACTGCGCTCGCTCTCGGGCCCGCGCGGCGAACGCTACCGTCCGTTCTGGGACATCACCGTCGACGCGTTGCGCTACGCTGCGGCGCGTCTGAATCTCACGCTCTCGCCTGTCGCCGAGAAGCGCCTGATGGACGAATACACCTGCCTGTCGGTCTTCCCCGAAAACCCGTCCGTGCTGCGCGCGTTGCGTGCAATGGGTCTCAGGCTCGGCGTGCTTTCGAATGGCGATCCCCGCATGCTCGACGTCGGCCTGAAGAGCGCTGGGATCAAGGATCTGTTCGAGCATGTGCTGTCGGTCGACGCGGTACGCAAATTCAAGACCGCCCCGGAGGCCTATCAACTCGGCCCCGACGCGTTCGGCTTGCCTGCCGACGCCATCGTTTTCGTCTCCAGCAACGGCTGGGACGCGGCCGGTGCCACCTGGTTCGGTTACCCGACGTTTTGGGTCAACCGGGCCGGGCTGCCGGTCGAACAGCTCGGCGTCACGCCGCAAGGGATGGGGCGCGACATGCGCGACTTGCAGCGGTTCGTCGAGGTAGTGACGGGAGCGCGCGCCTGACGCCCAACGCGGTGTGAGGCCTGGTGCAAAGCCCCTGAAGTTCTTCCTTGCGGCGCACTCCCTTATATAAATGAAGATCGTTGGAGATCCCTGATGTCCCTGATTCTGCCCCCCGGCATGCAATTGCATGTTGATGCCAGCACCGATATTCGTTCTGAGTACGAAGCGATCCTGACCCCCGAGGCACTCGCTTTCATCGCCAAGCTGCACCGCGCCTTTGAACCGCGCCGTCAGGCACTACTTGCGGCCCGCGCGGACCGCGCCGCACGACTCGACGCCGGCGAAGTGCCCGATTTCCTGCCCGAGACGCAAGCGATCCGCGACGGCGACTGGCGCATCGCACCGTTGCCGGCGGCGTTGCAATGCCGTCGTGTGGAAATCACGGGGCCGGTCGAGCGCAAGATGATCATCAACGCGCTGAACTCGGGGGCGGACAGCTACATGACCGACTTCGAGGACTCGAACACGCCGAACTGGCATAACCAGTTGCAAGGGCATATCAACGTGCGCGACGCCGTGCGCGGCACCATCAGTCTCGAACAGAACGGCAAGCGTTACGCCTTGAACGACAAGGTCGCCACGCTGATCGTACGTCCGCGCGGCTGGCATCTCGACGAGAAGCACGTGAGCGTGGACGGTGTGCGCATGTCAGGCAGCCTGTTCGACTTCGGCCTGCATGTGTTCCATAACGCGAAGGCGTCGCTCGAGCGCGGCTTCGGGCCTTACTACTATCTGCCGAAGCTGGAGAGCCACCTCGAGGCGCGTCTGTGGAACGACGTGTTCGTGCTCGCCCAAAACGAACTGGGCCTGGCGCAGGGCACGATCAAGGCGACCGTGCTCGTCGAGACGATTCTCGCCGCGTTCGAAATGGACGAGATTCTGTATGAACTGCGCGAGCACAGCGCGGGCCTGAACGCCGGCCGCTGGGATTACATCTTCTCGTGCATCAAGAAGTTCAAGGTCGATGCCGACTTCTGCCTGGCCGATCGCAGTCGCATCACCATGACGGTGCCGTTCATGCGGGCCTACGCGCTGCTGCTGCTCAAGACGTGTCACCGCCGCAATGCGCCTGCCATTGGCGGCATGAGCGCGTTGATTCCGATCAAGCACGATCCGCAAGCGAACGAGCGGGCGATGGCCGGCATTCGCGGCGACAAGGCGCGCGACGCCGCCGACGGTTACGACGGCGGCTGGGTGGCACACCCAGGGCTCGTGCCCGTGGCGATGGAGGAGTTCGTGAAGGTGCTGGGCGAGCGTCCGAACCAGATCGACAAGCAACGCGACGATGTGACGGTTTCGGGCCGTGACCTGCTGACGTTCCAGCCGGAAGCGCCGATTACCGAGGCGGGGCTGCGCAACAACATCAATGTCGGCATCCACTACCTGGGATCCTGGCTGGCGGGCAATGGCTGCGTGCCGATTCACAACCTGATGGAAGATGCGGCAACGGCCGAGATCTCTCGCTCGCAGGTGTGGCAGTGGATCCGCTCGCCGAAGGGCAAGCTCGACGACGGCCGCAAGGTCACCGCCGAGCTGGTGCGCGAGCTGATTGCGCAAGAGCTTGCCAATGTGAAAGCACTCGTGGGGCAAGTGGCGCCGACGTATGATCGCGCGGCCGTCATCTTCGAACAGATGAGCACCAGCGACGACTTTGTCGAGTTCCTTACGCTGCCGCTGTACGAAGTGGTTTGAAGCGTGATGAAGGGCTCCGATGGGGGGCTGAAACGGTCTGACTAGGCTTGAGTCGAAATCACGCCCTTATCGTGACTCGGTGATCGCATCGCTGTACGAATGGGACGATGGCAACATCGTTCCATTTCGTTTTGAGCGCGCGCTTTGTCTTGTCTTGGGTGCCGCGCTACACTGAACGTCGACGGATGGATTCTCGTGCTATTCGCCCGAGTTTCCGTGGTCGGCGTTGCGCTGGGGCGTGACGTTGACACTGCCCAGCCCCGTGTTCAAGTGAGGATGCCGATGTCGCTCGACTTTCCCGATGATGCCGCCCGCAGCCTGCCAAACGGTCCGCGCGCGCAGGCGCTTGTACCGCGGGGGCCTGGCAAGGTCGTAGAGATTCGCCCGGAGACGCTGCGTGGCCTGTACCCGCCGGTCGAGCCTTTCGAGTGCGGCGTGCTCGATGTGGGCAATGGGCACCAAGTGTATTGGGAGCGGTGCGGAAATCCGCGTGGCAAGCCGGCGGTGTTTCTGCACGGCGGTCCCGGAGGCGGTTGCTCGCCGGAGCATCGGCGGTTGTTCGATCCGGCCAAATACTGCATCACGCTGTTCGACCAGCGTGGCTGCGGACGCTCGTTACCGCATGCGAGTCTGGACCACAACACGACGTGGGATCTGGTGGATGACATCGAGCGCTTGCGCGTCAAGTTCGGATACGACCGTTGGTTGGTGTTAGGGGGCTCGTGGGGGAGCACCTTGGCACTGGCCTATGCGCAGGCGCACGTCGACCGAGTCAGCGAATTGATCGTGCGCGGCATTTTCACCGTACGCCGCGACGAGTTGCAGTGGTATTACCAGAAGGGCGCATCGTGGCTGTTTCCGGATCGCTGGGAGTCTTTCCTCGCGCCGATCCCGCTTGAAGAGCGAGGCGATCTGATGCGTGCTTACCAGAAGCGGCTGACTCATCGCGATGAGGCCGTGAGAATCGAGGCGGCGCGGGCATGGAGTGTGTGGGAGGGCAGCACCATCACGCTGCTGCCTGACGACCGTCTTGCCGAAGCGTTCGGCGATCCGCGCTACGCAATTGCGTTCGCTCGCATCGAGAATCATTACTTCGTCAACGATGGCTTTCTCGCGCCGAACCAGTTAATTGATGGTGCGCGCGGCCTGCGCGACATTCCGGGTGTGATCGTCCAGGGCCGTTACGACGTAGCGACCCCTGCCCGCACGGCTTGGGACTTGCACAAGGCGTGGCCGGAGGCGGATTTCTATTGGGCGTCCGACGCCGGACATGCCTTCAACGAGCCCACCATTCTGCACTGGTTGATCGAAGCGACCGATCAGTTTGTGTCGACGCGGTGAGATCGACGGCGTCGTTTGTCGAGCGCGGATTGGCAGTGCTTGCGCCTACGCGTCGGCCTCTTTCGATCCGGCGCGCGTAAGAAAAAACCCCGGCGTTGACCGTTGACGTCAACATCCGGGGTTTTCAGGTATTTGCGCAGGACCGATGTGGCATCGGTCCTGACGGCCTCAGGCCGTTCAGTCGTCGCGACGCTTGTTGAAGCCGCCACCGTTGCGATTGCTGAAGCCACGATCTTGACGCGGGGCGTCGAAGCTGCGCGTGCCGCGATCCTGACGATAGCCGCCTTCGGCGGGGCGCGGAGCGCGACGCTCGAAGCGGTCGGTCGCGCTGCCGTTCGAGAAGCCGTTGCCACCATTACCGCCGTTACCCGCGCCGTTCTGCGGGTAACCCCCTTGGAAGCCATTGCCCTCGCGACGCTCGAACGGGGCACCGGCCGGCTTGTTGCCGCCGAAACGCTGACCGCCCTGATAACCGCCGCTACCGCTGCCGCCGTTACCGGCGCTGCTGGCGTGACGCGGACCGTTGTTGCTCCAGCGGCTGCCGCCGCCGTTGCCTTGACCGTGACGCGGACCATTGCGGCTCGGGCCCGGACGCTTGCCGCCGGCACCGGCCTTCGGTGCGGCACGGCGCGGTTCGAAACCGGCCACGACATTCACCGGCAGCAGTTCACGCGTGTAGCGTTCGATGCGACGCACCGCGCCGATTTCGGCGTGTGCGGCCAGGCTCACGGCCACGCCACGACGACCGGCACGGCCTGTACGGCCGATACGGTGAACGTAGTCTTCCGCAAACTTCGGCAGATCGTAGTTGAACACGTGCGTGATGCCCGGCACGTCGATGCCGCGTGCGGCCACGTCGGTGGCGACCAGCACGCGCACACGACGCTCGCGCAGGGCACGCAGCGTACGGTTACGCACGCCTTGCGGCATATCGCCGTGCAGCGCAGCGCTATCGAAACCGGCTTGTTCGAGCTGGTCGGCGATCAGGTCGGCGTCGCGCTTGGTCGACGTGAACACGATGGCCTGGTCGAGCGAATCGTTGCCGAGCAGGTGTGCGAGCAGGCGATCCTTATGGGCGCGATCGTCCACGTAATGGAGCGTTTGCTCGATGTTGGCGTTGGTGCGCTGGTCGGAGCCGCGCGTGATCTCGATGGTTTCCGGATCGCGCAGCAGACGACGCGTGATTTCGCCCATGCGGCCGTCGATCGTTGCCGAGAACAGCAGCGTCTGACGCGATGCCGGCGTGGCGTCGACGATGGTCTGGATGTCGTCGATGAAGCCCATGTCGAGCATGCGATCGGCTTCGTCGAGCACCAGCATCATCAATTGCGACAGGTCGATTTTGCCGCTGGAGATGTGATCGAGCAGACGGCCCGGCGTCGCCACGATGATCTCGGGCTGCTTCGCCAGCATTTCGAGCTGACGGGGGTAGGGCATACCGCCGAGAATGCTCACCGTGCGCAGGCGGCGCAGTTGCTTGCCGTACGTGTCGGCCGCGGTCGAGACCTGTTGCGCCAGTTCGCGCGTCGGCGTGAGCACAAGCAGCAGCGGCTGGGCGGCCACGCGACGCACGCGCTGGCCCTTGCGGGGCTTTTCGCCCGGCTCTGCCGGCACGTTGCGCGGATGCGCGGCCGGGGCGCGGCTGTTCAGCTCGCCGCTGGCCTGCATTTCCGCGAAGCGGTGGATGGCGGGCAGCATGAAGGCGGCCGTCTTGCCGGAGCCCGTCGGGCTCGACACGAGCAGATCGCGACCGGCGAGCGCGGCGGGAATCGCGCGCTGCTGCACCGGCGTCGGATGGGTATAGCCTGCGGTGGTGAGCGTCGACAGAATCGCCGCGTTCAAGCCGAGTTCGGCGAACGTGGGCTTGCCGTCGTCGCTGGCTGCCGGAGCAGCATCGACAACAATAGCGTTAGCGTTTTCTTCGGACGAAGGGAAATACGTCTGCGCGAGCGCAGACATCTTGGAAGTTTGTTCCATGAAGCCTCTTGCGGATCAAAAAGGTGATGTCGGGGCGTTGGCGCCAATCGGCAAACCCAATTCGTCGCAAGCAGGAAGCAAATCGCGGATGGGGCAGAAAGCGGATCGAAATCCGTATCGTAAGCCAGGGACGGTGGCGGGTCGTTCCTTTATCAGGAGCGCCAGTACCGGCAAGAACTACAGCGGCTTATCACAGGATTGGGGCAAAACGCAGTTTTTCGTCGCCTCGCAGGAAGTCCAATGACGATCCGCGAAGCGAAGCGCGGATTATAGCAGTGTTTTCGGGGAAGTGCACGTTCGGATTTGCACGGAGTGATGGGGCGGTTGCGATGCTCGGCTACGCGGAATGCGGCAAGCTGGCACCGGCCAGGGGCGGGCGACCGTCGGTGCCGCTAGGTGGCTCGCCGCCCACCCGATTACAATAGCGCCATGTCTTCGATTACGCTTCTCGCCCTCGATACCTCGACCGAATTCTGTTCGGTTGCCGTATACCGTCACGATCCCGCCAGCGGTGCCCCGGCCCTTGTGGTCGAGCGCCACCTCGATACCGGCCCGGTCTCCAGCACCCATATTCTGCCCGCCGCGCGCGACGTGCTGCGCGAGGCCGGCGTCACGCTCGCCGAATGCGACGCGATCGCCTTCGGGGCGGGGCCGGGGTCGTTTACCGGGTTGCGCACGGCCTGCGGTGTCGCGCAGGGGTTGGCGTTTGGCGCCGCACTGCCCGTGGTGCCGGTGGGCACGTTGCTCGCGTGTGCCGAAGCGGCGCGCGCATTGCGCGTCGACACACAACGCGTGCTTGTCGCACTCGATGCGCGCATGAATGAGGCCTATTGGGCCGATTACGCCTGGGACAGCGCCACGAACGACTGGCGCGAAGTTCTGCCTGCGTCGCTCGACGCTGCCGAACGGGTGCGCGCACCCGAAGTGGATTTCGTCATCGCGGGCAATGCCGCGCTGGCGTTCGGCGATCGATTGCAGGCAAGCGTGCAGGCGCAGGCGGTCCTGGCCAACGCCATGCCGCGTGCCCGTTACGTCGCAGCGCTCGCGGCCCGCGCCTTCGCGCGGGGCGGCGCCATTCCCGCCGATCAGGCCATGCCGGTCTACATCCGCAACAAGGTGGCGCAAACGACCGCCGAGCGCGAAGCGATCAAGCAGGCCGTGGCCCAGACCGCGAAGGCAAATGCCCCGGAGGTGCCCTGATGCGCCAGACCGGTCCGAACCATTATTCGCCGATGACGCTGGCCGATCTCGACGAGGTCGTAGCCGTCGAAGTGCGCGCGTATCCGTATCCCTGGACCCGCCAGAACTTCGCCGATTCGCTCGACGCCGGGCATCAGGGCGTCTGCCTGCGCGCGGTCGATGGCACACTGCTCGGTTATTTTCTGATGATGCCGGTCGTCGACGAGTCACATTTGCTCAACGTGTGCGTCGAGCCGGAAATGCAGGGCAACGGGCTGGGCGTGCAGTTGCTTGACGAGGTCGTGCGAGTCTCGCGTGCGCAGGGCATGAGCGGCGTATTGCTGGAGGTGCGTCCGTCGAACGTGAGGGCGCTGCGCGTGTACGAGCGTTTCGGATTCGTGCAGATTGGCCGGCGCAAGGGATATTATCCGGCGAGCGGGCGTCGTGAAGACGCCATTGTGATGCGCCTGACGTGGGAGACTGATCGTGCCGTGGCCTAAAGCGATTCTGGAAGAGTTCGGGCTGTGGCCGGTGTGGATGTCGCACGAGGCCGTGGCCCCGGCGGCGACGGCAACGGTAACGGCGATTGACGAGGGCGGCGACGTTGCGACACGCGTCGATGCGGCCGCCCCTCGGGGCGAAGCCCATGCCGACGACCTGCCGCCGTGGGACGTGACGCCGAGCGTCACGCCGGCGATGGCGCGTGCTGCCGGACGCGCCGCGATATCGGGCGAAGTACCCGCGGCCCCTGTCCGCCGTGAGTCGGCACCGGTGCCCGCACCGACATCCGCACCGCGTGGGGCCAGCCGTCACATGGAGGACCTGCCGCCCGACGACAGGCCGATGTGGCTCGACAGCGATGGCAGCGGCGACGGCGACGCGGCCGCCGATGCTGCGCTGTGGTCGATCATGCGCGATGCGGGCGAGGCCGGGGCGCCGTCGCGTCCTGCGCTGCCGGGCGTCGAGACACTGGACTGGGAGGCGCTGACGGAGCGCGTCGCCAATTGCCGCCTGTGCGGCCTGTGCGAAACGCGTACGCAGACGGTCTTCGGCGTGGGCGACCGCGAGGCCGACTGGCTGCTCGTGGGGGAAGCCCCGGGCCAGCAGGAGGATTTGCAGGGCGAGCCGTTCGTGGGGCAGGCGGGCAAGCTGCTCGACAACATGCTGCGCGCCGTGACATTGCAGCGCGGCGAGAACGTGTATATCGCGAACGTCCTCAAGTGCCGTCCGCCGAACAACCGAGATCCCGAAGCGACCGAAGTGGCGAGCTGCGAGCCTTACCTGAAGCGTCAGGTGGCACTGCTCAAGCCGCGCGTGATCGTGGTGATGGGGCGTTTCGCCGCGCAGAGCATTTTGCGCACGCAGGCGAGCATCGCCAGCCTGCGCGGGCGCGTGCATGAATATGAAGGCGTGCCGGTGATCGTGACGTACCATCCGGCTTACCTGTTGCGCAGTTTGCCCGACAAGGCCAAGGCCTGGACCGATTGGTGCCTGGCACGGGCTACCTACGAGGCTGTGTGCGAATCGACTCCCTCCCAGACGCCTACGGCGAACTGATCGAAACGCTGCGCGAGGCGCCGGTGCGCGACCTCGCGTGGCTGCTGTTGTCCGCCGATCTGCTCAGTGCCGCCCGCTTTCCGGCGGCGCTGGCGCAGTTCGACGGCGTGCAGGCGGTGAACGATGTGGCGCGCCAGCCCGACATCGCCGATCCCGTCCCCCATTCCCGAATCCTGCGCGACTGGCTACTGGCCTGCGATGCCGACGTCGAGCCGTTGCGCGACTTTCTTGCGCGCGGCGAAAGTCATCGCCTGGGGCGCTATGCGGAGCAACTGCTGCACTTCGCACTGCTGCACAGTCCTCGCTTCGATCTGCTCGCCGCCGGTTTGCAGGTGCGTGACGCCCGGCGCGGCAATATGACGCTCGGCGAGTGCGATTTCCTGTTGGCCCGGCGCGCCGACCGTCAATTGCTGCATTGGGAGCTGGCGGTGAAGCTGTATCTGTTCGTGCCGCCAGCGACGCCGTCGTCGGGGCTCGACGAACGTGCCGTGCAGTTTCACTGGCTCGGACCGAATCTGGCCGACAGCCTGGCCGACAAGGTGGCGCGGTTGCTCGATCATCAATTGCGCCTGACCACGCTGGACGCAGCGCTTAGCGCATTGCCTATCGCCGGACCGTGGCTGCCGCAGGTCTATCTGAAGGGCTGGCTTTTCCATCCACTCGCGCACGGTGGGCAGTTGCCGGCGGTGGCGTCCGAGGCGCACGGTCGAGGCTGGTGGGCGACGCTCGACGAGTGGTGGGCGCACGCGCAGTCGACACAACGTGCGCCGAGCGCCGCACGCGAACGCACGTGGGCATTGCTGCCGCGCGCGCGTTGGCTGGCCCCCGCGCGCGTCAGCGATTCCTCGGCGCTATCGCTGGCGGCGATGCATACCCGAATCGAGACGCACTGGCGAGAACGCGGCGCCGAGCCGTTGCTCGTCGTGTCGCTGAACCGGCGGGCGGGCGAGGGGGATTGGTTCGAGGAAGAGCGCGGATTTATCGTGCCTGATTTCTGGGCGCCGCGCGCCCGGCATCGCATCGAGGAATTGAGCGAACGGGCCGACGCGGCCGCGCGTCGCGCGCTGGCGCAGAGTGCCGACGACGGCGCGCCGTCGATCTGAGTCGGCGCATTGCGCGTACTGCGAGCATTCAGCGCATTCAGCCCGTTAGCGCCTCACTGCGTCACCCCTTGGACCAGACCGCGTGGAAGTGATGCACGGGGCCGACACCGTGGCCGATGTGCAATGTGTCACTGGCGGCAAGCGCGCCGTTGAGATACGCCTTGGCGTCGCGCACGGTGTCCGACCAGTCGTGGCGGCGGGGTCGCAACGCGGCCAGCGCGGCGGAGAGCGTGCAGCCGGTACCGTGGGTGTTGTGCACGGCGATGCGCGGGGCGGTGAAGCGCTCGACCCCGGTCGCGCTCACGAGCCAGTCCGGGCTGAGATCGCTGGCCAGATGGCCCCCCTTGACCAGCACATGGCGAGCGCCCAGCGCGCGCAGCGCTTGCGCTTGCTGTTCCATCTCGCGTTCGTCGGTCGCGGGCTCGACGCCGAGCAGCGCCGCGGCTTCCGGCAGGTTGGGGGTGATCAGATCCGCCAGCGGCAGCAATTCATCGCGCAATGCGGCGACGGCGTCGGGTTGCAGCAACGCGTGGCCGCTCTTCGAGATCATCACGGTATCGAGCACGACAAAGCGCGGCTTGTACTGCCGCAATCCGGCGGCAACGGCGCGCACGACCTCGGCATTGCCAAGCATGCCCAGCTTGACGGCATCGACCGTCAGATCCTGGAAAACGGCATCCATTTGCGCAGTGACGAAACTCGCCGGCGGCGTGTGGATGGCGGTGACCCCCTGCGTGTTCTGCGCGGTGAGGGCGGTGATCACGCTGGCGCCGTAGGCGCCGAGCGCGGAAAACGTCTTCAGATCGGCTTGGATGCCGGCGCCACCGCTGGAATCCGAGCCGGCAATGGTGAGAACGATGGGAACGGACGACTGACGCGAAGACATATCAATGCTTGATTTCGCCGATGAGCGCGACCGAATCGAATTCGCGCTGATTGGCCTGGTGACGCCGCATGACGAGCCACATCGTGCCCGAGACAAACACGCCGAACAGAATGATGACGACCCCCACCGGCACGTTGAACCAGATCAGCAGCGCGTAGAGGCACAGCATGATGAGCACGGAAAGGTTCTCGTTGAAGTTCTGCACGGCGATGGAATGGCCCGCCGAGAGCAAGACGTGACCGCGATGTTGGAGCAGGGCGTTCATCGGCACCACGAAGAAACCCGCGAGCGCACCGACGATGATGAGGAAGATGTAGGCAACGATCAGGTACAGCGGCACTTTCCAATCGGCGCCCCACGGCAGTAGGTCCTTCGAGAAGAAGGCCATCGCCATCACCGCGATGCCCATGGCGATGCCGACCGGCAGTACTGAGAGTGAACGCTTGAGCGGGATGCGCGAGGCGGCGGCGATGGCGCCGATGGCCACGCCCACCGCGGACACCGCCTGCAGGATGGCGCCTTCCGAGAGCGTCATGCCCAGCGCTTTTTCGGCCCAGCGCAGCACGATGAACTGGAGCGTTGCTCCCGCGCCCCAGAACAGGGTCGTGACGGCGAGCGAGATCTGGCCCAGCTTGTCGCGCCACAGCGTGGTGAAGCAGTCGGCAAAATCGGAGACGAGTCGGATTGGATTACGTTGCTGACGCGCGTAACGCGCGCCCGTGTCGGGGATGCGCAAATTGAACAGCGCGGCAATCACGTAGATGACCATGATGACCACCATCGAGGCCATCGCCGGCGTATTGATGACCTCTGGCGTGCGTTGGAGCACCCATTCGGAAATATGTGGACTGATGAGTGTGCCGCCGAGAACGGTGCCGAGAATGATCGAACTGACCGTCAGCCCCTCGATCCAGCCGTTGGCCGCGACCAGTTTCTCCGCAGGCAGCAATTCGGTGAGAATGCCGTACTTCGCGGGAGAGTAGGCCGCCGCGCCGAAGCCGACTACACCATACGCGATCAGTGGATGCGAGCCGAACAGCATCATCAGGCAGCCCGCGACCTTGATCGAGTTGCTGATGAACATGACCTTGCCCTTGGGCATCGAATCGGCGAAGGCCCCGACGTAGGCGGCGAGAATGACGTAGGAGAGCACGAAGAAGAGCTTGAGCAGCGGCGTCATCCACTGCGGGGAGTGCAGATCTTTCAGGAGCGCGATTGCGGCGATGAGCAATGCATTGTCGGCCAGCGACGAAAAAAACTGCGCGGCCATGATGGTATAAAAGCCTTTCTTCATCGTTCCTTGAGTCGATCCCGTGCTGCGTAAAACTTGCGTGTCTCGGTTGTCGGTATCCGCAGCGCCCGCAACGGGCTTCCCCACGGAAGAAACCGGGCTTAAACATCGGGGTATCGGCGCGCTTCGGCCAATCAACTGTCGTTATTCGGCCGTATATTCGGCCTTGATGCTCCCCGTGTCGGGCGCCCGGTCGCCCTCGGTCTGAGACCGGTCTTGTTATCGGGAGAAAAATTTGGCAAAACAAGTTGTGCGCACGGCTTTATAACACGAAAATATGCCGATGCGTTATGCCGCCAGCCTGTCCTGGCGAGCGTCTCCTTCGATCCCGTGTCCGCTTATGCCTCGTCCAATCAAAGTCTCGATTCACACCGCAGCCCTCGCTCACAATCTCGATGTCGCCCGCCGCAGTGCGCCCCGCGCCAAGGTGTGGGCCGTGGTCAAGGCCAATGCCTACGGGCATGGCATTGAAAACGCGTATCCCGGATTGCGCGACGCCGATGGCTTCGGCCTGCTCGATCTCGACGAGGCCGTGCGTTTGCGCGAACTCGGCTGGGCCGGTCCGATTCTGCTGCTCGAAGGGTTCTTCAAACCCGAAGATCTGGCCGTCGTCGACAAGTATGGTCTGACGACGACCGTGCACAGCGACGAACAACTGCGCATGCTGGAGACCACGCGCCTGAGCAAGCCGCTCAACGTGCAGCTCAAGATGAATTCGGGCATGAACCGTCTCGGCTTTGCCCCCGAGCGATTTCGCGCCGCATGGGAGCGTGCTCGCGCGATTCCCGGCGTGAGCCAGATCGTGCTGATGACTCACTTTTCCGATGCCGACGGTCCGCGCGGCATTGCGTATCAGATGGAAGCGTTCGAG
Source organism: Pandoraea sp. 64-18 (assembly GCF_001899225.1). Lineage (NCBI taxonomy): Bacteria > Pseudomonadati > Pseudomonadota > Betaproteobacteria > Burkholderiales > Burkholderiaceae > Pandoraea > Pandoraea sp. 64-18. Next base: position 66,511 of record NZ_MKVU01000005.1, on the reverse strand, counting down.
CGTGGCGCATGCGACGTGCCGGGCGAGCGCAGCCTGGCCAACTCGGCCGCCACGCTGTTCCATCCGGAAGCACACGGCGCATGGGTGCGCCCGGGGATCATGCTCTATGGCTCCTCGCCGAAAGGTCTCGAAGTCCCGGCGGCCACGCTTGATCTGCAACCGACCATGACGCTCGAAGCCGAGTTGATCGGTATTCAGGAGGTGCCGGCGGGCGGTACGGTCGGTTACGGTAGCGTATTCACCGCCGAGACGCCGATGCGCGTGGGCACAGTGGCCTGCGGCTATGCCGACGGCTATCCGCGTGTTGCACCCTCGGGCACGCCGATACTGGTCGACGGTGTGCGCACGCGCACCGTGGGCCGCGTGTCGATGGACATGCTGGCCGTCGATCTCACGCCGGTGCCGCAGGCACGCGTGGGTGCGCCTGTCACGTTGTGGGGGCGGGGCCTTTGCATCGACGAGGTCGCAGCGTCGGCCGGCACGCTCGGCTATGAGCTGATGTGTGCCGTGGCGCGCCGCGTGCCGGTGTACGCGAACTGAGCATCAGGACAGGATCGCCACGCATGGCCAAAGCCAAGACTGTCTATATTTGTACCGAATGCGGCGGGCAGACGCCCAAGTGGGCGGGGCAGTGTCCTCACTGCAACGGCTGGAATTCGCTTGTCGAATCGGTGGCGGAAGCGCCGACAGGTCATCGATACCAATCGCTCGCCAAGAGTACGCCCGTGCGCAAGCTCGCGCAGATCGAGGCGGCCGATGTGCCGCGCTTCTCCAGCGGCGTGAGCGAATTCGACCGCGTGCTGGGCGGCGGTCTGGTTGCCGGCGGCGTGGTGCTCATCGGGGGAGATCCCGGGATCGGCAAGTCGACGCTGCTGCTTCAGTCGCTTGCACATCTGGCGCGCGAACGGCGTGCGCTGTATGTGAGCGGCGAAGAATCGGGCGCGCAGATTGCCTTGCGTGCGCAGCGCCTGGGCCTCGGCGCCGCGGGCGAGGGCGGCGGGGAATTGGATTTGCTGGCGGAAATCCAGCTCGAGAAGATTCTGGGCGCCATCGAGTCGGAGAAGCCCGACGTGGTCGTGATCGACTCGATCCAGACGGTCTACTCAGAAGCGCTCAGTTCGGCGCCGGGATCGGTCGCGCAGGTGCGCGAATGCGCGGCGCAACTCACGCGCAGCGCCAAGCAGAGCGGCGTAACGGTGATCATGGTTGGCCACGTAACCAAGGAAGGCAGTCTCGCCGGGCCGCGCGTTCTCGAACACATCGTCGACACGGTGCTGTATTTCGAGGGCGATACGCACTCGTCGTACCGGTTGGTGCGGGCGTTCAAAAATCGCTTCGGTGCCGTCAACGAGTTGGGCGTGTTTGCGATGACGGAGAAAGGCCTGCGCGGCGTGGCGAATCCGTCGGCCTTGTTCCTCTCGCAACATGAGCAAAGCGTGCCGGGCTCGTGCGTGCTCGTCACGCAGGAAGGCACGCGCCCGCTGCTCGTCGAGGTGCAGGCGCTGGTCGACACGGCGCAGGTGCCCAATCCGCGGCGTTTGGCCGTGGGGCTGGAGCAGAACCGGCTGGCCATGTTGCTCGCCGTGATGCATCGTCATGCGGGCATCGCCTGTTTCGATCAGGATGTGTTCCTGAACGCCGTCGGCGGCGTGAAGATCTCGGAGCCGGCGGCCGATCTGGCCGTATTGCTGGCAATTCATTCGTCGCTGCGCAACAAGCCGTTGCCGCGCGGCATCGTGGCATTCGGCGAGGTCGGGCTGGCGGGCGAAATCCGGCCGAGCCCGCGCGGTCAGGATCGTCTCAAGGAAGCCGCCAAACTGGGCTTTTCGATTGCGATCATCCCGAAGGCGAATGCGCCGAAGCAACCCATCGACGGCCTCGAAGTGCATGCCGTCGACCGTTTGGAGCACGCGATTTCCGTCGTGGCGGGGTTGTAGTCGCGCTGGCGCTTGGGGGCGCTCCGGGGCAGGCCTTCTCAAGGCCATGCCACCGCCCCGGCAGCCAGGGTCTGACGCCTGTCAGACGATCTGCTCGAGCGCTTCCTGTGCGTCGAGCCATTCGGCTTCAATGTCCGACAGTTTGGCCGTGACGTCCACCTGCTGCTTCAGGCTGTCGGTCAGCAAGGCTTTTTTCGCGTCTTCATAGGTGCCGCTGTCGGCGAGGATGGCGTCGAGTCGCGCCTTTTCGTCCGCGAGTTTCGCCATCGATTGCTCCAGCTTCTCGATCTTGCGTTGCAGCGGTTTGCGCAGTTGAGACAGCCGCTGGCGTTCCTGCGCTTCGGCGCGCTTCTGATCCTTGCGATTGACGCCGTCGCCACCCTCTGCACTCTCACCGCTACCGTTGCTGGCATCACGTGCCGCGGCCCGTTGGTCGGCCGCGTGTTGCAGCAGCCAGTCGCGATAGTCGTCGAGATCGCCGTCGAACGGCTTTACTTCGCCGCCGGCCACGAGCAGAAACTGATCGGTGGTCGCGCGCAGCAAATGCCGATCGTGCGAGACGAGAATCAATGTGCCGTCGAACTGCGCCAAGGCCATCGTGAGCGCGTGGCGCGTTTCTAGGTCCAGGTGATTGGTCGGTTCGTCGAGCAGCAGAAGGTTCGGCTTGCGCCAGATGATGAGCGCGAGCGCCAGACGCGCCTTCTCGCCGCCAGAGAACGGGGCGATCGACGACGTGGCCATGTCACCACGGAAATTGAACCCGCCCAGAAAATCCCGTAGCTCCTGCTCGCGCGTATCCGGGGCGAGCCGCTGCAAGTGCTGCAACGGCGAATCGTCGTGACGCAGCGTTTCGACCTGATGCTGGGCGAAGTAGCCGATCTGCAGGCCCTTGCCGGTTTTCACCGAGCCGGTGAGGGTCGCCAGCGTGCCGGCGAGCGTTTTGATCAGCGTCGATTTGCCCTGACCGTTGGCGCCGAGCAGGCCGATACGTTGCTCGTTCTGCACCGACATCGTGACGTGCGGCAGGATGACCTTCTCGCTGCCGTCCTCGAGCGGGTAGCCGCAACGGACGGCTTCGAGCACGAGCATTGGGTTCGGCGCGCTGTCAGCCGGGCGGAACTCAAACGTGAACGGCGACGCGATATGCGCGGGGGCGATGCGCTCCATCTTTTCGAGCGCCTTCACGCGACTCTGCGCCTGGCGTGCCTTCGTCGCCTTGGCCTTGAAGCGCGTGATGAACGACTCCAGGTGCGCAATCGTCTTTTGCTGCTTCTCGAAGGCGCTTTGCTGCAGCGTCAGTTGCTGGCCGCGCAGGATTTCGAACTGACTGTAGTTGCCACCGTAACGCTTGATCTGCTGATTCTCGATGTGCAGCGTGACGTTGCAGACCTCGTCGAGAAATTCGCGATCGTGCGAAATCACGATGAGCGTACCGGGGTAACGCTTGAGCCAGTCTTCGAGCCAGACGATGGCGTCCAGATCCAGGTGGTTGGTCGGCTCGTCGAGCAGCAACAGATCGGACGGGCACATGAGCGCCTGCGCCAGATTCAGGCGCATGCGCCACCCGCCCGAGAAGCTGGCGACCGGCAACTGCGTTTGCGCCAACGTAAAGCCGAGGCCGAGCAGCAGCGCCTCGCCGCGGGCCGGGGCGGTGTACCCGTCGGCGTCGGCGAAGGCCGCGTGGGCGTCGGCCTGGGCATGGCCGTCGTGAGCGACTTCCGCCGCCGCAATATTCGCTTCGATCTCACGCAGCCGCGTGTCGCCGTCGAGAACGTAGTCGAGCGCAGTACGCTCGACCGCTGGCGTCTCCTGCATCACATGCGCCAGGCGCCAGCTACTGGGCACGAAGACATCGCCCCCATCCGCGTGCAACTGCCCGCGCAACAGCGCGAACAGCGTGGACTTGCCGGCGCCGTTGGCGCCGACGAGGCCGACGCGCTCGCCCGGGTTGAGCGTGACGGAGGTGTCCTCGAAGAGCGGCTTGGTGCCGCGCGCGAGGGAAAGGTGTTCGAATCGGATCACGAAAAGGGCCGAGGGGTAAGCGGGTCAGTGCGTCCTTGGCCTGCGCGGCGGGCATGTGCCGTCGATCCAATGAGGACCGAACGTGCCATGCCGGCAAACCCACGCGCAGAGGACGGCAAAACCGCTATTTTACCGGTCTGCGCAGGCGAATGCGATGCGCGCCGTCGACTGGCTACAGAATTGGGGCGAAAAGCCGCGCCACGCGCATCACAATCTGGCGCCATTTCGGAATCGTCCGAAATTCGTCCTTGTTCAGCAGGGTGGCATGCTCGAAGTCGTGCGTGAGCATGAACGCGACGTCATCGGCAAAGGCGCGGTCGACGGTCAGCAGCATGATCTCGAAATTGAGGCGGAACGACCGGTTGTCGAGGTTGGCGCTACCGACGGCGGCCGCGCTGTCGTCGATCAGTACGACCTTCTGGTGAACGAAGCCGTGTTGATACCGATAGACGTTGATGCCGCTGCGGGCGGCTTCGAAGGCGTACGACGTGGTGGCTTCGAACACCACGCGGTGATCGGCCCGGTCGGGGATCAGGATGCGCACGTCCACGCCGCGCAGCACCGCCAGGCGCAATGCGGAGAACACGGCTTCGTCGGGCACGAAGTAGGGAGTGGTGAGCCAGACCCGCTGTTGCGCAGCGTTGATGGCGGTGACAAAGAAGAGCGACGACGTTTCCAGCCGGTCGGCGGGGCCGCTGGGCACCACCTGGCAGTGCATGTCTTCGCCGGAGGCGACCGGTTGACGATTCAGCTCCGGTACCGTGCCCGTACTCCAGTGCCAGTCTTCGGCGAACGCGCGTTGAATGCCGACCACTGCCGGGCCGCGCACGACAATGTGCGTGTCGCGCCAGGGGGCCAGCGGCGGTTTCTCGCCAAGATACTCCACGCCGACGTTGTGACCGCCGATGAACGCTTCGTTGCCGTCGATCACGACAATCTTGCGGTGATTGCGAAAGTTCAACTGGAAGCGATTCACGAAAATACCGCGCTTGGCGGCGGCGAACTCGTGCACGAGGACACCGCCTTGGCGCAGCGTGTCGCAGTAACTGCCGGGCAAGTCGTGGCTGCCGATCCGGTCGTAGAGAAAGAATACCTTCACGCCCGTGGCGGCGCGCGCGAGCAGGCGGGCGGACAGGGCGCGTCCAAGGGCATCGTCCTTGACGATGAAGAACTGAATGACGATGTAGTCGCGCGCGCGGTCGATCGCGGCAAAGATGGCGTCGAACGTGGCGTGGCCGTTCACCAGTAGACGCACGCGATTGCCCGCAACGAACGACATGCCCGTCATGGCGGTGAGCGCCGCAAACTCGGGATGGGCTTCCATCGCGACAGGCGGCTCACCGCTCCATTGTGTTTCGCCGATGCGGGTTTGCAACGCTTGATTCCGGGCGCGCCGGGCTTCGACGTAGCCGATGAACTTCGATCGGCCGAGGAACAGGTAGGGGATGAGCGTGAGGTAGGGCATCGTGACGAGCGATACCGCCCACGCCACGGCGCCCTGCGACGTCCGTACCGTCAGCACGGCATGGATCGCGGCGATCGCCCCCAGTGCATGGATACAGGCGACGGCAAAGCCGACGTCGAGCCAATTGAGCACCATGACGGACAATCTTCCTCCATGCCGTGAGTCGCGCGGACCCGGGAACCCGAGTGTAACCGGGCTGCACGACCTTAGGCGAGCACTCGCTGCAATGGGCGAGCACCGAGGCGATTACGGCAGGTCGGCGGCCTGTACCAGGAACACCATGTCGTCGCCGGCGCTCGTGGCGAGCCACGTCATCGGCAGATCGGGGAACGCGGCTTCGACAAAGTGACGTTCGTTGCCGATTTCCACGACCAGGACGCCATGCTCCGTCAGGTGCTCGCGTGCACCGGCAATGATGCGTCGAACCACGTCCATCCCGTCGTTACCCCCCGCCAGGGCAAGACGCGGCTCGTGGCGATACTCGGCCGGCAGCACCTGCATCGAACCTTCGTTCACATACGGCGGATTGGTGAGGATGACTTCGTAACGCTTGCCCGTGGGCAGCGGTGCATACAGGTCGCCCAGATGCAGCGCGACACGGTCGTCGAGGCCGTAGTCGGCCACGTTGATCCTGGCCACGGCGAGCGCGTCGGGTGAAATGTCGACGGCATCGATCTGCGCGGCCGGGAAGGTCTCGGCGGCCAGAATCGCCAGGCAGCCGGAGCCGGTGCACAGTTCGAGGACCTCGGCCACGTCGTCGGCGTGATCGACCCACGGCTGCAAAGCGTCTTCCAGTAATTCGCCGATGAACGAGCGCGGCACGATGACGCGCTCGTCCACGTAGAACCGGTGACCGTGCATCCACGCTTCATTCGTGATGTAAGACGCCGGCACTCGCTCGCCCGCACGACGGTTGACGACCGACAGTACGCGCTCGATTTCGTCGGGCAGCAAACGGGCGTCGAGAAACGGGTCGAGTGTGTCGATCGGGAGGTGCAGCGTATGCAGCAGCAGATAGGCGGCCTCGTCGTACGCCGTGGCCGTGCCATGCCCGAAGGCCAGCTCGGCCTCGGTGAAGCGCGAAACGGCGTAGCGCAATAGGTCGCGTAATGTCTGGAAGGGATGGGTCTGTGTCGTCATGGTGGAATGCCTCGTGCGCCTCAGGCCACCAGGCGCGTCAACACGCCCCGATAGATGTTCTTGAGCGGTTCGATGTCGGCCACCGCGATGTGTTCGTCGATCTTGTGGATGCTGGCGTTGCACGGACCGAATTCGATGACCTGCGGGCAGATGCGCGCGATAAAACGCCCGTCGGACGTGCCGCCCGTGGTCGAGAGTTCGGTCTCGAGCCCCGTTTCCTCGCGGATGGCGCTCGCGAGCGCTGCCGACAGGTCGCCGCGCGGCGTGAGGAACGGTTGGCCGCTGATCGACCAGTCGAGCGTATAGGTCAGGCCGTGACGGTCGAGCAACGCATGCACCCGTTGCTGGAGGCCGTCGGACGTGCTGGCGGTCGAGAAGCGGAAGTTGAACATCACCGTCAACTCGCCGGGAATGACGTTGGTCGCGCCGGTGCCTGCGTGGATATTCGAGATTTGCCACGTGGTGGGCGGGAAATACTCGTTGCCGTTGTCCCACACGGTTTGCGTCAGCTCGGCGAGTGCCGGCGCGAACAGGTGCGTTGGGTTCTTGGCGAGGTGCGGATAGGCAATGTGCCCCTGCACGCCCTTGATGACCAGCTTGCCCGACATCGATCCGCGACGGCCGTTCTTGACCATGTCGCCCAGGCGCTGGCTCGAGGTCGGCTCACCGACCACGCAGTAGTCCAGGCGCTCGCCCCGCGCCGTGAGCGCTTCAACGACCTTCACGGTACCGTCGGTGGCGGGGCCTTCCTCGTCGCTGGTCAGCAGGAAACCCACGGAGCCGGTGTGATCCGGATGTTGGGCGACGAACTCCTCGGAGGCGACCACGAACGCCGCCAGCGACGTTTTCATATCGGCGGCGCCACGACCGTAGAGCATGCCGTCACGATGCGTGGGGGCAAACGGATCCGAATGCCATTGCTCCAGCGGGCCGGTCGGTACGACGTCGGTGTGGCCTGCGAAGACGAGCAGCCGGCCGTCGGGGCCGCGCGTGCCGCGCTTGATCGCCCAGAGGTTGGTCACGCCGTTCGACGCGATGGTCTCGCACGCGAAGCCGATGGCCTCAAGGCGGCGCGCCAGGATGGCCTGGCAATCGCGGTCTTCGGGCGTCACCGAGTGACGGGCGATCAGTTGCTCGGTGAGCGCCAGTGTGGCGCCTTGGGAGAAAGTCATGAATTCAGAATCGTGAGGCGTAACTGTCGGGCGCGAAGCCCACGGAAACCTGGCCGTCGGCCACCAGCACCGGGCGCTTGATGAGCGATGGATTTTCGACCATCAGCGTGCGGGCCACCGACGTATCGGCCGCCGCCGCTTGTTGTTCCGGCGAGAGTTTGCGCCAGGTCGTGCCCTTGCGATTGAGCAGCGTGGCAAGCGGAACCTGGGCGAGCCAGGTGTCCAGCAGCGCGTCGTTCACGCCCGCTTTCTTGAAGTCGTGAAAGTCGTACGCCACGCCGTGCTCGTCGAGCCAGGTGCGCGCCTTCTTCACGGTGTCGCAGTTGGGAATGCCATACAGCACTGCCGTCATCGCCGAAACTCCTGGTGTCGCGATTGCAAAGATGCGCCGAAGCCCTCGCCGCCCAACTGGCGGCGAAGCCTCGGATACCGCGTTGCCTTACTCGCCGCGCAGCAGGTCGTTGATGGCCGTCTTGGCGCGCGTTTGCGCATCGACCTTCTTCACGATCACGGCGCAGTACAGGCTGTACTTTCCGTCCTTCGAGGGCAGGTTGCCCGGCACCACGACCGAGCCGGCCGGCACGCGGCCATAATGCACTTCACCGGTTTCGCGATCGTAGATCTTGGTCGACTGCCCCAGATACACGCCCATGGAGATCACCGAGTTCTCTTCGACGATCACGCCTTCCACGACTTCCGAGCGGGCGCCGACGAAGCAGTTGTCTTCGATGATGACCGGGTTGGCCTGCAGCGGTTCGAGCACGCCGCCGATACCGACGCCGCCCGAGAGGTGAACGTTCTTGCCGATCTGGGCGCACGAACCGACGGTGGCCCACGTGTCGACCATCGTGCCTTCGTCAACGTAGGCGCCGATGTTCGTGTACGACGGCATCAGCACCACGTTCTTGCCGATGAACGAGCCACGACGCGCCACGGCCGGCGGCACGACGCGGAAACCGCCGCGTGCGAAGTCGTCGGCGGTGTAGTTGGCGAACTTGCTCGGCACCTTGTCGTAGAACTGGCTGAAGCCGCCAGCCGGCATCACGACATTGTCTTCGAGGCGGAACGACAGCAGCACGGCCTTCTTGACCCATTGGTTCACGATCCAATGGCCGTCTTGCTTCTGGGCCACGCGCAAGGCGCCCTTGTCCAGTTCGGCGATGACGTGGGCGACGGCCTCACGCACCTCGGCAGGTGCCGACTTCGCCGAGATCTCGGCACGGTTGTCCCAGGCTTGGTCGATGGTGGTTTGCAGTTGTTGCGACATGGCGAGAATCGGTTGCAGTGAGAATTAAAGGGATTGGCAGAACTGCACGATGCGCTGGGCGCCTTCGGTGCATTCGTCCACATCGGCCACAAGGGCGATGCGCACATAGTTCTCGCCCGGGTTGGTGCCGTGCGCCGCGCGGCCCAGGTACGACCCGGGCAGGACGGCCACATTGTATTGCGCCAGCAACTGGCGCGTGAATTCCGTGTCGGACAGGCCGGTTTTCGTGTCGACCCGAGCCCACAGGTAGAAGCCCGCGTCTGGCAGACGCACGTCGAGCACGTCGGCGAGCATTGGCGTGACGGTCTGGAACTTCTTCAGGTACTTGCTGCGGTTCAGGCGCACGTGGGCTTCATCGTTCCACGCTGCAACGCTCGCCGCTTGCACGGCCGGACTCATCGCGCAGCCGTGGTACGTGCGGTACAGCAGGAATTTCTTGAGGACAGCGGCGTCGCCCGCCACGAACCCCGAGCGCATGCCCGGCACGTTCGAGCGCTTCGACAGGCTCGAGAACACGACCAGACGGTCGAAGCCCCGACCCAGTCGATGCGCTGCCGCCAGGGCGCCCAGTGGCGCATGTTCTTCGTCGAAGTAGATCTCGGAATAACACTCGTCGGACGCAATCACGAAGCCGAATTCGTCGGAGAGGTCGAACAGGCGTTTCCAGTCGGCAAGGCTCAGCACGGCGCCGGTCGGATTGCCCGGCGAGCAGAGATAGACAAGTTGGACGTCGCGCCAGACGTCGGCCGGCACGGCGTCGTAGTCCGGCGCGAAATTACGCGCGGGATCGCTGTCGACGTAATAGGGCGTCGCGCCGGCGAGCAACGTGGCGCCTTCGTAGATCTGGTAGAACGGGTTCGGACACACCACGCGCGCGCCGGGCTTGCTACCGTCGACGACCGCCTGGGCGAACGAAAAGAGCGCCTCGCGCGAGCCCGTGACCGGCAGAACTTCCGTGGCCGGATTCACGTTGGGCAGTGCGTACCGGCGCTCCAGCCACTCGGCGATCGCCGCGCGCAGCGGCTCGCCGCCCGCGGTGGCCGGATAGTTCGAGAGGCCGCCCAGCCCGTCGATCAGGGCTTCCTTGATGAACTGCGGCGTCGGGTGCTTGGGTTCCCCGATGCCGAAGCTGATGGCCTTGTACGCGCTGGCAGGCGTGACGTCCGCCACCAACGACTTCAGGCGTTCAAAGGGGTAGGGCTGGAGCTTGTCGAGTAATGGGTTCACGAGAATTCAAACAGACTCAGGGCTAGGGTTCGCGCTGCCGAGCAAGGCAACTTTCGAGGGCAATCCGGTGCCGTGCAGGCCGGCCGGGCGTTGCGCCGCGCCACCGCGCGGCACGACGAGCGCTTTCCAGGGCCGGACTGGCGGGACGCAGGCCACACAGGGCGGCGGTATCGTTCGTAACAACGCGCCAAGGACGGTTCCCGAACGCGCTAAAGAATGGCAAGATCGGCAAAGCGAAAATTATACCGTTATGGCGCGCACAAAGCGCGACCGCTGCGTAATTCAGCCTATTCCGAGGCGCCGATGGGGCAAGCCCAAGGAATAACTCAGATTTTTCAGGAGTCAACAGCATGACCGTAGCCGGTAACGGCGCGCACGGCCCGGCGTCGACGGCGAACGCGTCGCGACGCGCTCGGGCGGCACCTGCCCTGGCCATTCTTATGGGGTCGTCGGTGTGGGGGCTGGCCTGGTTTCCCTATCGCATGCTAGCCCAGTGGGGCGTGGCGGCGGTCCCCGCCCAGATCGGCACCGCAAGCGTCGCGCTGCTGTTGCTCACGCTCTTATATCGCGGCTCGCTCGGCACGCTGCGGTGGTCGTGGCTGCTCGCGGGGGTGGCGTTCGCTGGCGGCGCGACCAACGTCGCGTTTGTCTGGGGCACGACGCACGGACATGTGATGCGTGTCCTGCTGCTGTTTTACCTGACGCCGGTCTGGACGGCGCTGTTCGCCCACTGGCTGCTGGGCGAGCGCGTCGGTGTGCGCGGCGTGGGGCTGATCGCGCTGGCGCTCGGTGGGGCGGGGCTGATGCTTTGGTCGCCCGCGCTGGGCTGGCCGCTGCCCAACAACCCCGGCGAATGGGCGGGCGCCATTGCCGGGGCGGCCTTTGCGCTCAACAACGTGCTGCTGCGGCGCGTCAGTCAGGCGATGCCTGACGTGCGTGCCGAAATGCGTAGTTGGACGCTGTATCTCGGCTGCGTGGTCGGCGGGTTGCTGGTGTTGCCGTTCGATGGCGGGGCCGACACGGGGCGCGCTGCTGTCTCGGCGCTCACGTCGGGTACGGCCGCCGCTGCCGTGGCGCTCGCCTTGGGCTGCGCGATTGCGCTGACCAACGTCGTGGTGCAGTTCGGGTTGGCCCAAGTGCCCGCCAATCAGGCGGCGCTCATCATGCTCTTCGAGATCGTGGTGGCGGCGATGTCGTCCTGGTGGCTGGCGAACGAAGGGCTGGGCGTGCGCGACATCGCGGGTGGACTGTGCATTGTGGCCGCCGGCGTGCTGTCAGGCATTTTGCCGGATTCCGGGCGTTGTAAATGCGCGACGGCGAGGGATGCGATGGTATGATGCGAACCGATGTCATATCGATGTCAGCGGCCAGTGCGCAGCAGTGCGCGCAAGGCCCGACAGGACCAGCTAAGCGCGTCTGCGTCTTTCCCATCATTCCATGACCGATAAAGCGAACCTGCCGTGCGTCTGACCTCCATCAAACTCGCCGGCTTCAAGTCCTTCGTCGATCCGACGAACTTCGCGGTGCCTGGCCAACTGGTCGGGATCGTTGGCCCCAACGGGTGCGGCAAATCCAACATCATCGACGCCGTGCGCTGGGTGCTCGGTGAGTCGCGCGCCTCGGAGCTGCGCGGCGAATCGATGCAGGACGTGATTTTCAACGGATCGACCGCCCGCAAGCAGGCGAGCCGCGCCAGCGTCGAACTCGTGTTCGACAACAGCGCCGGGCGCGCCGCCGGGCAGTGGAGCCAGTACGCCGACATCGCGGTCAAGCGCGTGCTCACGCGCGACGGCACCTCCAGCTACTACATCAACAACCTGCCGGCCCGCCGGCGGGACATCCAGGACATCTTCCTCGGTACCGGCCTCGGGCCGCGCGCCTACGCCATCATCGGACAGGGGATGATCTCGCGCATCATCGAGGCCAAGCCGGAAGAGTTGCGCGTGTTCCTCGAAGAAGCTGCGGGCGTCTCCAAGTACAAGGAGCGTCGTCGCGAGACCGAGAACCGCCTGCAGGACACGCGCGAGAACCTCACGCGCGTCGAAGACATTCTGCGCGAACTCGGCAGTAATCTCGAAAAGCTGGAATCGCAGGCCGTGGTGGCCAATCGGTACAAGGACTTGCATCGCGACGGCGAAGAAAAGCAGCAGTTGCTGTGGCTGCTGCGCAAGAACGAAGCCCAGAACGAACAAGAACGTCAACAGCGCGCGATCGAATCGGCGCAGGTCGATCTCGAAGCGCAGATGGCGCGTCTGCGCGGCTCCGAATCGGATCTCGAAACGCTGCGCGCCGCCCATTACACGGCCACCGATGCCGTTCAGGCCGCGCAAAGCGCCATGTACGAGGCGAATTCGGAGGTCAGCCGGCTGGAAGCCGAGATCCGCTACGTCGTCGAGTCGCGCAACCGCGTGCAGGCGCAACTGGCCGCGCTCACTTCGCAGCGCGAGCAATGGCAGGCGCGCTCGGCGCAGTCGGAAGAGGCCCTGGCGCTCGCGGAAGAAGAACTCATCATCGCCGAAGAGCGCGCGGCCACGGCGCAGGATCAGGCGGCCGATCAGAACGACGCGTTGCCGGCGCTGGAAGCCGGCTGGCGCGACGCGCAGACGCTGCTCAACGAGCAACGCAGCGAGATTTCGCAGGTCGAGCAGAGTCTGAAACTCGAAGCGGCGCACCAGCGCAATGCCGATCAGGCGTTGCAGCAGTTGCAGCAGCGTCAGGAGCGTCTGCAAGGCGAGGCGCGCGGGCTCGACAAGCCCGACGAAGCCGAACTGGAGATGCAGCGCGCCGATCTTGCCGAACATCAGGCGATGCTCGAAGACGCGCAGGCCGAACTTGCCGATGCGCAGGAGCGGCTGCCGCGACTCGAAGCCGAGCGTGCCGAGGCGCAGGCGCGGGTGCAGTCCGAAGCCGCGTCCATTGCGCAGCTCGAAGCGCGTCTCACCGCACTCAAGCAACTTCAGGAGAGTGTGCAGACGGAGGGCAAGGTGCAGCCGTGGCTCGACAAGCACGAGTTGGCGCAATTGCCGCGTCTATGGAAGAAACTGCACATTGAGCCGGGCTGGGAAAACGCCCTTGAATCGGTGCTGCGCGAGCGTCTGGCCGCCCTGGAAATCAGCAATCTCGATTGGGTGAAGGCGTTTGCGAGCGATGCGCCGCCGGCCAAGCTGGCGTTCTATTCGCCGCCACCGGCCGCGCGTGCGCTCGACGCCCCGGCGTCGCTGCGCCCGCTGCTTTCGTTGCTGCGTATCGACGATCCTGGCCTTCGTGCCGTGCTGCAGGAATGGCTCGGTCACGTGTTCGTCGCCGACGATCTCGCGCAGGCGATGGTCGCCCGGGCGCAACTGCCGGAGGGCGCGTCGCTCGTCGTCAAGGCGGGGCACCAGGTCACGCGCGTGGGTGTGCAGCTTTATGCCGCCGACTCCGAGCAGGCTGGCTTGCTCGCGCGTCAGCAGGAAATCGAGAACCTGGGCAAGCAACTGCGCGCGCAGGTGTTGCTGTCGGACGAAGCCAAGGCCGCCGCCGTGCGGGCGGAGGCTGCCTACAGCCAGGCGGCCCAGTCGCTCAGCGAGGTGCGCGGGCGTGCCGAGCGCGCCACCCAGCGTGTGCATGCGCTGCAGATGGACGTGCTCAAGCTCACGCAAGCCTATGAGCGCTTCAACGCCCGCAGCACGCAGATCGACGAAGAGCTGCGTGAAATCGCCGCGCAGATCGAGGAGCAACTGGCGCTGCGCGCCGAATCGGAGGCGAACTTCGAGCAGAGCGACGCGCGTCTGGCCGAATTGCAGGCGACGTTCGAAGACGGGCAGCTCGAATTCGAATCGCTCGACAGCCGGCTCTCGGATGCCCGCAACCGTGCGCGCGAGTTGGAGCGTCTGGCGCAGGAAGCGGCGTTCGGTCAAAAGGGGATTTCAAGCAAGATCGACGAGCACCGCCGCAGTATCCAGACGGCGCTCGAGCAGGCCGAACGTTTGGTGGTGTCGATCGAGCAGGCACAGGCCGAACTCACGCAGATCACCGAACAGACGGTCGAGAACGGTTTGCAGGACGCGCTTGAACTCCGCGCGCAGAAGGAAGAGATTCTCGGGGCCGCACGCATTGAACTTGAGGCGCTCACGCACAAGTTGCGTCAGAGCGACGAAGAGCGGCTGGCGGCGGAGCGCGGGCTGCAACCGCTGCGTGACCGGATCACGGAATTCCAGTTGAAGGAGCAGGCGGCACGCCTGAACCGCGAGCAGTTCGTCGAGCAACTGACGGCGGCCGAGGTCGACGAGGAGGCACTCGCCGTCAAGCTGACGCCCGATATGAAGCCGTCGTACCTGCAAGGCGAAGTCACCCGCATCAACAACGCGATCAACGCGTTGGGTCCGGTCAACATGGCCGCGCTGGAAGAGTTGGAGACGGCGCGTGAGCGCAAGGTCTTCCTCGACGCACAGTCGGCCGACCTGAACGACGCCATCGACACCCTCGAAGGCGCGATTCGCAAAATCGACGAAGAGACGCGGGTGATGCTCCAGGGCACATTCGACGAAGTGAACAAGCATTTCGGCGAACTGTTCCCGCTGCTGTTCGGCGGCGGACAAGCCAAGCTCATCATGACCGGTGACGAAATCCTCGACGCTGGCGTACAAGTCATGGCGCAACCGCCGGGCAAGAAGAACTCCACGATTCATCTGCTGTCGGGGGGAGAGAAGGCGCTCACGGCCATTGCACTGGTGTTCGGCATGTTCCAGCTCAATCCGGCGCCGTTCTGTTTGCTCGACGAGGTGGACGCGCCGCTGGACGATGCCAACACCGAGCGCTACGCCAAGATGGTGGCGCGCATGTCGGACCGTACCCAATTCGTATTTATTTCGCATAACAAAATCGCGATGGAAATGGCCAATCAGCTCATCGGCGTCACCATGCAGGAACAAGGGGTGTCGCGGATCGTCGCGGTGGACATGGAGTCGGCGATCAATCTGGCCGAGATCGTCTGAGCCCGCGCCCACGATGGAGAAGAGAGAGGAACGCCGCGCATGAATGAACTGCAGCTCAGCTTGATTGGCGCAGGGGTAGTGGTACTGCTGGGAGTCGTGGCCTATAACGCCTGGCAGGGCAGCAAGGCACGCGCACGAATACCGCGTCGCATGCCGGTCGACGGTGCCGGCATCGATGCGACCGCCGGCGTGCCGGATGCCGACGACGACCGTCCGTTCATCGAACCGACGCTTTCGCCGCCCCGGGTGCCGGCACAGTCGAGCGAGCGCCGTGAGCCCACGCTGGGGCCAGCGGTGGCGGCCGGCAGTTCGGTGCAGGATGCTTTCGCGATCAACGAGGATGCCTGGGATGCGCCGCCGGCGTCGCGCAAGCGCGCCGCGCAGGACGCCGCCGCCCATGCCGCCCGCCCCGAGGAACCCGTGACTGCCACGGCCGACACGGCGGTGGAGGCCGACGACGGCGCTCTCGACAGGCAAGCGCAGGCCCGCGACGCGCAGGAAGCGGCGGCCGCGAGCGCGGTCGCACGCTTTGACGCGGAACTGGCGGCCGATGACACCGTGGACGCTGCGGCAGCCGGTTCGGTCGCCACGGTGGTCGGGGCGCCCGAGCTCGCCAACGTCGACACCCACGAACCCGTTGCAAACGCCGAGGCAGTCGCGACGGCGACTGCCACGCCCGAGGCAGCGGCTGCGACCGTGGTGCCCGTGGCGGCACCGCCGGCTGCGCCGAGCGGTCCGCCGCCGG
This sequence comes from Pandoraea sp. 64-18, assembly GCF_001899225.1. Taxonomy (NCBI): domain Bacteria; kingdom Pseudomonadati; phylum Pseudomonadota; class Betaproteobacteria; order Burkholderiales; family Burkholderiaceae; genus Pandoraea; species Pandoraea sp. 64-18. The sequence continues at coordinate 50,560 of NZ_MKVU01000005.1, read as the reverse complement.
TCATCGACGAGCGCATCGACTGCGTCGTTGCGCTGCCGTTGGCCAATGTGATCGCGGCGGAGCGTTTGATGCCGCTGACGGTACGCATGCGCCGCGCGGGCAGCAAACCCGTCAACATCGAGGGCCGTGCCGACGAGCATTCGCCGTGGGAGTTGATTCGCTCCGGCGGGCGCTACCACCAGTTGCGCATGGCTGTACAGTTGGCCAACCGCGCGGGCGCCCTGAATGAGGTCGAGTTCTCCGAGTTTTCGAATCTCGTGCAGACGCTCGCCGATGCGGCTGACGCGTTGCCCGAATTGCCCGACATGGTGGAGACGGTCGCCCGCGGCCGCGAACTCGACAGCTTTGCCGCGCAATGCGATGCCCAACTGTCGGTGAACGTGCTTTCGGACGGCGCGCCGTGGTCGGCCAACTACGTGCAGGCGGTCGCCACGCAAGACGGGCTGCTGCTCTCACGCGACGGCATGCGGTTCGTCAAGCTCGATGCACGCCAGAATCCGGTGTTCATGCTGCAGTTCGGCGACACCAACTTTCTGCGTGACGACCTGACCTACAAGGGCGGCGATCTGATCACGATGCTGCTCGATGTGCCGGTGGCCGACGAGGACCTGCTGCCGTTCCGTCTGATGTGCGATTACGCACGTTCGATCGGACAACGCATTGGGGGCCGCGTGGTGGACGATCAGCGTCGACCGCTCTCCGATGCTGCGCTGCAAAACGTCGACAAGCAATTGCTCAAGCTCTACGAACGTCTCGAGGCGCGCGGTTTGCCGGCGGGCTCGCCCGTCACGCGCCGCCTGTTCAGCCAGTAATTTCGAACCGAAGCGCGGCAGACGACGACCCGTCGGATGCCGCGTTCGACGCACGCCGTTCACCGTCGGGTGAGCGGCGTTTTTTGTTCCAATCGATGGATGAAAGCGATCGACAACGCGCAGTTGCGTACGTCGAAGGCATAATGTCCTGACTTCCCGTCTCCCGAGTCTGCTTGCATGTCCCAAACTTCTGTTCCGGGTCAGGGCGCGAACGCCCCTACCGCTACCGATGCATCGCCCGCCGCCCGCCGCGCGGCCGAGTTGCGTGCCGAGTTGGTGCGTCACAACCGCGCGTACTACGAAGAGGATGCGCCGCTGATTCCGGATGCCGAGTACGACCGCCTGTTTGCCGAACTGGTCGCGCTCGAGACGAATCATCCCGAATTGAAGCGTCCCGATTCGCCCACGCAACGTGTGGGTGGCAAGCCGGTGGAAGGGTTCGCGCAGGTCGTGCATCGCGTGCCGATGCTCTCGCTGAACAACGGCTTTGCCGACGAGGATGTTGAAGCGTTCGATCGTCGCGTGTCGGATGGACTGCGCGATGGTGGCGCACCCACCGGCGATCTGTTCGGCGCCCCCGTCGAATATGCGGCCGAGCTGAAGTTTGACGGGCTCGCGATCGCTTTACGCTATGAGCGCGGGGTGCTCGTGCAGGCAGCCACGCGTGGCGACGGCACGACGGGCGAGGAGGTCACCGCGAACATCCGCACGATCAAGACGATTCCGCTGCGCCTGAAGACCGATAACCCGCCCGAAGTGCTCGAGGTGCGGGGTGAAGTGCTGATGTTCCGGGCCGACTTCGACAAGCTCAATCGGGCGCAGGAAGCGGCGCACGAGAAGGTGTTCGTCAATCCGCGCAACGCGGCGGCGGGCAGTCTGCGACAGCTCGATTCGAGGATTACGGCGAAGCGCCCGTTGTCGTTCTTTGCTTACGGGGTGGGGGAGCTGGTGGGTGTCCCGATGCCGGAGACGCACTCGGCATTGCTCGACTGGTATGTCACGCTCGGAATTCCGGTCAACGGGCGGCGCGAAGTCGTGCGGGGCGCACAGGGGTTGCTGGCGTTCTACCGCGCGGTGGGAGAGGCGCGTGAGACGCTGCCTTACGACATCGATGGCGTCGTCTACAAGGTCAACCGTCGCGACGAGCAGGATCGGCTTGGATTTGTCTCACGCGCCCCGCGCTTCGCGCTGGCGCACAAGTTTCCGGCGCAGGAGGCGCTGACGACGTTGCTCGACATCGAAGTGCAGGTGGGGCGAACCGGGGCAATTACGCCGGTGGCGCGGCTCTCGCCCGTCTTTGTCGGCGGGGCGACCGTCACGAATGCTACGCTGCACAACGAAGACGAGATTCGCCGCAAGGACGTAATGATTGGCGATACGGTGATCGTGCGCCGGGCGGGCGATGTGATTCCGGAAGTCGTCGGATCGGTGCTCGAGCGTCGACCGGACGATGCAAGAGCGTTCGTCATGCCGACGGCGTGCCCGGTGTGCGGATCGGCCATCGAGAAACTGCCCGACGAGGTGATCGCGCGATGCACGGGCGGCTTGATTTGCGCGGCGCAGCGCAAGCAGGCGTTGCTGCACTTCGCCCAGCGTCGGGCGCTCGACATCGAGGGGCTTGGCGACAAGCTCGTGGAGCAGCTGGTTGACCAGCACATCATTCGCACGCCTGCGGATCTGTTCAAACTGGGCGTGGCGAAGCTTGCCGCGCTTGACCGGATGGCCGACAAGTCGGCGTCCAATCTCGTGGCGGCGCTGGAGACGGCCCGTCACACGACGCTGGCGCGGTTCATCTTCGCGTTGGGTATTCGCCATGTGGGCGAGGCGACGGCGAAGGATCTCGCGCGTCATTTTGGCAAGCTCGACAATGTGATGGCGGCGAGCACCGAGGAATTGCTGGCCGTGCCCGACGTCGGACCGATTGTGGCCCAATCCATCGCCAATTTCTTTGGCGAACCGCATAATGTCGAAGTGATTGAGCAACTGCGGGCGGCGGGCGTGACCTGGGTGGAATCTGAGCCGGCGGCTGCGGCACCGCTGCCGCTGGCCGGCAAGACCTTCGTGCTCACAGGCACGCTGCCGACGCTCTCGCGCGACGAGGCGAAAGCCATGCTGGAGGAGCGGGGAGCAAAGGTTGCCGGCTCGGTTTCTGCGAAAACCGACTACGTGGTCGCGGGCGCAGAAGCCGGCAGCAAGTTGGCGAAGGCCGAGGCACTGGGTGTGCCCGTGCTGGACGAAGACGCTATGCGGGCGATGTTGGCCGCGCTTTGATGGGAGGATCCAATCGATGATTCGCGACATCCTGAAGATGGGCGATCCGCGCCTGCTGCGCATCGCCAAACCCGTGGAACATTTCGACACGCCCGAGTTGCGGGAGCTGGTCGCCGACATGTTCGACACCATGAAGCACGCAAACGGCGCGGGACTGGCGGCGCCGCAGATCGGCGTTGATCTGCAGGTGGTGATCTTCGGCTTCGAGCATAACGAGCGCTACCCGGACGCGCCCGAAGTGCCTGAAACCGTGCTCATCAATCCCGTCATCACGCCGCTCACGCAGGACATGGAAGAGGGCTGGGAAGGCTGCTTGTCGGTGCCGGGGCTGCGCGGCATGGTCAATCGTTATTCGATGCTGCGCTACGAGGGGGTCGACCAGTATGGCCGAGCGATCGACCGCGTGGCTGAGGGCTTTCACGCCCGGGTCGTTCAACACGAGTGCGACCACCTGATCGGCAAGCTCTACCCGATGCGCATTACCGACTTCAGCAAGTTTGGATTTACCGAGATTCTCTTTCCGGGACTGGATCCCAATAGCGACGACTGACGTGGGGACGAGGCCGCACCGCGTTAACCTGATACGCGGCAATTGGCTGATCTTGCCGAGCGTCTGGACCGGATCGCGGGCCAGTCCGATAATGCCCTCGCCTGAAAGACAAAACCCCATGCTCCGAAAAACATGGGGTTCGTCTGAACGCTGAGCCCGCCTCGATGGCGGGCTTTTTCATGGGCGATGTCGCCGACTCAGAAGCCTTCGCCGGCGCGCAGATAGCGCCACTCACCAACGGGCAGGTTGCCCAGCGTGATGCGTCCCATGCGAACGCGCTTGAGGCCGGTCACATGCAGGCCGACCAGTTCGCACATCCGGCGGATCTGGCGTTTCTTGCCTTCCTTGAGCACGAAGCGCAGTTGCTCCGGGTTCTGCCACTCGACCTGTGCGGGTTTGAGCGGTTGATCGTCGAGTTCCAGGCCGTGACGCAGCAGGGCCAGACGGTCTGTCGGGAAATGCGCCTGAACGTTCTCGACATGCTCGTTATACGAGACGCGCACGAGGTACTCCTTCTCGATATCCGAATCTTCCCCGATCAGTTGCTTGGCAATGCGACCGTCTTGCGTCAGAACGAGCAGGCCGGTCGAGTCGATGTCGAGGCGTCCGGCGGGCGCGAGACTGCGTAGATGCGACGGCGAGAAGCGCACGCCGGCATCGTCCTCGGCCCAGTGATGCTCGCGCGTGACCAGCACGACAGCGGGCTCGTAGCCGTCTTCTGCCTGTGCGGAGACGTAGCCCACGGGCTTGTGCAGCAGAATCGTCATGCGGTTGGCCTGCTCCTTGTGCGCAGCCTGCACGACGGTGATGTCCTGGGTCGGCAGGATCTTCGTGCCGAGTTCGGTCACGACCTTGCCGTCGACGCGAACCCAGCCCTTGGCGATCCACTCGTCGGCTTCGCGACGCGAACACAGGCCGAGCTCAGACATGCGCTTGGACAGGCGCAGCGACCCAGCGGCGTCGTGATGGACCTTGATGTCGTCATCGGCATCGCGCGCGACGCGCGCGGGGCGTGCCGGCCGTGCGGTCCGCGCGTCACGATCGTCGCGGGCGAAGCGGCCGCCGGGCGCGCCTTCGCCACGGGCGCGACCTTCGGCGGCACGACGCGGACGATCTTCGTCAAAACGGCG
>NZ_MKVU01000005.1:0-45568 GCF_001899225.1 Pandoraea sp. 64-18 | reverse complement strand
GGCGCGGGGCACGGTCGTCGGGTCCCCGTTTGGCCGGGCGGGCGAAATCGCCACGGGCGCCACCTTCGGCAGCGCGACGCGGACGCGATTCGTCGTCAAGTCGTGCCGGACGCGCGCCAGCAACGCGCTCGCGTTGGCCACGTGCGGGCGGACGTTCGCCCGTCGAACGCTTTTCGTACGGCGTTGTGCTGCCGGCCGCAGGTTTGCGTGGCGCGGCGGCACTTCCGGCCGGGCGACGTGTACCCGTCGGCGTAGCCGCATTGTCCACCGGACGCGGTCGTGCCGGTTTCGCGGCCGGCTTCTTCTTAGCGCCGCTCGCGTCGAGCATCGCCGCGGGCACGGCTTTGGTCGGACGGCTCAGCGCGCCGGACGAACGCACCGGAGCGCGAGTCTTGTCGAGAGTGCGGGGATGTTTGGCGCTCAGTTTGGTGCGCGGGGTATCGCTCATGATTCCAATGCTTCGAGTAATTCGGTCTCGACGGCGATTTGCAGACGACTGTCCTGCAAACGGCTGCCATCGAGCAGGAACGTGTCTTCGACACGCTCGCCGAGGGTGTTGATGCGGGCGGTACGCACGCTTACGCCGTGACGCGCAAGCACGCGAGCGACCGCGTACAGCAGACCGGTGCGGTCGTTGGCCGACACCGATAGCAAGTAGTACTGACCGCGATCGTCGGGTCGCAAATCGACGCGCGGCGTGACCGGGAAACTGCGCGAGCGTCGCGGCAGCCGGCCTTTGCTGGGCTCTGCCAGCGGCTCGACACGCGTGAGCAGCGACACCAGTTCGCTCTCCACCAGATTGATGATGTCGCGATAGCTCGTGTCCAGACCCGGGTCGGTCAGCAGAAAGCTGTCCAGGGCAAAGCCGTGACTGGTCGTATGTACCTTGGCGTCGAGAATCGATAGCCCTTTGCGCTCGAAATAGCCGCAAATGCGCGCGAACAGATCGAGCTGGTCGCGCACGTAGACCATCACCTGCAGACCTTCGCCGATCGGTGAGGGACGTGCCTTGACAATGGGGGTCGCGCTGCCCACGTGCCGCCAAAGATGGCGCGTCTGCCATGCGACGTCGGCCGGATCGTTGCGCAGGAAGTAGGCGACGTCCAGCGTGCTCCAGAGCGCCTCCTGCGCGCGCTCCGGCACGGTGTAAAGGCGCAGCAGCCCGAGGGCCTCTTCCTTGCGCGTTTTGAGCTGTGAACGCGGATCCGGATTGGCGCCGCCCAGCACCTGCAACGTCAGCCGGTACAGGTCTTCCAGCAGCTTGCCCTTCCAGGCGTTCCATACCTTCGGGCTGGTGCCGCGAATATCGGCGACCGTCAGTAGATACAGTGCCGTCAGGCGCCGCTCATTCCCCACTTTCGCCGCAAAGCGGCGGATGACCTCGGGGTCGGTGGTGTCCTGCTTCTGCGCCACCGTGCTCATCGTCAGATGCTCACCCACCAGCCAGACGATCAGATCCGTGTCCTCCTCGTCGATGCCGTGACGGGTGCAGAAACGTCGGGCATCGGCCATGCCGAGCGTGGAGTGATCGCCGCCGCGACCCTTCGCAATGTCGTGAAACAAGGCCGCGACCGTCAGCGCCCAAGGTCGGTCGAAGTTCGCGATCAACTGGCTGCAGAACGGGTACTCGTGCGCGTGCTCCGCCACGGCGAAACGGCGGATGTTGCGCACGACCATCAGGATGTGCTGGTCGACGGTGTAGACGTGGTACAGGTCGTGCTGCATCTGGCCGACCACGCGACGAAAGTTGATCAGATAGCGGCCGAGCACGCTCGTCTGGTTCATCAGGCGCAAGGCGTGGGTAATGCCCTGTGGCTGCTGGAGAATGCCGAGAAACGTGCTGCGATTCTCGGGGTCGGCGCGCCACTGCGCGTTCATCAGTTCGCGAGCGTTGTACAGCGCCCGCAGCGTGCGCGCCGAGAGCCCCTTCACACCGACGACCTGTTCGTAAAGCAGGAACGTCTCGAGGATCGCGTTCGGGTGACGCTGGTACAACTCGTCGTCCACGATTTCGATCATCCCTTGCTTCTCGACGAAACGCTCGTTGATCACCCGCGTGACCCCGCTGGTTTGCGGGAACAGGCGCGCTTCGACGTTGAGCAGCAGCACCGTATTGAGTTGCGAGACGGCTTTGGCGGCCCAGTAGTAGCGCCGCATGAGCTGCTCGCTGGCCCGCTTGGTGGGGGTGGCGTCGAAGCCGAGACTTTGCGCGAGCGACGTTTGCATGTCGAATACGAGCACGTCCTGACGCCGTCGCGCCAATAAGTGCAGCCGTGCGCGCAGGCCCTTGAGGAATTGCTCGTTGCGTCGCAGCTCCTTGAGCTCGCGATCGGTCAGCAGTTCCCGCGCGAACAGTTCCGCCCAGCTGTTGCCGAGGCCGGCGGCCTTCGTCATCCAGAGAATGACCTGCAGGTCGCGCAGTCCGCCGGGGCTTTCCTTGCAGTTGGGTTCAAGGCTGTACGGGGTGTCCTGATACTTGGCGTGACGCTGGCGGATCTCCAGCTGTTTGCTGCGGAAAAACGCTCGCGGATCGAGATCGGCGGAGAAGCGCCGCTCGAAGTCGTCGAAGAGCGCCGCATTGCCGGTGAGCAGGCGGGCTTCGAGCAGGCTGGTTTGTACCGTGACGTCGGCATGGGCTTCGGTGATGCACTCGTCGACCGTGCGGACCGACGATCCGATCTCGAGCCCGATATCCCAAAGGAAGCCGATAAACGGCTCCACGTGCGAGGTGAGCACCTGCGCGTCGGCGTCCGCGTGGAGCAGGAGAATGTCGACGTCCGAGTGCGGGTACAGTTCGCCGCGCCCGTAGCCGCCCACGGCGACGAGCGCGAAACCATCGGGCATTTCGCACTCGTCCCACGCGTCGCGCATGGCTTGATCGACCGCCTGGCATAAGCCATGCAGAAGCACGTCGATCTTGCCATGTGTGGAAAAGCGGTCGACGAGTTCGGCTTTGCGGTCCTTGAGGGCCTGACGTAGCGGAGACGGGGCGTGCGCACGCGCGTGCATGGCGGCTTCCTGGTGGTGAAAGTAACGAGTCAGGCCGGGCGGCCGCCGCGGTGACAGGCGGCCGGACTTCAGTGGCTCAGGTAGCGGTGGCGAACGATGTCACGTACGACGAACCGGGCGGCGGCGGTGGCGTCAGGGCGGAGTGCGTGAGCACCTCGTGGCCCGTTGGCGTCACGAGCACCGTGTGCTCCCATTGCGCCGACAGACTGCGATCGCGCGTTTTGACCGTCCATTGATCGGGCATCGTCCGAATCTCGCGCTTGCCCGCGTTGATCATCGGCTCGATGGTAAAGATCATGCCCGCCTGCAACTCGAGGCCGGTGCCCTGGCGACCGTAATGCACGATCTGCGGGTCCTCGTGGAATACCTGGCCGATGCCGTGGCCACAGTATTCGCGAACCACGCTATATCCCTGGGCTTCGGCATGCGTCTGGATGGCGTGGCCGATATCGCCCAGATGCGCGCCCGGGCGCACCTGGTTGATGCCGAGCCACATGCATTCATACGTCACCTGAGCCAAACGCTTCGCCAGGATCGAACCTTCGCCGACGATGAACATGCGGCTGGTATCGCCGAAGTAGCCATCCTTGATGACGGTGATGTCGATGTTCAGGGCGTCGCCGTTCTTGAGCGTTTTGTCGCCGGGAATGCCGTGACAGATCACGTCGTTGACCGAGATGCAGGTGGCCTTGGGGTAGGGCGGATAACCGGGCGGTTGATAGTTCAGCGGTGCCGGCACGGTGCCCTGCTCCTTGAGCATGTATTCGTGGCAAAGCCGGTCGAGCTCCCCGGTCGTGACACCGGCGCGCACATGCGGCGTAATGAAATCGAGCACCTCGCTGGCCAGTCGGCAGGCGACGCGCATCATTTCAATATCGTGGGCATTCTTGAGGGTGATGGCCATTGCTGAATCGGAGAGATTGCGTAAACAGTGCCGCATTATCGCACCAACGGACGGTTTTCGCCCCGTCCGGCTTGGATTTCGGAGCGTTCCGACGAGGAATTTCCAAGGTTCCTGGCGCAGCGCTCGCTCGCGCGGTGAACCGGCCGGAGCACCGCGCAGATCGGGCGTTTCCGACTTGTCATCACAAGTTCACGCGTCGCTTGAGTGCAGGTGGGCTCCGATGCTATAATCTCGGGCTAAGTCGAGGACGAATTGCTAATAAACCCAAGGGTTTTCCCTTGTGTTTCAACGGTCTTCGCCGGGTTTTCAGGGGTGTTTTTGCCCCAGTGTGGTGCCGATCGGTGCCGCATCCGGCGGATTGCGGGGTGGCATTGTCGATCGTCGGCTTGGAAATTTTGAAATCGCGGGCCGGCGCACCCAGGGTGCCCGATCTTCGCAGACGGGTCATGCAAAGCTGTGTGGCAGTCTGGCGAAACGGGTACGGCAGCCGGTCTAAGACCTAACCCTCACGGAGAATCACATGTCTGTCACTATGCGTCAGATGCTGGAAGCGGGCGTCCACTTTGGTCACCAAACCCGTTTCTGGAACCCCAAGATGGCCCCCTATATCTTCGGCCATCGCAACAAGATTCACATCATCAACCTGGAAAAGACGTTGCCGATGTACCAGGACGCACTGAAGTACGTGCGTCAACTGGCAGCAAATCGCGGCACGATCCTGTTCGTGGGTACGAAGCGTCAGGCGCGTGACATCGTGGCGGAAGCCGCCGGTCGCGCCGGCATGCCCTACGTCAACAACCGTTGGCTGGGCGGCATGCTGACGAACTTCAAGACGCTGAAGTCGTCGATCAAGAAGCTCAAGGACATGGAGCAGGCCCTGGAAGCCGGCGAGCAAGAGCGCATGAGCAAGAAGGAAGCGCTGCTGTTCGATCGCGAAATGGCCAAGCTGCAGAAGTCGATCGGTGGCGTGAAGGATATGGGCGGCATGCCCGACGCCATTTTCGTCGTCGACGTCGGCTACCACAAGATCGCCATCACGGAAGCCAACAAGCTGGGCATTCCGGTGATCGCCGTGGTCGACACGAACCACTCGCCGGAAGGTGTGGATTACATCATCCCGGGTAACGACGACTCGAGCAAGGCTGTCGAGCTGTACGTGCAAGGCGTTGCCGACGCCGTCCTCGAAGGTCGTGCAAACGCCGTCAAGGAAGTCGTGGAAGCCGTTCGCGGCGATGGTAACGACGAGTTCGTCGAAGTGAACGAAGAGGCGTAAGCGGCCGCCGCTGCGTAACAAAAGGGGCTGCTGGTGGCGCCCCTTTTTTTTAGTCCGATTTTCCCGCGTCGGGTGCGCGGGGCGCCACGGGGCGGGCAGCGAGGCCGTCCGGACGCCATCCACTCCCGACTGATTCGATATACAGGAGTAACGATATGCCGGCAATTACTGCAGCAATGGTGGGCGAACTGCGCGCCAAGACCGATGCGCCGATGATGGAATGCAAGAAGGCGCTGACCGAAGCCGATGGCGACATGGTCCGTGCTGAAGAAATCCTGCGTGTCAAGCTGGGCAGCAAGGCCAGCAAGGCCGCCAGCCGTATCACCGCCGAAGGCGTGATCGCTGCCTACATCGACGGCGGCAAGGGTGCCGTGGTCGAAATCAACTGCGAAACCGACTTCGTCTCGAAGAACGACGACTTCCTGAAGTTTGCGAACGACGTGGCCAAGCTGGTCGCCGAGCACAACCCGGCCGACGTGGCGGCACTGTCGGCGCTGCCGCTCGACGGCAAGACCGTTGAGCAAGTGCGCGCGGACCTGATCGGCAAGATCGGCGAAAACATGACCATTCGTCGCTTCCAGCGCTATGACACGGCGGGCAAGCTGGCGGCTTACCTGCACGGCACGCGTATCGGTGTGGTCGTCGAGTATGACGGCGCTGACGCCGAAGTCGGCAAGAACGTCGCCATGCACATCGCCGCAATGAAGCCGGTGGCCGTGTCGGGCGATCAGGTCTCGCCGGAACTGATCGAGAAGGAACGCAAGGTCGCTGCCGAGAAGGCTGCCGAGTCGGGCAAGCCGGCCGAGATCGTGGCCAAGATGGTGGAAGGCAGCGTGCAGAAGTTCCTCAAGGAAGTCTCGCTGTTCAACCAGGCTTACGTGAAGGACGACAAGTCGAGCGTCGAGCAGATGCTCAAGGCCAACAACACCACGGTGAAGGCTTTCACCATGTTCGTGGTCGGCGAAGGCATCGAGAAGAAGCAGGACGACTTCGCGGCGGAAGTGGCGGCGCAAGTGGCTGCGGCCAAGCAGTCGTAATTCGCGCAGTACCGCAGTATCCGGGGGCGGCGGTGCCGTCCCCGTTGTTTCATCCAGAATACCCAACAGTGCCCGACCAGACTTCTTAAGGACCGCCATGTCTACTCCTTACAAACGCGTACTTCTCAAGCTCTCTGGTGAAGCCCTCATGGGTGACGATGCGTTCGGCATCAACCGCGCGACCATCGAACGGATGGTTGACGACATTGCCGAGGTCGTTCGCCTGGGCACGCAACTGGCCGTCGTGATCGGCGGCGGTAATATTTTCCGGGGCGTGGCAGGCGGTGCCGCGGGTATGGACCGTGCAACGGCCGACTACATGGGCATGCTGGCCACGATGATGAATGCCCTGGCGCTGCAGGATGCCATGCGCCATGCGGGTATCGAAGCGCGTGTGCAGTCCGCGCTGCGCATGGATCAGGTGGTCGAGCCCTACATCCGCCCGCGTGCGATCCGTCAGCTCGAAGAGGGCAAAGTCGTGATTTTCGCCGCGGGTACCGGCAACCCGTTCTTTACGACCGACACGGCAGCGGCGCTGCGCGGTTCGGAAGTCGGCGCCGAAGTGGTCCTCAAGGCGACCAAGGTCGACGGCGTATACTCCGCAGACCCCAAGAAAGATCCCAACGCGGTAAAGTATTCGACCATCAGCTTCGACGAGGCGATCTCCAAGCACCTGCAGGTCATGGACGCGACGGCTTTCGCGCTGTGCCGCGACCAGAAGATGCCGGTGCGAGTCTTCTCGATTGTGAAGCCGGGCGCGCTCAAGCACGTCATTCTCGGCGAAGACGAGGGAACGCTCGTCCACGTTTGAGTTCAAATTGCGGCGTCGGCGTGCATGGGCGCGCCGACGCCGTATTATTTACGTTTGCGTAACAATTCAAGGTTTGGAGGTTGTCATGAGCGTTGCTGACGTCAAGAAAAGTGTCGAGCAAAAGATGAAAAGCTCGATCGAGTCGTTCAAGAACAACCTGGCGAAGATTCGTACCGGTCGTGCGCACGTCGGCCTGCTCGATCACGTTCAGGTGGACTACTACGGCTCGATGGTGCCCATCTCCCAGGTCGCCAACGTGAACCTCGTGGATAGCCGTACGATCGGCGTGCAGCCGTGGGAAAAGAAGATGGTTGGCGTGGTCGAGAAGGCCATCCGCGAATCGGATCTGGGTCTGAACCCGGCCACGCAAGGCGATCTGATTCGTGTGCCGATGCCGATGCCGACCGAAGAGCGCCGTCGCGAGCTGACCAAACTGGTCAAGTCGGAAGGCGAAGCCGCCAAGGTCGCCGTGCGTAACCTGCGCCGCGATGCCAACGAGCAGCTCAAGAAGCTGGTCAAGGACAAGGAAGCGTCGGAAGACGACGAGCGCCGTGGCAGCGACGAAGTGCAGAAGCTCACGGACAAGTTTGTCGCCGAGATCGACGAACTGGTCAAGCAGAAGGATGCCGAGATCATGACGGTCTGAGTGCCCCGGCACTCACCGCAAGACCTCCGCTGACTTTCGCGCTCGACTCCCGCACCGTACCTCAATGGGTTTTCTCAGCTCTACGCGCTCCGTTCCCAAGACAGAGAGCATTCCTCGCCACGTTGCTATCGTCATGGATGGCAATGGGCGTTGGGCTACCCGTCGCAAGTTGCCTCGCGTGGCAGGCCACAAGCGTGGCGTCGATGCCGTGCGAGAGGCAGTGACGGCCTGCGCCGAAATCGGCGTCGAGTATCTGACGCTGTTCGCGTTCAGTTCCGAGAACTGGCGCCGTCCGCAGGACGAGGTGTCGACGCTGATGCAGCTTTTCATTCTCGCGCTCGAGCGTGAAGTCGGGAAGCTGCACAGCAACGGTATTCGCCTTCGCGTCATTGGCGCGCTCGACGCGTTCGAGCCGCGCATTCAGGAACTGGTCAGGCGTGCGGAAGCCCGCACGCAGGACAACACGGGCCTCACGCTGACCATTGCCGCCAACTACGGCGGGCGATGGGACATTTTACAGGCGGCCCAGAAGCTTGCCGCCGCGCGTGTGGCGGCCGGTGGCGCCGCGGCGCTCGACGCGTCGTTCACCGAGGACGATCTCGCGCCTTACCTGAGCATGGCTTACGCGCCGGAGCCGGATCTCTTCATTCGCACCGGCGGCGATCAGCGCATCAGTAATTTTCTGTTGTGGCAACTGGCGTACACTGAGTTGTATTTCACCGAAGAATTCTGGCCGGACTTCAACGCCAATACCCTCAAACGGGCCGTCGCCGAGTTTCAGCAGCGCGAGCGCCGTTTCGGCCGTACCAGCGCGCAAGTCCAGAGCCCTCCGGGACATTCCGCCTGATGCTCAAGACACGCGTCATTACCGCTGTCGTACTTCTCGCCATTCTTTTGCCTGTGATCTTCGTCGGTACGCCGGCGCAGTTCGCATTACTTGCCGCCGTGATCGTGGCCGCCGCCGGCTGGGAATGGGGGCGGCTCGTCGGTCTGAATGGCACGGGCGCCGTCTTCTATGGGGCGCTCGCCCTCCTGGGGGTGGGTCTGACATGGGCGGGCGGCTGGATGCTCTCGTCAATCTGGCTCAAGCCCGCGGCCATCTTTTGGGTGCTCGCGGGACCCTACACGCTCGCCCGCAAGCCGGCGACGCGAGGGGCATGGCGCGGTTTGTTGCTGGTCGCCGGCCCGGTGTTGCTGATCGCGGCATGGCAGGCGCTGTGTCTGGCGCGTGATCGCGGCGTGGCATTCCTGCTCTCGGTGCTCGTGATCGTCTGGCTTGCCGACACGGGCGCGTATTTCGCCGGCCGTGCGTTTGGCCGTCGCAAGCTCGCGCCGTCGATCAGTCCCGGCAAGTCCTGGGAAGGGGCGATCGGCGGGTGGCTGCTGGTGCTCGTGGTCGCTGCCGGGGTTCTCGCGAGCGGCTTGCAGGCGCCAACCCTCGTTTCTCATTTCGCCGGCACGCAAGGTCTGGCACTGGGCGCATTGGCGCTGACGGTGCTGGTGGCTTTCTCCGTCGTGGGCGATCTGTTCGAATCTCAACTCAAACGGCAGGCCGGCGTGAAGGATTCCAGCGCGCTGCTTCCCGGCCACGGGGGCGTGCTCGATCGAATCGACGCGTTGCTCCCGGTGCTCCCGCTGGCTTTGCTCCTCGTCTGATCATGTCGCAACGACTCTCCATTCTTGGCTCCACCGGTTCCATTGGCGTTAGCACGCTCGATGTGGTGGGGCGTCATCCCGGCCGCTTCTCCGTCTACGCGTTGTCGGCGCACCGTAACCTGGATCGCCTGTTCGAGCAGTGCGTCACGCATCGCCCAGCAGTGGCGGTGGTGGCCGACGCCGATGGTGCCCGCTCGCTGGCGGCGCGTCTGGCTGACGCCGGTCTGAAGATCGACGTGACCTACGGTCCGCAGGCGCTGGTCGAGATCGCGCAAGCGGCCGAGGCCACGATGGTCGTTGCGGCGATCGTCGGTGCCGCGGGGCTGCAGTCGACACTCGCCGCCGCGCGCGCCGGCAAGCGCATTCTGCTGGCGAACAAGGAGTCGCTGGTGCTCTCCGGTGCCCTGTTCATGGCGACGGCCGAACGCGCCGGGGCGACGTTGTTGCCGCTCGACAGCGAGCACAACGCCATCTTCCAATGCCTGCCGCAAGTGGCCGGCGAGACCCGCGTGTCGACGCGCGGCGTTGAAAAACTGGTGTTGACCGCGTCGGGCGGGCCATTCCGCGAGCGCGAGCTGGCGTCGCTCGAGAACGTGACGCCGGACGAGGCGTGCGCGCACCCGAACTGGGTGATGGGCCGCAAGATTTCGGTCGACTCCGCCAGCATGATGAACAAGGGCCTCGAAGTCATCGAGGCGCATTGGCTGTTCAATATGCCGCCCGAGAAGATCGAGGTGTTGATCCATCCGCAGAGCGTGATTCACTCGATGGTGACGTACACGGACGGCTCGACGCTCGCCCAACTCGGCAACCCGGACATGCGTACGCCCATCGCCCACGCGCTGGCGTTCCCGGATCGGGTGACGTCGGGCGTGGCGAGCCTCAATCTTGCCGACATCGGCAAGCTGACTTTCGAAGCGCCGGATTTGCGCCGTTTTCCGTGCCTGCGTCTGGCATTCGACGCGCTGCATCGCGGCGGTACGGCGGGCGCGCTGCTCAATGCGGCCAACGAGATCGCCGTGGCCGCCTTCCTTGAAGGCCGCATTCGCTTTACGGCCATCGGCCAGGTGGTCGAGCAGGTGCTCGACGCGGTTGCCGTCGGTGAGGCGACGTCGCTCGACGTCGTGCTCGACGCCGATCGCCGCGCGCGCGAACTGGCGACGGCCATCGTCGCCAAACTGCCGGCCCGGGCGTCGTCCTGACGCCTGACCCTATGTCGTAACGCCTTCGCGCCCCCATTCGCTCATGACTCTGTTGACCACGTTGCTTGCGTTTGCCGTCGCCATTGGCGTGCTGGTGGTATTCCATGAGTTGGGGCACTACTCGGTCGCGCGGCTGTGCGGCGTCAAGGTTCTGCGTTTTTCGGTCGGGTTCGGCACGCCGCTGCTCAAGTGGACGATGGGGCGCGATCGTACGGAGTGGACGGTTTGCGCGCTGCCGCTGGGCGGGTACGTCCGAATGCTCGACGAGCGCGATGAAACCCAGGTCGTCGCCCCGGAGGATCGCGCGCGGGCCTTCAACCGCCAATCGGTCTATAAGCGATTTGCCATTGTGGCGGCCGGTCCGGTCGCGAACTTCCTTCTGGCGATCGCCCTGTATGCGGGCCTGAATCTCGCGGGCGTGACCGAACCCGTCGCGCGCATTGCACCGCCGGCGGCCGGTACGCTGGCCGCTCGCGCGGGGCTGTCCGGTGGCGAGTTGATTACCGGCGTTCGCGAGAACGGGAAGAGTCCTGACGAAGCCGTCGGAGACGAGATGCCCGTTCGGTCCTGGGAAGACCTTCGCTGGCGCCTGGTCGATCCGATGATCGAAGGGCAGCGCGTGACGCTCGTGGCGCGTACCCGCGACGGGCGCGCTGAATACATGCTGGACGCGGCGGGTCAGCACTTCGACGCCGATGGCGAGCAGGACTTCATGCAGCGCCTCGGTCTGACGCCGTCGGCGCGGGTCAAGGTGGGCCAGCTCCTGCCGGGTGGTGCGGCAGGGCCCGCTGGACTACGTGTCGGCGACGAGATCACGGCCGTCGACGGCAGTCCCATCGCGTCGGCCAAGGCGCTGGTGGACGCCGTACGTGCTCACCCGGGCAAGCCAATGACGCTCACCGTGCGACGCGACGGTGCGTTGCACAACGTGCCCCTGACGCCAAGCGCGGAAGTCGATCCGGCCGAGGCGGGCGGTGCGCGCGTGGGCAAGATCGGCGCGGCGCTGGCGTCCCAGGTCGATACGGTGACGGTCCGGTATGGGCTGATCGAGGCCATCGGCAGGGGGGCGCAGCGCACCTGGGATGTCACTTCGTTCAGCGTACGAATGTTCGGGAAGATGATCACCGGGCAGGCATCGCTCAAGAATCTGAGTGGACCGGTGACGATTGCGGACTATGCGGGGCGTTCGGCCCGACTCGGCCTGGATTATTTCGTCGCCTTTCTCGCGCTTGTCAGCATTAGTCTTGGCGTATTGAATCTGTTGCCGATTCCGGTTCTGGACGGTGGCTATCTGTTATATTATGCGGTCGAAGCGATTACCGGTCGGGCAGTCTCCGAGCGGTGGCAGGGCGCACTGCAACGAGTGGGCATCGTTTGCATCCTCGCGCTGTCTGCCGTAGCCCTATTCAATGACCTGTCGAAATTGCTGCACTAGACGGCGTCACGCGCCTGCCGTCGCAGGCAAATCCGAGTTGTTACGATTCAATTGTTTCTTGGGGAAGCAAGTTGTCGAATAAATACCACCTTGTTCCGAAGACCCTGGTGATTGCGGTTCTGGCGGCACACAGTTTCCTGGCGCGGGCCGTCGAGCCGTTCGTGGTCAAGGATATCCGAGTGGAGGGCTTGCAGCGCATTGAACCCGGTACGGTGTTTTCGTACTTGCCGGTCAAGCCGGGCGACAAGTTCAACGACGATAAGGGCACCGAAGCAATTCGTGCCCTTTATGCAACGGGCTTGTTCTCGGACGTGAGCGTCGAAGCGCAAGGTAACGTGCTGGTGGTGCACGTCAACGAGCGTCCCGCGATTGCTTCCATCGACTTCCTCGGCATCAAGGAATTCGACAAGGACGGTTTGAAAAAGGCCTTGCGTTCGGTCGGCCTGACCGAGGGTCGCAGCTTCGACCGAAATCTGCTCGAGAAATCGGAACAGGAACTCAAGCGTCAATACCTTACGCGCGGTTACTACGCTGCCGAGGTGAAGACGACGATCACGCCGCTCGAACGTAATCGCGTGGGGATCCAGTTCGCCGTGACGGAAGGCCCGAAGGCCACGATCCAGCAGATCAACTTCGTTGGTAACAAGGCATTCTCGTCGTCGGATCTGACGGCCGAGATGCAACTTGGCACGCCGAATTGGCTGTCGTGGTATTCGAAGAACGACTTGTACTCCAAGGACAAGCTGACGGGCGATCTGGAAAAGGTGCGTTCGTTCTATCTGAACCGTGGTTATCTGGAATTCAACATCGACTCCACCGACGTTTCCATTACGCCGGACAAGGACGAGATGTTCCTGACGATCAACTTGCACGAAGGCGATCCGTACAAAGTGTCGGACGTCAAGCTGACCGGCGAGATGCTGGGCAAGCAGGACGACGTGCGCAAGCTCGTGCAACTCAAGGCCGGCGACACGTTCTCGGCGGCCAAGCTGCAGGCCAGCACGAAGGCAATTTCCGACATGCTGGGCAACTACGGCTTCGCGTTCGCGAACGTGAACGCTCAGCCGACGATCGATCGGAAGGACCACACCGTGGCGCTCACGCTGACCGTCGATCCGGGTCGTCGCGTGTACGTTCGCAAGATCAACATCGTGGGCAACTCGCGTACGCGTGACGAAGTGATTCGCCGCGAAATGCGCCAGCTCGAAAGCTCCTGGTACGACGCCGATCGACTCAAGCTGTCGCAGGATCGTATCAACCGCCTGGGCTACTTTACCGACGTGAACGTGACGACCGAGCCGGTGGCCGGTTCGAACGACCAGGTCGACCTCCAGGTGAAGGTCGAAGAAAAGCCGACTGGCACGATCAACGTCGGTGCGGGCTTCTCGTCGACGGACAAGGTCGTGCTGCAAGCCGGTATCAGCCAGGACAACGTGTTCGGGTCGGGTACGTCGCTGTCGGTCAACGTGAACACCGGTAAGACGTACCGGACGTTGGCTGTCACGCAGGTCGATCCGTACTTCACGGTCGATGGCGTGAGCCGTATCACGGACATCTACTACCGCACGTATCAGCCGCTGCTGCTCACGAGCGATTCGGATTTCCGTATCAACACGCTGGGCGGCAATCTGAAGTTCGGCGTGCCGTTCTCGGAAGTCGATACGGTGTTCTTCGGTCTGGGCTTCGAGCAGACGCGTCTGCATCTGACGAGCGACGGCTCGACCCCGCAGCGCTACATCGACTACGCCAACCAATTCGGCTACGTCAGCAACAACTATCCGCTGACCATCGGTTGGTCGCGCGATTCGCGTGATAGCGCGCTGATCCCGAACCGCGGTCATTATCAGCAGGCCAATATCGAAATCGGTACGCCGATTGGCACGACCAAGTACTACCGTGCCTACTATCAGCACCAGTACTACTACCCGGTGAGCCGTGGCTTTACGCTGGCACTCAACGGCGAAATCGGCTACGGCCACGGGATGGGCGGTCAGCCGTTCCCGATCTTCAAGAACTACTTTGCCGGCGGTATCGGTTCGGTGCGCGGCTATGAGCCGAGTTCGCTGGGTCCGAAGGACACCAATGGCGAACCGCTCGGGGGCGCGTCGAAGCTGATCGGCAACATCGAGCTGACGTTCCCGCTGCCGGGTACGGGGTATGACCGTACGCTGCGTATCTTCACGTTCATGGACGGTGGTAACGTGTTCGATAACGGCCAGGCGATTACCTTCAATAACCTGCGTTATTCCTACGGCTTCGGTTTGTCGTGGATTTCACCGATTGGCCCGCTCAAGCTCTCGATGGGCTTCCCGCTGGTCAAGAAGGTGGGCGATCAGTACCAGAAATTCCAGTTCCAGGTCGGTACGTCGTTCTAACGACGGCGAGTCGATCGGTTCCGAACGTTTTATCGTTGTAAAGGGGTATGACATTGAACGGTATCCGTAAGCATTGCCTGCGCGGCTTCGCCGCAGCGTTGCTGGCTGGGGCAGCCTTTGCTGCCATGGCTCAGGATGCGCGCATCGCCGCCGTCAATTCGGATCGCATTTTGCGCGATTCGGCACCGGCCAAGGCCGCACAAGCCAAGCTCGAAGCCGAGTTCTCCAAGCGGGACTCGGATCTGCAGGCCATGGCCCAGCGCCTCAAAGCCATGTCGGACAAGCTCGACAAGGACAACCCGACGTTGTCCGACGCCGAGCGCGCCAAGCGTCAGCGCGATCTGGCCGCGGCCGACACGGAATTCCAGCGCAAGCAGCGCGAGTTTCGTGAAGACCTGAATCAGCGCCGCAACGAAGAACTCGCCGCGGTGCTCGATCGCGCCAATCGCGTCATCAAGCAGATTGCCGAAACGGAAAAGTATGATCTGATCGTGCAGGAAGCCGTCTACGTGAGCCCGCGTATCGACATCACTGACAAGGTGCTCAAGACCCTGAACGCAAGTTCGGGCGGCGGCACCGCCGGCAAGTGACGGTCTCGCCTTTGATGCCGGGATCGCCGTCGATTTCGTTGGCACAGCTGGTCGCCCGCTTTGGCGGCGACCTCGTGGGCGATGGCGAAGTCACCGTGGCCGGTCTGGCGCCGCTTGATCATGCGGGTGCGAATCAGCTCGCGTTTCTGTCCAATCCGCTGTATCTCGCCGAAGTGCCCAACTCGGGCGCGGCGGCGGTGATTCTCTCGAAGGCCGACTTCGACAAGCTGCCGTCGCATGAGGGGCGGGCGTGGATTCTCGCGCCGAATCCTTATGCGTACTTCGCGCGCGTCGCGCAGATGTTCGCGCAGGCCGCGGCGCCGGTTCCCGCAGCAGGCATTCATCCGAGCGCGGTCGTCGATCCGACGGCCGTCGTGCCCACATCGTGCGTGATTGGCCCGAACGTCGTGATCGAGGCAGGTGCTCGACTGGGCGAGCGGGTGCGTCTGGTGGCGAACGTGTTCGTCGGTCGAGGCACGACCTTGGGCGACGACGTGCTCGTGTATCCGAATGCCACGCTGTACCACGCGAGTGTGATCGGCGCGCGTTGCGTGATTCACGCGGGCGCCGTGATCGGTTCGGACGGTTTCGGTTTCGCACCCGATTTCTCTGCCGCTGGCGGCGAATGGGTGAAGATTCCGCAGGTCGGGCGCGCCGTGATCGAAGACGACGTCGAAATCGGTGCGTCGACCTCCATCGACCGCGGGGCGATGGCCGATACGGTGATCGAGCGCGGTTGCAAGATCGACAACCAGGTGCAGATCGCGCATAACGTGCGGGTCGGCGCCTTCACGGTGATTGCCGCGTGCACGGGCATTGCCGGCAGCAGTACCATCGGTAAATTCTGCATGCTCGGCGGCGCCGTGGGCGTGGCCGGGCATGTCACGATTGGCGACCGCGTCATCGTGACGGCCAAGTCGGGGGTGTCGAAGTCGATTCCCGGCCCGGGTACCTATACAAGCGCCTTTCCGGCCATCCCGAACGCCGAATGGAACAAAAACGCGGCCATCATGCGCAATCTGGACAAGATGCGCGATCGCGTGCGTCAACTTGAAGCGAAGGTCAAAGACCTGCAAGACAAATGAGCGAGACCACAATCAATATCGACATCCACAAGATCATGAAGCTGCTGCCGCATCGGTACCCGATGCTGATGGTGGATCGCGTGATCGGGCTGGAGCCGCACAAAAACATCCAGGTCATCAAGAACGTCACGATCAATGAGCCGTATTTCACGGGGCATTATCCGCAGCGTCCGGTGATGCCGGGCGTGCTGATCGTCGAAGCGCTGGCGCAAGCCGCCGCACTCCTGACGTTCTCCGACGAGCCGGTGCACGACGAGAACACGCTCTACTATTTCGTAGGTATCGAGAACGTTCGCTTCAAGCGTCCGGTCGAACCGGGTGACCAACTCGTGCTCGACATCGATTTCCTGAGCGAGCGTCGCGGCTTCTACAAGTTCAAGGGCAAGGCGCTGGTAGACGGCAAGATCGCGGCGGAAGCCGAGTTCATGTGCATGGTCAAGAAGAACGGCGAATAACCGGAATTAAGACGCTCATGACGAATATTCACCCCACTGCAGTCGTCGATGCGAAGGCGCAACTGGCCGACGACGTCGTCGTCGGTCCCTATGCGATCATCGGGCCGAATGTCACAGTCGGCGCCGGTACGCAGATTCTCTCGCACTCGATTGTCGACGGTCATACGACGCTGGGCGAGGGCAACAAGATTGGCCCGTTCGCCTCGATCGGCGGCAGTCCGCAGGATATGAAGTACGCCGGCGAGCCGACGCGGCTCGTCATCGGCGATCGCAATACGATTCGCGAATTCACGACGATTCACACCGGTACGGTGCAGGACGGCGGTCTGACCGGCGTCGGCAACGACAACTGGATCATGGCTTACGTGCACATCGCGCACGATTGCCACGTGGGCAACCACACGGTCTTCTCGAGCAACGCGCAATTGGCGGGTCACGTCATTGTTGGCGACTGGGCGATCGTTGGCGGCATGACCGGGGTGCACCAGTTCGTGCGCATTGGCGCGCACTCGATGATCGGTGGCGCGTCGGTGCTCGTGCAGGACGTGCCGCCGTTCGTCATCGCCTCGGGCGACCGTGCAGTGCCTTACGGCATCAACGTCGAGGGGCTGCGTCGCCGCAACTTCACGGCTGACGCGATCACGGCGCTGCGTCACGCGTACAAGCTGCTCTACAAGAGTGGGCTGACGCTCGACGAAGCGAAGGTGCAGATCGAAGCCTTCGGTAACGCGGGTGCCCCGGACGTGTCCGATGCCGTGCGCGCGCTGCTCGACTTCCTCAACGCCAGCACGCGCGGTATCGTGCGCTGACCCATGCCGCCGACCCTTCCCGGTGCCGGCCAGCGAACCCTGGCGATGGTGGCCGGGGAGCTGTCCGGCGATCTCATTGCCGGCAACGTGCTTGCCGGTCTCAAGCAGAGCCTTCCGTCCGACATCGCTTACGCCGGTGTCGGCGGTCCGCATATGGCGGAGGAGGGCTTCGATGCTTATTGGCCCATCGACAAGCTCTCCGTCATGGGCTATGTCGAAGTCATTAAGCATTTGCGCGAGATTCTCTCGATTCGCAAGCAACTTCGCGAGCGCTGGCTGGCCGAGAAGCCGCTCGCGTTCGTCGGCTTCGATGCCCCCGACTTCAACTTCGATCTCGAAATCAAGCTGCGTGAGGCGGGCATTCCCACGATTCATTTCGTGAGCCCGTCGATCTGGGCGTGGCGCGGGGGGCGCATCAAGAAGATCAAGCGCGCCGTCGATCACATGTTGTGCCTGTTCCCGTTCGAGCCGGAGATTTACCGTCGGGCAGGCATCGACGCGACGTTTGTCGGCCATCCGATGGCCGACAAGATTCCGATGGTGCCCGATGTCGCAGGCGCGCGCGCCAGGCTGGCGCTGCAAGGCACTGGCCCGGTCGTCGCTATTTTGCCGGGTAGCCGGACGTCGGAAGTGCAACGGCTCACGCCCGTGTTCTTCGCGGCCATGCGCCTGCTGGCCGAGCGCGAGCCGTCGATTCAGTTCGTGCTCCCGGCGGCGACGCCGCGGCTGCGCACGTTGATGCAACCGATCGTGGACGCGCATAGCGATCTCAACCTGACCGTGATCGACGGCCGAGCACCGCTCGCATTGGAGGCGGCGGACAGCGTGCTTCTGGCGAGCGGTACCGCCACGCTGGAAGCGGCCCTTTACAAGAAGCCGATGGTCATCTCCTACAAGGTGCCTTGGTTGACGGCGCAGATCATGAAGCGTCAGGGTTATCTGCCGTACGTAGGTTTGCCGAACATTCTGTCGGGCGAGTTCGTCGTGCCGGAGTTGTTGCAGCAGTTCGCGACCCCGGAAGCACTCGCTGACGCCGTCTGGAAGCAATTGACCGACCCGGCGTTGCGCGCGTCCTTGCAGGTGCGCTTCACGAAGATCCACGAGCAACTGCGCCAAAATACGGCCGCGCGCGCGGCAGAAGTGATCGAGCGCGTGCTGCGTGAGAAGGGGCGGTTATGAGCGAGGAAGTGAAGGGGCGTCGCGGTGCGCGCAAGGGGACCTCGGGCGACGACGTACCGGCCGCAAAGCCGCGTCCCCGCGCGCCCAAGGCGACGCTACCGCAAATGGCGCTCGATCTGTTCGCCGACGTGGCTGCCGAACTGACTTGCGGCGTGGATGAAGTGGGGCGCGGCCCGCTCGCAGGGCCTGTCGTGACGGCGGCAGTGATTCTCGACCCGGCGCGTCCGATCAAGGGGCTGGCCGACTCCAAGAAGCTCACGGCGCAGCGTCGCGAGGCGCTTTACGAGGAGATCGTTGAACGTTCGCTCGCCTATTGCATTGCCGAGGCAAGTGTGGCGGAGATCGATTCACTGAACATTCTCCACGCGACGATGCTCGCGATGCAGCGCGCGGTGAACGGACTCCCGCGTGTTCCGACGCTGGCGCTCATCGATGGCAATCGCTGCCCCGCGTTGCCGATGCGCGCGGAGGCCATCGTCAAGGGCGACGACAAGGTGCCTGCGATTTCAGCCGCGTCGATTCTCGCGAAGGTCACACGCGACCGCCAACTGGTCGCGATGCACGAGGCATTCCCGCAGTACGGTTTCGATGAGCATGTCGGTTACGGCACGCCGCGCCATCTCGCCGCGCTGCGTCTGCACGGACCGAGTCCGCATCATCGCCAATCGTTCGCGCCGGTGCGCGAGGCCTTTGCATTGTTCGGCGGGCTTACCGTCGCCCGCGTGGGCCATTCGTCATGAAGCTGATCAGTTCCAAAGACAACCCGTTCTACAAGCGGCTAAAACAGTTGGCGCAGTCGAATCCGCAGCGGCGCAAACTCGGCCAGACGCTGCTCGAAGGCGTGCACCTGGCCGACGCCTATCTCGACGCGCTCGGACAGCCGCTTGTTTGCGTGGCAGCGGAATCGGCGCTGGAGAACCCCGAAGTGGCACAGATCTGGGCGCGCGTAGACGGTGATCGGCGCGTGTGTCTGCCGCATGCGCTGTTCGAGCCGTTGTCGACGCTCGTCAACGGTGTGCCGCTGCTTTTCGTGATCGAGATGCCGTCGGGGCACCTGCCGGCAACGCAAACGACGGATTGCGTCATTCTCGACGCCGTGCAGGACGCGGGCAATGTCGGTTCGATCCTGCGTAGCGCGGCGGCGGCCGGTGTTCGCGACGTGTATTGCATGTCGGGCACGGCGCTCGCTTGGTCTAGCAAGGTGCTACGTGCCGGTATGGGGGCACATTTCTCGCTGAACATCGTGGAGCATTGCACGCCGGATTCGCTCGCGCCGCGCTTGTCGGTGCCGTTGCTGGCGACGAGCTTGCAGGCCAGCACGTCGCTCTATGCGCAGGATCTGCGTGCGCCGGTGGCGTGGGTGTTCGGAAACGAGGGGGCCGGTGTGTCCCCGCAGTGGCTCGAACGCGTGCAACGGCCGATCCGTATCCCGCAGCCGGGCGGCATGGAGTCGCTTAACGTGGCGGCTTGTGCAGCCATCTGCCTGTTCGAAGCGGTGCGTCAGCGGCTCTCCTGAGGCGACGCGCGGCGGGGCGCACGGGGAGATCCGGGATATCAACAAGAAGGGACGCTCATGGCGTCCCTTCCTGCATTCGGCATGGCGCATGCATGCGCGGCGGGCAACGTCAGTAGACGTCACGCTCCAGCTTGATTTCCTGCAGTATGGTCGTGGCGATTTCTTCAATCGACTTGTGCGTCGAGGACAGCCACTTGATGCCCTCGCGCCGCATCATCGCCTCGGCCTCGTTGACCTCGTATCGGCAGTTTTCCAGCGACGCATACTTGCTGCCGGGGCGACGTTCGTTGCGAATCTCCGAGAGGCGTTGCGGATCGATGGAAAGCCCGAAAATCTTTTCCTTGTACTGATCGAGCGTGGAGGGCAGCTTCTCACGCACGAAGTCTTCTGGAATCAACGGATAGTTCGCGGCCTTCACGCCGTATTGCATGGCGAGATAGAGCGTCGTGGGTGTCTTGCCGCTGCGCGACACGCCCACGAGGATCACATCCGCGCTTTGCAGGTTCTTGTTGGACTGCCCGTCGTCATGCGCGAGCGAGAAATTCACCGCCTCGATCCGGTTCTTGTACGCCTCACTGTCGGCGTTCTGGTGGACGCGGCCGATGGCGTGCATCGACTTGAGGCCCAGCTCCAGTTCCAGCGGTTCGATGAACGTCTGGAACATGTCGAGAATCACGCCCTGGCAATTGCGCAGGATCTCATTGGCCCGGGCATCGACGAGCGTGCTGAAAATGATCGGGCGGATGTTGTCGGTCCGATACATTTCATTGATCCGTTGCGCCGTTTCATAGGCTTTATCGACGGAATCCACGAAAGGAACGCGAATCTGACGAAAACGCATCTCGAACTGCGCGAGGATCGAATGCGCGAAGGTTTCGGCAGTAATCCCCGTGCCGTCGGACACGATGAAGACCGGGCGCGCAGCCACCGGTTGGGTCGGTGCGGCGGGGGATGTCGGGGAGTTTCCGGGTGTCGTGGCGTCGGTCATGCGCAGAATCGCAAAATGGTGCGTTGCACGGTAGAATAGCGGCAACTTGTTGGATAAGCAATTGTGCGACCGTCGCGCGCCGCCCGGCTTCAGGCCCGTGGGGCGGGGCGTCGCGGGAAGTCTGGAGGGGGCGTCGCTCGTCGTCGAGACCTTGCCCCCGGTTCATGACGCCGCGTATGCGCGATTTCTTATCCAACAGGTCGATCGGCCCCTGTCAGTCCCAGCCGATCCTCCGAGAATTTTTTTTCTTACCTTAGGGGCTTTTATGACTAACGCAGCACACGACGGCGCCTACGTGGTGCCGTTTGAGCATCTGCGCATGACCGACGTCGAGTCGGTCGGCGGCAAGAATGCATCGCTTGGCGAAATGATCAGCCAACTGGCCGGTGCCGGCGTGCGCGTGCCGGGTGGTTTCGCCACGACGGCCTACGCCTTCCGCGAATTCCTCCATCACAACAACCTGACCGAGCGTGTCGCCCAGCGCCTTGAGGGTTTGGATGTGGATGACGTCAAGGCGCTCGCGCAAGCCGGTGCCGAAATCCGTCAATGGATCGTCGACGCCCCGCTGCAGCCGCAGCTTGAGAAGGATATCCGCGAGCAGTTTGCCCGTATCACGGCCGATCAGCCGGACGCATCGTTCGCCGTGCGCTCCTCGGCTACCGCGGAAGACTTGCCCGACGCATCGTTCGCCGGTCAGCAGGAAAGCTATCTGAACGTCGTCGGCATCGAAGACGTGCTCGATCGCATGAAGCACGTGTTCGCGTCGCTGTACAACGACCGGGCCATTTCGTACCGCGTTCACAAGGGCTTCACGCACGCCGAAGTGGCGTTGTCGGCCGGCGTGCAGCGTATGGTGCGCTCGGACTGCGGCGCGTCGGGCGTGATGTTCACGATCGACACTGAGTCGGGCTTCCAGGACGTCGTTTTCATCACGGCCAGCTACGGCCTGGGGGAAACGGTTGTGCAGGGCGCCGTGAACCCGGACGAGTTCTACGTCTTCAAGCCGACGCTCAAGGCCGGCAAGTACCCGATCATTCGCCGCACGCTCGGCTCGAAGCTGCTCAAGATGGAATTCACGCAACCGGGCGAGCCGGGCCGCGTGAAGACCATCGACGTGCCGATGGAACTGCGCAACCGTTACTCGATCACCGACGACGATTGCGTCGAGCTGGCCAAGTTCGCGCTGATCATTGAGAAGCACTACGGCCGTCCGATGGACATCGAGTGGGGCAAGGACGGTAAGGACGGCAAGATCTACATTCTGCAGGCACGTCCGGAAACCGTGAAGAGCCAGGCGATCGGCAAGGTCGAGCAGCGCTTCAAGCTCAAGGGCGAGGCGCCGGTATTGGCCACGGGCCGTGCCATCGGCCAGAAGATCGGTGCAGGCGCAGTGCGCGTGATCATGGACCCGAGCGAGATGGAACGCGTGCAGCCGGGCGACGTGCTGGTGGCCGACATGACCGACCCGAACTGGGAGCCGGTGATGAAGCGTGCCGCCGCCATCGTGACGAACCGCGGCGGCCGTACCTGCCACGCGGCGATCATCGCGCGCGAACTGGGGGTGCCGGCCGTCGTGGGTTGCGGCGACGCCACCGACGTGCTGAAGGATGGCGCGCTCGTGACCGTCTCGTGCGCCGAGGGCGACGAAGGCAAGATTTACGACGGGCTGCTCGAAACCGAAATCACCGAGATCCACCGCGGCGAAATGCCGAAGATCCCGGTGAAGATCATGATGAACGTGGGCAACCCGCAACTCGCCTTCGACTTCGCGCAACTGCCGAACGAAGGCGTGGGTCTGGCGCGTCTGGAATTCATCATCAACAACAACATCGGTGTGCACCCGCGCGCGATTCTCGAGTACCCGAACATCGACGCCGACCTGAAGAAAGCGGTCGAATCGGTGGCTCGCGGTCATGCATCGCCCCGCGCGTTCTATGTCGACAAGCTGGCCGAAGGGATCGCCACGATTGCCGCTGCCTTCTATCCGAAGAGCGTGATCGTGCGTCTGTCGGACTTCAAGTCGAACGAGTACAAGAAGCTCATTGGCGGTTCGCGCTACGAGCCGGATGAAGAAAACCCGATGCTGGGCTTCCGTGGCGCGTCGCGTTACATCTCGGAAGATTTCGCCGAAGCGTTCGAAATGGAGTGCCGTGCGCTCAAGCGCGTGCGCGACGAAATGGGCCTGACCAATGTCGAGATCATGGTGCCGTTCGTGCGTACGCTGGGCCAGGCGGAGCGTGTGGTCAACATGCTGGCCGGTTACGGCCTGAAGCGTGGCGAGAACGGTCTGAAGCTGGTGATGATGTGCGAAGTGCCGTCGAACGCCATTCTGGCCGATGAGTTCCTCGAGTACTTCGACGGATTCTCGATCGGTTCGAACGACCTGACGCAGCTCACGCTGGGTCTGGACCGCGATTCGGGCATGGAGCTGCTGGCCAAGGACTTCGACGAGCGCGACCCGGCGGTGCGGTTCATGCTCAGTCGTGCGATCAAGGCGTGCCTGTCCAAGGGCAAGTACGTCGGCATCTGCGGTCAGGGCCCGTCGGACCATCCGGATCTGGCCGTGTGGCTGGCGAACGAAGGCATTGCATCGATGTCGTTGAACCCGGACACGGTGATGGAAACGTGGCAACAACTCGCCAAACTGGCGAAGTAACCGTCGCCGACGGTCACGATATCGACCTCGGTTAGGACGCGTCCGAGTGGCACCTCGGACGCTGCCGAAAGGCTGACGCATCCCTTGGGATGCGCGCGCTGATCGGTGGGTTTCGTGCTATAAACCCCGGTATCACACCGGGGTTTTTTTGTGTCTGGGAGTTGCAATGGAACAGGCTTGGCTGTGGTTCGGCATTGCCGGATTGACCGTGGTGCTGGAGCTGGCAAGTGGTACGTTCTA
Organism: Pandoraea sp. 64-18; assembly: GCF_001899225.1. NCBI lineage: Bacteria > Pseudomonadati > Pseudomonadota > Betaproteobacteria > Burkholderiales > Burkholderiaceae > Pandoraea > Pandoraea sp. 64-18. The sequence continues at coordinate 21,702 of NZ_MKVU01000005.1, read as the reverse complement.
TCTCCTGATGGTGGCGCTCGGCATGACGGCCGGTGGTATTGCGGCGCTGTTGCGTATCGACTGGCCATTGCAGTGGGTGGCAGCGGCGGCGGTCGCGGGCGTGGCGGTCTGGATTCTGCGCCGCAGCCGCTTCGGTCAGCGGCGCATCAAGGTCGACGCGACGGCCGACCCCAATACCAACCTCGATATCGGGCAGCGTCTGCGCGTGGATGTCTGGGGTCCTGACGGTCAGGCGCGGGCGATGTATCGCGGTGCCGAATGGGACGTCGAACTTTTGCCCGGCGAGTTGCCCAGCGCAGGATGGTTCGTCATTTGCGAGGTTCGCGGCAGCCGGCTGTACGTCGCGCACGTGACGGCATAGTCGCCGGGACCGGCGCGCAAACGCGCGTCTCGCTTTCGCTTCGGCGTCGTCGCATGGCATGCATTGCATCGTATCGCCCGTGGTCGCGGGTGACGGGGAATTCGCCCGCCGTCATGGCAGGCGCTTCAAGGGGGGAACATGTTTTCCAACGTCGCGTTTATTCTCTTCATCATCGCCGTGATCATTGCGGCACGCTCGATCAAGATCGTGCCGCAGCAGCACGCCTGGGTGGTCGAGCGTCTCGGCAAGTATCACGCGACGCTCACACCGGGACTGTCCATCGTTGTGCCATTCGTGGATCGCGTGGCATACAAACATATGCTCAAGGAAGTGCCGCTCGACGTGCCGAGCCAGGTCTGTATCACGAAGGACAACACGCAGTTGCAGGTCGACGGAATTCTGTACTTCCAGGTCACGGATCCCATGAAGGCGTCGTATGGGTCGAGCAACTTCATCATCGCCATTACGCAACTGGCGCAAACGACGCTGCGTAGCGTGGTCGGCAAGCTCGAACTCGACAAGACGTTCGAGGAGCGCGAATTCATCAACCACAGTGTGGTGAATGCCCTCGACGAGGCGGCGTCGAACTGGGGCGTGAAGGTCTTGCGCTATGAAATCAAGGACCTCACGCCGCCGAAGGAGATCCTGCATGCGATGCAGGCGCAGATCACGGCCGAGCGCGAAAAGCGCGCGTTGATCGCGGCGTCGGAAGGCAAGAAGCAGGAACAGATCAACCTGGCGTCCGGTGCGAGGGAGGCGGCGATTCAGAAGTCGGAAGGGGAGCGTCAGGCCGCGATCAACCAGGCGCAAGGTCAGGCCTCGGCCATTCTGGCGGTGGCGGAAGCCAACGCCGAGGCCATCCACAAGGTTGCGACGGCCATTCAGACGCAGGGCGGTATGGAAGCGGTCAACCTGAAGGTCGCGGAGCAGTACGTGGAAGCGTTCAGCAAGATCGCCCGAACCAATAACACCTTGATCGTGCCGGGGAATCTGACGGACATGAGCAGCATGATCGCCTCGGCGCTCAAGATTGTGCGTGGTACCGAAGGCGGTTCGACGGCGGGTGGGTCGACGGCGAGCGGTGACAATGTGGGGGGCTTCGGCCATTCGGGGGCACGACGTTAGTCCGGCCGCGCAAAGAAAAACGGCCCGCGCTGAACTGAACCACCCAACGTCTGGGGTTCAGTGCAATGCGGGCCGTTTTCGCTGGGTAGCGGGCGGAGGCGGTGGTCTGCCTCGATGCACACGCCCCCTGATGCAGCGCCTTACGTCGGCGTGCGCATCAGGCGCGCTCGCTCGCGTTCCCAGTCGCGCGCCTTTTCCGTCTCCCGCTTATCGTGCAGCTTCTTGCCCTTGGCCAGCCCTATCTCGCATTTCACGAGGCCTTTGCTGTAGTGCAGGTTCAGCGGTACGAGCGTGTAGCCGCGTTGCTCCACCTTGCCGATGAGCTTCTTGATTTCGTCGGCCTTGAGCAAGAGCTTCCGGGTGCGCACGGGGTCGGGGTTGATGTGCGTCGATGCGGATTGCAGCGGGCTGATGTGTGTGCCGATCAGAAAGATCTCGCCATGCTTGATGACGACATAGCCTTCCTTGATCTGCGCCCGCCCGGCGCGAATGGCCTTGACTTCCCACCCTTCGAGCGCGATCCCGGCTTCGTATCGCTCCTCGATGAAGTAATCGAAGAAGGCCTTCTTGTTGTCGATGATGCTCATGGATCCTTGGCGGGTAACTTGGTCGGACCCGGTGAGTCGGGCTCGGGTAAAATACCGATTTTAACAAAGAGTCTCGGCAACAGGCGGCTTGCGTCGCGCGCGCATCGATATGACCTCGATGGCCGACGCGTCCTGCATGCACCTCGACCGACAGACGATGGCCGAAGTCAGTAAAACCGTTCTCGTGCATTTCTCCGCTGAGCAAATGTACGACCTGGTGACCAATGTCGCCGATTACCCCAAATTCCTGCCCTGGTGCGGTGGTGTCGATATTCGGCACCAGGACGAGCACAGCATGGAGGCGTCGTTGATCATCGACTTCAAAGGGCTGAAGCACTCGTTCGCGACGCGCAATCTCCAGGAGCGCCCGCATTCCATTCAGATGACCTTCGTCGAAGGGCCTTTCAAACGTTTTCACGGCACCTGGAAGTTCACGCCGCTGCGCGAGAACGCTTGCAAGATCGAGTTCGGCCTTCACTACGAATTTGCGAGTTTTCTGCTCGAGAAGGTGATCGGCCCGGTATTCAGCCACATCGCCAATACGTTCGTCGACGCCTTTGTCAAACGTGCGGAGACCGTTTATGCCGGGTGAGGTGAATGTCGAGGTTTGCTACGCATTGCCCGCAGAGCAGACGATCGTCGCGCTGACGTTGCCGCAAGGCGCCACAATGCGCGAGGCGATCGAGCGCAGCGGGCTGCTGCAGCGGTTTCCGGAGTTGGACATGTCGCGCATGAAAGCCGGCGTCTTCGGTAAGCTGCGCGCGCTTGACGCCGCCGTGGAGGACGGGGATCGCATCGAAATCTACCGGGCGTTGAAGGCCGATCCCAAGCTCGCGCGTCAGCGACGCGTGGAAAAGGTACGCAACGAAGGGAGCCGAGAAGGGCAGAAATGGCTCGGTAGCCGTCGCGGCAGTTGACGTCTGCGGTGTGTGACCCGGTGCCGCGCTGACCGGCAAGCTAACCAAAACGCTCGCGTGGGCGCTGAGTGGAGTGTTAAGTGTTGCGCTAGCGGGGGGGGCGCCGATTAGCGTCTTTATTCGAATCACGGGGCGCGAATCAGTGCGCCGATTTCCGTGCATGCAATCTTACCGAAGCGCTGACACCCGCTAGCAGCAACGCGATGGCGGCGAGTTCCAGCAGGCGTGGCAAGCGCTGTTCGTAGACAAAGCCGTAAATCAGCGCGAAGAGCGTTTCAAACACGATCATCTGTCCCGACAGGGTGAGCGGTAGCCGTCGGCTTGCCGCATTCCAGAACGCATTGCCAATGGTCGATGCGCCCACCGCTACGGCGATGTTCACGATCAGAAACATCTGCCAGTCGCGCGGCGCGTCGAGCACGACCGGGTGCGGGAGCCACACGGCCGGAATCGCCAGCATGAGCGCGAGCACGCCCGTGGCGACGCCCGTCAGCAGCGACCATTCCTGACTCGTGAAGTGTCCGAATCGCGCCAGATAGCGGGCGTTGGCTACCGCATACCATGTCCAACTCACGAGCGCGCCGACTGCGCAGCCAATGCCGGCGAGGGTGAGCCGCCAGTCTCCGCCGCTTGCCGAGGCGTGGGCGAACACGTCGACGTTGATGCAGACGATGCCCGCCGCGACCAGTACCAGGGGCCCCGCCAGCCGCGACAGGGGGAGGGCGCCGTGGTCACGGCTGCCGACCAGTGTGACCGTTACGGGCAGCACGCCTACGATCAACGAGGCCGGCGCAATCCCCGCCATCTGGACCGCGCCCGCGAGAAACAGGTAGTAGATGAGATTGCCGACAAGACTCAGCCGGAACAGCGCCCGCCAGTCACTGCCAGTGACGGTATGCCGTAGACGCGCCCAGAGGGGAGCGAGCAGCACGGCGGATACCAGTCCATACAGGACGTAACGGGCGGCCGACAGTTCCAGCGGCGAGAACCCGGGCAGCAGGCGAGGGGCCAGGAAGACCAGGCCCCACAAGGCGCCCGCAGCCAGTCCGAAAGAAATGCCTTGCCCCATGAAATTCGTACCCGTGGTTCGTGTTGGCGAGATGCCGATGATCCGCGCCGGACATCGCCTCGTTATACCGGCCGGGGCGGTGCAGGAAGGGCCGAAGAATAGCATGGGCCCAGGGCGCCGCTCTTGTGAAATCCGGCAGTCGGCTGGGTTGGCAAATCGGTCGCCGCGAGGCGCGGATGCGCGTTCGTTCCGGCCCTCGGGGAAAAAGCCCCTTGACATGTGGGGCAGACGTGCCATGCGTCCTGCGATTTCTGTATAATTCGGTTTTGCGCCTATAGGATTTGCCATGCGTCTGATCCAAAAAGCACTCACTTTCGATGACGTGCTCCTCGTCCCGGCTTACTCTGCCGTTCTTCCGCGCGACACCAGCCTGAAAACCAAGCTCACGCGCAACATCACCTTGAACATGCCTTTGCTGTCGGCCGCCATGGATACGGTGACCGAAGCGCGTCTGGCTATCGCCATGGCACAACAGGGCGGCATCGGCATTATTCACAAGAATCTGAAGCCGGCCGAGCAGGCGCGTGAAGTGTCGAAGGTCAAGCGCTTTGAATCAGGCGTTCTGCGCGATCCGATCACGATTCCGCCGCACATGAAGGTGCGCGATGTGATCGCGTTGTCGCGCCAGCATGGCATTTCCGGTTTCCCGGTCGTCGAGGGCGCTCAGCTCATCGGTATCGTGACGAACCGTGACCTGCGTTTCGAGAGCCGCCTGGACGAGCCGGTGCGCGCGATCATGACGCCCAAGGAAAAGCTCATCACCGTGCGCGAAGGCGCGTCGCCGGCCGATGCCGAGCACTTGATGCACAGCCACCGCCTGGAGCGCGTGCTGGTCGTCAATGACGCCTTCGAACTGCGCGGCCTGATGACCGTCAAGGACATCATGAAGGCGACCGAGCACCCGCTCGCGAACAAGGACGAGCACGGCAAGCTGCGTGTCGGCGCCGCCGTTGGCGTGGGCGCGGACAATGAAGAGCGTGTCGAGCTGCTGGTGGCGGCGGGTGTCGACGTGATCGTGGTCGACACGGCGCACGGCCACAGCCAGGGTGTGCTGGATCGCGTGCAGTGGGTCAAGAAGCATTTCCCGCAGATCGAAGTGGTCGGCGGCAACATCGCGACGGCGAGTGCCGCCGTGGCGCTGGTCGAACATGGGGCGGACGCCGTCAAGGTCGGTATCGGCCCGGGCTCGATCTGCACGACGCGTATTGTGGCGGGCGTGGGTGTGCCGCAAATCACGGCAATTGCCAACGTCGCCGAAGCGCTCAAGGACACGGGTGTTCCGCTCATCGCGGACGGTGGTATTCGTTACTCGGGCGACATCTCCAAGGCGCTGGCCGCTGGCGCGCACACGGTGATGATGGGCAGCATGTTCTCGGGCACGGAAGAAGCGCCGGGCGAGGTGTTCCTGTACCAGGGCCGTTCGTACAAGAGCTATCGCGGCATGGGTTCGGTGGGGGCAATGAAGGATGGCGCCGCCGACCGTTACTTCCAGGATCCGGCCAACAACGCCGACAAGCTGGTGCCGGAAGGCATTGAAGGCCGTGTGGCCTACAAGGGCAGCGTGATGGCCATCCTGCATCAGTTGACGGGCGGTATCCGTTCGTCGATGGGGTATCTGGGTTGCCCGACGATCCAGGACCTGCACGAGAAGGCGGAGTTTGTACAAATCACGGCCGCCGGCATGCGCGAATCGCATGTGCACGACGTCCAGATCATGAAGGAAGCCCCCAACTACCACGTGGAGTAATCACCCATGAAGGCCATGTTGCGTACGGTACTGTTCCTCGATGCGGCGTTGAATCTGGCACTCGGTGTGCTGTTGATCGCGTCGTTCTGGTCATCGCTGTATGCGGCCATTGAAGTGCCCGCGCCATCGCCCGTGCTGTATGCGCAGGCGCTTGGCGTGGCCTTCGTCGGCGTGGCCTGGCTGCAATGGCACGCCACCGTGAACGGCCAGTTGACGGCGACCGTCGCGAAAGTGACGGGGCATATCAACTGGGTGATCGGTGCTTTCGTGCTGGGGTGGCTGATTTCCGGCCAGTTGGCGGTGACGGGGGGCGGCAAGTGGTTGATGCCGGCGCTCGGGGCCGTCTTGCTGGTGGTGGGTGCCATTCTCGTCAAGCTGGCGTCGAGCGTGCGTACGAAAGAGCGCGTGCAGGCGGCACAGCAGGCGGCCGGTCGCGGGCGTGGCGGGGTCGTGAGCGACACCCGGCGCGACGCACCGTACGATGATCCCGATGCCCGGGCCGGCGACGAGGCCCGAGGCAAGCGCGCTGAGCCGCGCATGGAGGCGCCTCGCGGCGGCTCCGCTTCCGTCAATACCACGCCGGTCGCGCCTGCGGGCACCACCGGCATTGTCACGCCCGTGCCTTCCGCCACGGCGCCGACGTCCAACGAATCCACTTCCTCCGTACCTCACGATGCACGACAAAATCCTCATTCTTGACTTCGGTTCGCAAGTCACCCAGCTCATCGGCCGCCGCGTTCGCGAAGCGCACGTTTACTGCGAGATCCACCCGAACGACGTGTCGGACGAGTTCATTCGTGAATTCAATCCGAAGGCGATCATTCTGTCGGGTAGCCATGCGAGCACGTATGAGGATCAGGATCTGCGTGCCCCGCAGGCCGTCTGGGATCTGGGCGTGCCGGTGCTGGGCATTTGCTACGGTATGTTCGCGATGACGGTTCAGTTGGGCGGTCAGGTCGAGGCTAGCCATCATCGCGAGTTCGGTTACGCCGAAGTGCGTGCGCAGGGCCATACGCCGCTGCTCGACGGTATCGAGGATTTCCGTACGGCTGAAGGCCACGGCATGCTGAAGGTGTGGATGAGCCACGGTGACAAGGTCACGCATTTGCCGCCGGGTTTTGTGCTGATGGCGTCAACGCCGAGCTGCCCGATCGCCGGCATGGCGGACGTGTCGCGTCACTACTATGCGGTGCAGTTCCACCCGGAAGTCACGCACACCGTGAAGGGACGTGAGTTGCTCGAGCGTTTCGTGCTGGAGATTGCCGGGGCGAAGCCGGACTGGATCATGCGCGACCACATCGAGGAAGCCGTCAAGGCGATTCGCGAGCAGGTGGGCGACGAGGAAGTGATTCTGGGCTTGTCGGGCGGTGTCGATTCGAGTGTTGCGGCGGCGCTGATTCATCGCGCCATTGGCGACCAACTGACGTGCGTGTTCGTCGATCACGGTCTGCTGCGTTTGAACGAAGGCCAAATGGTGATGGAGATGTTCGAAGGCCGACTGCATGCGAAGGTTGTGCACGTGGATGCCGCCGAGCAGTTCATGGGGCATTTGAAGGGCGTGACCGATCCGGAGCAGAAGCGCAAGATCATCGGCCGTGAGTTCGTTGAAGTGTTCCAGGCGGAAGCGAAGAAGCTGAAGAATGCGAAGTGGCTGGCGCAAGGCACGATCTATCCGGACGTGATCGAGTCGGGCGGGGCGAAGACGAAGAAGGCGACGACGATCAAGAGCCACCACAACGTGGGTGGCTTGCCGGAGACGCTGGGTCTGAAGCTGCTGGAGCCGCTGCGCGACCTGTTCAAGGATGAAGTGCGCGAGCTGGGCGTGGCGCTGGGTCTGCCGCACGACATGGTTTATCGTCACCCGTTCCCGGGCCCGGGTCTGGGTGTGCGCATTCTGGGCGAAGTGAAGCGCGATTACGCCGATCTGCTGCGTCGCGCCGATGCGATCTTCATCGAAGAGCTGCGCAACACGGTTGAGCCGAACAGCGGCAAGACGTGGTACGAGCTGACGAGCCAGGCCTTCGCGGTGTTCCTGCCGGTCAAGAGTGTGGGCGTGATGGGAGATGGCCGCACGTATGAGTGGGTGGTGGCGCTGCGCGCCGTGCAGACGCAAGACTTCATGACGGCGCACTGGGCACACCTGCCGCATGATCTGCTCGGCAAGGTGTCGAACCGCATCATTAACGAAGTGCGTGGTTTGAACCGGGTCGTGTATGACATCTCGGGCAAGCCGCCTGCGACGATCGAGTGGGAGTGAATTGACGTCCGGCACCGGCCGGCATCGACTGGCAGTAAAACACATCTAAGCCCGCGATTTTGCGGGCTTTTTTGTATTCCTGTCCGGTAATGGCTGGTGTCCCGGGCATTCACTCACGAACGTCAATCATCGCCTTCAAGTTGAAACGATCCCTCCGTGTCGCTGACCCATTTCCCGCCAACACGAATCCGTGTCGGCCCGTCATGCAAGTCAATTCTGGCCCTGAGAATGCTGGGTCGGCCCATGTCAACGCCTTGAGCAACGCATAATGCCAACTCTAGCACCCCGCGCACGTGTGCGATGAGCGCTGCAGTCGCTGTTGTTGCGCTGCCTGTCGCGAGGTCTTCTGTCATGCGTGGCGTGAATGACACGACTGGTTTTCTCGTGCCAATCGTGTTCAAAGACTCACTACCCCAGTGGTTGAAATACGTTCGGTAACGCAGCGAAAATCCGAGGAACCAAGGACTGAAAACCAGAATGCGGATGCACTTCGTCGTAGTGAGGCCGTCAATCTTTGATCAGCATCTTTACTTCAATCGACTGGCAGAACGCGCTGGAACGGGCGACGCCGACGCTCACCCCGGCGCTCAGTCGACAGCACCGCGCCCCAACCCCGTTACGGCTTGCAGGATTGCCACACGCGCCTGGCCCAGAATCTGCCCTTGCCAAATCGGGTCCTCGAAGCAGAACGCCGCGCGCACCGCTGCTCGAATCGCCGCCGCCTGCGCCGCCGGCGCGTCCGGATGCTGGCGCAGCCAGGCATCCGCCCGCAGCATGTGCAGCATGTCGATGAGCGGTACCGTGCCATATTCGATGGCCATGGCGGTCACCTGCGCATCCGGACACGCAAACCGCAACGTGTCGAGCAATGGCCCGCCAACGTTGGATGCCACCGTCGTTCCGTCGACCGGGCTGGCCAGATCGGCACCCCACCAGGCACGAGCGCGCCTGAGTTCGGCGGCGTCGACTCGTCCCACGCTGATCTTCTCTCCATGACCGGGTGGACCGAGCCCGGTATGAAAGTCGATCCACCCCACCGCGTCGCACGCCTGCGCATGGTCGTGAATGAGCGTGTCCATCAGTCGGGTGCTTGCCACCGGAGCACGCCCGCCATAGAACAACCCGTCTGCAAATCGATATTGCCCAAGGGTCAGCGCGCGCTGATACGCGGGTTCACCGTGCGCGGCGATATAGTGCGTGATCGCCGCGACATTGTCGTCCGAGGGCGGCCACGTCGGTGGCACCAGCAAGGCGTGCAGATCGGCATAGGCATCGTTGGCCGGCAGCGGTTGCGTGAAGTCGATGCTGTTGCGGTTCAAGTCCACGTTGTCCTCGTTGGTTCGCGACAGCCACGAGAAGCCGTAAGGATTGATGGCATGCACGACAAGGATCGCCACATCAGCCGCCGCCAGGCGTGCCTGTAGCCCTGCATCGCCCAGCAGTGCGACTTGCGCCGCACTGCCGCAAAAGCCCTCCACGCCATGGGTGCCCGACGTCAGGATCAATAGCCGACGGGTGCGCGGTGCCCCGAGCCGCACAACGTCGGTCGCCAGCTCCTCGCCTTCACGCCCCGCGATGCCGGGAAGGAGATGGCTTGTCACGGCGGCCCCAGCAGCCCGCGCAGCGGCGGCAAAGCGCGCGCGTGCCTGGGCATAGGTCGCGGAAAAGAACTTGTTGGCCATGATGCGTTACGCGACCAGGAAGGCCTCAGCCAGACGAACCCAATACGTGGCGCCCAGCGTCAGCACATCGTCGTTGAAGTCATAGCTCGTGTTGTGCAGCATGCACGGGCCGAGCCCGTGTCCGTGTGCGCGGTGATCGCCCAGTCCGTTGCCGATATACGCATAGCATCCCGGACGTTCCTGCAGGAAAAATGAAAAGTCCTCCGCCCCCATGGTCGGGTCGATCGGGTAGACAACGTGGTCGCGCCCGACGATCTCTCGCATGACATCGACGGCGAACTGCGTCTCGGTCGCCGTGTTGACGGTCGGTGGGTAATTGCGCACGAATGTGAATTCCGCCGTACAGCCATAGGCGGCCGCCGTGGATGTGCAGAACTCGCGCATGCGAGTCTCCACCAGATCGAGCACTTCGATCGAGAACGTACGCACGGTGCCGGCCAACGTGGCGGTGTTGGGGATGACGTTGATCGCTTCGCCGGCCTGCATTTGTGTGATGGATAGCACGGCGGCGTCGATCGGACGTTTGTTGCGCGTCATGATGCTCTGCAAGCCGGTACCGATCTGCATGGCCGTCAGGACCGGGTCGATGCCATCGTGCGGCATGGCGGCGTGCGCCCCCGTCCCCTTGACGACGATCCGGAACTCATTGCTCGACGCCTGCGTCGCACCCACGCGCGCACCGAAACTACCTGCGGCGAGTCCCGGCCAGTTGTGCAGCGCGAACACTGCGTCGACCGGGAATTGCTCGAACAGGCCGTCCTGAAGCATGGCCTTGGCGCCGCCACCGCCTTCTTCCGCGGGCTGGAAGATGAACACGATCGTGCCGTCGAACGTGCGATGCGTGGCAAGTTGCTGCGCAGCGCCCAGCAGCATGGCGGTATGACCATCGTGACCGCACGCATGCATCTTGCCGGCATATTGCGAGGCGTGCGCAAAGCTGTTGAGTTCCTGGATGGGCAGGGCATCCATGTCGGCACGCAGACCGATGGTCTTCTTGCCGGTGCCGTTGCGCAACACGCCGACGACCCCTGTCTTGCCGAGGCCGCGGGTGACCTCGATACCCCAGGATTCGAGCAGACGCGCAACGATGTCGGACGTTCGCGCTTCCTCATAACGCAGCTCCGGGTGGGCGTGGAGGTCGCGGCGAATGGCCTGCAACTCGGTGGTGCGTTCAGCGATTTCGGGAATGATGGACATGTAAGCGGGTTCTCCATGGAGGCCCCGATGGCGCCGCCGCCGGCGATCGTCAAGAAAGCCGGGGCGCGACATTGGCCATGGGGCGTGTTGTGGGACTGAAGTGAGTTAGACATGCGCGAGAAGACGTCCCGCGCATGGGGAGCGATGCGCGAATTGTTACTGCAGCGGCATGCGCGAGCGGTCTTGCAGCATCAGGATCGTGATGAGGCCCACCGCCGCGCCAAACATTCCGTAGTACACGACAGCGAGCTTGTCCCCCGTCCAGCTGATGAGTAGCGTGGCAATGGCGCCGGCGAAGCCGCCGAAGATCATGACCGCGAAGTTATAGCCAATCGCCATCGACGTGGCACGTACCCGCGATGGGAAGAGTTCACAGACGAAGGCGCAATACGAGCCCTGGAACAAGCCCAGCGAGAGCATCAGGCAACACTGCACGAGGATCAGCATCGGCAGTGTCGGCGTGTGACTCACGGCCAGGAACAGCGGATACGTGATGACCAGGCTGATCACGCCGGACGCTACCATTGGCTTCTTGCGGCCGATGACGTCTGAAATCCGGCCCGATGCAAAGGTGCCGACGATGTACGCGACGGCCGCGCACAGCGACGCGATCACGCTGCTCTTGAACGGAATGCCCAGCGACTTCGTGGCGTAACTCGGCATGTAGTAATAAAAGATGTACGTGCCAATGGTGCCGTACACCGTCAGGCCGAAGCCGGCCAGCACCTGTCGCCAGTGCGTGGTCACCGATTCGATGAAAGGCGAGCGCCGGGGCTCGGCATGCTGGGTGGCGTGCTTGAATACCGGGGATTCGTCCAGGCGCGAGCGCACATACAGGCCGACTGGCACGATCAGCAGGCCGATCGCGAAGGGAATGCGCCATCCGAATGCGTCGATCTGCTCCGGGGTCAGGGTTTGGGTGATACCTACCGATACGATGGCCCCGAGCAACATGCTGCAGGCCTGAGCGATCATCTGGAAGCTGCCGTACACGCCGCGTCGTTCGACAGGGGCATGCTCGACCAGGAAGGCGGTGGCGCTGCCCACTTCGCCGCCGGCGGAAAAGCCTTGCAGGAAACGGCCGATCAACATCAGTACCGGCGCGGCCATGCCGATTGACGCATAGGTTGGCGCAAAGGCGATGACCGCGACACCGACCGCCATGACAGAGATGGTCAGCAGCAGGGCTGACTTGCGGCCATGCCTGTCGGCGACGTTACCCAAAACGATGCCGCCCAGCGGCCGCGTGAGGAACCCCACGCCAAACGTCGTCCAGGTGGCGAGCAAGGCGGCGGTCGGGTTATCGCTGGGAAAGAACTGGCGGGCGATGTTCGCCGCGAAAAACGTGAAAACAGTGAAATCGAACCATTCGAGCGCATTGCCGATCGTAGATACCGCAATCACGCCTACGTCGATACGTTTGCCCGATCGTTCCGGGGCTGTCGGGGTAGCGGCGCTGTCGCGCTCAACTGAAACTTCCATGGAGAGGCTCCTGTTTCGAAGTTTGACCGTGGCAAGCCGGATTTACTTGCTCCGGCTGATTCTGCTTGTGTAAAAAAAGCAATAAAAGCTAGAATTTGTGATCCGTCATCGCAAATATTTTGATGAATTCGCGGTCGACGGGATCTCGACACGACCTGCGAGGAAACCCGTGAGCAACCTGCGATTCATGCGCACTTTCATAGCGGTGGCGCGGTACGGCTCGTTCGCTTCGGCGGCCGAACGTCTGGCGATGACGCAGTCGGCGGTGAGCATGCAAATGCGCGCGCTGGAAGAGGAGTTCGGTCACGCAATATTCGATCGGGTGGGGCGTTCGATTGCACTCAACGCCATGGGCCGGGCGTTGCTGCCGCACGCGCAGTTGTTGCTGGCGCAATACCAGAACATGCGCATATTGGCGTCCGGCATCGAGTCGCCCGTCGGCCCTGTCGCGATTGGTGCGATCGAGTCTGCGGTGAGCGCGTTGGCGCCCGCCGTGCTGCAAATCAAGCAGGCGCGCCCGGGCCTGGAGGTCTCGATCGTGACCGCGCGCTCGATGGAACTGACGGCCCAGCTCGACGCCGGTGATATTGATTGCGCGGTGCTGGTCGAGCCGCCGGGGCGTCGGTCCGCTGGGGTGCGCTGGACGCCCCTGTATCGCGAGCCTCTGGTGATGCTTGCCCCTTCCGGGATGAAGCAGGCGTTGAGCGCGCGGCTGCTGGCGACGGAACCCTTCCTGCGATTCGACCACACACAACGCACGGGGGCGCTGATCGATCGCGCTTTGCGGCGTCAGCGCATCAAGGTCAATGAATTCCTGGAGTTGAGTTCCATTGAAGGCATTGTGGGACTGGTGCGCCAGGGGCTCGGCGTCACCGTCGTGCCAATGCTGCGCAACGCCACGTGGGCGCAAGAAGACACCCTGCGCGTCGTCGCGCTGCCCGACGTGGCCGAGCAACGTAGCATTGGTCTGCTGGCGCGCGCCCGCGACGACAAGACCGGTATTACGAGCGTCATCGCCCAGCAGGTTCTCGCACAGGCGTGAGTTTGCGGGCGACCACGAGTCGCGTTGTCAAGCAAGCCCCGGACGAAGGGGCATCGATCGGAATGTCGGCCTGATGATCGTGGCCGTGCCTGAACCGATAGGACCCGAGGGGGAGGGCCGCTCCAATCTTGTGCGCGATGGGTGAGGGAGGCGGCCAGACCGAATGGGTCCGGTGAAGGCAGGCGCGCGACGCTCACACCGAGCGCGTCAGTCCGCCATCAACGCGAATGTTCTGGCCGGTGATATACCCACCGCCTTCCGACGCGAGGAACGCCACGGTCGCAGCGATCTCTTCCGCCGTGCCGTAGCGCTGCATCGGCACGCTCTCACGGCGTGTTTCTTGCTGCGGCAGACTGTCGATCCAGCCCGGCAGCACATTGTTCATTCGGACGTTGTCCTTCGCGTACTTGTCCGCAAACAGCTTCGTGAACGATGCCAGACCGGCGCGAAACACCGCGGAAGTCGGAAACATGTCGCTCGGCTCGAACGCCCACGCTGTCGAGATGTTGATGATCGCGCCCGCGCCTTGCTTCTGCATGATCGGTGTCACCAGCCGCGTCGGGCGGATCACGTTCATCAGATAGGTGTCCATGCCGCGATGCCAGTCGTCGTCGGTAATCTCCAGAATCGGCGCTCTCGGACCGTGACCTGCGCTATTGACCAGCACATCGATACGTCCCCAGCGTTCGACGGCCAACTCGACCAGCGTCGCCAGCGCTTCGTTCGATTGATTCGACCCCGTCACGCCCACGCCACCCAGCGCCGTGGCCAGGGCCTCGCCCTTGCCCGACGACGACAGGATGCCGACTTTGAAGCCATCTGCCGCGAGACGCCGCGCCGCGGCAGCGCCCATGCCACTGCCGCCCGCCGTAATCAACGCCACTTTTTCCACTGTCATACCGATAACCTCCAGAGACGCCGGCATGCCCACAACGGCAGCCCGCATTACGATTCGCGTCTGAAAGCGTAACATCTCGGCGCATCCCCGATGACACACCGTCTCGCTAGTTCGATGAGGCGCTGGCCGCGCGCTCGGCCACAGGGGATTGCGACAAACGGTCATCGTGTTGCGTCGCTTGCGAGCGGGTAGGCGCTATGCGCCCTGGCAAGACAATGGCGCATACCGCGAGTGACTTCGTGTCATCATATGGCATGGTCCAGATCCCACTCTTCCCGCTTGGCAACGCCCTGTTTCCTGCTGGGGTGTTGCATCTGCGCATCTTCGAGGTGCGCTATCTCGACATGATCAAGCGATGTCTCGCCGATGGCACCGAATTTGGTGTGGTCGTCCTGCGCAAGGGCAGCGAGGTACGCTTGCCCGACGGCGTCGAGGAGCCCGCCATGATCGGCACGATGGCGCGCATCGACGACTGGCGCGCGACCATGCCGTCGCTGCTCGAGCTCGTGTGCCGTGGCACGACCAAGTTTCGGCTCGCGTCCGTCGAGCAGGGGAAGTACGGGCTTTGGACGGGCGAAGCGCAAATGCTGCCGGACGATGTCAACATCGCCATCCCCGATAACTTGCAGATCAGTGCCGACACACTGGGCAAGCTGATTGCCGGTTTGCAGCGCGACCCGGCACGCGCGGCAAAATTGCCGCTCGCACTGCCGTACCGTCTGGACGAGTGCGGCTGGGTCGCGGATCGATGGGCCGAGTTGTTGCCGCTGCCGCCGCACGAGAAAGAGGCCCTGCTGGGCATCGTCGATCCGGCGGCGCGTCTGTCGCGCATTCAGGCGTTCCTGACCGATCACGGCGTGCTGTCCTGAGCGCCGACCCGGGCAGGGTCCGGGCGTTCGTTTCGTCAAAGCCGGCCAGACAGGCGATAATGCCGCCTGCAACGTCTTTCCATGCCGACGTTCCGCGTCGTGCCGCAGCCAGCGGCGCCGGGGGCGGCGGCATCGTCACAGAAATCCATGACAGTCCAGATCAACGAAGAACTCAAGGCGTACATCGATCCGCTCACGCCTGATGAATATGCGGCGCTCGAACAGAGCCTGCTGGCCGAGGGATGCCGCGACGCCCTTGTACTGTGGGGCGACGTGCTGGTCGACGGCCACAATCGCTACGCGATTTGCCGCAAGCACAACATCGAATTCCGTACGGTGCAGAACCTCTCGTTCAAGTCCATGGACGACGTGCGCCTGTGGATGATTGACAATCACCTGGGCCGGCGCAGCGTGTCCGATTACCAGCGCGGCGTGCTGGCGTTGCGCAAGAAGACCATTCTCGAAGCCCGCACCGGTAGCGACAATCCGGCGCAAGCCGAGGCGCCGCCGGCCGCTTCGGCGAGCGATGCGGCTGAGGCAATGGGGACCAATGCGTCGATCCCCGCGCATACGATGGCGCTCACGCGCGCGGCGTTGGCGCGTGCGGCGCGATTGTCGAGCAATACGCTGGGGCAGATCGAGCAGATCCACACGGCGGCGGCGCCGGAGCTGGTGGATGCCGTCAAACGTGGGGAGGTGTCGATCAACGCGGCCGCGGCCGTCTCGACCTTGCCGCAGGCGGCACAGGTGGCCGCGGTGGTCGCTGGCAAGCAGGAGTTGCGTGAGCTGGCGCGTCAGGTGCGTGAGGCGCGTCCCGTCAAGCCACGCAAGCGGAAGGACGACGAGATCGCTGACGAAGACGACGGCACGCCGCCGTGGGATACCACTGCGGAGCCGACCGACGAACTCACGCGTCTGTCAAAGGAACTCAAAGCCATGACCGCCGAGCGCGATGCGCTCAAGAAGCGGGTGGCCCATCTGACCATTGCGCTGGCGGAGGCGCGAGCGGGCAAGTAAGTATGCGAACACCCAGATCCCAAGCCCTTCATGAGGCCATCCGCGACACGCTGCGAGACGAAATCTTGCGCGGCGTGCTCCCGGGTGGGTATCAACTGCGTCAGGAAGCCCTGGCTGAGCGTTTCAACGCAAGCCGGGTGCCGGTGCGCGAAGCGTTGCGGCAATTGGAAGCGGAGGGGTTGGTTACCCACCCTCTGAACCGTGGCGCGACCGTGACGAGCATGAACCTCGAGCTATTGTGCGAGTTGCTCGACATTCGTGTCGCGCTCGAATGCCATGCCGCGAAGCTTGCCGTGCCCAACATGGCGGAGCGCGACTTCCAGGGGATGGAACAGATCCTGGCGGACTACTCGGCGTCCGAAGCCGTCTCGGAATGGGCCGAATACAACCGACGTTTCCATCTTGCGCTGTCGGCGCCCGCCAACAACCGCCGTTTGCGGATGCTCGTCGAAGCCTACTGCCTGAACACCGACCGCTACTCGCATCTGGCGATGTCGCAGGCGACCGGCAAAGAGAACCCGCAGCACGATCACTACGAAATTCTCGCGGCATGCCGGCGTCGCGACGTGGGGGCAGTCGTGTCCCTGCTCGAGGCGCATATCCTCGCCACCCGTAACGAAATCAAGGCGATGGCGCGCGAAGACGCCAGCTTCCTCCCGCAGGCTGCTGTCTGAGTCGCCCCTGTCGATCACAGCGGTCGACGCCCCGATTCGCGCTTATTTGTGAATTCAGTGCACGAATCTTGTTCGTCTGAGGGGGCTTCTTGTGCGTGCGCGAATCCGGGACACTGTGCGCTTCCGTCGCGCCGTTCAACGGGCGTTGATTTCCTTGGCGCGACGCATCTGACAGGAGTTGCACTCATGAGTCTTCCCGCCTTTGGCCTCGGCACGTTCCGTTTGAAGGGGCAAACCGTCGTCGATACCGTTACCCAGGCGCTCGCGCTGGGATACCGCGCGATCGACACCGCGCAGATCTACGAGAACGAAGCCGACATCGGGCACGCACTGACGGCATCGGGCGTCAAGCGTGACGCGTTGCATCTGACCACCAAGATCTGGGTCGACAACTTTTCCCGTGACAAGTTGATTCCGAGCCTGAAGGACAGTCTCTCGAAGCTCGGCACCGACCGGGTCGATCTCACGCTGATTCACTGGCCGTCGCCGGCCAATGCAGTGCCGATGGCGGAATATCTTGGCGCGTTGCGCGAAGCCCGCGAGCAGGGCTTGACCCGTGCCATCGGCGTGTCCAACTTCACCATTGCGCTGCTGCAGCAGGCCATTGGCATTGTTGGGCCGGGCGAGTTGGCGACCTTGCAGATCGAGCTGAGTCCATACTTGCAGAACCGCAAACTGGCGGAATTTGCGCGTTCGCAGGGCGTTCACGTCACGTCATACATGACGCTGGCGTACGGAAAAGTTTTGAACGATCCGGTGCTCGTGAAAATTGCCGAGGCGCACGAGGCTACCACGGCGCAAGTCGCGCTTGCCTGGGCGATGCAGCAGGGATACGCCGTCATTCCGTCGTCCACCAAGCGCGAGAATCTGGCGAGCAACATGAAGGCGTGCGACCTGAGGCTAAGCAATGACGACATGGCACGGATCGCCACGCTCGATCGCAACGAGCGTCAGGCCAATCCGGCGTCGCTCGCGCCCGCTTGGGACTGAAATACGCGCGAGTCGGGGGATTGCGGGTGCGGCGGGGGCTTGCGGAGCGCGCGCCCGATGTGTGACGGTGGCGGGGCGTGTGCGAGAATAGCGCATTGCCGATAGCGGCCAATTGCGCTGTGCGTAGCGCGTCCGAAATGGGGCGGGCGACGTGCGGCGGCTTTTCGTCAACGTTTCATGAATCGAGATTTACCCGCCACCGACGAGACCTACATGGGCCTGGCGCTGCAGCAGGCCCGTGCCGCGATGGTGCAGGGAGAGGTGCCGGTGGGTGCCGTCGTCGTTTGCGACGGACAGGTGATTGCCGTTGGGCACAACTGTCCAGTCGGCGGCCACGACCCGTCGGCTCATGCCGAAATGCAGGCGCTGCGCGCGGCGGCACAGGCGTTGGGCAACTATCGTCTGCCGGAATGCGAACTGTATGTGACGCTCGAGCCGTGCGTCATGTGTGCGGGTGCGATCATGCATGCGCGCGTGAAGCGCGTCGTTTATGGGGCAGCGGATCCCAAGACCGGGGCGTGCGGCAGCGTGGTCGACCTGTTCGCGGAACCTCGGCTCAATCATCATGCCGAAGTGCTCGGCGGCGTCATGCGCGACGAGTGCGTCGACATTCTCCAGACCTTCTTCAGTGAACGACGTGCCGCTGCGAAGGCGCGTCGCTCGTCGGCGTCCGCCGAGGCGGTGGGCGAGACCCCAACCCCAACACCGGGATCCCTCAATTGACGCAGACCAGGCTTCTCGAACTGATTGCCCCGTCGGGCTACGCCCCCGACCCCGACGTCGCCTTGCGCGGCATCGAGACATTGGAGCGACTCGGCTACACCGTCAGCAATCGCGAGGCGCTTGCGCGTCGGTACTTGCGCTTTGCGGGAACCGATGCCGAGCGCGTTGCCGAAATCAACCAGCTGGCGGGGCGTGAGCATCCCGTGCCCGAGATCGTGCTCGCGGTGCGTGGCGGATATGGCGCCGTGCATCTGCTCGACCAGCTTGACTACGAAGGCCTGCATCGCCGGTTATCGGGAGCACCGGTCGCCATCATCGGTCATAGCGACTTCACGGCCGTGCAGTTGGCACTGTTGGCGCAGGCCCAGCTCACCACGTTTGCGGGGCCGATGTTGCTGGCGGACTTCGGGGCCGATCCGCTGAGCGATTTCACCCTGACGCAATTCCAATCCGTATTGCGTTCGCCGAGTCACGTGGCCCAGTGGCTGGGGGATGGGGCGAGCGGCGATATCGACGTGTCGGGCACCTTGTGGGGCGGCAACCTGGCGATGGTCTGCAGCCTGATCGGTACCCGGTACCTGCCGCAGATCGAGGGGGGCGTGTTGTTCGTCGAAGATGTCAACGAGCCGCCGTATCGCGTTGAGCGGATGCTGTACCAGTTGCATCAGTCCGGCATTCTGGCGCGTCAACGTGCGTTGGTGCTTGGGGATTTCTCACAGTACCGAGTGACCGAATATGACAACGGATACGACATGCCGGCGATGATCGAAAGCGTGCGTAAAGTGATCGGCATTCCGATCGTGACCGATATGCCGTTTGGTCACTGTCCCGACAAACTGACCTTGCCGGTGGGCGGACAGGCCAGACTGCAGACATCCGGGGCGCAGGTCACGCTGACGCTTACGGGATATCCCTATCTGTACGCGTAATTTCCAAGCGAGCGCCGACTGAGCGTTCGGTAAAGCGGCATAGCGGCAAGCGAAAGCACGCCGGGTCGAAACAACGGCCCGGCGTGCTTTTTTGTTGTTGCGTCGATTGACGTCTATTGGGCGAGGTTGCGTGATTTTTTGCGTTATTTGAGGGTGTTTTTGGTGGATTTGTCGACAACCAAGATCCACGGGCGGGGAGGGTGCCGAATGAGCGCGGGCGAAGGAGCGCGCGTGAACGGGCGGGGCCGTGCGGGGGCGACTATACGTTTAAGCACAGCCTGAATATCCGAATCTGGCTATGTTTCCGCGGGATGGATTTGGCTACACTGCTTCGATCATTTCGCCATTCCCCGAATGCCAGGACACCATGGCCAGCCACATTGCAAGTTCCAGCGACTATCCGCGCGACCTCATCGGTTATGGCCGTCACGTACCGTTTGCCGACTGGCCGGGGCGTGCGCGCATTGCCGTTCAGTTCGTTCTGAATTACGAAGAAGGCGGCGAGAACTGTGTATTGCACGGCGATCGCGCGTCCGAGCAATTCCTGTCCGAGATCATTGGCGCGGCGGCGTACGAAGCGCGTCACATGAGCATGGAGTCTATTTACGAATATGGGTCGCGGGCGGGCGTGTGGCGCATCTTGCGCGAATTCGAGCGCCGCGGGCTTCCGTTGACCGTGTTTGGCGTGGCGATGGCCATGCAGCGTCATCCTGAGGTGACAGCCGCTTTTCAGGAATTGGGGCATGAAATCGCGTGTCACGGGTGGCGCTGGATTCACTACCAGAACATGGACGAGGCGACCGAGCGCGAGCACATGCGCATCGCGATCGACCTCTTCAAGGCAATGACGGGTAGCGCGCCGCTTGGCTGGTACACGGGTCGTGACAGCCCGAATACGCGGCGTCTGGTGGTCGAGCAGGGCGGGTTCGTGTACGACTCCGACAACTATGGCGACGACCTGCCATTCTGGACACAGGTGCGGACCGGCACGGGCGACGTCAAGCCTCACCTTGTCGTGCCTTACACCCTCGATTCCAACGACATGCGCTTCGCGGCACCGCAGGGCTTCAATACGGCGGATCACTTCTTCCATTATCTGCGCGATGCGTTTGACGTCTTGTATGCGGAAGGGGACGAGGCACCGAAGATGTTGTCGGTGGGCATGCATTGCCGCTTGCTGGGTCGCCCAGGGCGATTTGCGGCGTTGCAGCGATTCCTCGATCACATTGAGAAACATGATCGTGTGTGGGTGTGTCGTCGTATCGACGTGGCACGTCACTGGCAGACGCGCCATCCGTACGTGGCGGCGTGAGCGAGCAGATTTGGGTGAGGCGGCTACGTTGGGAACCGGCGTGGTCACTGGTAGAAATTTGAATCCGAAAGGCGTCACTCGGCTGTGCGAAAAGCATGGCGGGGCGCCACCTTTGTTCTCCGGGAGAGCAGTGAATGAACGCCCCGTTGTCTATGACCCAACGTACCGTTGCCGAACTGTCGGCGTTGCCCCGTGCCGAGTTCGTTGCGGCGCTCGACGGCATCTTCGAGCATTCGCCTTGGGTGGCCGAAGCGGCTTGGGACGACCGTCCGTTTGCCACCGTCGAGGCGTTGCAGGACGCCATGTGTCAGGCCGTCATCGATGCTGGCGAAGGCCCTCAGCTCGACCTCATCCGTGCTCACCCCGAATTGGCGGGCAAAGCGGCCGTGCGAGGCGAACTGACGGCCGAGTCCACGCGTGAGCAAGCGGGGGCGGGGCTGGACCAGTGCAGTGCCGATGAATTTGCGCGGCTGACCGAACTCAACGATGCGTACAAAGCCAAGTTCGGGTTCCCTTACATCCTGGCGGTGCGTGGGCATACGCGTGCCAGCATCATCGAAAACTTCGCGGCGCGCGTTGCAAACAGCCGGGCGGACGAGATCGACGAATGCTTGCGACAGATCTTCCGTATCGCCGGATTCCGTCTGCAGGATCTGGTTCGCGACTGAACCGTAAGGAGACTGGGCGGATAGTGTCGGCCCGAGTGGATTCCGTCCGTTGCAACCCGATTCGTCCCGTTTCAGACATTACCCAGCATCAAGGAGTTGGCATGGCCCTCGCCCCGCAAGACCCGAACGCACCGGAATTTGTGCGCCGTTACGTCA
>NZ_MKVU01000004.1:0-175822 GCF_001899225.1 Pandoraea sp. 64-18 | reverse complement strand
TTGTCCTGGGGCAATGGATTGGCGGAGATTGCCGGTGCCCTGACGGAGCGACTTTCAAGTGGAGCGCAGTCGGGGTGCCGGTGATCTCCGCTGCCCGGAGGCAGGCGAGAGCGAGGGATGGAATTCAACGGTGGGGTGGTGCAGGAAGGCCCTCGCCACGCTTCATAACCTAAGCGTTCCCCCATCCAACCCAACGATGTTTCACGTGAAACCGTCCCCAATACCGTCGTTTTGCCAACGTTCCACGTGAAACACCTCAGTCGTTACAAATGATGCACCGCAATACCGCTATAATTCCGCCATTACCGAATCCAGAGAGTTTGCCGTCCGCGGCAAGATGACGATGCTTTATCCGACCGAGTTCGACGTGATCGTAGTGGGTGGCGGCCATGCCGGCACAGAGGCTGCGCTCGCCTCGGCCCGCATGGGCTGTAAGACGCTTCTGCTCACCCACAACATCGAGACCCTCGGTCAGATGAGCTGCAATCCCTCCATCGGCGGGATCGGCAAAGGCCATCTCGTCAAAGAGGTCGATGCACTGGGCGGGGCCATGGCCGCCGCGACCGACGAGAGCGGTATCCAGTTTCGCATCCTGAATTCGTCCAAAGGGCCGGCCGTGCGCGCCACCCGTGCCCAAGCTGACCGAATTCTCTACAAGCAGGCTATCCGCCATCGCCTCGAGAATCAGCCTAACCTTTGGCTCTTCCAGCAAGCCGTCGAAGACCTCATCGTCGAAGGCGAACGTGTCGTAGGCGCCATCACCCAAGTGGGGCTGCGTTTCCGCGCCCGCGCCGTGGTTCTCACCGCCGGCACCTTCCTCGACGGCAAAATCCACGTCGGGCTGAACAACTACGTTGGCGGGCGCGCCGGAGACCCGGCCGCCATCAGCCTGTCCGCTCGCCTCAAAGAGTTGAAACTACCGCAAGGTCGGTTGAAAACCGGTACGCCGCCGCGCATCGACGGCCGTTCCATCGACTTCTCCGTTCTCGAAGAACAGCCCGGTGACCTCGATCCCGTTCCCGTGTTCTCGTTTCTCGGCCGCCCCGAACAGCATCCGCGCCAAGTGCCGTGCTGGGTCACTCACACCAACGAACGCACCCACGATATCATCCGCGGCGGACTCGACCGGTCGCCCATGTACACCGGCGTCATCGAAGGCGTCGGTCCGCGCTATTGTCCGTCCATCGAAGACAAGATTCACCGCTTCGCCGACAAGACGTCGCACCAGATCTACCTCGAACCCGAAGGCCTCACGACCAACGAGTTCTACCCCAACGGCATCTCCACCAGCCTGCCGTTCGACGTACAACTCGAACTCGTCCGCTCGATGAAAGGCATGGAGAATGCCTACATCCTGCGCCCAGGCTATGCCATCGAATACGACTACTTCGATCCCCGTGGGCTGCGCAGCTCGCTCGAAACCCGCGTCATCTCCGGGCTCTTCTTCGCGGGGCAGATCAACGGAACGACGGGCTACGAAGAGGCCGCCGCCCAAGGGCTGCTCGCCGGCATCAACGCCGCGTTGCAAGTACAAGGCCGCGATGCCTGGTGCCCGCGCCGCGATCAGGCGTACCTTGGCGTGCTCGTCGACGACCTGATTACGCGTGGCGTCTCCGAACCCTACCGCATGTTCACCAGCCGCGCCGAGTATCGCCTGTCGCTGCGTGAAGACAATGCCGACATGCGTCTGACCGAAGTCGGCCGCGAACTCGGTGTCGTCGACGATACGCGCTGGGAATCGTTCTGCCGCAAACGCGACGCTGTTTCACGTGAAACAGAACGTCTCAAATCGACGTGGGTGACACCGAAAACCTTCCCGGCCGAAGATGCCGTGCCGCTGCTCGGCAAAGCCATCGACCATGAATACTCGCTGGCCGATTTGCTGCGTCGCCCGGAAGTTGGCTACGACGCCCTCATGGCCGTGCAGGGCGGTCGTCTTGCCGCCGAAACACCGCTCTCCGACGATCCACTGCAAGCGAACCAGATTCGTGAGCAGATCGAGATCGCCGCCAAGTATCAGGGCTACATCGACCGTCAGGCCGACGAGATCGTGCGCAAGGAAGCCAACGAAAACACCGTGCTGCCGGCCAACATCGACTACAACGACGTACGCGGACTATCGATCGAAGTGCGCCAGAAGCTGGGGGCACAGCGGCCTGAGACATTGGGCCAGGCATCGCGTATCTCCGGAGTGACGCCCGCCGCGATCTCGCTGCTGATGATCCACCTCAAGAAAGGGCTCGGACGCCGTCGCGCGTCAGGGGAAGCGACCGCTGCCGCCGATGACGGCGACGCACACGCAGCCTGACGCGGAGCCCTCATGACCGATCCGCGACGTTCCGCCGCCAACGGCGGCAATGACCTGGCTGTGCTTTTGGCCGACGGCATCCGGCAACTCGGCCTGTCCATCAGCGAAGAACAACAGCGGTGCCTGCTCGACTACCAGGCGTTGCTGGCGAAATGGAATGCCTCGTTGCAGATGACCTCCATCCGCGAACCCCGCCAAATGGTCGTCAAGCACCTGCTCGATTCGCTCTCCATTCTGCCGCGCCTTGACCGTGAGCCGATTTCACGTGTGCTTGACGTGGGCTCAGGCGGTGGGCTGCCCGGCGTGGTGCTCGCGATTGTGCGTCCCGACTGGCAAGTGACGGTCAACGACATCGTGCACAAAAAAACAGCATTCCTCACCCAGGCCCGCGCGACATTCAAGTTGACCAATCTGACGGTCGTGACCGGCCGGGTCGAGTCACTCGCTGTTGGCAAAGAAGTGAGCGCACCTTTCGACGCCATCGTGTCGCGCGCCTTTGCTGAGCTGACCGATTTCGTCACCCTCGCGGGAGCCTTGCTGGCTCCCGATGGCAGCTTCTGGGCCATGAAAGGCGTGGCGTCAGAAAGCGAACTCGCGCTGCCCACCGGCTACACACTGGTTGAGCGCCTGGCGCTGAACGTCCCATTTCTCGACGCCGAGCGTCATTTGCTTCGCGTGAAGGTAACAGCATGAATAAGATGACCCGCTGGGCAGGGGCCGTCATGGTCAGTTTTTCGGTGGTTGCCGCGGTCGCCTGGGGGCAATCCGGACAAGAATCGCTGACGACACGCGTGCGGCCGGTACAGAAGATCGACAAAGCGCGCTACGTCGGCACCTGGTACGAAATAGCACGCTATCCGAATTTCTTCGAGCGAAAATGTGTGTCGGACGTGACGGCGCAGTATGCCGCGCGACCGGACGGGCGGATCGAAGTCACCAACCGATGCCGCAAGGACGATGGTACGTGGGTCAGCGATACCGGTCTGGCACGCACCGATGGGCAGGGCACCGGCACGGCCCGCTTCAAGGTGACGTTCGCGCCGCAATGGTTGCACTGGATTCCCTGGCTTTGGGCGAACTACTGGGTTATCGTGCTCGACGACGACTATCAGTTTGCCGCTGTCGGAGAGCCCAGTCGCGAGTACCTCTGGGTCCTCTCGCGAACGCCGACGATGGACGACAACGCACTGAATCAAATGCGTGCCCAGTTGCGCAAGCAGGGCTACGACACTGACAAACTGGTGTTGACGCCCCAAAAGGCGAGCGCCTCGGCAGTACCGCCCGCCGGCGCGTCTGACGCCGGTCAGCGAAAGTAATAACTGAGCTTTACTCAGGTAATCGAATTTGCGGGACGGAGCGAATCGCGCACGCCGGGCCTCAGCCAGTCGGCGGTCGCTGGCGGCGCGGCGCATTGGCCCCGGTTTCAGCCCGGCATGATCTGCACCCATCGCATCAACACGGCAGCATTCGGAGGACTACATCGGCATGGCGAAAATTTTCTGCGTGGCCAATCAGAAGGGCGGCGTCGGCAAGACGACCACCACGGTGAACCTCGCTGCCGGACTGGCGTCGCACGGGCAGCGTGTCCTGTTGGTCGACCTCGATCCGCAGGGCAATGCGACGATGGGCAGCGGCATCGACAAAGCCGCTCTCGAATCAAGCGTGTACGAAGTGCTGGTGGACGGTGCCGATGTGGTCGCGAGTTGCCAGCGCTCGGAGTCGGGGAGTTACGATGTGCTGCCCGCGAACCGTGAACTCGCGGGTGCGGACGTGGAACTCGTCTCGCTCGAAAATCGCGACACCCGATTGAAGCTGGCGCTCGCCAAAGTCGACGACGCGTACGATTTCGTCCTCATCGACTGCCCGCCCACGCTCTCGCTGCTTACCCTCAACGGGTTGTGCGCGGCGCACGGCGTGATCATTCCGATGCAGTGCGAATATTTCGCGCTCGAAGGGTTGTCGGATCTCGTCAATACGATCAAGCAAGTGCACGCGAATCTGAACCGCGACCTGCAGGTGATCGGCCTGCTGCGCGTGATGTTCGATCCGCGCATCACGCTGCAGCAACAAGTCTCGGACCAGCTCAAGGAGCACTTCGGAGACAAGGTATTCAACGCGATCATTCCGCGCAATGTGCGACTCGCTGAAGCGCCGAGCTACGGCATGCCAGGCGTCGTTTTCGATCCTGCATCGCGTGGCGCGAAGGCGTATCTGCAATTCGGCGCGGAAATGATCGCGCGTATTCAAACTATGTAAGGCGCATTCGCGCAGGAACGCATTCACATGGCGACCAAGACCACCGCACTGAAGAAAAAGGGCCTGGGCCGCGGCCTCGAAGCCCTGCTCGGCGCCCACGCCGATAATCACAACGGCGCGACCGACGCGCGCGCCGACGGCGCACCGTCGGTCATGGCGCTCGAGCGCCTTCAGGCCGGCAAGTATCAGCCTCGCACTCGCATGGATGAGGGCGCACTGCAGGAACTTGCCGCGAGCATTCGCGCGCAGGGCCTGATGCAGCCGATTCTGGTGCGTCCCGTCGATGGTGAGAAGTACGAAATTATTGCGGGCGAGCGACGTTTTCGTGCCGCACGTATCGCCGGACTGGCCGAAGTGCCGGTGCTCGTGCGCGACGTGCCCGACGAAGCCGCCGCCGCGATGGCGCTCATCGAGAATATTCAGCGCGAAGACTTGAATCCGCTTGAAGAAGCGCAAGGCATTCAGCGGCTGCTCGGTGAGTTCAACTACACGCACGAGCAAGCCGCCGAATCGCTTGGCCGCTCGCGCAGCGCGGTGTCGAACCTGTTGCGCCTGCTCAATCTCGCGCATCCCGTGCAGACGATGCTGCTCGCGGGCGATCTCGACATGGGGCACGCGCGTGCGCTGCTCTCCGTCGACGCCGCCACGCAGATCACGCTCGCCAATCAAGTGGTGAACAAGCGTCTTTCGGTGCGCGACACGGAGCGCATCGTCAATGCATCGCTCAAGCCGCAGGGAGACGGGATTCGTCGTCGCTCGGCGGAGGAGGGCGGTCGCGACGTGACGCGTCTCGAAGAAGAGTTGTCGGATTTGCTCGCGTCGAACGTCAAGATCAAGGTCGGCCGCAAAGGCGCCGGACAACTCACGATTGAATTCGGCAGCCTCGACGCGCTCGACGGCATTCTCGCGCGCATTCGTGCCGAATGACGTCGGTGTGTTGAGCGTCCTCTCGTGAGCGATCCCGCAGGCAAGTCCGTGGAGCCGACGAAGGCGAGCCCGTCGCAGACATCGGCCGTGCCAGCTTCATCGTCATCGGCAGCGTCATCGCCATCGTCACAGCACGGCACCGCAGCGACGCGTGCATTGCGCGCCCTGCGCGCAACCTACGAGCGCGTGCGCGACGATCGCGTGCTGGTCATCCTGCTCGTGGGATTCGTCGCCTTGCAGATAGCCCGGCCGGCGAGCCTTGGGGACCTGTTCGCACGCATCGATCAGCACACGATTCTCACGCTCGCCGGATTGCTGATGCTCACGCGCGCGATCGATCAGAGCGGCTTCCTCGATTGGCTTGCCCAGCGCTTGCTGCGGGCGTTTCGCACCGAGCGACGTCTCGCGCTGTTGATGGTGGCGTTCGCCGCAGCCCTCTCCACGCTGCTCACCAACGACGTCGCCCTCTTTGCCGTCGTGCCGCTCGCGCAGTCGCTCGCACGCATTGCACCGGTGCGGATTGAACGGCTGATCATCTTCCTCGCGTTGGCGGTCAATGCCGGCTCGAGCCTCACGCCGCTCGGCAATCCGCAGAATCTCTTCCTGTGGCAACACAGTGGCATGGGCTTCGGAGCTTACGTCGTCATGATGACGCCTCTGACGTTGGCGCTCATGGCCGTGTTGCTCGTGACGTGTGCGATGGCGTTCGATTCCCGTGAGCTGCATTTTCAGCGGCGCGGCCCCGCGCATGACGTGCGCTGGCCGTTGCTGTGGGTCGCCCTGGCGCTGTTCGTGGCGTTCGTCGTGCTGGCGGATCACGGCGCTGCCACCTGGGCCTGCGCGGGGGTGGCGGCGGTCCTGCTGGTCGCGCGGCGCAATGCGGTGTTCGGTATCGACTGGTTGCTGCTCGCCATCTTCGTGCTGATGTTCGTGGTGCTGCGCGGTGTGGCCGGGTTACCCGAGGTGCGCGCGACGCTCGGTCAGGTGGATTTGTCCGGATCCGGCATGGCCTATATGGGGGCCGCGGTGCTGTCGCAGGTCATCAGCAACGTTCCCGCCGCGATCCTGCTCGCGGAGTACAGCCACAACTGGCCGGCGCTTGCGCATGGCGCGGCGGTCGGTGGCTTCGGCCTTGCAATCGGTTCGTTAGCCAACCTGATCGCATTGCGCATGGCGAAATCTGACAAGATCTGGTGGCGCTTTCATTGGCTCTCTCTCCCGTTTTATCTGGTGGCACTGTGTGTCGGATATGTTGCCCTCAAATGGGGATAATCGCGCATCGAATGACGTCAAGTCGCAGCGATTGCGCAGCGTTTGGGGCATTTGCCGCGCTGCACCATGAGGAAAATCGGGCTCCTTGAGAGTTGGCGCCAAATCGGAGCATGCACTGCACAATTTCGGCGAATTTGTTGCGTGTTTCGATTGACTGGGGTTCGTAATTTCCCGTAAAATCTCGCGGATTTATCTGCTTGAAGAGCCCATTCGTTTTGCACGAGTCGGGCGGGGAGGCTACGAGATGACCGACGAAAAACGGTCGAACTTGGAACCGAAACCGCAAGCGCCGGCACGTGCAGCATCAGAGGTCTGGGACGACGAGCAGGCGCAAGAAACCATCGTTCCGCTCACACGTGCGCAGGCTGAGCGCCTGTTCGGTCCCGATGTGGGGCGTGTGTCCCGTGTGACTCCATTCAGGGTGGTGGGAGCCCAGGTACTGCTGTCGCTGGTAGCGGCGCTGGCCTGGTGGTTACTCTCGGCATCGCCACGAGACGCGGCGGTGTCCGCATGGCTGGGTGGAATGGTCGGTTGGTTGCCGGGCGCATTGTTTGCGCTGCGGCTAAGAATGTCAGGTGATCGCCTCTCCGTCGGTTCGTTGATGGTGGGAGAGGCGGTCAAGGTAGCAACGACGATTGCGTTGTTTGTGGCCATAGCCTTCGGCTACCCAGGCGTGCACTGGATAGCGTTGCTGGTCACCTTCGTGCTCACGCTCAAAGTCTATTGGCTTGCGATGGCATTGAAGTAGCGGTGAAAACCCGCTCGCGCGTCGACACGTTACCGTGTGCGGATTTTCATAATTGGGTGTTTGATCGCTATGTCATTAGAAGCCGGCCACGCTCCGAGCCCGTCGGAGTACATTTCGCACCACCTGCAAAACCTTGCGAGTTCGACGCAAACCAAGATCGTCGATTTCTCGATCATCAACTGGGACACGATGTTCTGGTCGATCGCAATGGGCGTTCTGGGCTGTTTCGTGCTTTGGTTGGCTGCCCGTAAAGCGTCCTCGGGCGTGCCGAGCCGTTTCCAGGGGGCGGTTGAAATGCTCGTCGAAATGGTGGAAGACCAGTCGAAGAGCATCGTGCACGGCAATCGTGCGTTCATCGCACCGCTGGCGTTGACCGTGTTCGTCTGGGTCGCCCTCATGAACTCGCTGGACTTGCTGCCCGTCGATCTGCCGTCAAAGGTGATCGGGTGGGTCGGCCTGGGCGACATCATTACCCATCACCGCATCGTGCCGACGGCCGATCTGAACGGTACGCTGGGTATTTCCGTCGGCGTGCTGATCCTGATGCTGTACTACAGCTTCAAGATCAAGGGCGCGGGTGGTTTCATGCACGAGTTGTTCACGGCACCGTTCGGTAACCACTTCCTGCTGTGGATCCCGAACCTGCTGCTCAACCTGATCGAATTCTGTGCCAAGACCGTGTCGCTCGGTATGCGACTGTTCGGCAATATGTACGCCGGCGAACTGTTGTTCCTGCTGATCGCTCTGTTGGGCGGCATCTGGAGCTTTGGCGCGGATGCGTCGGTGCTGGGTTTTGTCGGTCACATCATTGCCGGCACCGCATGGGCGATTTTCCACATCCTGATCGTGTTGCTCCAGGCGTTCATCATGATGATGCTCACGCTGGTGTATATCGGCCAGGCGCACGACCATCATTGATGGGTCGTTGCAGGCAGTGACGTGTTTCCCGGTTTCACAGTTTTTCAAATTTAAAGTTTCAAGTCTCTAACCAAAAGGAGTAATCATGCAAGCTTTCATCGCCAACATCCAGGGTCTGACCGCCATCGCTATCGGCATTATCATCGGTCTGGGTGCTATCGGCGCCTGCCTGGGTATCGCGCTGATGGGCGGTAAGTACATCGAAGCGTGCGCCCGTCAGCCCGAGCTGATGAACCCGCTGCAAACGAAGATGTTCCTGCTGGCCGGCCTGATCGATGCGGCATTCCTGATCGGCGTGGGCGTTGCCATGCTGTTCGCGTTCGCGAACCCGCTGCTGTCGAAGCTCGCTTAAGTTTCTTTCGGCCGGTCGCGCAATGATCCGCGCGGCCAACTGGACATGAACGGCGCGCCCAAGCCAGCTGGCACCATGGGGCGCGCTGTTTTGCCAATCGACTCGCATCACCGAAAGGAAACACCGTGAACATAAACGCAACTCTGTTCGCGCAAACCGTCGTGTTTCTGATCCTGGCATGGTTCACGATGAAGTTCGTGTGGCCGCCGCTGATCAAGGCTATCGACGAACGCGCGAAGAAAATCGCTGACGGTCTGGCTGCCGCCGACAAGGGCAAGGCCGAACTGGACGCCGCCAACAAGCGCTCCACGCAAGCCCTCGCGGAAGCCCGCGACGAAGGCGCGAAGCGTATTGCCGACGCCGAGAAGCGTGCTCAGGCCGTGGCCGACGAAATCAAGGCCCAGGCGCAAGCCGAAGCCGCCCGAATCATCGCCAACGCCAAAGCCGAAGCCGAGAATCAGGCCGTCAAGGTCCGTGAATCGCTGCGCGAAGACGTTGCCGGTCTGGCTGTCAAGGGCGCCGAGCAGATCCTGAAGCGTGAAGTTGACGCCAAGGCCCATGCCGACCTGCTGAACCAACTCAAGGCAGAGCTCTGATCATGGCCGAACTCGCAACCATCGCTCGTCCGTACGCCGAAGCGCTGTTCCGCGTGGCCAAGACCGGCGACCTGAATCGCTGGTCGGGGCTGGTGCGCGAACTGGCGCAAGTGGCAGCGCTGTCCGAAGTGGCCAATCTGGCCGACGATCCAAAAATCACGCCGGCGCAAGTGGTCGATGTGCTGACCGCGGCCGTGAAATCGACCGACGCCGAAGTGCGCAACTTCGTCGCCGCTGTGGTCGAGAACGGCCGTCTGGCCGCCATGCCGGAGATCGCCGAACAGTTTGAAGCGTTGAAGAACGCTGCCTCCGGTTCGGCGGATGCCACGATCGAAAGCGCCTTCCCGCTCGAAGGCGAGCAACTGACCTCTCTGGTCAAGGGCCTCGAGCACAAGTTCGGCTGCAAGCTCAACGCGAGCGTGACGGTAGACCCGTCGCTCATCGGTGGCGTGCGTGTGGTGGTTGGCGACGAGGTGCTGGACACTTCGGTGCGCGCCCGCCTGGCAGCTATGCGGACGTCGCTGACGGCCTGAGGCCGGCGCGATACGACTGCGACGGCAAGAATTGAATATCAGGAGCACATATGCAACTCAATCCCTCTGAAATCAGCGAACTGATCAAGAGCCGGATTCAAGGTCTCGAGAGCGGCGCCGAAGTCCGTAACGAAGGCACCGTGATCTCGGTGACTGACGGTATCTGCCGCATCCATGGCCTGTCGGACGTGATGCAGGGCGAAATGCTGGAATTCCCGGGCAATACGTTCGGTCTGGCACTGAACCTCGAGCGCGACTCCGTCGGCGCCGTGATTTTGGGCGAATACGAGCACATCTCGGAAGGCGACACCGTCAAGTGCACGGGCCGCATTCTGGAAGTGCCGGTCGGCCCGGAACTGAAGGGCCGCGTCGTTGACGCACTGGGCCAGCCGATCGACGGCAAGGGTCCGATCAACGCCAAGCTCACCGACGCCATCGAAAAAATCGCCCCGGGCGTGATCTGGCGTAAGTCGGTGTCGCAACCGGTGCAGACCGGTATCAAGGCAATCGACGCCATGGTGCCGATCGGCCGCGGCCAGCGTGAGCTGATCATTGGTGACCGTCAGACGGGTAAGACCGCTGTGGCCATCGACGCGATCATCTCGCAGAAGGGCAAGGGCATGACCTGCGTGTACGTCGCCATCGGTCAGAAGGCCTCGTCGATCATGAACGTGGTGCGCAAGCTCGAAGAGCACGGCGCGATGGAATACACGATCATCGTGACGGCAACGGCGTCGGACTCGGCGGCCATGCAGTTCATCGCACCGTACGCCGGCTGCACGATGGGCGAGTACTTCCGCGATCGCGGCGAAGACGCGCTGATCATTTATGACGACTTGACCAAGCAAGCCTGGGCCTATCGTCAGATTTCGCTGCTGCTGCGCCGTCCGCCGGGCCGTGAAGCCTACCCGGGCGACGTGTTCTATCTCCACTCGCGTCTGCTCGAGCGTGCGGCGCGTGTCTCGGAAGAGTACGTCGAGAAGTTCACCAACGGCCAAATCAAGGGCCAGAGCGGTTCGCTGACCGCCCTGCCGGTGATTGAAACGCAAGCCGGCGACGTGACCGCCTTCGTTCCGACGAACGTGATTTCGATTACCGACGGCCAGATCTTCCTGGAAACCGACCTCTTCAACGCGGGTATCCGTCCGGCAATCAACGCCGGTATCTCGGTGTCGCGTGTGGGTGGTGCGGCGCAGACCAAGGTCATCAAGAAGCTGTCGGGCGGTATCCGTACCGACCTCGCACAGTACCGTGAGCTGGCTGCGTTCGCGCAGTTCGCCTCCGACCTGGACGAAGCGACCCGCAAGCAGCTCGAGCGCGGCCGCCGCGTGACGGAACTGCTCAAGCAGCCGCAGTACCAGCCGCTGCAGGTCTGGGAACTGGCCACGTCGCTGTTTGCCGCCAACAACGGCTATCTGGACGACCTCGAAGTCTCCCAGGTCCTGTCGTTCGAAAAGGGTCTGCGCGAAGTTCTGAAGACCAGCCACGGCGCGCTCATCGGCCGTATCGAAGAGACCAAAGATCTCTCGAAGGACGACGAAGCCGCCCTGCACGCTGCGATCAAGGACTTCAAGCAGACCGGCGCTTACTAATCCGGTTGAATCGGTAACTATTCAACGGACCCGGGAAGGCGCGATGTTCAGCCAACAGCGAACGTCGCGCCGAGACAAGGAGTAAGCAATGGCTGGAATGAAGGAAATTCGCGGCAAGATCAAGAGCGTGCAAAACACGCGCAAGATCACCAAGGCCATGGAAATGGTGGCCGCGTCGAAGATGCGCCGCGCGCAGGAACGCATGCGTCATGCCCGGCCGTACGCTGACAAGGTGCGCCAGATCGCCGCGCATATGGGCCAGGCGAATCCGGAATACCACCACCCGTTCATGGTGAAGCATGCCGACGCGAAAGCGGCCGGCTTCATCGTGGTGACGACGGACAAGGGTCTGTGCGGCGGCTTGAACACCAACGTGCTGCGTGCCGTGGTGGCCAAGATGAAGGACATCGAAGCGCAAGGCCTGAAGATCGAGGCCACTGCCATCGGCAGCAAGGGCTTCGGTTTCCTGAACCGTATCGGCGCGAAGGTGGTATCGCATGTCGTGCAACTGGGCGACACGCCACATCTGGACAAGTTGATCGGCGCAGTGAAGCTGCAGCTCGATGCGTACGCCGAAGGCAAGCTCGACGCCGTGTATCTGGCCTACAACCGCTTCGTCAACACGATGAAGCAGGAAGCCGTGGTCGAACAACTGCTGCCGCTGCCCGAGAAGTTCGAGGGTGCGTCGGACGACGCGAGCGCAGTGCCGGCACAGCATTCGTGGGACTACATCTACGAACCGGATGCGAAGACGGTCGTCGATGCCCTGTTGGTGCGTTACGTCGAAGCTGTCGTGTACCAGGCTGTCGCAGAGAACATGGCGTCGGAACAGTCCGCCCGTATGGTGGCCATGAAGGCCGCATCGGACAACGCGAAGACCGTGATCGGTGAATTGCAGATGATCTACAACAAGGGTCGTCAAGCCGCGATTACGAAGGAACTGTCCGAAATCGTGGGTGGCGCCGCCGCAGTCTAAGCGGTGGCACGGGCCGATGCGCCGCAAGGCGAAATGAATTTGAGTATCTAAAGGAAAAGCGATGAGTACTGCTTTGATTGAAGGCAAAATCGTACAGTGCATCGGCGCCGTTATCGACGTGGAATTCCCGCGCGAAAGCATGCCGAAGATCTACGACGCGCTCACCATGGAAGGGTCGGAACTGACGCTCGAAGTCCAGCAACAGCTGGGCGACGGCGTGGTTCGTACCATCTGTCTGGGTTCCTCCGAAGGCCTGCGCCGCGGCATGACGGTGCAAAACACCGGTCTGCCGATCACGGTGCCGGTCGGCAAGCCGACGCTGGGTCGCATCATGGACGTGCTGGGCCGTCCGATCGACGAAGCCGGTCCGATCGCCAAGGAACACACCCGTTCGATTCACCAGAAGGCACCGGCGTTCGACGAACTGTCGCCGTCGACCGAACTGCTCGAAACCGGCATCAAGGTGATCGACCTGATCTGCCCGTTCGCCAAGGGCGGTAAGGTGGGTCTGTTCGGTGGCGCCGGTGTGGGCAAGACCGTGAACATGATGGAACTCATCAATAACATCGCCAAGGAACACGGCGGTTATTCGGTGTTTGCCGGCGTGGGCGAGCGTACCCGTGAAGGGAACGACTTCTACCACGAAATGAAGGACTCGAACGTTCTGGACAAGGTCGCACTGGTGTACGGCCAGATGAACGAGCCGCCGGGCAACCGTCTGCGCGTGGCGCTGACCGGTCTGACGATGGCCGAGCACTTCCGTGACGAAGGTCGCGACGTGCTGTTCTTCGTGGACAACATCTACCGTTTCACGCTGGCCGGTACCGAAGTCTCGGCACTGCTCGGCCGTATGCCGTCCGCCGTGGGCTATCAGCCGACGCTGGCGGAAGAAATGGGTAAGCTGCAAGAGCGTATTACGTCGACCAAGACCGGCTCGATCACGTCGGTGCAAGCCGTGTACGTGCCTGCCGATGACTTGACCGACCCGTCGCCGGCCACCACCTTCGGTCACTTGGACGCCACCGTCGTTCTGTCGCGTGACATCGCCTCGCTGGGTATCTACCCGGCCGTCGATCCGCTCGACTCGACCTCGCGTCAGATCGACCCGAACGTGATTGGCGACGAGCACTACACGGTGACCCGTCGCGTGCAATCGACGCTGCAGCGTTACAAGGAACTGCGCGACATTATCGCGATTCTGGGCATGGACGAACTGTCGCCGGACGACAAGCTCGCCGTGGCCCGTGCGCGTAAGATTCAGCGTTTCCTGTCGCAGCCGTTCCACGTGGCCGAAGTGTTCACGGGTTCGCCGGGCAAGTACGTTCCGCTCAAGGAAACGATCCGCGGCTTCAAGATGATCGTCGATGGCGAGTGCGACCACCTGCCGGAACAGGCGTTCTACATGGTTGGCACGATCGACGAAGCGTTCGAAAAAGCCAAGAAGATGCAGTAAACGGTTGAGTGCCGGGCGACGGCGGGGTCTCGCGAGAGACGCCACCGCTCGCCGGCAGGTGACTGTTGCGGGGCGGGGTAGCGAAGCGAGGGCGGCAATGTCCGGACTGGCGCGCCTGCCGCTTCATCACACTCAACGGGAGCGATTATGGCAACCATTCAAGTAGACGTCGTCAGCGCCGAAGCGCAGATCTTCTCCGGTCCGGCGCGCTTTGTGGCGCTGCCTGGCGAAGCCGGCGAACTGGGCATTTTGCCCGGCCACACGCCGCTGATCACGCGCATCAAGCCGGGCGCGGTGCGTATCGAGGACGAGGCAGGGAACGAGGACTTCGTCTTCGTGGCCGGCGGCATTCTCGAAGTGCAACCGGGTACGGTGACCGTGCTCGCGGATACCGCAATTCGCGGCAAGGATTTGGACGAGGCCAAGGCTGCCGAAGCCAAGCGCCGTGCCGAAGAAGCGCTGTCGAACAAGGATTCGAACATCGAGTATGCGACTGCCCAAGCCGAACTGGCCGAAGCCATCGCCCAACTCGCTGCGATCCAGAAGTTCCGCAAGGTGAAGTAACGCCGCGTGGCTGCGGCGACGGCCTCATGGTCGACGCTGTACGCCATGCTCGCCGTAGTGCAACGAGGGTTGTCTTTGCAACGACCATCGCCACGCCGCGGCCAAAAGCCCCATGCATGCAAGTGCGTGGGGCTTTTGTTTTGTCCGGGCATGTCCGCCGCCCGGGGGCACCGCGTGCCCACCGCCCCGCGTATTCTTCGCTCAACTCAGGGCCATCCCCACTCGTGTCGTTGCCGGAATTCCGTTAACGTAAACGTCAAGTCAGCATCGCGCGCTATTGTTATGACTAGCGCCCCCGTCGCTCGATGAGACGACAACAGGCGGGCCATTCACGCGGGCGAGCGCCGGACATCAGCATTTCACCCCTTCAGCATTGCTTCAGGAGACAAGCGCATGGAAAGCCGGGAAGTTTCGGGCGTTGTACCTCGTAATGGACTGTCGTATGTGAAGGGTGACACCACCATTCCGCTATCGACGTTGACGGTGTTCGGTCTGCTCGCCGAGACGGCGGCGAAGTATCCGGAGCGGCAGGCCGTCGTGTTCCGTGAGCAGGGCGTGGATTGGACGTGGCGGGAATTCATCGCGCATGTGGATACGTTTGCCTCCGGGCTGATGTCGTTGGGCCTGAAGCAGGGCGATCGCGTGGGCATCTGGTCGCCGAACCGTGTGGAGTGGCTGGTCACGCAGTTCGCCACGGCACGGATCGGTTTGATTCTGGTGAACATCAATCCGGCGTACCGGCTGGCCGAACTCGAATACGCGATCAACAAGGTCGGATGTAAAGCGCTCATCGCGGCGGAGTCCTTCAAGACGTCGCGGTATCTCGACATGCTCAACACGCTCGCGCCCGAGCTGGCAGAGAGTTCTCCCGGTCAATTGCACTCGGCGAAGCTGCCGACGCTGCGCACCGTCATTCGCATGGGCTCGGGCGTGACGCCGGGCATGATGAATTACAGCGACGTGGTCACGCTCGGTGCGGATGCCGATCTCGACGCGCTGCGCGAGATCACCGATGGGCTCGATTGCTTCGACGCCATCAATATCCAGTTCACGAGCGGTACCACCGGCAACCCGAAGGGCGCCACGCTCACGCATCACAACATCGTCAACAACGGCCGTTACATCGCCATGGCGATGCGCTTCTCGGAGCATGACAGCCTGTGCATTCCGGTGCCGTTCTACCACTGTTTCGGCATGGTGCTGGCAGTGCTCGCCTGCGTGTCGACCGGGGCGACGATGGTGTTCCCGGGCGAGGCGTTCGACCCGAAGGCGACGATGGCCGCGGTGTCGGAAGAGCGCTGCACCGCATTGCACGGCGTGCCGACAATGTTCATCGCCCAGCTCGATCATCCGGACTTTGACATCTACCGGTTCGATACCTTGCGCACGGGCATCATGGCTGGCTCGCCGTGCCCGATCGAGACGATGAAGCGCGTGATCAGCCAAATGCACATGCACGAAGTTACGATTGCCTACGGCATGACGGAAACGAGTCCCGTGTCGTTCCAGACCACGACCACCGATCCGCTCGAGAAGCGCGTGACGACCGTCGGGCGCGTGCAGCCGCACCTCGAAGTGAAACTCGTGGATGCTGCCGGGGAGATCGTGCCGGTGGGCGAAAAGGGCGAACTTTGCACGAAGGGCTACTCGGTGATGCAGGGCTATTGGGACGACGAGCCGCGCACGCGTGAGGCGATCCGCGACGGCTGGATGCACACGGGCGATCTGGCCACGATCGACGAGGAAGGCTATTGCAATATCGTCGGCCGCGTAAAGGACATGCTCATTCGCGGGGGAGAGAACATCTACCCGCGCGAGATCGAGGAGTTCCTGTTCCGTCACCCGAAGGTGCAGGCGGTGCAGGTGTTCGGCGTGCCGGATGCGAAGTATGGCGAGGAAGTGTGCGCCTGGATCATTCTCAAACCGGGACAGAGCGCGACGGAAGACGATATCCGCGCCTTCTGCCAGGATCAGATCGCGCATTACAAGATTCCACGCTACATCCGCTTCGTGACCGAGATGCCGATGACGATCACGGGCAAGGTGCAGAAGTTCGTCATGCGCGAGCAGATGGTCGAATCGCTGGGACTGTCGGAAGCGAAGACAGCCTGACCGCCGCCGGGTCGGGGCCCGCGTGAATGGCGGGCCCTTGCTTATTCCTTGAGCGCGCCCGGGGGCAATGCCGTATGATTCGGGATTACCCTAGGTTTCGCGCCATGCCTGCCCACACCTTCCGCACGGTTTTCGTTCTCGGCATTCTGTCGGCCATCGGCTCGCTGTCGATCGACATGTATCTGCCCGCGCTGCCGAGCATTGCACGCGAATTGAATACGACGGACGCGGCAGCGCAATTCTCGCTGGCGTCGTTCTTTATTGGTCTCGGGCTGGGCCAGTTGCTGCACGGGCCGCTGGCCGACCGTTACGGGCGCAAGCGGCCGCTCTACGCCGGTCTGGCGCTCTATACCATCGCGTCGGCCGGTTGTGCGCTCGCCACGAATATCGAGACGCTGATTGTCTGTCGCTTCATTCAGGCGGTGGGCGGCTGCGCATGCTTTGTGATCGCCCGTGCGATGGCGCGCGACCTGTTTGACACGAGCACCGTGGCGCGTGTGCTGTCGCGCATGACGCTCATCATGGGCGCGGCCCCGATCCTCGCACCGCTGATCGGCGGGCAAGTCCTGCTGGTCGTCGGCTGGCGCTGGATCTTCTGGGGCCTGACGGTGTTCGGCGCGCTGTGTTTCGCGATGTCCGTCTATTGGCTGCCGGAGACGCGCGCGGCTGCAAAACAGGCTCGCCATTGGCTCGCTACGGCGTGGCACAACTACGGCGCACTCGTGCGCGACCGCGAATTCATGGGCAATGCGCTTGCGGGGGGCATCTCCCAGGCGGGGATGTTCGCCTACATCACCGGCTCGCCCTTCGTGTTCATCAATCTGTACGGCGTCGACCCTGCGCACTACGGCTGGCTTTTCGGGCTGAACGCGTGCGGCATCATTGCCGGCTCGCAGGTCAACGCCCACCTGTTGCGCAAGCGCCGTCCGGCCGATGTGCTGCGTCGAACCAACAATCTGGTCGCCGTGCTGGGATTGTTGATGCTGGCGGTGGCGGCGCTCAAGCTCGGTGGACTGGTCGGGTTGATGGTGCCGCTGTTCGCCTATGTCACGAGCCTGGGCTTTTCCCAGCCGAATGCGGTGGCCGAAGCGCTGAACCGGCAGCATCAACGCGCCGGGGCCGCATCGGCCCTGCTGGGCGCGCTGCAATTCCTCGCCGCCGCGAGCGCGGGGGCCGCGGTCGGTCTGATGCACGCCCGCTCGGCGGTGCCGATGGCGGCCGTCATGGCCGTGTGCGGTGTGCTGTCTTGGTGTCTCCACACGGTACTGATCCGCCGCGCGGCCCGGGCGTTGCCCCCCGCTGCCGGACCGGCTTGATCCCGCGCTACTTCGCCGCAAGTCGCGAACGCCGCCGCACCCGGCATCATCGAGTGTTGGAATCCCGCCACACTGGGAAGGGCACGAAAGACACTCGAGCGCCAATGCCGAAGATTTTCGGGGAACCGATGCGCGAAATTGTCTTCCAATCCTGACATTCGATACGCGTCATGCCCACCTGTAACAGTTTGTAATTGGACTGTTCGTGCGCCGGCGCGATAGGCAAAGTGCGATGCATAGCCCTCCTGCAAAGCCCCCGGAAATTTTTTGCAAGAATGGCTAAAGTTCGGCACCCGCTTGCCGAAATACAGTCGAGTAGTAAAGCGCAGCTTCATGACGTCTTCGTGACGCTGACATGATTTCGCCACGATCGCTATCCCCAGGCGTATCGAAGGGGCCGCTTGCGCCCCGTCTGTAGGAAAAATTCCTACAAATAACTTCCGCTTTTCTCACCGCCCCACGTAGTTTTTCTCCGATTTCTTTATCTTTCGCCCTTGTCCACAATGCGAGGGACTAGGCAGTCGTACGCCAGATCCATCCATTGCGCCGGGGGGCCGCATGCGAAACAGCGAAACACTCAATGAGATTCGTGAATTGAATCTCTCTTATCTCGTCCTGGCTCAGCGCCTGATCCGTGAGGATCGTGCCGCGGCAATGTTCCGCATGGGGATCAGCGACCAACTGGCCGACGTGCTCGGCCGTCTCACATTGGCTCAACTCGTCAAATTCGCGGGGTCGAACCAGCTTCTGTGTCGATTTCGCTTCGACGACCACGTAATGCTGTCGAGTCTTACGCACAGTGCGAAAGACGTGGGTATGCAGCAGTCGCACGCTTCGATTCTGTTGGCGGGGCAACCCGTCGAGCAGATCGGCTAAGCACGCCACGCACGCTACGCCGCCCGGTGGGCGGCGCTTCGCGTGACTTGCCAGGAAGTTTGCCCATGCGTACCAAAAGCGTCGTTCTCGAGGCCCGTGAAATTCAGTTGGCCATCGAGCTGATTGAACTCGGCGCCCGCCTCCAGTTGTTGGAAGCTGAAACGAGCCTGAGCCGTGACCGGCTCATCAAACTCTACAAAGAACTCAAGGGGGCATCGCCGCCCAAGGGCATGCTGCC
The DNA here is from genome assembly GCF_001899225.1 of Pandoraea sp. 64-18. Lineage (NCBI taxonomy): Bacteria > Pseudomonadati > Pseudomonadota > Betaproteobacteria > Burkholderiales > Burkholderiaceae > Pandoraea > Pandoraea sp. 64-18. Next base: position 156,785 of record NZ_MKVU01000004.1, on the reverse strand, counting down.
GTTCTCGACCGATTGGTTCGTGACGTGGTTGCCGAACATCCATTCGTCGCTTTTCCACAATATCTATCGCCACCTCGTGCAGCACGGCGGGTGCCAGGGCATCGAAGCCATCGTCAAGGCGTACCGCCTGTACATGGAGCACGTGGAGATGCATGACTGGGAAGCGGTGCTCGGGTTTACACGCGCGTGGACGCTCGTTCGCTTCTTCGACAGCAAGATGTTGCAAATGACGCCGTGCACGCGCTGCGGCGGACATTTCGTCACGCACGCCCATGAGCCGCATGGCCAGTACGTTTGCGGACTTTGCCAGCCCCCGTCGCGCGCCGGCAAGACCCGCAAGGCGAAGCATGCGCCCGCGGCCGATCTGGCGCCGGTCACTGAAACTTCTCCATTGGCCGCCTAGGCAAGCCTACGTCACGAGGTCGCACCCCCTACAGTTTCCCTGCGTGTCTGCCGTTAAGCCCTCTGAACAGGACGGACAATTTTCCGTAGACGTATTTTTGCGAGAGGTATCCGGCAGTGCTTGTCGTCATTGGTTACATCATCGTTCTGGCATCGGTCTTTGGCGGTTTCGTCATGGGCGGAGGCCACTTGGGCGCGCTGTTTCAGCCGACCGAGCTGCTGATCATCGGTGGCGCGGGCATCGGCTCGTTCGTGGTGGGCAACAACAGCAAGGCGATCAAGGCGACGATGAAGGCGCTGCCGATGCTGTTCAAGGGCTCGAAATACACCAAGGATCTGTACATGGAGCTGATGGCGCTCCTGTACGTGCTGCTCGCGAAAGCGCGCAAGGACGGCATGCTCGCCATCGAAGGCGACGTGGAAGACCCGGCATCGAGCCCGGTGTTCTCGCAATATCCGCGCATTCTCGGCGAGCCGCGCATCATGGAATTCCTCACCGACTACCTGCGCCTGATGGTCAGCGGCAACATGAACGCGTTCGAGATCGAGAACCTGATGGATCACGAAATCGAAACGTACCGTCATGAAGGTGAAGTCCCCGCGCACTGTCTGCAGAAGACGGGCGACGCCATGCCCGCTTTCGGTATCGTGGCGGCCGTGATGGGCGTGGTGCACACGATGGCGTCGGCCGACCAGCCGCCGGCGGTGTTGGGCGCGCTGATCGCCCAGGCCCTCGTGGGCACGTTCCTCGGCATTTTGCTCGCCTACGGCTTCATCTCGCCGCTGGCGCAGCTCATCGAACACCGCATCAACGAATCCGTGAAGCTCTACGAGTGCATCAAGGTCACGCTGCTCGCCAGCCTGAACGGTTACGCGCCGGCACTCTCGGTCGAGTTCGGCCGCAAGGTGCTGTATTCCACCGTCCGTCCGTCGTTCGCCGAGCTCGAAGAGCACGTGCGACAGGTCAAGGCACGCTGACGGGCCGCAGCAATGAGCGAGAAAGAAGAGCGGCCCATCATCGTCAAGCGCCGCGCGCGCAGCGCGCACGGCCATCACGGCGGCGCGTGGAAGATTGCGTACGCCGACTTCATGACGGCGATGATGGCGTTCTTCTTGCTGATGTGGCTGCTCAGTTCGGCGACGAGCAAGGAGCTGACGGGGATTGCCGAATACTTCCGCACGCCGCTCATGGTCGCGCTCTCCGGCGGACATAACGCGGCCGACAATAGCGGTGTCATTCCCGGTGGCGGCCCCGACACGACCCGCACCGACGGCCAGAAATCGCGCGGCGATCAAGCCAGATCGCGTCAGGCGATGTCGGCCGAGCTGGCCGAGCGGGCCGAAGCGCAGCGTTTGCGCGAACTCAAGGCGCGCATCGAGAAGGCAATCGAGAACAATCCTACGCTCAAGCAGTTCCGCAAGCAGTTGCTCATCGACGTGACGACCGAGGGCTTGCGCATTCAGATCGTGGACGACCAGAACCGGCCGATGTTCGCCAACGCGAGCGCGCAGGTGCAGCCGTATATGCGTGACATCCTGCGCGAGATCGGCAAGTCGCTCAACGACATGCCGAACCGCATCAGCCTGTCGGGCCACACCGATGCCACCGCCTACGCACAGGGCGACAAGAGCTACAGCAACTGGGAGTTGTCGGCCGATCGCGCGAACGCGTCGCGTCGCGAACTGATTGCCGGCGGTCTCGACGGCGAAAAGGTGCTGCGCGTGGTGGGCCTGGCGTCCACCGTGCCGCTCGATCGCGACAACGCGTACAACCCGATCAATCGCCGCATCAGCATCATCGTGCTCAATCGACGCGCAGAGCAGTCGGTCAAGCGCGAGGCCGACCAACCGACGATCGACGCAGCGAACGCCCGCGGCGCCGGCAGCGATGCCGTGAACGCCCTCATCAACGGCGAGCTGCCGGCACCGCCTGCTCCCCCGGCGGCACCCGACGCCGCTCTGCGATAACGGACAAGAGGAGACGCATGCAGGCCCTTCGCAACACGATTCTCGCCGTCGACGATTCTGCGTCGATGCGTCAGATACTGGCGGCCACGCTTGACGAGGCCGGCTACGCCGTGACGACTGCCCGCGACGGGCAGGAGGCCCTGGCGCTGGCGTCGAACGCGGCGTTCGATCTGGTGCTGACCGACCAGCACATGCCTGGCATGGACGGCCTGTCGCTCATTCGCGCGCTGCGCGAACTCGACACGTTTGCGCAAACGCCGATTCTGGTGCTCACCACCGAAGTCGACGGCGCGTACAAAGCCGCGGCGCGCGAAGCGGGCGCCAGCGGCTGGCTGATCAAACCGGTCGACCCCGAGGCATTGGTCGACGTAGTGGGCTCGCTCGTCGGCGAAGGCGCATGACGATGTCGTCGATGGCACAACCAAGTTAGGACGAGGAAATCGGTGGATATCACCCAGTTCTACCAGACCTTTTTCGATGAAGCGGAAGAGTTGCTCGCCGAGATGGAGCATCTTCTGCTCGCGCTCGATATCAATGCACCCGATAACGAGCAGCTCAATGCGATCTTCCGTGCGGCCCACTCGATCAAGGGCGGCGCCGCGACGTTCGGCTTCACCGCGCTCACCGAGACCACTCACCTGCTGGAAAACCTGCTGGACCGCGCGCGCCGCGGCGAATTGCAGTTGCGCACCGAGATGGTCGACACCTTCCTGGAAACCAAAGACGTGTTGCATCAACAGTTGAATGCCTACCGCGCCTCCAGTGAGCCCGATGCCGAGGCGATGAAGCGCATCTGCGCAGTGCTCCAGCAGCTCGCCGCGGAGGAAAGCGGCGCGCCTGCCCCTGCGGCCGCACCGGCTGCGCCGGTAGCCTCCGCAGCGCCAGCCGCGCCAGCCGCCCCCGAAGCCGCTGCCGGGCCGGCGACGGACGCGAGCGGCGCGCCCGCAAGCGCTGTCCCGCCGGGCCAGACGCGTCTGAAGGTCACGCTCACCGGCGTGGGCGAGAAGGACCAGACGTTGCTCGCGGAAGAACTGGGCAACCTGGGCGACGTGGCTGGCCGCCAGTCGAGCGGCGACACGCTGCACCTGTGGCTCGATACCACGTGCGGCGCCGACGACATTCTCGCGGTGTGCTGCTTCGTGATCGAGCCGTCGCAGATCGACGTGCAGGACGCGGCGACGGCGGCCGCGGCGATGGCCGCCGCGGCACCGGTCGAGCCGACGGTGGCCGCCCCGGTCCAGACCTCGGAAATCTTTGCTCCGGCGCCGGTCGTCGCGACACCGATCGAAGTGCCGGTCGCCGCCCCGGTGGCGGCGGCGGCCCAGGAGGCACCGGTGCCGCCGCCTGCGGCCGAGCCGATCATCGTGCCGCCTGAGGCGCCCGCCGCGCATGCCGGCGCTGGCGGTGGTGGCAATGGGGCGCATCCTCCGGCAGAGAAGCGCGTGGCCGCACCGGCAGGCGGCGCGGCCGGACACGAGAACAGTTCGATTCGCGTGGGCGTGGAGAAGGTCGATCAGCTCATCAACCTGGTGGGCGAGCTGGTGATTACGCAGGCGATGCTCGCGCAAACGGCGAGCAGCCTCGATCCGATGCTTCACGATCGCCTGTTCAACGGCATGGGCCAGCTCGAGCGCAATGCGCGCGACCTGCAAGAGGCCGTGATGTCCATCCGCATGATGCCGATGGATTACGTGTTCTCGCGCTTCCCGCGCCTGGTGCGCGACCTCGCGACCAAGCTGGGCAAGCAGATCGAACTCGTCACGTTCGGTCAGGCGACCGAACTCGACAAGAGCCTGATCGAGCGCATCATCGATCCGCTCACGCACCTCGTGCGCAACAGCCTCGATCACGGCATCGAGACGACGGAGCTGCGCCTGGCCTCGGGCAAGGACCCGGTCGGTCAGCTCGTGCTGTCCGCGGCGCATCAGGGCGGCAACATCGTGATCGAAGTGAGCGACGACGGCGCGGGCCTGCGTCGCGAAAAGATCCTTGCCAAGGCCCAGCAGCAGGGGCTGCCGGTCTCGGACTCGATGTCCGACGAAGACGTGTGGCAACTGATCTTCATGCCGGGCTTCTCCACCGCCGAGGCGATCACCGACGTGTCGGGCCGCGGCGTGGGCATGGACGTCGTCAAGCGCAACATCCAGCAGATGGGCGGGCACGTGGAGATTCTGTCCACGCGCGGCAAGGGCACCACGATCCGCATCGTGCTGCCGCTCACGCTCGCGATTCTCGACGGCATGTCCGTCAAGGTCGGACCGGAGATCTTCATTCTGCCGCTGAACTTCGTGATGGAGTCGCTGCAGCCGCGTCGCGACGACATTCGCGCCGTGACCGGCGAAGGTCAGGTCGTGCTGGTGCGCGGCGAGTACCTGCCGCTCGTCGAGCTTTACCGCGCGTTCGACGTGCCGGAGGCGCGCGCCGATCCCACGCAGGGCATCATCGTGATCCTTCAGGCCGAAGGCCGCCGCTTTGCGCTGCTCGTCGACGAACTGGTCGGTCAGCAGCAAGTCGTGGTGAAGAATCTCGAAACCAATTACCGCCGTATTCACGGTATTTCCGCCGCCACCATCATGGGTGACGGCAGTGTGGCATTGATCGTCGACGTGGCGGCGCTTCAGCGCGGCCAGCGCTCGGCGGCCGCCACCATCTTCAACTGAAGTCGGAGACGCGTCAGATGGACAACCTTTCGCAAGAACATGCCGTGTCGCGCCAGGGCGGCGCCATGCAGACCGATGGCGACGGTCAGGAGTTTCTGGTCTTCACGCTCGGTGACGAGGAATACGGCATCGACATTCTGAAGGTGCAGGAGATTCGCGGCTACGACGCGGTCACGCGCATCGCCAATGCGCCGGACTTCATCAAGGGCGTGATCAATCTGCGCGGCATCATCGTGCCGATCGTGGACATGCGGATCAAATTCCGTCTGGGCCGCGTCGAGTACAACACGCAAACGGTCGTGATCATTCTGAACGTGGCGGGCCGCGTGGTCGGCATGGTGGTCGACGGGGTCTCCGACGTGCTCACGCTCGCCCGTGGCGAAATCAAGCCGGCGCCGGAATTCGGCGCGCAACTGGCCACCGAGTACATCACCGGACTGGGCACCGTCGAAGGCCGCATGCTGATCCTGATGGACATCGAGAAGCTCATGACCAGCAGCGACATGGCGCTCATCGAGCGCCTGGCGAGCTGAGACCCGGCGCGCCACCCGACACGCCTGACACACCCGAGCCCCCCCGACCTGTCATTCACGGAGACCGAGCACGTGCGCAATAACCAGCCCGTCACCCAAAACGAATTCGTCATCGGCGAGCATCAGTACCTGATCTCACGGACGGATCTGAAGGGGCGGATCACGTATGCCAATCCCGCCTTCGTGGAGGTGAGCGGCTATTCGCGTGAAGAACTGCTGGGCGCACCGCACAACATCGTTCGCCATCCGGACATGCCGCCGGAAGCTTTCGGCGATCTGTGGGAGACGGTCAAGCGCGGCGATACGTGGACCGGGTTGGTCAAGAACCGCCGCAAGAACGGCGATTTCTACTGGGTGCTCGCAACGGTAACGCCGACGCTGGAAAACGGTGCCGTGGTGGGCTTCACGTCGGTGCGCGTGCGGCCGGCGGCAGGCACGACAGCGCAGGCCGAGACGGTCTACGCGCGCTTTCGCAGCGGGCAGGCCGGCAACTTGCGCATTCGCGGCGGTCAGGTCGAGCGTGGCGGATTCGCGGCGGTGGCGCGCAAGATCCGTCTGGACACGCTGCGCGCGCGGCTGACCGGGATCATCGTGCTCGGTGCGACGCTGTTGGCCGTGGTCGGCGGTCTGGGCCTCTGGGGGATGTCGAGCAGCAACGGAAAACTGCTGCGCGTCTATCAGCACGGCATGGTGCCGGTAAGTACACTGGCCGTCATCGGCCAGAAGCTCGACCGCGACGTCTTGCTCGTGGCCGAAGCGGTGGGCAGCCCCAACCTCGACGCGATGAAACGCGCGGGCGATGAGATCACGAGCAGCCTCGACGACATCAATCGCGAGTGGACCGAATACATGGCGTCGGTCGACCCGGACACGCGCGCACAAGCCGAGCGCTTCAACACGATTCGCCAGCGCTTTACGACCGACGGCCTGCAACAGACGGTCGAGATGCTCAAGGCCGGTTCGGCCGAAGGCGCCCAGCAGACGTATCTCGAAAAGGTGAAGCCGGCCTATGGCCCGATGCGTGACGAGCTCAATGTGCTCACGCGCCTTGAACTCACCCAGGCGACCGACCTGTATCAGCAATCGCAGAAAGCCCACACCTTCGTGCGTGCGGCCACCGTGATCGCGGTGATCGGCGGCATCATCCTCTTGTTCGTTCTCGGCAGCGTGCTACGTCGCGCGATCAATCACCCATTGCGCGTGGCGCTCTCGATGTCGAAGCAGATCGCGGCGGGCGACTTGACCGTCAAGGCGGAAGGCACGGGGCGCGACGAGATCGGCCAGTTGCTTTTCGGCCTCACCGTCATGAAGAACAGCCTGCTGTCCATCGTGTCGGACGTGCGCGAAGGCATCGAATCGATCAACGTGGCCTCGCACGAAATCGCGGCGGGCAACACCGATCTGTCGGCGCGTACGGAGCAGCAGGCGGCCTCGCTGGAAGAGACGGCGTCGTCGATGGAGCAGCTCACGGCCACGGTCAAACAGAACGCCGACAACGCCAAGCAGGCGAGCGTGCTGGCCGTGAACGCCTCTGAGATTGCCGCCCGCGGCGGTCGCGTGGTCGGCAACGTGGTCGACACGATGCACGGGATTTCGTCGAGTTCGCACAAGATTGTCGACATCATCAGCGTGATCGAAGGCATCGCGTTCCAGACCAACATCCTTGCGTTGAACGCGGCGGTGGAAGCGGCACGCGCGGGCGAACAGGGCCGCGGCTTTGCCGTGGTGGCCGGCGAAGTGCGCACGCTGGCGCAGCGCAGCGCGGCGGCGGCCAAGGAAATCAAGGTGCTGATCGAAGACTCGGTCGGGCGCGTGGAGAGCGGCTCGACGCTGGTGGCGCAGGCCGGTCAGACGATGGAGGAAATCGTGCAGGCGGTGCAGCGCGTGACCGACATCATGGGCGAGATCTCGGCGGCATCGAGCGAACAGTCGAGCGGCATCGAGCAGGTCAATCGCGCCGTGACGCAGATGGACGAAGTCACGCAGCAGAACGCGGCACTCGTGGAAGAAGCGGCGGCGGCCGCCGGCTCGCTCGAAGATCAGGCGGGTCGCTTGCGCGACGCCGTGGCTGTCTTCCGTGTCGGCGATGCCTTCAAGGCGGCAGCGGCGCACAGTACCACCGTGCATCACAGCGCCTCCGCGCAAGGCCAGCCGGAGGCCGCTACGTCGGTGGCCCCGGCGGTCTCGGCGGCCCGCGCGGCACCGGCACGGGCCAGCGCAGGCGGTGCTACGCGCACCGTCACGCGACGCCCGCAGTCACCGGCGCCGACGGCGCCCGCCGCCGCCGGCACGCCGGAGGACGCGCAGGTGCTGCAAATGGCCGCGCGTCGAGGCAAGGCGCCGGCGGGCGGATCGACCGGATCGACGTCGAGCGCAAACGCGAGCGATTCGGGCGAGTGGGAAGAATTCTGACGGGTCGGTAATTCGGATAGTTGAGATGGATACACCGGCCGCAGGCCGGTCTTCACGAGGTAGAGATCGTTATGTTTAAGAATGTCACCATCCGGGCACGGCTGACGCTGGCGCTGGGACTCTTCATGGTGCTGCTGGTCGTCGGCGCCGCGGCGGGTCTCCTCTCGCTGCAACAAAGCAATGCGTCGCTGCGCGATATCTACAGGAACGACATGGCGTCGTCGCGCTCCCTCGCACAGACGACGATTTCCACCCTGACGGCTCGCGTGACGCTCTCGCGCATCGAGTTCATTGCCGATCCGACCGAGATCAAGACGGCCATCGAGCGCGTCCGTCAGAACCTCAAGGCGGCAGACGACGCGTGGGGCGCTTACGCGGCGAAGCCCATGTCCGACAGCGAAAAGCCGTTGGCCGATGCAGTGATCTCCGCCCGTGGCAAGGTGGTCAACGAGGGCATCGTGCCCGCACTCAAGGCCATTGAGTCGGGCGATATCCCGGACTTCCACGCCAAGACGGTCATGGACGTGCCGCGCCTCTTCTCCGATTACACCAAGGCGATGGTGGCGTTGGCCGACTTGCAGAACAAGACTGCCGAGAACCGCTACCTGGCCGCCCAGGCGCGTTACACGCTGGTGATGTGGCTGGTCGGCATCGGCCTGGTCATCGGCCTGCTCGTGGGCATCATCACGCAGATCACGCTCACGCGCGCCGTCGTCGGCCCCATCGACGACGCCATCAAGCATTTCGAGAGGATCGCGGGCGGCGACCTGACGCAGCGCATCGAAGTGTGGAACGACACCGAAACCGGGCGTCTATTCAAGGGCGTGAAGCATATGCAGGACAGCCTCGTGCGCACGGTGACGGAGGTCCGCTCGGGCACCGAGTCGATCACCTCGGCCGCGCAGCAGATTGCCGCGGGCAACACCGATCTGTCGGCACGCACCGAACAGCAGGCCGCGTCGCTCGAAGAGACGGCGTCGTCGATGGAGCAGCTCACCGCCACCGTCAAGCAGAACGCGGACAACGCGCGCCAGGCGAGCCAGCTTGCCGTGAACGCGTCGGACATCGCCGCACGCGGCGGCGAAGTGGTGGGCCGCGTGGTCGGCACGATGCAGGGCATCTCGACCAGCTCGAGCAAGATCGTCGACATCATCAGCGTAATCGACGGGATTGCCTTTCAGACCAACATTCTGGCGCTGAATGCGGCGGTGGAAGCCGCGCGCGCCGGTGAACAGGGCCGTGGTTTCGCGGTGGTGGCGGGCGAAGTGCGCACGCTGGCGCAGCGCAGTGCGGCGGCGGCCAAGGAAATCAAGGAACTGATCGAAGACTCCTCCCACAAGGTCCAGGACGGCTCCTCGCTCGTCGAACAAGCCGGTCAGACGATGGAAGAGATCGTGCAGGCGGTCAAGCGCGTGACCGACATCATGGGCGAGATCTCGGCGGCATCGAGCGAGCAATCGGGCGGCATTGAACAGGTCAATCGCGCCGTCACGCAGATGGACGAAGTCACGCAGCAGAACGCGGCGCTTGTGGAAGAAGCCGCGGCCGCGGCCGGCTCGCTCGAAGAGCAGGCCAATCGTCTGAAGACGGTCGTCTCGGTGTTCCGTCTGGACGCCAGTCAGGCGGCGTCCAGCCACACGGCGCCGACGCTCGCGGCCGCACCGGTGGTCCGCCCCGTTGCAAAGAAGGTGAAGGCGACGGCGCCCGCTGCGTCCGCACCGACGTCAGCGGTGGCCCCGAAGGCCGCGCCCGCCGCGCCGCGCAGACCGGCACCGGCGGCGGCTGCCCCTGCGGCAAGCGCCCGCACCGGCACGGATGACGCCAGCGGCGACTGGGAGACCTTCTGATCGCGCGCCGCGCGCGCTCTGGCAGCAATCGGCAAGACGAAAACCGTCGCGCGCATCGCGCACGCGACGTGCAGGCAGTGGAGGGTCACATCATGAAGCAATTGAGTCTCAAGGCAAAACTCTGGTCCGCGCTTGCGCTGATGTGGCTGGGTCTTTTGATTTTCGGCGGCTGGGCCGCCTGGCATGAACGCAGCACGATGGTGTCGGAGCGGCGTGCGGCGGTGCAAAGCGTCGTCACGAGTGCCGACGGTATCGTGCGCGACTACGCGGCACAAGCGGCGGCGGGCAAGATCAGCGTCGACGAAGCGAAGCAACAGGCCATGGCTCGCCTGAAGACGATGCGCTATGGCGACAGCGGCTACCTGGTCGTGTTCGACTCGAAGCCGGTCGTGCTCATGCATCCGACGCTGGCCGATCTGGTGAACAAGGACGTCTCGAACTATAAGGATTCGAACGGCAAGCTGCTGTTCGTCGAGATGGCTCGTGTCGCCAAGGAGAAGGGCTCGGGCTTCGTCGAATACCACGGTCGTGTCGCGGGCAGCGACAAGCGCCTGGAAAAGCTCTCGTTCGTGAAGTACTTCGCGCCGTGGGACTGGAGTGTGATGAGCGGCATGTACATGCAGGACGTCGACGAAGCGTTCTACAGTGCGTTGATTCGCTACGGCATTGCCCTGTTGCTCATCGGCGCCATCGTGACGGCCGCGATGATCGCGATCATTCGCAACGTGCAGCGCAGCCTCGGCGGCGAGCCGGAATACGCGGCCGACATCGCCCATCGCATCGCGAGTGGCGATCTGCAAAGCCACGTGATGCTGGCGCCAGGCGACAACAGCAGCCTGCTCTACGCGATGCAACGCATGCAGCGCACGTTGGCCGAGACCATCGGGCAGATCCGCGAGGGCACCGAATCGATCACGACGGCGGCGCAGGAAATTGCGGCGGGCAACACCGATCTGTCGGCACGCACCGAACAGCAGGCCGCGTCGCTCGAAGAAACGGCGTCGTCGATGGAGCAACTCACCGCCACCGTCAAGCAGAACGCGGACAACGCGCGCCAGGCGAGCCAGCTTGCCGTGAACGCGTCGGAGATCGCGACCCGTGGCGGTCAGGTCTCCGGAAAGGTGGGCGAGACGATGGACGGCATCTCGACCAGCTCGAGCAAGATCGTCGACATCATCGGTGTGATCGACGGGATCGCATTCCAGACCAACATTCTGGCGCTGAACGCCGCCGTGGAAGCCGCCCGTGCGGGCGAGCAGGGCCGTGGCTTTGCCGTGGTGGCGGGCGAAGTGCGCACGCTGGCGCAGCGCAGTGCGGCAGCGGCGAAGGAAATCAAGGCGCTGATCGAAGAGTCGGCGCGCCGCGTGCAGGACGGTACGGCGCTCGTCGCTCAGCAGCGGCAGACCATGGGTGAGATCGTGCAGGCGGTCAAGCGCGTGACGGACATCATGGGGGAGATCTCGGCGGCATCGAACGAGCAGTCGAGCGGTATCGAGCAGGTCAACCGCGCCGTGACGCAGATGGATGAGGTGACGCAGCAGAACGCGGCGCTCGTGGAAGAAGCGGCCGCCGCTGCGGGATCGCTGGAATCGCAGGCGCACGATCTGCGCGCGGCGGTGGCGGTGTTCCAGACGAGCGGTGCCGGCGGGGCCGTTCACGCGATGGGCGCGCCGCGTCGCGGGCCGGCGCCGCAACCCCTGGCTCGCGCGGCATAGCGCGAACAATTGCCGCGGTGGCAAAGTGAGACGACATGACTGATTCGCGCACGACATCACCTACGACACGTCGAGGCGCCGCGGGCATCGACGGCGACGTCGGCTCGCGCAGCGCGGATTTCGCGCGCGCCAGCGGTGCTGCCCTCTCCGGCGAGCGCGACTTCACCTTCTCGCTGACCGATTTCGGCCGCATCCGTCATCTGATCTATCAGCGCGCCGGGATCGCCCTGGCGGAGCACAAGCGCGAAATGGTGTACAGCCGCATCGCGCGGCGTCTGCGCGCGCTCGGGATGACGAGCTTCACCGAATACCTCGACATGCTCGAGGCTGACACCGGCGAGACCGAATGGGAGTCGTTCACCAACGCGTTGACGACCAACCTGACGTCGTTCTTCCGCGAGTCGCATCATTTCCCGCTGCTCGCCGACTTCGTGCGTCAGCGGGCCAAACCGATCTCGATCTGGTGCTGCGCGGCGTCGACCGGCGAAGAGCCGTATTCGATTGCGATGACGCTCGTCGACACGCTCGGCACGCGGCCCAGCGCGAGCGTGCTCGCCACCGATCTCGACACGCAGGTGCTCGCGCGGGCATCGAGCGCGGTCTACAGCGGCGAGCAGACCGGCAAGCTCTCGCAAGAGCAGTTGCGCCGCCACTTCCTGCGGGGCACGGGCGCCAACGAGGGCAAGATCAAGGTGCGTCCGGAGCTGCAGCAGCTCGTGACGTTCGCGCCGCTCAACCTGCTCGCGCCGTCGTGGCAGATCGGCGGTCCGTTCGACGTCATTTTCTGCCGCAACGTGATGATCTATTTCGACAAGGCCACGCAAGCGCGCATTCTCGAGCGCTTCGTGCCCTTGCTCAAGCCGGATGGTTTGCTTTTCGCCGGGCACTCCGAGAACTTCACCTACGTGAGCCAGGCGTTCCGGCTGCGCGGGCAGACGGTGTACGAGCTGGCAGGCTCGACCGCGCGAGGGGCCTGACATGACGCAGCCACTGGCCGAGGCGCTCGCCACCAACCACTACTTCGACAATGCGTTCGACACGCAGGCGGTGAAGCTGCTGCCGTCCGAGTACTACGTCACGACCGACGACATCATGCTCGTGACGGTGCTCGGGTCGTGCGTGGCCGCGTGTGTGCGCGATACCGTCACGGGTATCGGCGGCATGAATCATTTCATGCTGCCCGACGATGGCGAGAGCGAGCGCAACCGTATACTCTCGGCGTCGATGCGCTACGGCGCTTACGCCATGGAAATGCTTATCAACGAGCTGATCAAGCTCGGCGCACGGCGCGAACGGCTCGAGGCGAAGGTCTTCGGCGGCGGCGCGGTGCTCGCGGGCATGACCACGCTGAACATCGGCGATCGCAATGCGAACTTCGTGTTGCGCTATCTGGAGATGGAGCAGATTCGCGTCACGGCGCAGGATCTTCTCGGACCGCATCCGCGCAAGGTATGCTTTTTGCCGCGCACCGGGCGGGTGATGGTCAGAAAGCTGGGCGACCGGGGCGACCCGGCCATTGCCCAGCGCGAACAGGCGTACGCGCAGCGACTGCGTGCACGCGAAGTCCGGGGTTCCGTAGAACTCTTTGCGCCACCGGCCAGAAACGCCAAGCCTCGGCCGGGGCCTGACAACCGACAAATGGAGGAGGCTTGAGCGAACCTATCAAAGTCCTGTGCGTGGACGATTCCGCACTCGTGCGCAGCCTGATGACCGAGATCATCAATGCGCAACCGGACATGACCGTTGTGGCGACCGCCCCCGATCCGCTCGTGGCGCGCGACCTGATCAAGCAGCACAACCCGGACGTGCTCACGCTCGACGTCGAAATGCCGCGCATGGACGGGCTCGACTTCCTTGAGAAGCTCATGCGTTTGCGTCCGATGCCGGTGCTCATGGTGTCGTCGCTGACCGAGCGCGGCTCGGAAGTCACGCTGCGCGCACTAGAACTCGGCGCCGTGGATTTCGTGACCAAGCCTCGCCTGGGCATTCGCGACGGCATGCTCGAGTACGGCGAGATGATTGCCGACAAGATTCGTGGCGCCGCGCGCGCCCGCGTGCGCAGCGCCCCGCCCAAGAGCGCGACGCCCGTGCCGGTCGAAGCGGCGCCGCTGCTGCGTAACCCGCTGGTGTCGACGGAGAAGCTGATCATCATCGGCGCGTCGACGGGCGGCACGGAGGCGATCCGTGAGGTGCTCGTGCCGATGCCGCCGGACGCCCCGGCGATTTTGATTACCCAGCATATGCCGGCGGGCTTCACCAAGTCGTTCGCGCAGCGCCTGAACGGCCTGTGCCGCATTACGGTGAAGGAAGCCGAGCACGGCGAGCGGGTGCTGCCGGGCCACGCGTACATCGCGCCGGGCGGCGACACCCACCTGCAGCTCTCGCGCAGCGGCGCGAACTATGTGGCTTTGCTCGATGCGGCGCCGCCGGTGAATCGACATCGTCCGTCGGTCGATGTATTGTTCCGCTCCGCGGCGGTTCACGCCGGACGCAATGCGATCGGCGTGATTCTCACGGGCATGGGCCGCGACGGCGCGGCCGGACTCGTGGAAATGCGCCGGGCCGGCGCGCACACCTTCGCGCAGGACGAGGCGAGTTGCATCGTGTTCGGCATGCCGCGCGAGGCCATTGCGATGGGCGGGGCGGAAGAAGTGGTGCCGTTGCACGAAATGGCCCGCAAAGTGCTGCATCAGGTTGCGAAATTTGGCGATCGCACCCAGCGGGTATAGTAGGGCGCTTTTTTGGCGTTTTTTCGCCGTATGCGTCGCGTCGATTTGCGGACACACTTGGGGCACCAAGTGGTGGCGAAATCTGCCCATGAATATCGCCGGCCCCCGCGGGGCGCCGGCTGAATTGGAGTAATGATGGTAGACAAGAACTTGAAATTCCTGGTCGTCGACGATTTTCCGACGATGCGCCGGATTGTGAGAAACCTGCTCAAGGAGCTGGGCTTCTCCAATGTCGACGAAGCGGAAGACGGTGCGGCGGCGCTGGCCAAGCTGCGTGGCGGCAGCTTCGAATTCGTGGTCTCGGATTGGAACATGCCGAACATGGATGGCCTGACGATGCTTCAGCAGATCCGAGCCGATCCGAACCTCGCAAAGCTGCCGGTGCTTATGGTCACGGCCGAAGCGAAGAAGGAAAACATTATCGCGGCTGCCCAGGCCGGGGCGAGCGGGTATGTGGTCAAGCCGTTTACGGCCGCGACGCTCGATGAAAAGCTGGGCAAGATCTTCGAGAAAATGGTTAAGACAGGGGCGTGAGCGTGACCCACGAGGCGAGCACTGAATGGCCGGGTGAGCCCAACGGCGCTTACGTGACCGGCGAAGCGGACCCGTCCGCGCGCATGCTCATGCGCGTTGGGCAGCTGACGCGCATGCTGCGTGACAACCTGCGCGAACTCGGGCTGGACAAGCAACTCGAGCAGGCGGCCGAAGCGATTCCCGACGCGCGCGACCGCCTGAACTATGTCGCCACCCTGACCGAGCAGGCGGCGGTGCGGGCGCTCACGGCCATCGAACTGGCCAAGCCCCTTCAGGATCGTCTCGAAGCGGACGCCAATGCACTCGACGAACGCTGGGCCAAGTGGTTCGACGAGCCGCTCGAACTCGACGATGCCCGCAAGCTGGTCGTGGAGACGCGCACGTATCTGCGTCGCGTGCCGGACGACACGCGCGCGACCAACCACCATCTGATGGAAATCATGATGGCGCAGGACTTCCAGGATCTGACCGGACAGGTCATCAAGAAGATCATGGATGTCGTGCAGGAGATCGAGAAGCACCTGTTGCAGACGCTGCTCGAAAACATGCCGCCCGAGAAGCGCAAGGAAGCCGAAGATTCGCTGCTCAACGGGCCGCAGGTCAAGACCGATGGCCGCACCGACATCGTGTCCGATCAAGGGCAGGTCGACGACCTGCTCGCCAGCCTCGGCTTCTGAGGATTCGCCCCGCCGGCCCGTCGACGGGCTGCCGGGGCGTCGCTTTTTGACGGCATTTCCGACCTTTGCCGCACGCCGGCGCGAAATACCGCCCAATCCCGCCTCTATTCCCCCCTTTGTGACTTGACGGTTACGGCCATAATCGGTCGCGATGGGGTGGCTTCGTCCGCCCGCAGTGGATAAGGCATGGCTGAGGATAGCGATCTCGAAAAGACGGAACCTGCGTCTCCCCGGCGCCTTGAAAAGGCGCGCGAGGAAGGACAGGTTGCGCGTTCGCGGGAACTGTCCACGTTCGCCTTGCTGGCGGCCGGAGTGGCCGGCTTGTGGATGACGGCTGACCGCATTTCGCAAGGCTTCGCCCAACTGATGCGCCACGGGATGCAGTTCGAGCCGGGCACCGCCCTCGACACCCACCGCATGCTCTCCTATGCCGCACGCTCGGGCGCCGACGCGCTCATCGCCATTGCCCCGCTGCTCGGTGTGCTGGTGCTCGCGGCGATTGTCGCCCCGATGGCGCTGGGCGGTTGGCTCTTCACCACCCAGTCGCTCGCGCCCAACTTCGGCCGCCTGAACCCACTCAAGGGGCTGGGCCGCATGTTTTCCGTGCAGGGGCTGGTCGAACTCGTCAAGGCGGTGGCCAAGACGCTGCTCGTCGGCGCCGTGGCCTACTGGGCGATTGCGCGCGACCGCGACGCGGTCATGGGGCTGATGACGCAGTCGCCCCGCGCGGCCTTGCCGTATGTGGGCGAGTTGATCGCGGTGTGCTGTGCGTTCATCGTGGCATCGCTGATGCTGGTGGCGGCCATCGACGTCCCCTTCCAGCTCTGGCAGCACTACAAGAAGCTGCGCATGACCAAAGAGGAAGTGCGGCAGGAAAACAAGGAAAGCGAAGGCGATCCGCATCTCAAGGCGCACATCCGCCAGTTGCAGCGCCAGACGGCGCGCCGTCGCATGATGCAGGACGTGCCCAAGGCCGACGTGATCGTGACCAACCCGACGCACTTTGCCGTTGCGCTCGAATACAAGGAAAACATGACGGCACCGCGCGTGCTGGCCAAGGGCACGGATCTCGTTGCGCTGCGCATCCGCGAGATGGGCGCCGAGCACCACATTCCGATTCTCGAAGCCCCGCCGCTGGCACGGGCACTGCACGCGCACGTGGACATCGGTCACGAAATTCCGGCCACGCTCTACACGGCCGTGGCCGAAGTGCTGGCGTGGGTCTTCCAGCTTCGCCGCTGGCGCACCGAGGGGGGCGCCGCGCCCGTTACCCCGTCGGATCTGCCGGTGCCGGCCGAACTCGACGCGCCGCGGCGCGCCGGGTCGAAACGAGTGTAACGAATGAACCTCAATCCTCGCGCGAACCAGCTACTGCGCTCGTCGCAACTGCTCCTCGGCGGCAATCTGAAGTCGCTCGCCGCGCCGGTGCTGATCATCATGATTCTGGGCATGATGATCCTGCCGTTGCCGCCGTTCATCCTGGATCTGCTCTTCACCTTCAACATCGCATTGGCGGTGATGGTGCTGCTCGTGAGCATGTACACGCAAAAGCCGCTCGACTTCGCGGCGTTCCCGAGCGTGCTGCTGTTCTCCACCTTGCTGCGCCTGTCGCTGAACGTGGCATCCACCCGCGTGGTGCTGCTCGAAGGCCATACCGGCCCGGACGCCGCCGGCAAGGTGATCGAGGCGTTCGGCCACTTCCTGGTGGGGGGCAACTACGCGGTCGGTATCGTGGTGTTCATCATCCTCGTGGTCATCAACTTCATGGTGATCACGAAGGGCGCCGGGCGCATCGCCGAAGTCGGCGCGCGCTTCACCCTCGACGCGATGCCGGGCAAGCAAATGGCCATCGACGCCGACCTGAACGCCGGACTGATCGGCGAAGAGGAGGCGCGCAAGCGTCGCTCGGTGATCGCCCAGGAAGCCGACTTCTACGGCTCGATGGACGGCGCATCGAAGTTCGTGCGCGGCGATGCGGTCGCCGGTCTGCTCATCATGATCATCAACATCGTCGGCGGGCTGATCGTCGGCGTGGCCCAGCACGGCCTGGATATCGGCATGGCGGCGAAGAACTACACGCTGCTGACCATTGGCGACGGTCTCGTCGCGCAGATCCCCGCGCTGGTGATCTCCACGGCCGCCGGTGTGGTCGTCTCGCGCGTGGCGACCGATGAAGACATTGGCCAGCAGGTCGTCTCGCAACTGTTCAGCAATCCGCGCGTGCTGGGGATCACGGCGGCGATCCTCGGTCTGATGGGCTTGATTCCGGGCATGCCGCACTTCGCCTTTCTGCTGCTGGCCTTGGGGCTGGGGGCGCTCGCTCGCTATCAGTTCCGGCGCGCCGAGGCCGAGAAGCAACAGGCCGCGCGTCCGACCCCCGTGGCGTCCAGCGCGCCGGCCGAAGTGGCCGAAGCGTCGTGGGACGACGTGGCGCTTGTCGACCCGCTCGGACTGGAGGTCGGCTATCGGCTGATTCCGCTCGTCGACCGCAATCAGGACGGCGAATTGCTCAAGCGCATCAAGGGCATCCGCAAGAAATTCGCCCAGGAAATCGGTTTTCTCGCACCGGTGGTGCACATTCGCGACAACCTGGAGCTGCGTCCGAACCAGTACCGCATCACGCTCAAGGGCGTGGTCATCGGCGAAGGCGAAGCGTATCCGGGACAACTGCTCGCCATCGATCCGGGGCAGGTCAGCGCACCGCTGCAGGGCACGCCCACGCGCGATCCGGCCTTCGGCTTGCCGGCGACGTGGATCGATGTCGGTCAGCGCGATCAGGCGCAGGCGTATGGCTACACGGTGGTCGATGCCGGGACGGTGGTCGCCACCCATCTGAACCACCTGATCAACGCCCACGCGCACGAGTTGCTGGGCCGTCAGGAAGTGCAGCAGCTCATCGAGCGCATCGGCAAGGACGCGCCCAAGCTCATCGAAGATCTGGTGCCGAAGACGATCGCGCTCACCACGTTGCAGAAAGTCTTGCAGAACCTGCTCGAGGAGCAGGTGCCGATTCGCGACATGCGCACGATCATCGATACGCTCGCCGAACACGGTACGCGCGTACAGGACGCCCACGACCTCACGGCGCTGGTGCGCCTGGCGCTCGGCCGCGCGATCACGCAAAGCGTGTTCCCGGGAAGTGGCGATCTCGAGGTGGTGGGGCTCGATGCCAATCTCGAAAGAATTCTCACGCAGGCGTTGTCGGCAGGCGGTGGCACGGGGCTGGAGCCGGGTCTCGCGGACACGCTGCTGCGCGAGACGCAGGCCGCGGTGGCGCGCCAGGAGCGTCAGGGCTTGCCGTCGGTACTGCTGGTCCAACATCCGCTGCGTTCGCTGCTCTCGCGCTTCTTGCGCCGCAGCTTGCCGCAGCTCAAGGTTTTGTCGTATGCGGAAGTGCCTGACACACGGAATGTGAAAATGACGGCACTCATCGGAGGTCAAGGGTGAAGATTCGGAAATTCTTTGCGGGCACGTGCCGCGATGCACTGCGCCAGATTCGCGAGGAAATCGGACCCGATGCGGTCGTGTTGTCCAATCGCTCGGTCGCCAATGGCGTGGAAATCGTCGCATTGGCGGAAGAGGATCTTGACGCGCTCGCGGGCGGCGACATGCCGACCCACCGGCCGCGTCCACGCCCGGCGGTGCCTGTCGCCCCGGTCGCTGCCGTCACTGGCGCGCCGATCGCGGCGGCCCATGATGCCGGGGCAACGAGCGCGTTTGCCCAAACCATGATGGATGAACTTCAGAGCATGCGCGGCTTGCTCGAAGAGCAGGTCGCCGGGCTGGTCTGGAACGACAAGCAACGTCGTTCCCCGGCGCAGGGCGAGATTCTGCGCACGCTGCTCGCCGCAGGGTTCTCGGCGCAACTGGGTCGGGCGCTGCTCGAACATCTGCCGGAGGGCGGCGATCTGGAGAGTGGGTTGGCATGGGTGAAGCGCGCGCTGACGCGCAATCTGCCCGTCATGCCGAACGAAGACGAACTGATGGACCGCGGCGGCGTGTATGCGCTGATGGGGCCGACCGGGGTGGGCAAGACCACCACGACGGCCAAGCTCGCGGCGCGCTGCGTGATGCGGCACGGCGCGGAGAAGCTCGCGCTGCTCACCACCGACAGCTATCGTATCGGCGGGCACGAGCAACTGCGCATTTACGGCAAGATTCTCGGCGTGACGGTGCATGCGGTAAAAGATGCCACGGACCTGCGTCTGGCGCTGACCGAATTGCGCAACAAGCACATGGTGCTGATCGACACGGTGGGCATGAGCCAGCGAGACCGTACGGTGCCGGAGCAGGTCGCGATGTTGTGCGGCGCCGAGACGCCGGTGCAGCGTCTGTTGCTGCTCAACGCCACGAGTCATGGCGATACGCTCAACGAGGTGGTACACGCCTACCGCAGCGCGAGCGCGCAAGGCGGCGGCGATCTGGCGGGGTGCATTCTCACGAAACTCGACGAATCGACCAATCTCGGGTCGGTGCTCGATACGGTGATTCGTCATCGCTTGCCGGTGCATTATGTGTCCACGGGACAGCGTGTGCCGGAGAACCTGCACGTGGCCGACAAACCATTCCTGATCGACACCGCACTTTCCGCGCCGGTCACGGGCTCGCCATTCGTGCCGGCCGAGGAAGACCTGCCGGCTGTGGTGCGCGGCGTCGACCCCCAATACAGCGGGCTGTTCGCGCCCGCACAACCCTCAGGCGAGGCTTGCTTTGGTTAAGCTCGTACTCGATCAAGCGGAAGGTCTGCGCCGGCTCGTGGCGCGTCACACCACGCGAATCGTCGCGGTGGTAGGGAGTGCGCCTGAAGCGGGTCAGACGAGTACCGCGCTGAATCTGGCCAGCGCCCTGGCGCATCACGGTCAGGATGTCGTGCTGGCCGACGAGAGCGGCCATGCGGCACCGGCGCTCGGTCTGCCGCTGCGCGGCGACATTCACGACGTGCTGGCCGGACGCGTGTCGCCCGAGGCGATTCGCGTGCACACGCGCGACAACGTGATGGTGGTGCCCGTGGCGCATCGGCATCCCGAACGCATTGACCCGTTGCGCGCGCTGCCGCTGTTGACGACCAGCGAGCCCGACGTCGTGGTGATCGATTGCACGCACGCGGGGGCGGTGCTCAGCCCGCTCGCGGCGCACGCGCACGACGTGCTGGTGGTGCTGGGGTGCGAGCCGGCGTCGATCACGGGGGCGTATTCGTGGATTAAGCAGGCGCATTTCGAGTATGCGTTGGCGCAGTTCCGGGTGTTGGTGAATCGGTCGGAGGACGTGGAGGCGCGCGTGGTGTGCCGCAATCTGGCCACGACGGCGAGCCGTTATCTGGCGGTGTCGCTGGAGCTGGCGGGCCATGTGCCGATGGATCGGCAGGTTGTGCGTGCGCGGCAATTGACGCGCACCGTGGTCGATGCGTTCCCGATGGCGCCGGCGGCGGTGGCGTATCGGCAACTGGCGGCGCAGGTGATGCATTGGCCATTGGCCGTGCGAGAGACGGGGCTGGCCGCGTTGGGCGCCGGGGTGGGTGACATCGGTGGCGAGCGCGGCAACGACATAACGCTTGGCGTGGGCGCGGTGAGCGCGCACACGGCTTGAGCGACACGGCACGCGTCGAGAGGAAGCGGAGGGAAACATGTATACCGCGAGCGGGAAGGTCGACACGAACGACACGCTGACGCAATACGCGCCGTTGGTGCGTCGTCTGGCGCTGCAACTGATGGCGAAGCTGCCGGCGAGCGTGGAATTGGAAGATCTGATTCAGGCGGGCATGCTCGGGCTGCTCGATGCGGCGAACCGCTATCAGGAGACGCAGGGCGCGCAGTTTGAAACGTACGCGAGCCAGCGCATTCGCGGCGCGATGCTCGACGAGTTGCGCGAGCTGGATTGGGCGTCGCGCGGCATTCGCAAGACGGCGCGTCAGATCGAGAAGGCGGTGCAGCGCCTGGAGCAACGGTTGGGCCGGGGGCCGTCGGAGAGCGAGATCGCGGGCGAGCTGTCGATCGGTCTGGCCGAATATCAGCAGATGCTGCAGGACGTGCACGGTTGCCAACTGGTCTATTACGAGGATTTCGATTCGGCGGACGAAGAGCCGTTTATTGACCGGATCTGTGCGAATCCGGGCGCCGATCCGCTGACGATGTTGCTCGACGAAGGCTTGCGCGGCGGCGTGATCGATGCGATCGATCGGCTGCCGGAGCGCGAGAAGTTGCTCATGAGCCTGTATTACGACCAGGGCCTGAATCTGCGCGAGATCGGCGCGGTGCTGGAAGTGAGCGAATCGCGCGTCTGCCAGTTGCATAGCCAGGCGATCTCGCGCCTGCGCACAACGTTGCGTGAGAAGGCTTGGACTTCGGCGAGTTAAGTCACACCCATTGAGCCAAGCCCTCGGACGTTCGTTTCCGAGGGTTTTTTTGCGTTTGGGCGCGGCAAGGCTTCATCTTTTCGGACAAATCGGCCTTGAAAGAATGGTGCTATTATTGGCACCATTCTGGCATGCCGTCCTTATCCAAACTTCTCGCCAAGATTGCTCGCGAACCTGCCAATGTGCGATTTGTCGAGTTGGTGTTTCTCTGCGAAGCCTACTTTGGCGTGCCGCGCCGGTCAGGCAGCCACACCATCTTCAAAACGCCATGGCACGGGAATCCTCGCATCAATTTGCAGAATTCGGGAGGCATGGCGAAGGCTTATCAGGTACGCCAGGTCTTGAATGCCATCTGCAAATTCGAGGGCCGAGAGCATGAACATTAATCATTACACCTATCGTCTGACCTGGTCGCCGGAAGATGGCGAGCACGTCGGGCTTTGTGCCGAATTCCCATCGCTGTCCTGGCTGGATGTGACGCCGGAAGGAGCGTTGGACGGTATTCGGAAGGTGGTGACGGACGTGGTCGCCGATATGCAGGCGAACGGGGAAACGGTGCCGGAACCGCTGGCCGAGCATCGTTACAGCGGTGAATTTCGCGTGCGGATTCCCCCAACGCTACATCGCGCGTTGGTCATCGAAGCGGCGGAACTGGGAGTCAGTCTGAATCGACTGGCGAGCCTCAAGCTTGCGGCGAACTAAGCCGCGTCAAGCCGTAGTCAAGCCGTAATGCTGCCGCCGCTCGATCGCGGGGCGGTGCGGCCGTCGGGGCCGTAGAGCGGGGCGTTCTGCTGCGGGCCGTACAACACGTTCAGCGCCTGCTGCGTGTAGGTCAGACGCGTGCGAATCAGTACGCCATTCGTTTCATTGGCACGCTTGGCTTCGATCGCCGCGTCCAGCAGCGCCTTCCACGCGGCGTCGACGCCGGTGTCGGCGGCGGCCGCCGCCGTTGCGCCCGACTCGTCCGGACGATAGCCCAGGGCTTCCAGCTGGGTGTCGCGTTCGCGCCCAAGGGCTGCGAGGTCGGTCACGGCTTGCGTCTTGCGCTCGGTCAGCTCCGGCAATGCGTCGAGCATGCCATTGACCAACGCCTGCTGTTCCTCGAGAAGCAGCGCCGAAAACGCGCGAATGGCGTTCGTTTCGGCGGCGAGAGTTTTCAGCAGGGCGTCAGTGGTCATGACTTCGATTGCGTGGAGAGCAGATCGCGCGCGGTCGCAATGAGACCGTCCGCAATCTTGCTGGGATCAATGACGAGCTTTCCTTCGGAGATGGCCTGCTTGATCGCGGCCACCTTGGCCACGTCAATATCGGCAGATCCCGTCTTCGCCAGCGCTGCCTGCAAGGCGCGCATCTCCGACGACAGCGCGCTCGCGCTCACATTCGCGCCGCTGCCCGTGCTGGCGACAGACGCGTTCGTGCCTTCGGCGCTCGCCGTGGCGGCAGTCGTCCGGTCGGTCGGCGCCTTGCCCGGACCGACACCAGTCAACGGATTGGCGGGTGGTTCGATTTTCATATGCTTTCCCCTGAAACCTGCCTGTGTAACGGCATCGTCGGGCGCAACTTTAGGTAAGTTACATCCTGTTACCCGATCCCGCGACCGACCGATTTCAGTGAATTCTAACCCGTAGTGAGTGTTTGCTTACAGGGCAACTTCCACTTCAACGCTCCCATTCTTACCGGTCTTGACGGTCCCACTGACGAGCTGACCGGCGCGGGTGCGCACCTGAACGGGATCGCCGGCGCTGGCACGCGACAGCACCTGTCCTTCGGTACTCACCTCGAAGCCCGAGCCGCGCGAGACGACGCGCACGGTTTGTCCCTGCTGGACGGCAATCGCGCTGCGCAGCAGATCGGAACGGATCGGCAGGCCAGACGTGATCCGGTTCACCGCCACTGTGCCGATGATCTGACCGGCATCGGTCGCCACCGTGCGCGGCAACAAGGTGAGATCGCCCTGGCGCGGTGACAGATCGTTCGGCCCGATGGCTTCGCCCGGGTTGATCTGACGCGCGGCAACGAAATACGTGGCGGTGATGCTCACTCGGGCCTGAAGGTAGAGCGTCCAGGGACGCTCGCCCGCGCAGCGCACGCCGACGGTCGTCGACCCCCACAGGCGCGCGCCCGGCGGCAGAAAGGGTTCGAGGGCGGCGCAGGCCGGCATCCGATCGGAGACCGCGTCGCCCACCGTCAAGCTCACACGTCCCGGCAACCCGGTCGTCTGCTCGCGCAGGAAACGTTCGGCCGTCTGACGGATGACTTCGGTGTTCTGGAACTGGGACTGAACGGCGGCGCCGGCGGCCTGGGGGGCTTGCACCGCGGCCGCCACCCCGACATTCGAATTGGCATTCGCCGTGGTGACCGTCGCCGCCACATTCCGCGCCGCGCTCGACACGTTCGACACGTTCGAGGCGATACCGCCGGCTGCGGCATTGTTGCCGGGAATGACAACGGCGCCGGGGCCGAGCGTGCTCCCCAGATGCTGCGCGGCCGGGTCGGTGGCAACACCCGCGGCAGGCGAGGCGGCCCGCGCAAGACCCGGTAAAGCGAGACTCGTCAGGCTCAGGACGACGGCAAGCAGACTGGATCGCACGCATGTGCGAACGCCCTGCCGCAGCGCGCTGCGCGCGCGGGGGGCACTGGCGAGAACGCCGCCGAATTTGCCTGCCATGCTCACTCTCCTTCGTACACGGCACCCGAGCGGTGTGCCGGGTGGCTGGCGCACGCCCTGCGCCGCGCCGTGAAGCCGACGGCACCGGGCAGCGTTCCGATGCCTGGGGGGCGAACCCCGCCCGATGCCGTCAGGAAGCCATTCTAGAGATGTCGCCAACCGGGGCATGGCCCGAAATGGCGGTCAATCTCGTGCCTATTCCCCCGATTGAATCCCGAGGGGTACGCATACGATGCAAAGCATGCCAAAAGGTCCGTACTTTTCCCGGGCCCTGGCAGGACATGCCGTCTGCGTGCCGCTGTGAGACCCGCCCTCAGTGCTGAGCGGACGTCCCCGGTGCCGAGACGGTCAGGCTTCTTGTGCACTACCCGCATCAAGGCAAGCATCGGGCGAGACGAGATCATGGACAAACTGGACGCGGCATTGCGATTTTCTCAGCAGGCGCTGGCCATGCGCGCCTACCGCCAGGAGGTGATCTCGTCGAACATCGCCAACGCGGATACGCCGGGATACAAGGCGCGTGATGTCGATTTCAACAATGCGTTGAGCCAGGCGGTCGAGCGCGGCGCGCAGCAACAGCTTGCTACCGAATCGAGTGTTTCGCTCTCGCGCACCTCGTCGCGCCACATCGCCGGGCGGGGCGTGAGCATGGCCCCGCCGATGGGCGGTCCCGAGCTGCTGTATCGCGTGCCGTACCAACAAAGTATCGACGGCAACACCGTCGAACTCGATGCCGAGCGTGTGAACTTCGCCGACAACGCCGTGCATTACCAAACGGGCCTCACGGTCCTGTCCAGCCAGATCAAGACGATGCTGGCCGCCATTACAAGTCAAGGGTAAGCGCCATGCCGCTGATGAGCATCTTCGATGTCGCCGGATCGGCCATGACTGCGCAGTCGCAGCGCATGAACGTGACGGCGAGCAATCTCGCCAACGCCGAGTCGGTGACGGGACCGGACGGTCAGCCGTATCGCGCCAAGCAGGTCGTGTTCCAGGTCAATCCGGTCGAGGGCAGCAACGTCGGCGGCGTGAAGGTGGCCGGCGTGGTCGAGGATTCGTCGCCGCTCAAGACGGTGTACGACCCGAAGAACCCGGCTGCCAATGCCCAGGGCTACGTCACCATGCCCAACGTGAATCCGGTGGAGGAGATGGTCAACATGATCTCCGCTTCCCGCTCTTATCAGGCCAACGTCGAGGCGCTCAACACCGCCAAGACGCTGATGCTCAAAACCCTCACGGTCGGCCAGTAAGGGGCCGCGCGGAGACCAGAAGATGGCAAGTATCAATACGTCGAACGCCGCGAACTTATCCCAGACGTTCCTCGACTCGGTCAACGGCACTGCCAGCAGCAGCTCCAGTTCGTCTGCCGGCAGCGCAAACGACCTGCAAGGCAGTTTCCTGAAGCTGCTCGTCGCGCAGATGAACAATCAGGATCCGCTCAATCCGATGGACAACTCGCAGGTGACCTCGCAGCTCGCGCAGATCAGCACGGTCTCGGGCATCACCCAGTTGAACACGACGCTCTCGTCGGTGACCTCGCAGCTCAATTCGACGCAAAGCCTGCAAGCCTCGGCGCTCGTGGGCAAGGGCGTGCTGATTCCGGGCAGCAGCGTCGGGGTAGGCAGCACCACGGCCACGGACGGCACGGTCACGAAGACCGCCACCCCGTTCGGCTTCGAACTGCCGAGCGACGCCGACACGGTGACGATCCAGATCAAGGACAGCACGGGCAAGGTCGTACGCACGGTCAACGCGGGCGCGCTCGACGCTGGCGTGCAGGCCCTTACGTGGGATGCCAAAGATGACGCGGGCACCGCCGTGGCCGATGGCAAGTACACGGTCGCGGTGACTGCCGCGGCTAACGGCAAGGCCGTGACGCCGACGCTGCTCTCGTACGCGCAGGTGCAAAGCGTGGTGGCCAGCACGACCGGCGCGCCGCTGCTCAACGTGGGGACAGGCTCGAACGTCAAGCTCTCCGATGTGCGCGAAATCCTGTAACCGGCCCTATCGACCCCGCACGGCGTAAGCCCTTAACCCTTTCCATTGCGACAGACGTCGTCGACCACCGAATTTCAGGAGTATCCACATGGCCTTTTCGACCGGACTGAGCGGCCTGAACGCCGCCTCCAAAGACCTGGACGTCATCGGCAACAACGTTGCCAACGCGGCCACCGTCGGTTTCAAGCAAGGTGAGGCACAGTTTGCTGACATCTACGCCAACTCGCTGTACGGCGCGGGCAACAACACGGTGGGCATCGGCACGCGCGTGGCGGGCATTGCCCAGCAGTTCACGCAGGGCGACATCACCGTCACGAATCGTCAGCTCGATCTGGCGGTGTCGGGTAACGGCTTCTTCCGCATGTCGAACAATGGCGCCATTGCCTACACGCGCAACGGTCAGTTTTCGCTCGACAAGAACGGCTACATCGTCGACACCAACGGCGACCGCTTGACCGGCTATCTGGCGGGCCCGACCGGCATCATCAACAGCGTCTCGCCGGTCGATCTGCGCATCCCGACGGGCGACCTGTCGCCGACGGCCACATCCAAGATCACCGCTCAGTTCAACCTCGACTCGCGCAGCGCGGTCAATACGACGGCATTCTCGATTACCGATCCGAACTCGTACACGAACGCCACGTCGCTCAAGGTCTACGACTCGCTGGGCAATTCGCACGACGTGAACCTGTACTTCGTGAAGTCGAGCGTCAACGCCGTGACCAACAACGCCACCTGGTCGGTGTACGCCTCGACCGACGGCACGACCCAGGTGGGCGCCGGTCCGATCGGCACGCTGACGTTCAACTCGGCCGGCAGCCTCGTGTCGCAGACCGACTCGACCGGCGCCGCCGTGACGGGCCCGATCACGCTGCCGACGATCAACTACGGTAACGGTGCGTCGAGCGCCAGCTTGACGCTCGACATGTCGGGCACCACGCAATACGGAAACACCTACTCGCCGAACAACCTGACGCAGAACGGCTACACGTCGGGCCGACTGACCGGGTTCACGTTCAGTGCCGACGGCACGATCGTCGGCACGTACTCGAATACCCAATCGATGGCGCTGGGCCAGGTGGCGTTGGCGAACTTCAACAACGTGCAGGGCCTGATCCCGCAGGGCAACAACCTCTGGCAAGAGTCGGCCGCGTCGGGCATTCCGATCGTCGGCGTGCCGGGCGGCACGAACCTCGGCAAGCTGCAGTCGGGCGCCGTCGAAGCCTCGAACGTCGACCTGACGGCGGAACTGGTTCACATGATCACCGCGCAGCGCAACTACCAGGCCAGCGCGCAGACGATCAAGACGGAAGACCAGTTGATGCAGACCATGGTCAACCTGTAAGGCGGATCCGAGGACATGCATAACTTGCACGGGGGCCGTCGATGGATCGTCTGATCTATATCGCCATGACTGGCGCGAAGCAGGCGATGGAGCAGCAGTCGACCACCGCCAACAATCTCGCGAACGTCTCGACGCCGGGCTTTCGCGCCCAGCTCGCGGCGTTCCGTCAGGCGCCGGTGCGCGCGCCAGACGGCACGACCGGCACGCGGACCTTTGTCGCCACGTCCACGCCGGGTACCGACTTCACCCCCGGCGCGATGCAGCAGACGGGCCGCCCGCTCGACGTGGCCATCCAGGGTCAGGGCTGGCTTGCCGTGCGCGATGCGCAGGGCCGCGAAGCCTACACGCGCGGCGGCAACCTCGAGATGACGGCCGACGGGCAACTCACGCTGCACGGGCTGCCGGTCATGACCGATGCCGGGCCGGCCGCCGTGCCGCCGGGCGCGGCCGTGAGCATCGGCACCGACGGCACGATCTCGGCGCTGGGGCAGGGCGATCCGCCCAACTCCATTGCCGTGATGGGCCAACTGAAGTTGGTCAATCCGCCCGAGACCAATTTGGTGCGAGGCGACGACGGGCTGTTCCGCACGGCGAACAATGCGCCGGCGCAGGTTGACCCGAACGTCGTCGTCGTGGCGGGGGCGATCGAGAACAGCAACGTCAATCCGGTCACTGGCCTGGTGAACATGATCTCGCAGTCGCGGGCCTTCGAGATGCAGATGAAGATGCTGCAGACGGCCGACACCAACGAACAATCCGCCAACCAGTTGCTGAACTTCAGCTAACGGGCGTGTGGCGCGTCGGATCCGAGGGGACCCGCGCGCCGCGACCGTACACGGGGAGAAACACCACATGATCCGTTCGCTCTACATCGCTGCTACCGGCATGAACGCCCAGCAGACGAACATGGACGTGATTTCGAACAACCTCGCCAACACCAGCACGAACGGCTTCAAGAAGGGTCGTGCGGTGTTCGAGGATCTGCTGTACCAGACGCTGCGCCAGCCCGGCGCCCAGTCGTCGCAGCAGACGTTGCTGCCTTCGGGCCTGCAATTGGGCACGGGTGTGCGCCCGGCGGCGACCGAGCGCATCTTCACGCAGGGC
This sequence comes from Pandoraea sp. 64-18, assembly GCF_001899225.1. Classification (NCBI taxonomy): domain Bacteria; kingdom Pseudomonadati; phylum Pseudomonadota; class Betaproteobacteria; order Burkholderiales; family Burkholderiaceae; genus Pandoraea; species Pandoraea sp. 64-18. Next base: position 127,841 of record NZ_MKVU01000004.1, on the reverse strand, counting down.
AACCTGACGCAGACGAGCAACGCCAAGGACGTCGCGATCAACGGCGACGGTTTCTTCCAGGTGCTCATGCCGGACGGCACGACCGCTTACACGCGCGACGGCTCGTTCCAGGTCGACAACAACGGCCAGCTCGTGACGGCGTCGGGCTATCCGGTCCAGCCGGCCATCACGATTCCGGCGAACGCGCTCTCCCTGACCATCGCGCGCGACGGTACGGTCTCGGTCACGCAGCCGGGCAACACGGCCAACGTGCAGATCGGTACGTTCCAGCTCGCCACGTTCATCAACAACGCCGGTTTGCAAAGCCTGGGCGAGAACCTGTACGCCGAGACGGCCGCCTCGGGAGCGCCGAACGTCGCACAGCCGGGTACCAACGGCGCGGGCGTGCTCAACCAGAACTACGTCGAAACGTCGAACGTGAATGTGGTCGAAGAGCTGGTGAACATGATTCAGGCGCAGCGCGCCTACGAAATCAATTCGAAGGCGGTCACGGCATCCGACCAGATGCTGCAGCGCCTGACGCAGATGTAAGCGGTGCGCCGCGGAAAGCCCCAAAGAATGAACGTCGAAATGTCAGCTCAAACGACCGTAAAGCATCGCGGCGCAGGCCTCGCGCGGTTCCTGGCGCTGGCGGCCGTCGCCGCGTTGAGCGGTCTGGCGGGCTGCGCTTACATCCCACAGGAACCGGTGGTGAACGGGCCGACGACCACGCGCCCGCCGCCCCCGCCGATGTCGGCCGATCCGGAAGGCTCGATCTACCGCCCGCTTTACTCGAACCGTCCGCTGTTCGAAGACCGCCGTCCGCGCAACGTTGGCGACATTCTCACGATCGTCATCAACGAAAACACGGCGGCGAGCAAGAACTCGGCGGCCAACACCACGCGTGCGGGCAGCGGCACGCTGAAGCTGAATCAGACCCCGGGCGTGATCGGCGGCGTGCTCAACAATCAGGGCCTGGACGTGAGCGGCGGCAACAAGTTCGACGCCAAGGGCGCGGCGAATGCGAACAACGTGTTCTCGGGCCAGATCACCGTGACCGTGATGGAAGTGCTCTCGAACGGCAACTTGGCGGTGGCCGGCGAGAAGCAGATCGCGATCAACCAGGGCACGGAATACATCAAGTTCTCGGGCGTGGTCAGCCCACAGACGATCTCGGGCGCGAATACCGTGCCTTCGACGCAGGTGGCCGATGCGCGCATCGAATACCGTGGCAAGGGCTATATCAACGAAGCCGAAACCATGGGCTGGCTGCAGCGCTTCTTCCTTAATATTTCGCCATTCTGATGTCGATCATGCCGTTCCCGTCGCGCCTTGCGCCGTCCTTGCATCACCTTCGCCAGGGCCTTCACCGCTTTGTCACCACGCTGGCCGTGGCGGGCGCGGCCGCGATGCTGCTGTGTCCGGGCGTGGCTCGCGCCGAACGTCTCAAGGAGCTGGCGTCGATTCAAGGGGTGCGCGACAACCAGTTGATCGGCTACGGCCTGGTGGCGGGCCTCGACAACTCGGGCGACCAGACCACGCAGACGCCGTTTACCGTGCAGAGCATGACCAACATGCTCTCGCAGCTGGGCATTACCGTCGCGCCCGGCACCAACATGCAGTTGAAGAACGTGGCCGCTGTGATGGTGACGGCGACACTGCCGGCGTTCACGCGCCCCGGTCAGGCCATCGACGTGGTGGTCTCCTCGATGGGCAATGCCAAGAGCCTGCGGGGCGGCACGTTGCTTATGACCCCCCTCAAGGGGCCGGACGGGCAGGTCTACGCGCTGGCGCAGGGCAACCTGCTCGTGGGCGGCGCTGGCGCGTCGGCCAATGGGTCGAGCGTGACCGTCAACCAGTTGGCCTCGGGCCGTATTCCGAGCGGCGCCATCGTCGAGCGTGCCGTGCCGACCGCGATGGGCGGTCAACAGGGCACGGTGCAGATGGAACTGAACGTGACCGATTTCTCGACCGCGCAGCGTGTGGTCGATGCCGTGAACCGCCGCTTCGGCTACGGCACCGCGCAGGCGCTGGACGGCCGCGTGATCCTGTTGCGCACGCCGAGCGATCCGTCGGGCCGTGTGCAGTTCCTCGCCCAGCTCGAAAGTGTGGACGTGCACCCCGACAACACGGCCGCGCGCGTGATCATCAACGCGCGCACCGGTTCCGTCGTGATGAACCAGAACGTGACGATCCAGCAGTGCGCGGTCGCCCACGGCAATCTGTCGGTCGTCATCGACACGCAAAACAACGTGAGCCAGCCCGCGCCATTCTCGGGCGGTCAGACGGTGGTGGCGCCGAATTCGCAAATCTCCGTTCAACAGGAGAACAACGCGCTCAGGATGATCAAGGCGGGCGCGAACCTGGCCGACGTCGTCAAGGCGCTCAACTCGCTCGGTGCCAGCCCGGCCGATCTGATGTCGATTCTGCAGGCCATGAAGGCCTCGGGCGCGCTGCGCGCCGATCTGGAGATCATCTGATATGGCCGACGGCTCCCGACTGAGCGGTGCGGGCAAGTCCCTGCCCGACCTGACGCAACGCGCTACCTACGACATGCAGGGCCTCACAGCCTTGCGCGCGGCGGCCCACCAGCAAACGCCGCAGGCCACGCAGCAGGCGGCCAAGCAGTTCGAGGCCGTTTTCACGCAGATGATGATGAAGAGCATGCGCGACGCCACGATGTCTGGCGGCCTGCTCGGCAGCGATCAGGAAAAGATGTTCAACGGCATGCTCGACGACCAGCTCGCGCAGCAGCTCGCGTCGAACAAGGGCATCGGTCTGGCCGACATGATGCTCAAGCAGCTCGCCCAGACCGGCACCACCCTGCCGCCGGCGGCGATGGGGCGCCAGCAACCGTTGCAGGGCCGCGCCTACAACGCGGCGGATGCCATCGGCGTGGCCGAGGGCGCCCCGGCCGCCGCAGGCGATTTCGTCGAGCGCATGGCCACGGCGGCCCAGAACGCCAGCGCCAACAGCGGCATTCCGGCGCGCTTCATGCTCAGTCAGGCGGCGCTTGAATCCGGCTGGGGCAAGCACGAAATCCGTCGGCGCGATGGCAGCACGAGCTTCAACGTCTTCGGCATCAAGGCGGGCAAGCACTGGACCGGTCCGACGGTGGAGGTCGCCACGACCGAGTACGTGAACGGCCAGCCGCACAAGGTGATGGCCAAGTTCCGCGCCTATCGCTCGTATGACGAGGCGTTCGCCGATTATGCGAACCTGATTTCGAGCAATCCGCGCTACGCGTCGGTCGTGGCGAGCGCCAACGACGCCGCGAGCTTCGCCACCAATCTCCAGCGCGCCGGGTATGCGACCGATCCGCAGTACGCCAGCAAGCTGATGAAGATCATGAAGCACTTCGCCTGACTGGCACGGGCGTCGACAGGGCATCCTCCGGCGCGTCGGCCTCAATTTTGCCGGCGGGCTGCCGTAAACACATGGGTAACGGTGCGCGAACGGGCTTTCCGCTGTGGGGCGCACCCTCCATTCAAGCCGCGAGATCATGAGCCTAATCAATATTGGCATGAGCGGGCTGAACGCCTCCCAGTTCGCCCTGAACACCACCGGCAACAACATCTCCAACTCGGGGACGGCCGGATACAACCGCCAGGTTGTCGACTACACCCAGGCGGACAGCCAGTTCGCCGGTGTGGGCTACGTCGGCCAGGGCGTGCTGGTGAGCGATGTGTCGCGCGTGTACGACCAGTTCCTGTCGAACCAGGTCAACCAGGCGCAGACACAGTACAGCCAGCTCAACACCTACTACCAGCAGATCTCGCAGATCAACAATGCGCTGGGTAGCTCCACGACCGGCCTGTCGGCCTCGATGTCCACGTTCTTCACGAACCTGCAGACGATCGTGACCGCGCCGAACAACTCGGCCACCCGGGCGACGGTGATTTCGTCGGCGCAGACCCTCACGAGCATGTTCCAGTCGCTCTCGGGCACGCTGTCGTCGCTGCGCACCAGCGTGAACGGCAACATTACCCAGGCGACCACGCAGATCAACACGTACGCGAAGCAGATCGCCAGCCTTAACGACGCGATTCTGCAGGCGCAGGGCAACGGCACCCATACCATGCCGAACGACCTGCTCGACCAGCGCGATCAGGCCGTCGCAAGCCTGAACGCCATCGTACAGACGAACATCGTCAAGGACACCAACGGGTCGTACAACGTCTTCGTCGGCAATGGCCAGTCGCTGGTATCGGGCAACTCGGCCTATCAGATGACGACGGTGCCTTCGACCAGCGATCCGTCGCAAATGACCGTGGCCTACGTCACCGGCAACGGCACGAAGGTCGCGATCCCGGAGTCGTCGATCACCGGCGGCTCGCTCGCCGGCCTGTTGTCGTTCCGCAGCGGCGCGCTCACGCAGGCGCAGAACTCGCTCGGCCAGATCGCCATGTCGCTGGCCGGCACGTTCAACGCGCAGAACCAGTTGGGGATGGACCTCTACGGTCAGATGGGCGGCAACTTCTTTACGGTGCCCAATCCGACGATCATCGCGAATACCGGCAATTCGAACGCGGCCACGCTCAACGCCAGCATCACCGACGCCTCGAAGGTGACCGCAAGCGACTACTCGGTGAGCTTCGACGGAACCACCTACACACTCACGCGCCAGAGCGACGGCGCCAAGTGGACGGCGGGGGCGCCCGCCACGCCGAGCACCCCGCTGAACTTCCAGGACACCAGCGGCGCGGCATTCGGCGACGGCTTCTCGGTGACCACCACCGGCATGGTCGCCGGCGACAGCTTCGCGATCCAGCCCACGCGCAACGCCGCGCAGAACATCGGTGTGGCCATCACCGATCCGGGCAAGATCGCCCTGGCCGCGCCGATCCTCGCCTCGACCCCCAGCACCAATAGCGGCTCGCTCAAAGTCGATCAGGGCAGCGTGGACGCCAACTATCTGTCGAACGTACTGAGCGCACCGGTCAACTTCACGTTCACCAAGGACCCTGTGACCGGCGCACTGACGCTCGTCGCCCCGTCGCCGATGACGGTCTCGGTCAATGGCGTGACGACCTCGTATGCCGCCGGCGCCACCGTGCCGTACAACGCCGCAACGGGGGCGAAGATCACGATGAGCGGCATGACGGTCAACCTGAGCGGCACGCCGTCCAATGGCGACACGTTCACCATTTCGCCGAATACGTCTGGCGCGGTGACCGACAACCGCAACGGTCTGGCGTTGTCGGCTCTGCAGAACGACACGACCAAGGTGGGGGGCGCGCAGAGCTATGCGACCGCCTACGCGAGCCTGGTCTCGTTTGTCGGTTCGACCACGAATACGTACAAGTCGACCAGCGCGGCGCAGCAGACCCTGTTGCAACAGACGCAAACGGCACAGCAGTCCAATTCTGGCGTGAACCTCGACGAAGAGGCGGCGAACCTGATCAAGTACCAACAGCTCTATCAGGCCAACTCGAAGGTGATTCAGACCGCGTCGACGTTGTTCAGCACCATCCTCCAGATCGTCAATTAAGCGCAGGGGCATCGCGATGCGGATCAGCACCAACATGATTTACGATCAGGGGATGCGCTCGATGAGCCAGAACACCTCCGATCTGCTCAACGTTCAGGCGCAACTCTCGTCGGGCAAGCGCGTGACCACGCCGAGCGACGACCCGATTGCGTCAGCCCAGGCGGTGGCCGTGTCGCAGGACAACGCCATGAACACGCAGTACGCGGCGAACCGGCAGTCCGCGACCACCCAGTTGCAGCTCGAGGACTCGACCTTCGGCAGCGTCATCAACGCGTTGCAGCACGTGATGTCGCAAGTCGTGTCGGCGGGCGACGCCTCGCTCAACGACAAGGACCGATCGACCATCGCGAGCGACCTGCAATCGAGCTTTCAGCAATTGCTTTCGCTGGCGAACACCACCGATGCCAACGGCCAGTATCTGTTCTCGGGCTTCAAGGGCAACACCGCGGCGTATATGACATCGGCCACGGGGGCGTCATACACGGGCGACTCGGGCGTGCGTTACGTGCAGGTGAGTCCGAACCGTCAGATCGCAATCAACGACGTTGGATCGAGCGTCTTCGAAAGCGTGCAGAGCGGCACGTCGGGCACGCTGATCAGCGGAAACGCCGCCAATCAGGGCACCGCCACGTATTCCACTGTCTCCACGACCAACGTGGCGGCGGCGGGCGCAAACCATCAGTACCAGATCAGCTTCGCGATCGACAACACGACCACGCCGCCCACGACCAACTACACGGTCAAGGATCAGACGGATACGACCGTGCCGGACGTGACGGGCGTCTACACCGCCGGCCAGCCGATCTCGTTCGGCGGCAAGGCGGTCACGTTCTCCGGCGCGCCGGCCACGGGCGACACCTACACCGTGCAACCGGCCACCATGGGCAGCACGAACATGTTCGACAACCTGCAGGCGCTGATCAACACGCTCAAGACGCCGGTCAGCAGCACGAACGGCACGGGCCAGGCCAACCTGGACAACGCGCTGACCACGTTCGGCCAGATGTTCAGCAACACCTACGACAACGTCACGACGATTCGCACGACCACGGGCTCCCGCATGAACGAACTCTCGGCGCTCAACAACATCGGCGACACCAATTCGCTGAATTATCAGTCGCAGTTGGGCGATCTGCTCGACGTGGACTGGAACTCGTCGGTGACCAAGTTCTCGCAGTTGCAGGCCGCGTTGCAGGCATCGCAGCAGAGCTTCCTGCAGACGCAGAAGCTGTCGCTGTTCAGTCTGCTCTGACCGGTTGCGCGGGACATTGCCCGCGCCGGACAAGGCAGGACCGCAGCAATGACATTGGGCCGCCCGGGATTGCCGGGCGGCCCAATGTCATTTGTGGGGGCATTGCGACATCGCTCGCGCCCGGTGTTCAGGGTTTTGGGACGAAGGCCGCGGTCGTGCGGATCATCATGTCGATGCCGATCGCGATGAAGTGGTCCATCACCGGCGCAATACGCGGCATCATCAGCTCGATCACCACCAGCCCCACGCCCAGCGTGAGCGGAAAGCCGACGGCGAAGATGTTGAGTTGCGGCGCCGCGCGATTCAGAATGCCCAGCGCCAGGTTGCAGATGAGCAGCGCGGCCACGAGCGGCAGCGACAGCATGAGCGCGAGCATGAAGAGCTGGCCGCCCAGCATGGCGAGATAGTGCCAGCCCACGCTGGAGAGCGGTACGGCGGAGACCGGCAATACCGTGAAGCTTTGCACCAGCGTGGCGAACATCACCAGATGTCCATTGGTGGCGAGGAACACGAGCATGGCCACGACATTGAGCAGCATGCCGAGCACGGCGGTGCTGCCGTCGCTGTTCGGCGTGAGCAGCGTGGCAAACGACAGCCCCATCTGCAAGCCGACGAAGTCGCCCGCCATGCTGATGGCGGAGAACACGATCTGCATGCACCACCCCAGCGCCGCGCCGATCATCACCTGCTGCACGAGAATCCAGAGTCCCTCCCACGAGAACGGCGAGGCGGCGGGCATGGGGCCGAGCACCGGGGCGAGCGCCAGCGCGACAATGCCCGCGAGGCCGATCTTGACCGTGCCGGGCACGGCGGCGTCGCCGAACAGGGGGGCGCTCATCGAGAGCGCCAGCAGGCGCACGAATGGAAACAGGAACGCCGCAATGACGCCCGAGAGTTGTTCGTAAGTGAAGCTGATCAACGCGGGCGCGGCTTACCCGACGAGGCCGGGAATGCCCGTGAGCAACTGGCGCATGTAGTCGACCATCAGGTTGAGCATCCAGGGGCCGGCGATCACCAGGGTGGCGAACACGGCCAGCAGCTTCGGGATGAACGACAGCGTCATTTCATTGATCTGGGTGGCGGCCTGAAACAGGCTCACGAGCAGACCCGAGACGAGCGCGACGAGCAGCAGCGGCGCGGCGAGCAGCAGGGTGACCTGCATTGCCTGATGGGCCAGCGCCATGACGGTTTCCGGAGTCATCTCGCGTTCCTGCGCTACATGGTGAAGCTCTGGGCGAGCGAGCCCAGCAGCAGTTGCCAGCCATCGACCACCACGAACAGCATCAGCTTGAACGGCAGCGATACCGTGGAGGGCGACACCATCATCATGCCCATCGACATCAACACGCTCGCAACCACCAGATCGATGATCAGGAACGGAATGAAGATCGTGAAGCCGATCTGAAACGCTGTCTTCAGTTCGCTCGTGGCGAAGGCGGGAACGAGAATGCGCATCGGCACGTCTTCGGGGCCGTTCATCGGCGGGGTCTTGGCGAGCTTGGCGAAGAGTGCGAGGTCGGCTTCACGCGTCTGCTTGAGCATGAACGCGTGGAACGGCTTGGCGCCGGTGTCGATGGCCTGCTCGAAGCTGATCTTGTTCGCGGCGAACGGCTGGTAGGCGTCGGTGTAAGCCTTGTCGAACACCGGCGACATGACGAAGAAGGTCAGAAACAGCGCCAGGCCGATCAGAATCTGGTTCGGCGGCGACGTGGTGACGCCGATGGCATGGCGCAGCAGCGAGAGCACGATGATGATGCGTGTGAAGGCGGTCATCATCAGCAGCATCGCGGGCAGGAAGCCCAGCGATGTGAGCAGCAACATCGTCTGCACGGACAGCGAATAGGTCTGTCCGCCGCCGGGCGCCGGGGTCGTGGTGAACGCGGGCAGCGTGGCCTGCGCCAGGGCGGTGCCCGGCAGGGCGAGGCAGGCGAGCGCCAGTCCCAGCGTGATACCGAGTGCCCAACCCGCTTGGCGAGGCGATGGCCCGGTCAACCGCAAACCGCGCGCCATCAGGAATCCTTTTTCATCGTTTCGCGCAATTTCTGCGCAAACGCTTGTGCGGCGCGGTTGGCCTGCGCGCCCGGATGGGCAACGGTGGGCGCGGCGGGCATATCGGCGACACGATCCGCATCGATCACATGCAGGCTGCGCACCTGACCGGGCGCAACCCCCAGCACGATCCAGTCGCCCGCGACCTCGACCACGACCACGCGTTCACGTTGGCCCACGGCGGCGCTGCCGACCACGCGCACGTTGCCGCCCCCCAACGGGCGTTGCAGCCCGAAACGCTTGGCCAGCCACGCCAACCCGAAGAGCAGCGCCAGCACCAGCACGAGGCCCAGCCCCGTCTGTACGATGCCCGCGCCGCCAAGGCTCGGTACGGCCGCAGCCTGCGAGGCCGTGCCCTGGGCGTGCGCGGTGGCGATCGTCAGGCAGGCCAACAGGGCGGCCGCTGCCGCGGCACGCCCCACGGGGGCGCCGCGGACTTTTGTTGCATTCATCGGTTGAGCTTTCGGATGCGTTCGGATGGCGTGATGATATCAGTCAGGCGAATGCCGAACTTGTCGTTCACAACCACGACTTCGCCCTGGGCGATGAGGCAACCGTTGACCAGCACGTCCATCGGCTCACCGGCCATGCCGTCGAGTTCCACCACGGAGCCCTGCGCCAGTTGCAGCAGGTTCTTGATGGCGATCTTCGTGCGGCCCAGCTCCACGGTCATCTGGACCGGGATGTCGAGAATCAGGTCGATGTCGTTGTGCGTCGCGTTCGGCGGATTGCCGGCCGTGGCCGCCAGGGGCTGAAACACGGGGGCGGCGGCCGGTGGCGCCGCGGCTTCGGTCGCCGTCTGCTCCGCCATGGCACTGGCCCACTCGTCCGCCATGGCCTGGGCGTCGTCACCAAGCGTTTGAGGGGTATCGCTCATCACTCGTTGTCCTTCGTGTAATCGCTGTGCGAATGGTTGATCATCTGGTTCACGCGCAGCGCATATTGACCGTTGAACACGCCGTAATTGCATTGCATCACGGGCACGCCGTCGACCTTGGCCTCGAGCACCTCGGGCACGTCGAGCGGAATCACGTCGCCCACGCGCATGTTGAGCAACTGCGAGAGCGTCATGTCGAACTGCGCGAGGTTGGTCACGATTTCGACGTCGGCCGCTTGCACCTGTTGCGAGAGCAGACGCACCCAGCGCTTGTCGACTTCGAGCGTCTCGCCTTGCAGGGGGCTCGAGAGCTGGTCGCGCATCGGCTCGATCATCGAGTACGGCATGCAGATATGGAATTCGCCGCCGACCGAGCCGAACTCGATGTCGAACGTGGTCGTGACCACGACCTCGTTAGGCGTGGCGACGTTGGCGAACTGAGTGTGCATTTCGGCGCGCACGTACTCGAACTCGACCGGATACACCGGTTTCCACGACGCCCCGTAGTTCTCGAACACCAGGTCGAGCAGGCGCGCGATGATGCGCTGCTCGGTCTGCGTGAAGTCGCGCCCTTCGACGCGCGTGTGGAACCGGCCGTCGCCGCCGAACAGGTTGTCCACCACGAGGAACACGAGGTTCGGGTCGAACACGAACAGCGCCGTGCCGCGCAGCGGCTTGATGTGGACCAGATTGAGGTTGGTCGGGACAGGCAGGTTGCGAATGAACTCGCTGTACTTCTGCACGCGTACCGGGCTGACCGAGATTTCGGCGCTGCGGCGCATGAAATTGAACAGGGCAATGCGGAACAAGCGCGAGAAGCGGTCGTTGATGATCTCGAGTGTAGGCATGCGCCCACGCACGATACGCTCTTGCGTCGCGATGTTGTATGGCCGGATGCCGGAATGCTCTTCCGACTCCGACCGGTCATCCTGTTCGCCGGTGACACCCTTCAGAAGGGCATCGACCTCTTCCTGCGACAGGAACTCCTCATGCGCCATGTATCACTCACTGAATTACAAACGCGGTGAACAGCACTTCGCCCACGGCCTGCTGCGGCATGTTGGCCGCGAACGGCTGCGCGACCAGTGTGCGGATCTCGCTCGCCAGACGGCGCTTGCCGTCGATCGTGGCGAGATCCTGCGGCTGCTTGGACGACAACAGCAGCAACACACGGCTGCGCACTTCGGGCATGTGCTGCGTGATGCGGGCTTGCGTCTCGGCGTCTGCCACCTTGAGCGAGAGGCCGATATGCAGATAGCGCTCGCCGTCTTCGCCCGTCAGGTTCACCGTGAACGGGTCCATGCTGACGAACACGGGGGGCGGCGGGGGCGGTGGCGCTTTCGCGGCTTCCTGGCGTCCGGTCAGCAAATACACGGCCGTTGCCGCGCCGGCAGCGGCCATAAGGGCTACCGCAACGATCAACAGAATCCATTTGCGCATGCTCCCTCCGGAGGGAGCCGCGGCTTGCGTCGATGCGGGATTTGCCATGTGTTCGCCTGCTATTGGGTAATGATTGTCGGCCAACCCGCCAACGGGTGATCGGCCGAAAAGAAGGGACAATCGCGTCTAACTCGCGTCTTTGTCTTAACGGCAGAAAAACCGGCTGGCTTTAGGGCGGTGCGACGCCCGGTCGCGCCGCTCGTGCGGATCCCGGGGGGAGATCAGGCGAACGTGTCGACGAGACCGTTGCTCACGCGTACCGGAACGCTCACGGTCGTGGCGAGCGTCGCGTCGTCGCTCTGGCCGAAGCCCGGGGTGCCGCGTGCGTTGCCGTTGCCGCTTCCATTACCGCTTCCGTTGCCATTCGCCCCTTGCTGGGCAAAGGCCTGTTGCTGCGAACTGTCGCTGCTCACGGTAGCGTTACCCAGCGCAATGCCATTGTTGGCCAGGCTTTCGCGCAGTTGCGGCAAGGCCGCCTGCACGGCGTCGCGCACGGCGGCGTGTTGCGAGACGAACATCGCCTGCGCCGAGTCGTTCGCCACGTTCAGCACCACGTGCAGCGGACCGAGATCGGGCGGATTCAGGCTCAATTGCGCCGTTTGTGCATGGGCGGACGAGAGCCAGACCACTTGCTGCGAGAGCTGGTTGTTCCAGTCCTGCGTCCCCACGCGCGCGTTCAGGGCGAGCGCGGCGGGCAGATTGGCCTGGACCGGCGACTGCGGTTGGGCGTCCAGCGCTGGCGTGGCCGTTTGCGCGATCTGTGCGGCCGCCTGCGTGGCGGTGGCTGTCGCCGCTTGCGCGGCGGTGTCGCGATGTCCCTGCGCTTGCGCCAGCGCGTCGGCCATGCGTTGGGCCTGGGCGTCCGCACTGACCGGTGTCGCTGCGGTCTTGGCATCCGCCGCCGCTGGTTGTGCGGACGTATTGGTCTGCGTTGTCGTACCGTTCCTGGCCAGGGCGTCGAGCGGGAGGCCGCCAGTCTTGTCGGCGTTCGATGCCGCTGCGCCATTGACCGGTGCGCCCGCGTTGGTGGTCGTGGTCGCGGCCTTGGCGTCGGCCGGCGCCTGGCCGGTCAGTTGCGCGGCGCCGGTGGCCTGCAGCGCGCCGTTCACTGCGGCGGCGATGGCTGCGCCGGTGCCGGACTTTGCGTCGGCCGAACCCGCGTCGGCCGGGGTGGCCGGGGCAGGGGTCTGGGGCGGCAGCGGCGCGTTGTTCATGGCGGCAAGGGCGACGGCAAGAGCGGCTGCCGGATCGCCGGGCGCCGCTGTGGCCGCCGCGTCGTCGGCGGTAGCGTCATTCTTGTCGCTGTCGGCCGTCGTCGATTTCGAGGATTTCGTCGAAGCGTTCGTTTGGTTTGCCTGGCCCGCCTGCCCGGTCTGGTTCGCCTGATCGGCTCGCGAGCTGTTGTCGGCGGTGTTCTGCGTCGGCGTTGCGCTGCCGCCCGAGGCGTTCCCGGACGACGCATTCGTCTGACTCGCTTGCGCGGCCGTATTGTTCGCGCTGCTCGCGGTGGGCTGAACCGTCTGGCGGGTCTGCTGCGAGAGCACGGCGGAGAAGGGCAGCGCGTTGCTGTCGTCGGTGTTCGACGATCCGGCGCGGTGGCCCGTCACGGCTTGCAGGGCCGCGCCTGCGGAATCGGTCAGGAAGCTAAGAATCGACATAGTGGGCGCCTTGGGTCCTTCAAATCGGGGAGTCGGCACGACGGCGCAGGCTGCGCGCGGCGTACTCGTCGTTTTCTTTCTGCTCGCGGCGCGCGACACGCAGCGCCGTGCGGGCTTGCTCACGCGAAGCGAGCGTACCGAAGGAATTCAGGCGGCGCTGCTGCGCTTGCCATTCGCGGCGTGCGGCCGCGAGACGCTCGTCGGCTTGCTCGAGCAGCATGGCTTGCTGTCCGATGGCCGTGTCGAGCGTATCGATGAATTGCTGGAAGTTGCGCCAGTCGCAGCCGGCCATGCCCTGAATCGTCGCCGTCTGCATGCGCGTGCGGTATTCGTGGCGATACTGGCGCAGTGCTTCGAGCTGACGCTCGACCTCGGCGCGCTGCGTCTGGCGTTCGCCGAGCAGGCGCGCGGCTTCGTCCACGTCCTTCTGGGCGAGTTCGATGAGCAGCTTGAGGGGCAGGGTGGAATTCATGGCCGCCGCCGGTTAGTGGAACAGACCGTGCATCTGGTGCACGGCGTCCGGATAACTGGCCCGCTCGCGCATTCCCTGTTGCAGGAAGTTTTCGAGTCGGGGATACAGCTCGATCGCCTGATCGAGCATCGGATCGCTGCCCGGCGCGTACGCGCCCACATTGATGAGGTCGCGGTTGCGCTGATAGCGCGAGAGCATCTGCTTGAAGCGCCGTACCTTGTCGAACTGCCCATCGTCGATGAGCGCGGTCATCGCACGGCTGATCGACTGTTCGATGTCGATCGCCGGATAGTGCCCCGACTCCGCCAATTGACGCGAGAGCACGATATGGCCATCGAGAATGGCGCGGGCCGAATCGGCGATCGGATCCTGCTGGTCGTCGCCCTCGGTGAGCACGGTATAGAACGCGGTGATCGAGCCGCCACCGTCCGGACCGTTACCGGCACGCTCGACCAGCGCCGGAAGCTTGGCGAACACGGAAGGCGGATAGCCCTTCGTGGCCGGCGGCTCGCCGATCGCCAGTGCGATTTCGCGCTGGGCCATGGCGTACCGGGTGAGCGAGTCCATGATCAGCAGCACATCCTTGCCCTGATCGCGGAAGTACTCGGCCAGCGTGGTGGCGTACGCCGCGCCTTGCAGGCGCAGCAGCGGCGAGACGTCGGCGGGCGCCGCCACGACGACGGAGCGCGCCAGGCCGTCCGGCCCGAGAATGTTTTCGATGAAGTCCTTCACTTCGCGGCCGCGCTCGCCGATCAGGCCCACGACGATGACTTCGGCCTGCGTGAAGCGGGCCATCATCCCCAGCAGCACGCTCTTGCCGACGCCCGACCCGGCGAAGAGGCCCATGCGTTGGCCGCGCCCGACGGTGAGCAACGCATTGATGGCGCGCACCCCCACGTCGAGCACCGAGTCGATGGGCGCGCGACCCAGCGGATTGACCGGCACCGACGCGAGCGAGGCGCTGTCGGTCATGCCCAGCGGGCCGAAATCGTCGAGCGGACGGCCGGCGGCGTCGACCACCCGGCCGAGCAGCGCTTCGCCCACGGGCAGACGCTTGCCGTTGTGACGTTGATTCGGCAGCGGACCGTCGGCGGCGGGCTCCATCGGGTACACGCGAGCGCCTGGCAGCAGGCCGGCGACCTCCGTCTGCGGCATGAGAAACAGACGGTCGCCACCGAAGCCGACGACTTCCGCTTCGGCCGTGGCCGGTTCGCGCGAGGCGTCGTGCACCGGCAGCTCGATCAGGCAGCCCGCGCCGACCGGCAGGCGCAGACCGACGGCTTCGAGCACGAGACCGGCGGCGCGGGTGAGGCGGCCGCAGCGGCGCGTCGGTTCGACGGCGTGAACGTGCGCGATGCGCTCGCGCAGCGTGTTCTGCCAGCGGCGAAGATGCGAGTCGCGGGCGATCTCGCGAGCGTCCAGGACGTGCGTGGCGGCTTTCGGCGCGGCGGATTCGATGGCAGCGCTCGGATCGGGACTGCCGGGTTCGGCGTCGGCGCTTGGCCATTGAGCCGGACGGTCGCTGTGATCGGCGTGGTCGGCGTGATCGTTTGGGTCGTCGGGTTGCAGCGCGCCGGCCTGCGCGGTCGGTGGGGTCGTATCGAAGCCCGAGCCGACGCCCGTATCGATTTCATCCCACAGGCGCACCGAGGGCTTCGTGCCGTCGTTCGCCGGGGCGGGCGCGGAGGGCGTGGAGGGCGCGGAGGGCGTGGCGGCATCGTGCGTGTTCTCGGTGCTGGGCAGCACCGGCGCATGCGCGGTAAGTGGGGTGAGGTCGGCGTTCACCACGGCAGATCCTTGCCCAGCGCGGCCATCACACGCTGCCAGCGCGTGGCGACGGTGGCATCGACTTCGCCACTCGCGGCTTCGGCCTTGCAGCCGCCGCGTTCAATGGTGGAATCGGCGCGCACGGTCCAGCCCGCAGCGCGCAGTTCCGCGCCCACATGCGCGTCGACGAGCGCGACGTCTTCCGGATGCAGGAGCAGACGCGGCGAGCCGGTCAGCGGATCGTTGGAGAGCAGGTCGCGCACGAGCGGCAGCAGCGTTTCGGGGCGAATCGTGAGGGTCTGGCCCAGTGCCTGGCGTGCGATGTCGAGCGCCAGTCCGAGCAGCGGCTCGGCCACTTCGCGATCGATGGCGTTCACCGCGTTGCCGAACCCATGCGCGATATCGGCGAGTTGTGCGGCACGCGTGTCGACTTCCTGTTGTCCGGCAGCCTGCCCGGCGGCGTAGCCCTCGGCGTGACCGGTGGCGTAGCCTTGCGCATGGCCCTCGGCGCGCGCCGCCTCACGCCACGCAGCGATCTGTTCCGCGAGCGCGGGATCGTCGAGCGGGTTGGGCGGCAACGGTTGCGGCGGGGACGGCGGCGGCGGCGGGTCGAACGACGCCATCTCCCAGCGCTGCCAGGCGGAAAGGCGTTCTTTCGGAATGATGGTCGACATGCGCGCGCGGTCCCTGGTCGGTTACACGTAAGCGTCTTCGCCGCGGCCGCCCACCATGATGGCGCCCTGATCGGCGAGGCGCCGCACCACTTGCAGCACCTTCTTCTGTTCGGCTTCGACTTCCGAAACGCGCACCGGACCGCGGGATTCGAGATCTTCGCGCAGCAGCTCGGCCGCGCGCGCGGACATGTTCTTGAAGAACTTCTCGCGCAGCTCGACCGGCGCGCCCTTGAGCGCGATGATGAGCGACTCCGACTCGATCTCCTTGAGCAGCACCTGGATGCTGCGGTCTTCCACGTCGAGCAGGTTCTCGAACACGAACATCTCTTCGACGATCTTCGCCGCGAGGTCCGAGTCGTAGTTGCGCACGGCTTCGATGACCGACTCTTCGTGCACCCCGCCCAGGTAATTGAGAATTTCCGCTGCGGTGCGTACACCGCCCATCGGGCTGCGCTTGATGTTCTCGCTGCCCGAAAGCAGTTTCGTCAACACGTCGTTCAGCTCACGTAGCGCGGCAGGCTGAATGCCGTCGAGCGTGGCAATGCGCAAGACGACGTCGTTGCGCAGACGCTCTGTGAACAGCGCGAGCACTTCCGAGGCCTGGTCGCGGTCGAGGTGTACGAGGATCGTGGCGATGATCTGCGGATGCTCATGGCGGATCAGCTCGGCGACGGCCGTCGAGTCCATCCACTTCAGACCCTCGATGCCGCTGGTGTCGCCGCCTTGAAGAATGCGCTCGATCAGGCCCGCGGCCTTGTCGTTGCCCAGCGCCTTGTTGAGCACCGAGCGGATGTATTCGGAAGAATCGAGCGAAAGCGCCGAGTGCTGTTCGGCTTCGAGCACGAAGTCCTGCAACACGTCGGCGATCTGGTCGCGCGTGACCTGCCGCAGCGAGGCCATGGCCGCGCCGAGCTTTTGCACTTCGCGCGGCGCGAGGTACTTGAAGACCTCCGCCGCTTCGTCTTCACCCAGCGACATCAGGAGGATGGCACTGCGTTCGAGTCCCTCAGCCGCGCTCATCGCCACCACCCACCCATGATTTGACTACCGTTGCCACGATCTTCGGATCCTGTCGCGCGACTTGGCGCGCGTACTGCAAATTGCGCTCGTAGGCGCTGACTTCGGCCCGCTTGCCGGCCTCGCCGTCGGCATTCTCGCCCTCGACGCCTTCTCCCCCGGCGGCACCGGCCGCACCGGCCAGCGTGGGCTCGGCCGGCGGCGGCGGGGTCAGATGCTTGCGAATGGCCGGACGAATGACGCCGAACCACAGATAGAGGCCGACCAGGCCGATCAAGACCCACTTGCCGACTTGCTTGGCCAATTCGATGTTCTGGCGCTGACGCCACCACGGCAGGTTGGCTTCCGGATCGGCCTCGACCGTGAACGGGCTGTTGACGATGTTGAGCGTGTCGCCGCGCTGGGTCGAGTAGCCGATGGCTTCCTTCGCCAGGTTCTGTATCTGGTCGAGCTGCGCTTGCGTGAGCGCCACCATCGCGGCCTTGCCCTTCGCGTCGGTGCCCGGGTGATAGTTCACCACCACGGCGGCCGACAGACGCTTCAGACCGCCCGTCGCTTGCTGAACATGGCGAATCGTGCGGTCGACTTCGTAGTTGACCGTGGCGTCCTTGCGGTCGCTGCGCGGGCCCTGCGGCGCGCTGGCGGCGCTTGCCGCGTTTGCGGCGTTTTGCTGGGCGAACTGCTGCTGCGTTTGCGTGATGGGCGCGGTGGCTTGACCCGGCGGCTGGTTCGACAACGCGCCGGGCACCCCGCCGGCGGGCGTGATGCCGATTTGCGAGGCTTCGCTGTTCTGCTGACTGCGCACCGCCTGCTCGCCCGAATTCGGCTTGTAATTCTCCGACGTCTGCTCGACCTGGTTGAAGTCGACGTCCGCCGTCACCTGAGCGTGCACGTTGCCCGGCCCGACGATCGGGTTCAGGATGGCCTCGATACGGCGCGCATACGATTGTTCGAGTTCGCGAACGTACTTGAGCTGGCTGGCGTCCAGACCCAGCGCATTGGCGCTCTGCGCGGAGAGCAGATTGCCGTTCTGATCGAGCACCGTCACGTTCTTGACCGGCAGCTCGGGCACACCCGATGCGACCATGTGGACAATGGCGCTGACCTGGCCGTCGTCGAGCACGCGGCCCGGATACAGCGTGACGAGCACCGAGGCGCTGGGCTTTTGCTGCTCACGCACGAAGACCGACGGCTTGGGGATCGCGAGATGCACGCGCGCGGCCTGCACCGCCGACAGCGATTCGATCGAGCGGGCGAGTTCGCCTTCGAGGGCGCGCTGGTAATTGACCTGCTCGGCAAACTGGCTGATGCCGAACTTCTGGTTGTCCATCAATTCGAAGCCGACCAGACCGCCCTTGGGCAGCCCTTGCGAGGCCAGACGCAGCCGCACCTCGTGCACCTGCTCGGCCGGCACCAGAATGGCACCGCCGCCCTCGGCGAACTTGTACGGCACGTTCATCTGCTGCAGCGAGGTGATGATGGCACCCCCGTCGCGATCGCCCAGGTTGCTGTACAACACCTTGTAGTCGGGGGCACGGCTCCACAGGAAAACGGCGATCAGCAAGGCGATGAGGGCCGCGCCACCGATGAGCAGCGGCAAGCGCTCGCGCGAGCGCAACTGCGCCAGCAGGGGCGACTTGGCGGCGACGTCCGCCGACTGGGTGGCGGCGTTCATGCGCGGCTCCACGCCAGCGGCGTTAACACGACGTTCTTCGCGGTGGAAGTGCTCACTAACATGCGACAGAATTCTCCGGGGGTACGCTTGGCATCGCGCTCACGTGCGACGGGCGCTAAGGATTGGAAAGGTCCGTTACCCGGTGCGCACGATGCCGATGGTCCTGATTATTCGTTGCCGAATATGGAATCGTTTCAAGGATTAGGCGGGTGTTTTGCCGCCAATTAGGGTCTTGGGGGCTTGCCAGGCGGTGGTAAGCTCCGACGTAACTGATAAGAGGCAAACCGGTGAGCACGACGCGGTGTCGCGGCGCTGCCGGTGCCAATCGAAGACAAGCGAGGACGAGCATCATGGCCATTCCGGGAATCGAGTCGGTATTGCAGAAGCTGGGCAGTGTGGCGTCGCAGGCGGCGGGCTCGATCCTGGGCACCTCGACCGCTGGCACCGGCGCGGCCTCGGCGACGGGTGGTTTCGCGTCCGAACTGGAAAACTCGCTCAAGCGCGTCTCGTCGGCGCAGAACGGCGCGGAGTCACAGGCCCGCGCGTTCGAAATGGGGCAGTCTGGCGTGGCGCTCAACGACGTCATGGTCGATCTGCAGAAAGCCAACATCGGCTTCCAGATGAGCTTGCAAGTGCGCAACAAACTCGTGTCGGCCTATACGACCGTGATGAACATGCAGGTGTAATGCCCACGTAGGGCATGCGGGGGCGCGCCGAGGTGCGTCGTCCGCACCGAAAAGGCCTCGTCGACCATGGACGGGGCTTTTTTATTGTCGGCGGGCGCGTGCTCGCGAGAGGGGCGATGCGCTGCCGGCCGATGACGTGCCCGGGCCGGCAGGCCGCGCACCGGTTACGCCGCACCCGCGCATGCGGGTTGCGGCGGCATGATGCGCTTCAGAAATGCGTGAAAGCGCGGCACGGTGAATGCCGCATCGTCCAGCGGGGTGCTGTAGAGCATGCCCTTGTTGACGAGTGCCTGTCGAACCGGTTCAAGCGCTTCGGCAGGTTTGCCAAATTCCGCGGCGACGGCGTGCAGATCGTGCGGACCTTCTCCCAACTCTGCCATCGCCCGCAGGTAGCGCTTTTCCGTCGGGGTCAGCCGCTCGAAGCGGAGGCGGTAAAAGTTGTTATCCAGCGCATCGATGGCCGCCCTCGACGCAAGTCTGACGTGTTCCGAAGTGATGGGACTTTCGTGCGCCACCTTCCAGACGAGCTTCCCCCATTGTTGGAGAAAATACGGGTAGGCGCCCGTGCGCTCGACGATCTCGTCAAGCGCATCCGGCGTGATGGCGACGCCGGCTTGTGCGGCGGGGACGGCGATCGCATCGCGTGCCCCGGCATTCGAGAGCGGTCCGATCGTGGCGATTTCGAACATTCGCTCCGCATAGGACTTGGCGTCACCCACCTGCCGGATCAGTGGCGGCAAGCCCGCGCCGATCAGAATGACGGGCAGCCGGTATTGCGCGCATCGGTGAAGGGCGTAAAGCAACGCGGACAACTCCCGCTTCGGCATGCCCTGAAGTTCGTCGATAAAAATGGCGAGCACGGTGTGCGCCGATCGGGCCGCGCGCCCCACCTCAACGAGCAGTGCACAAAGATCCAGGTCGAGAATGCCGCAATCCGCCAGACCTGGCTCGGGCGCGTAATCCAGACCGACTTCGATGCCGTCATAGGTGACTTTCAATCCGGAGACGAAGCCGGCGAGCGCGCGCAATCCTCGAACGACGGTGTCCTTCGCCGACTGTGTTCGACTCATGCGCAATAACGCGACACGCAACGCCGGGGCGATCGATGCCGGCAGCGACTTCACTTCCGGGGCTTCGAGATGCACGGTGATCGCGCCTTGCTGTTCGGTGTCGTAAAGGAGACGTTCGAGCAGCACCGTCTTGCCGACACCACGCAGGCCGATCAGCAGTTGACCATTGGCGTGGCGTCCGATGCGAAGGCGTTCGATGCAGACACGCACTTCCTCGCGAATATCATCGCGTCCGGACAAGGCGGGCGGCGGTGTTCCCGCGCCGGGATTGAAAGGATTCTGAATGGCTTCCATGGCAGACACGCAAGGTTGGGTTGGCGAGCAAATGCCCATGCCCGGCACGCGGTGCCGCGACATACGGAGAGAATCCTAGTGAGATCGCTTGTGCTGCGCGGATGGCAAAACGTCTGCCCATCGCGAGGAAGCCGGGGAAGCCTTTGCCCGCAGCGGTGCGCCGCTCGTCAGCGGTTACGGGGCAGGGCAGGAATTCAGACACTTCACCGCACGCTCGCCCGATGTGCGAACGGCATGACTTAGCGCGTGCGGTGGTCGGCGGATGGATTGTCGAATGCGTTGGACGGTGACGTGGCTGCGGCGGCCGGCAAGTCGGCCGAGGACGCCGGGGCGGCGACGCCCGGCGGCAGCGGCGGCGGGTGGCCACCCCGTCCCGCTTCGAGTTTGTAGAGCCACGCCAGCAACTCCGCGACCGCCTGATAGAGCTGCGCCGGAATCCGCTGATCGAGGTCGACCTGCATGAGCAGGCTTACCAGCTCCGGCGATTCATGCACATACAGGCCATGCTCGTGCGCGGTGCGCACGATCGTTTCGGCGAGCAGGCCGTAGCCCTTCGCCACCACGCGAGGTGCCGTGTCGTTCGCCCCGTAGGCGAGCGCGATCGCCGTGCGACGTTCCGGTGGCAGCGTCATGCCGCACCTCCGGTCTCTGCGTCTGGCGGCACATCGCCCGCCGAGGGCCCTCGCTGCCCGGTGGCATTGGTCGGGGCGGCAGCGTGCACTGGGCGCGCAGGGTCGGCCGGGTTGGCACCTGCCGATGACCCGCCGACGCTTGCCCCCGCGTCCGTCAGCGCGCCGAACGACAATTGGCTCGCGATGAGTCCGACGGCCGCGAGTCGCTGGCGCAATACCTCACCCTCTTGCGACAGTACATCGGCCGACACGGACGAATCGGTCAGCAGGCGCGCCTGTAACTGCTGCCCGGACAACCCGAGCGTGACGTCGACCGTGCCCAGCAACGGCAGCGTGAGACGCAGATGGGTATGCCATGTCGAGGGCGTGGCCGCCTCGCCGGGCATCGGTTGCCCGGCCCGTTCCTCGACCTGCCATGTCATCGGCGCTCCCGGCCACGCCATGCCGTTCCATTGGAATTGCGGATTCACCAGCATGTCCAGCTGCTGACGCACCAGCGTGACACTTTCCGCGGGCGCATTCGCCACGGCGGCCATCACCCCGGCCGGGCCGTGCGGCGCAGCATTGGGCGGTGAGCCGTTGCTCAGCGCAGCGAGGGTGGCGTCGGCCCCCTGCGCGCCTGGCAATACGCTGCTCGTTGTGTGCGCCACGCTTGCGGCATGCGCCAACGCGTTGGCCGTGTTGGGCAGATTGGCGCTCGCATGCAGACCGCTATCGGCTGCCTCGCCCGTTGCCGGTGGCGCAACGACGCCGGGCGACGCGGCACCGGAGGCGGCCGCCACGGGCGGGGTCGACGGGCTGAGCGTCGGCCAACCGGTGGCCAGCACGGCGTCGGCGCCCGCAGGGCCGAGCAACCGGGTGAGGGGGCCGGGACCGGGCAGCGTGGCGTCGGCACCGGCCGCGCGCAACTGCGCGGCCAGATTCGCCGAAGCGGGCCAGCGCAATTGCGGCTCGGCCTGTAGTTGCTCGAACGAGCGGCTGCCCGAGGCCCACTGCGACAGATGCGATTCGTAAAAGAGCCCGCTCGCGGACAACGCCTCCTTCAACGCCGCCGCGAGCAGTGGCGCGAGCGCGGGCGCGCCGGTGCCGGGGGCGGCCGGCCATACGGGCGTGCTCGCCTGCACGGGGCCAGGCGAGTCGGGCGCCAGCCGCAGAATCGTGTCGATGGTGCGCGCGGCGGCCGAGAGCGTCGCCTGTTGAACGGGGGAGGCAAGCCGGGCACCGGCTTGCGGCGGCGCGTTACCGAGTCCGACGGCCGTCGTCGACGGGCGGGTGGCGAGGTCGACGAGGGCGGACGTGGCGTCGCCGGTGGGCTGCAGGCCCGATACGGCACCTGGCGCAGTCGTCGAGGCCGCGCCTTGCCCGGCACCCAGCAATGTGTCGAGCCGTCGTGCGAGCGTTGTGGCCAGCACCGAATCGAGACCGGCCATACCTGACTGACTCCGAAGAATGGGCGACGCGACGCGCTGGCGCGTCAGGCGCCCAGGTTCAAGCCGTAGACTTCGTGCAGGGCACGTTGACGGCGTGTGCTGTTGATCATGGCATCCAGATGCGCCAGGCGCGGTACCACGAGATCGCGGATCGCGGCGTCGTCGGCCAGAATGCGACGGATGACGGCGTGCTTTCGCGCCCGCTCGTCCTCGCTGAGCGGTAGCGACGCGTCGAGCTGCTTGATCGAATCGACCTGCGCACGATACTGCATCTCGAGGTCGATGAGGGCATCCCAATCGCCATCGCGCGCCACGCCGAGCATGCGCTCCGTGAGGCCGGCAATGCTCTCGTAGCAGTTCAGCAACGACTTGGCTTCATTCATAGCGCACTCCGGTGCCCGCCTGTGCGGCGGGGGCCCCCGTGCCGGCCGCCGGCGTGATCGCTCGCCAGGCCGATGCAATCGTATCGAGCAGGGTGTCGACTTCCTGCACCTTGACCACGTCGTTCTCGAGATTCGCTTCGAGCAGGCGTTGGCCCATGTAGTCGTAAAGATCGCGCAGGTTGCGAGACAGTTCTCCGCCGGCGTCCATGTCCAGGCCGTCGCGCAGACCGCCAATAATGCCGATGGCTTTCGAGAGCGCGAGTCCGCGATCCGCGATGCGGCCGTCTTCGAAATGGACGCGGGCCTTCGTGAGGGCTGCCTTGGCGCCGTCGAACAGCATCATGATGAGCTGGTGCGGACTCGCGGCGATGACGCCCGTCTCGAGTCCGACTTTGCGATAAGCGTTGGCGGCGTTTTGACCGTACATGACTTTCTCCGAAGCGCGCGGCGTGAGTGCGTCGCGCGCTTACTTCGAGGACGACGACGAAGACGACGACCCGCCAAGCACCTGCTTGAGGTAGTCGCTCGTGTTCTGCAACTTGGCCATCGTCGCGTCCAGCGCCGTGAACTGGGCGAGGTAGCGGTTCTGCATCTGCGTCATCTGGTCTTGCCAGTCGCTTTCCTGTTGCTGCACGTGCTTGATGCTGGCATTCAGGTTCGACGTGGCCGTGCTGATGGCGCCCTTGGCACTCAGGAAGTTGCTGACCTGGTTCGACAGCAGCGACGCATAGCCTTGCGAGAAATTGATGGTGCCGCGATTGCCGAGGTTGGTGCCGGTGACCTGGATCTTGAGGCCGTCGGTCAGCGAACCCGCGGCGCCGGTCAGCGACTGGCCGCTGCCCGTGGCGATCACGCCGCCGATCGAGCCGCCGACATCCACGCCATCGGTGCTGGGCGACACCCCCGTGCCGAACAGCGTGGTCTGGGCATTGCCCGACGTCACGCGGATGTTCGAGGCGGAGCCGTAACGGTTCGACGTAATCGACAGCACCCCGGCCGTCTGCTTGACGGTCACTGTCGAGCCGTTGGCGACGAATTGCGAGTTGCCATTGATCGCGGCCTGCAAGGCGGCGGCCATCTTGTCGGGCGTGTAGGTGCCGTTCGGGATGGTGATGGTCGTGCTCGTGCCGTCGACCTGCACCGTCAGCGTATTGTTGGTGCCGTTGATGACGGTGTTCGCGCCAAGCGTGGCGTTCGACGTGAGCGTGCCTTGCGTCGCCAGTCGCGTGACGACGACGTCGTACTGGCCCGGCTGGGTATTGGTGGTCGAGCTCTGGTAGTTGATCAGGCTGTCGCTGGTCGTGCCGTTGGTGGCAAGCAACGACGCGAGTTGGGCGAAGCCGCCCGAGGCGATGGCCTTCTGCAGCTTGGTCGAATCGACCGCCAGCTGGCCCGATGTATCGGTGGCACTGCCGGAGCCGTCGCCGGCCTGGAACGTCACGCCGATGTCCGCGAGCGAGGTCAGCACCGATCCCGAGACCCCTGGCAGCTTGCCGTTCAGGATCTGCTGGATCTGCGTTGTGATCATCTGCGTGGTCGTGTCGCCGATCAGCGGACCGTTGTTGTTCGAGGTGCTGCCGGGCGAGGCGCTCGACTTGTCGAAGTACGTCAGTTGGCCGATCGCGGAGTGCAGCGTGTTGTACGCGGTGACGAAATCGCTGACGGACTTGGTGACGCCGTCGCTGTTGTTGCTGACGCTGACGGTGGTCGAGCCGGTCTTGAGCAGGGTCATCGACAGACCCTGCACGGCGCTCTTGACCGTGTTGGTCTGGCTCGACACGGCCAGGCCATTGATGGTCAGGTTCGCGTTCTGGCCCGCGGCCGTCTGCGTCAGGTTCTGGGTGGCGGTCGGGTCGTACGCCAGCATGTTCGTGAGCGTGGCGTCGCCGCCGGCGGCGACGTCCACCTTCATGCTCATCGCCTGGCCGGTCTGCGTCGAGGTCAGCACCAGGCGGTTCGGCGTGGCGCTGCCGTCGTTGACGATCGTGGCCGTCACCCCGCCCTTGGCGGCGTTGATGGCGTCGCGAATGCCTTGCAGCGAGTTGTTGCTGTTCGTGATCGTGATGCTGAACGGTGCCTGCTGCGCATTCGGCGAGAAGCTGGCGCCGGTGTACGTGCCGTTCGCGAGCGTGCCGCCCGATATCGTGCCGAAGCTGAACGTCAACTGGGTGGACGCGCCCGTGCCGATCGAGGCGGCAGGATCGGACACGCCGGACGTCGACAGGCTTTGCGCCTGCGCCAGTTGCGTCGTGTTGATCGTATAACTGCCCGCCTTCGCCGTGGTGTCCGCCGACGTCGTCAGGAAGGTCGCGTCGCCCGGTGTGGCGGTCATCTGCAGGAACGACGACGCCGACGACAGGGCCGACAGCGACGACTGGAACGAACTCAGCGCCGATTGCAGGCTGCCGAGTGCGGAGACCTTGGTCTGATAGCTGGCTTCTTGTGATTTGAGCAAGCTGAGCTTTTGCGTGGCCGGCTGCATCAGACTGGTCACGAGCGCGTTCACGTCCAGCCCGGAACCGATGCCCGGTGACGAAATGGAGCCCGTAGTGCTACTGCCGGTAGTCGCCATAAATTGCTCGCTCTCTAAAATGGTTGCTCAACTCACAAAACGCCGGCACAAAAAAGACTGCCTTTGTAATGTTTGCGGCGGCGCCCCCCGTGAAGGTGGCGCCGCCGGCGGCCCGGCCACGTTGCCGCCGGGCGTCAAACCCAACCCAACAGGCGCTTACTGGAGAAGCTTCAGCACTTGTTGCGGCAGTTGGTTGGCCTGGGCCAGCATCGAGATACCGGCTTGTTGCAGGATCTGCGACTTGGTCAGGTTGGCCGTTTCCGCAGCGTAGTCGGTGTCTTGCACGCCCGAACGCGCCGTGGTCAAGTTCTGCGTCGTGGTCGACAGGCTCGAAATCGTCGACTGGAAGCGGTTTTGAATAGCGCCCAGGGTCGATTGCAGCGTGTCGACGGTGCCGATGGCCGAGTCGATCTGCGACAGCATCAGCGTGGCGCTGTTGACCGTCTTCACGTCGGCTTGTGCCAGACTACCGCTCGTGGCGTACGTCGTGGCTGCCGTCGGCAGGCCCAGCTTGGTCAGCGTTGCCGCCGTACCGCCGCTGATCTGGAAGGCCGAACCCGAGCTGAGGTGCATCTTGCCCGTGGTGTCGACATACGCGTTCACGCCGCTGTTCGACGAGTTGATCGCATTGGCCAGGTCGCTGGCGCTGTTCATCTTGCCGGTGATGTTCGTGGCCTTGCCGTTGACGGTCAGGACCAGGTCCCCTGCGGCCAGCGTTTGCGAGAACGTACCAGCGACGGCGGTCGACGTGGTCGTCACACCGGCGGCGGCGCCTGCGACGGCCATGCCCAGCGTGGTGGCGTCGGCACCGGCGATCGTCATCGTTTGTGCCGCGTCGGTGTTGGTGATCGCGATTTCACCGGCCGAGTTGACCGAGGCGACGTTGCCCGTGAAGCCCGCGGATTGTGCGGCGGTGTTGATCGCCGTGGCCAGGTCGGCCGAGCTGTTGTACGTGCCGGCCTTGACGTTGACGGCGGCGCCTGCACCCATCTGCACGGTCAGTGCGGCAACGGTGAAGCTCAGCGGGTTGGCGGCGGACGTCGTTTGCGCGACCGAACCGATGCTCGAGATCGTCATGCTTTGTTGCAGGTTGACCGAGATGGTCTGACCTGCGTTGGCGCCGACCTGGAAGTTCGCCGTGCCCATCGAGCCGTCGAGCACGTTCAGGCCGTTGAACGACGTTTGCGTGGCCAGACGGTTCACTTCCGCCAGACGCTGTTGAACTTCCTGATCGAGCGCGGCACGGTCCGAAGCCGAGTTCGTCGAGTTGGTCGACTGAACGGCCAGCGTGCGGATGCGTTGCAGGTTGTCGGTGATCGCCGACAGGGCGCCCGCGGCGGTTTGCACCAGCGAGATACCGTCGTTGGCGTTGCGCTGCGCTTGCTGCGTGCCGTTGATCTGGGCCGACATGCGGTCCGTGATCGCCAGACCGGCGGCATCGTCGGCGGCGCTGTTGATGCGCATACCCGAGGACAGGCGCGTGATCGAGGTTTGCAGGCCCGACTGCGACGTGCTCAGGTTACGTTGTGCAACCAGCGAGAAGATATTGGTATTGATGACAGATGACATTTAGCCACTCCTTTCCCAAAATTTTTGGCTCCGGCTTAAGCGCCGTAACTTCGGCTCTACAGCCATTCGCCGAAAGCCGCCGTTGTAGGGGATATCGGACGGCCATTGGGAAAATTTAGGGTGATTTCACAAAATGATGTGTCACCCCCCATCGACGGGCCCTGTCGATGTAGGAAAAACGCTAGCGGACCAGTCTACAAAATTCTTCCCCGATCGATCCCGCAAGGAAAGGGGCAATCTGCCGCTTATTCAATCCCTGTAAGGCTTGGAGAGGCGCAGGCGACTGCCTGGCCCCTGTCGCGCGACCGCCAATTCTCGGCAGGTGGCAACGCTTTGAAGGCGCACGAGAAAATTTCTCGCCCGGGTGAGAAAGCGTTGCCGGACGCAACGCTGTCGACGACCGAGGTCGGTTCGGCGGTCCGAAATGCACGTGGCCCGCGTTCTCGGGCCACGTAGTGATCGCTTACTTCTGATTGGGTGGTGCCGGAGCGCTCAGGCGCAGAGCGGTCCCATCTCGGCGCTGACCAGGCCGTGTTGCATCACGTAATAGGTGAGTTCGGCGTTGTTGTTCAGGCGCATCTTTTCCAGCAGGCGCGTGCGATACACGCTCACCGTCTTGACCGAGAGCGAAAGCGCATTGGCGATGTCGGTCAGGCGCTTGCCCGAGCCGATCATGCAAAGCGTCTGATATTCCCGGTCGGACAGGCGCTCGTGCGGCGGTTGGTCGGCGTCCGGGCCGAGGTAGTCGGCGAGCGTCTCGGCGACCATCGGGCTGACATACTTGCGGCCCGCGGCGACCTGCCGCACGGCGGAGACCAACTGCTGGGCGTTCGAGCGCTTGCTCAGATAACCGGCCGCGCCGGCCTTGAGCGCCCGAAGCGCGAACTGGCCTTCACCGTACATGCTGAAGATCATGATCGGCAGACGCGGATGTTTGCGTCGCAGGGTCTTGAGAATTTCGAGCCCGTTCGTGTCGGGCAGCGAAATGTCGAGCAGGACGATGTCCCACTGGGCGGCGTCGGTCATCTCCAGCGCTTCCGCGCCGCAGTCGGCTTCGCCGACGACCGAGATGCTCCCGCTGTCGGAGAGCAACTGTCGCACGCCCTGACGCACGATGGCGTGGTCGTCGACGATGAGCACTCTGAGCGTCATGATGCGTATCCGTGAAGAGCAAGCGATTCCGGGGCATGATGGCCGGTCGCGGGTGCCGCGGCCGGGGACGACAGAATCTGGTGCCAGGGAAGACGCGCGCTCACGAGCGTCCCCGATCCTTGCGCACTGCCAATACGTATCGTGCCGCCAAGCGCCGTGCAGCGCTCGCGCATCCCAACCAATCCGAAATGTCCCTGCTTGCGACGCGCGCCGCGGACCAAGCCGCAACCGTCGTCGGAAATCGTGAGTTTGAGTGAACGATGACCGCCGTCGAGCGCCACCACTACGCGAGAGGCGTGTGCGTGTCGGGCAACGTTGGTCAAGGCTTCCTGCGCAATTCGATATAACGCCAGCACCGCGTCGGGCGTGAGCCTGGCGACGCGCTCGCGCGTCACGTCGTCGCAGCGCCAAATGCAGGTGAGACCGCTTTGTTCGCCAAAGCGACGCAGCCAGGCGCGCAACGACGCGACGAGACCGGCGTCGAGCGCGGGGGGGCGTTGGCGGCAGACGAGGTCATCCGCCGCGTCTTGAGCCGCGTTTGCTGCCTGCTGAATCTGGGTGCAGAGGGACTGCCACTCGGCGGCGTCGGCCGGGGCGCGCGTGGCAAGACGCGCTACCACCAATTGCAATGCCGTGAGGTGCGCCCCAAGTCCGTCGTGTATCTCCCTGGCCAGGCGCGTGCGCTCGGCTTCGCGAGCGGCGTCAATTGCGTGTGCCTCGGACTGTGCCGGCGCGCGCGAGGCGGACTCGGCGGGCAACGCCGTGTCGCACGCGGCCGCCAGACCCGATGTCGGCGTCACGGCGCGCGTGTGCAACGCGTCGTCAAGTGACACGCGACGTCTCGCAGCCTGTGCGGCACGATCGACGAGAAACGGCATGGAGGCAAATTCCTGAGAGAAAAAGTCCCGTGCCGCAACTTGCGCGCCGAGACCCCACCGAATTTAACAAACTTTACATTTCGTCACAATTACACGTGGCAAACAAGCACGTGACGGACGTCGAAGCATAACTCTTTGATTTGGATCAAAAAGTATTGGCTTGCTTAAGGGGAATTCTGCGAAGACCCCAAAATATATCAGGGTTTGTCCTAGCGCATGGAGTCGAGCCAGTGTTTCAAACGATTTTTTCAATCTAACCAACGGTAAAGCCTGAGTTTTTCTTGCGAATTCATACGGCTGCGAGTTTCTATCAGGCGGTGGTGCAGGCTTGCGGTGTGCGGTATCGGAGACGTGACGCCGGCAACGTCTTCTAAAGGGCGTTGCGTTCAGCCTCTATCGCGAGCGGTAGCGTCACGGTCACCATCAGACCGCGACCGTCGTCGCCCGACGCCAGCGTCACGGTGCCGTAACTGGCCGCCACGATTTCCTTGACGATGGCCAGCCCCAGCCCGGTGCCGGGCTGACCCGGCGGCGCATTGCGATAGAAGCGCTCGAACACACGCTGCCGCGCCTCGGCCTGGATGCCCGGCCCATCGTCGATCACGCGCAGGCGGGCCATGTCCTGAGGACTGTCGATGGCGACGGTCACGCGACCACCCTCGTGGATATAGCGGATCGCATTGTCGACAAGATTCATGACCATGGCGTGAAACAGCTCGCCATTGCCCTCGACCCACACGTGCGCTTCGGTCGTCTCCAATCCCAGATCGATATGGCGTCGTTGCGCAAGGGCGACGAGTTCCTCGAGCACGGCGGCGGCCACGGCCACCAGATCGACACGCGAGCGCGAGAACGCCGGCGTGTCGGCCGCCTCCGCCTGCGAGAGCAGCAACAGCTTGTTGGTGAGATCGGCCAGCCCTCGACTGCTCGTCTGCATGGCGGCTAGTACGTCGGCCAGCGCAGCGCGATCATCGAGCTGCGCCGCGAACTGCAACTGGGTATCGAGCAGCGTGAGCGGGGTGCGTAGCTGGTGCGCGGCGTCGGCCACGAAGCGCCGCTGTTGCTGCGCCTGTGCCGAGAGCCGCTGGATGCACAGGTTGATGGCGTCGACGATAGGTCGCAGTTCGGTTTGGAGTTGTCCGGCGCGAATGGGCACCAGTTCCTGCGGCGCGCGCCCGGCGACCTCGTCCTTAAGGCGAATGAGCGGATGCAGCTCGACCGTCAGCCCGATGAGCACCAGCAAGGCGGCCAGCGCGGCCATGGCGATCTGGCGGTGCAGCGACGGTTCCCACAACTGCGAGAGCATCGCGTCGTGCGCGTGCATCGTCTCGGCCACCACGACCGCGACCTGATAGGGTGTGCCGGCGTTGTACATCGTGCGCACATAATTGACGGCCCGAAGCGGTTCGCCATTCACGGTGACGCTGAAGTACGCCGGGGTCGTGCCGGAAAAGAGCGGCGGGCGCGGGAAATCCGGCGGGCCGGCGAGCAATTGGCCGTCTTCGGTGACGACCTGATAGAGCACCCGGTCCCGCGCCGGCGACGCGAACAGTTCGAGTGCGGAGGGCGGCACGCTCGCGCGCAGGGCCCCATCGACCCAGGTGAGTTCCCCGGCGATCACTTGCGCCGACGTGAGCAAGGCCCGGTCCTGCACGAGCGCGGCGGTGTCGCGCGCACTGCGATAGGCCTGCCACCCACTCGCGCCGATGTAGAGCGTGAGAGGCAGCATCAGCCACATCAGCAGCCGTACGCGAAGGCTAAGCATCTTTGGCGCGCAGCAGATAGCCCAGGCCGCGCAGCGTCATGATGGCTGCGTGGCTCGTCTCGAGTTTCTTGCGCAGACGATGGATATAGATCTCGATGGCATCGGCGCTCGGTTCGTCGTCGAGACCGAAGACGCCGTCGACGAGGGCGCTTTTGGCAACGGTCTTTCCCTGCTTGCGCATGAGGATTTCGAGCACGGCATGCTCGCGCGACGGCAGCGCGAGCGGCGCACCCGCGATCGTAAACTGTCGCGTGCCCGCGTGATAGGCCAGATCGGCACACACCAGATCCGCGCTCTGCTCGGGCGCATGCCGGCGGGCGAGCGCCTTGACGCGCGCGATTAGCTCGCGCACTTCGAAGGGTTTGACCAGATAGTCGTCGGCCCCCGCGCCGAGACAGTCGACCTTCTCGTCGACGGAACCGCTGGCCGTGAGAATGATCACCGGCACATTATTGCGACGCTCACGCAGCCGTCGCAGCACATGCTTGCCGCCGAGCTTTGGCAGCATGAGATCGAGCAGCACCACGTCGTACGTCTCGGTTTGCAGTAGACGGTCGGCGGCGTCGCCGTCGCGCGCGGCGTCGACCGTGAAGTTGTCGTCGCGCAGCATGCGGGCGAGCCAGTGG
Organism: Pandoraea sp. 64-18; assembly: GCF_001899225.1. NCBI lineage: Bacteria > Pseudomonadati > Pseudomonadota > Betaproteobacteria > Burkholderiales > Burkholderiaceae > Pandoraea > Pandoraea sp. 64-18. The sequence continues at coordinate 96,433 of NZ_MKVU01000004.1, read as the reverse complement.
GCGAGGGTGTCGTTGTCTTCGATCAGCAGCAGTTTCATGACGGCAAAGGCGTAGGGCGACGCAGACAGCGGCGCAGACAGCGACGGCGAGTGTGCCCGCCGAACCGGCGCAAGCCAACAGCGGGTAAACACCCATCGGTTGCGCAAGAAAACCTGCATGGGACGAAAGCTCGATGAAAGCTTCGGTTTTCTACAATTCGCATCAAGGCAAAGGAAACGATTCAGAGGACCGCTGCCTGGGCCCTGTGGCAAACCACAGCGGTCGGCCGGCGCCGCAACGCGACGCTTGAGCCATTATCCCTAAAAACGATGGAGACACCATAATGCGAGCAAGCCATGGCGTGCGTACGCCGAAAGCCTTCGTGAAACCCGTTCTGGCCGCCGTGTTCGGCGCATCGCTGGCGCTGGCCGCCGTGCCGAGTTTCGCCGCCGACAGCGGCAAGATCACGATCATGGTGGGCGGCATCACCAAGATGATCTACCTGCCGGCCAAACTCGCCGAGCAACTCGGATACTTCAAGGACGAAGGGCTGAACGTCGAGCTGCTCTCGCAGCCGGCCGGTGTCGACGCCGAAAACGAATTGCTCGCCGGTGCCGTGCAGGCCGTGGTTGGCTTCTACGATCACTCCATCGACCTGCAAAGCAAGGGCAAGGAAATCGAGGCCATCACGGTCTTCGGTCAGGTGCCCGGCGAAGTCGAACTGGTCAATGCCAAGAGCCGCGACACCATCAAGAGCATGGCCGACGTCAAGGGCAAGACCCTGGGTGTGACGGGCCTGGGTGCGTCGACCAACTTCCTCACGCAGTACCTCGCGGCCAAGCACGGCATCACGTCGTCGCAATTCTCGGTGCTGCCCGTCGGCGCGGACAACACGTTCATCGCCGCCATCAAGCAGAACCGGATCGACGCCGGCATGACGACCGAGCCGACCGCCTCGCGTCTGATCAACACGGGCGACGCGGCAGTGCTCGTCGACATGCGCACGATGAAGGGCACGGTCGACGCGTTGGGCGGCGCTTACCCGGCGTCGAGCCTGTACGTGCAGCGCGCGTGGGCCGACACGCACAAGGAAGAGGCGACCAAGCTGGCCCGCGCGTTCGTGAAGACACTCAAGTACATCAACACCCACTCGGCCGCAGAGATCACCGAGAAGATGCCGAAGGACTACTACGCCAACAACAAGGCGCTGTACCTGCAGGCGCTGCAGAACTCGCTGCCGATGTACTCGCCGGACGGCCGCATGCCGAAGGATGGTCCGGAGACGGTGCTCAAGGTGCTCGCCGCGTTCAACCCGAACGTCAAGGGCAAGCACATCGACCTTTCGAAGACCTACACCAACGCGTTTGTCGACGCCGCGAACGTGCCGAAGTAAGCGTTCGATCTCGCGTCACCCTTTGATCCTGTAGTTCCGGCGCGCGCGTCGCTCGACGCGCCGCCACCCGAGCCGCCCGCACCCGACGACCGTCCGGTGTGTGGGCAGACTCACCCCTGAAAAACCGCAACGACACCGTTTGCCCTTCGACGTCACTGAGGAACCGGGCATGACCCAGACCATCACCCCCACTGCGCCGGCGCGCGCTGCGAGCCCTGTCTCGCGCGATACCCCGGCCATCGAATTCGACAACGTGTCGTGCCGCTTCATCTCGGCGGACGGCCACGCCACCATCGCGCTGCGCAACTTCAGCATGTCGGTCGCCCGCGGCGAGTTCGTCGCCATTGTCGGGCCGACCGGCTGCGGCAAATCGACCACGCTGTCGATGATCACCGGCCTGCTGCGCCCGACTGCCGGCAGCGTGCGCGTGATGGGGCAGCCGGTCAACGGCATCGACCCGCGCATTGGCTTCGTGTTCCAGAACGACGCGGTATTCCCGTGGCGCAGCGTGCGCGAGAACGTGGCCGCCGGCCCGCTGTTTCGCGGTCAGTCCAAAGACGCCGCTTACGCACTGGCCGACCAATGGATCAAGCGCGTGGGCCTGGACAAGTTCGGCGACCACTACCCGCACCAGCTCTCGGGCGGCATGCGCAAGCGCGTGGCGCTGGCACAGACCTTCATCAACAACCCCGAAATCCTGTTGATGGACGAGCCGTTCTCCGCGCTGGACATGCAAACGCGCACGCTCATGCAGGACGAGTTGCTGCAACTGTGGTCGTCAACCTCCGGCTCGGTGGTGTTCGTCACCCACGATCTGGAAGAGGCGATTGCGCTGGCCGATCGCGTATTCGTGCTCACGGCGCGTCCGGCCACGCTGAAGAATGTGTACACGATCGATTTGCCGCGTCCGCGCGTGATGTCGGAAGTTCGCTACGAGCAGCGCTTCATCGACATTTCGCGCGAGATCTGGGCGGATCTGCGTGAGGAAGTGAAGATCGGTTGAAGACGACGCCCCCGCCGGGGCATCGACAATGCAATTGCGGGCCGCGCATCGACGCGCGTGCCCACGCCGTCTGGAGGAGGGCATGAACATGAGTGAACAGGCCATGGTGGCAGGATTCAGTGACGCCGATCTCGCGCGCGAGGAAGCCAGCGCGCAGCGTCGCATCAAACAGCGTCGCGCGCTGGTGATTTTTCTGCGCGTGGCCATTCTGGTGATCGGGTTGGGCGGCTGGGAAGTGGGCGCGCGCGTGGGGTGGATCGACCCGTTCTTCTTCTCGCAACCGACTCAAATCGTTGCGCAGATCTATGAATGGTGTGTGGAAGGCACCTCGCAGGGCCCGCTCTGGACGCAGGTGTTCGTCACGCTCGAAGAGACCGTGCTGGGCTTTCTGATCGGCGGCGTGGCGGGTGTGATCTGCGGCATCGTGCTCGGCCGCAACAAGCTGCTCTCGGATGTCTTTAGTCTCTACATTCAGATCGCCAACTCGATTCCGCGCGTCGTGCTCGGGTCGATCTTCGTGATCTCGCTGGGTCTGGGCATGGCCTCGAAGGTGGCGCTTGCCGTGGTGATGGTGTTCTTCGTCGTGTTCGCCAATGCCTTCCAGGGCGTGCGTGAAGCCGACCGCTACATGATCGCGAATGCGCAGATCCTGGGCGCGTCGCGCCGTCAGGTGACGATGTCGGTGGTGATTCCGTCGGCGTTGTCGTGGATTCTCGCCAGCCTGCACGTCAGCTTCGGCTTTGCCCTGGTGGGTGCGGTGGTCGGTGAGTTCCTCGGCTCGAAGCAGGGCATCGGCCTGCTCATCTCGACCGCGCAGGGCGCGTTCAATGCGAGTGGCGTGTTTGCCGCGATGATCGTGCTTGCCGTGGTGGCGCTGGCGGCGGATTACCTGCTGACGTCGCTCGAGAAACGTTTGCTGAAGTGGCGTCCGGCGGCGTTCAGCACCGAGTAATGCCGACGGTCATCGTCTGCGCATAAAACAACGGCGCCATCCATTGCGGATGGCGCCGTTGTCGTTTGGCGTGGGACGTGGGACGTGGGACGCGAGGTCGCCAGATTCCTGAATGCCTCGCGGTCTCCGGGCGTCGTCAGATGTTGAGCTTGCTGACCTTTGTGCCTTCGACGTTCAGGTTGGCCATGAGACCGGCGTTGGTCATCACGATCACTTCGACCGGCGAAGTCGCGGTGTTCAGATCGACCGCGCCGTTCGCGCCGATCTTGACCAGGGCCACGGAGGCGTCGGCCCCCGCCGTCCAGCCGTCGGTGCGCTGGAATTTGTCGAGGGCGTCCTGCGTCATGAACAGGAAGATAATGGCCTTCGACTGCGCACCGATCTGCAGACCGAACGACGCCGTCACCGTGTTGTAGTAGCCCTTCGTGGCGCCGCCCACGCGCAGCGCGCCTTCGCCGTATTGGCCGCCCACGACGAAACCGGCTTGCAGCACCGACGGGAACACGAGCATGCCGCGCGACTTGTTCACCAGTTCGCGCGAGCCCGGTACGGACGCATACATCTTGTCGAGCGCGCCATTCACGGAAGCATCGATCTCACGGCGCTTGTTCGCGTTGGCGCCGGGTGAGCTGTCGCTCTTGCTGGCCTGCGACGGGGTGGTCGTGGTGCAGCCCGACAGCGCGAATGCAGCGGCGGCAACAGCGACGGAAGTCTTCATCAGGAATTCGCGTTTTTGCATTTTCTCCCTCCAGGTAGCGTGTGCCCCGTGCTGAGCACGGCGGCATGGATCCGGATAAAACGTCGGGCCGATGACGCATTCCACGCGGCACGCGTCGTGTCGGCCATGAAGCGGATGATGAGAACGATAATTCGGCATCCGACGGATGTGTCTGCGTGAAATCGTGGCAGACAACCCATCGGCGTGACGACGATTATGCGGTCTCTGACGTTATTGTCAAGGAAATAGGGCAACAAGTTCCGTTAACTTGCAGACATCTCTCGTCAACTTGTAGGTGTCCGCCTACGTGCACTTGCGCATGTACTCTTCCTTGAGCGCTTTGCGCGGGCGGGTGCGTGTAGGAATGTCGACGCGATCGCCGGCGGGCGACTCGACCCGGCGTCCGCGCTGGTAGACCGGCTTGTCCGGCGTGTTGGCGATCTTGTCGGCGAGCGCGCGACACTCGTCGCGCAGTGAGGGCGATCTCGCGCCGGACGCAGTCGCCTGCGATGCGGCCTGATCGCGCGCGGCTTGCGAGCATTGCTCTGGCGGCAGGGCGTGGCCGACGCTATCGAAACACACGGGCGTCTGCGCCCACGCGCCGCCGCTCACACCGAGCAGTGCGACGACGGTGGAAGCTTGCAGAAAACGTTTGATCGGCGCGTAAGACCGCGCAAGATCGGCAATGCCAAGCATCGACGCTGCGACGCCGTTTGGCGTGAATGACGCGGATGAGGTGAAGGCTGTGAGGGCAGTGGACATCGGGGACAACGTAGCGGCGCGGCGTGGCATCGTCGATCTCCTCAAGGGAACCGCGCTGCGGCGCGGGTGCGCCTATTCTGGCATCGCCCCGGCGGGATTGTCGATACCCGCGACGCCATGCCGCGCGGCGCCCATGCCCGGGCGGTCCGTGCGCAATTCGAGCCGATAGCCGACGCCATAGATCGAGCGCACGATTTCCTCGTCGGGCCGGATCGCCTGCAACTTGCGACGCAGGTTCTTGATATGGCTATCGACCGTGCGATCGGCCACCACGCGGTGATCGTCGTACATGCGATCGAGCAGGTGGGCACGAGGGAAGGTCTTGTCGGGATGGCTGGCGAGCGTCGCCAGCAACCGCAACTCCACCGGCGTGAGCGGCAGTTCGTGTCCGTCGAGCCGTGCGTGATGACGCATCGCGTCGATGACGAGCGCGCGCGGCGGTGCCGCGTTTGCAAGACTGGCGGTTCCCTGGGGGCCGAAGGTGGTACTGGCGGTACTGGCGCCTCTCACCCGGCGCAGAATCGCCTTGACGCGTGCCACGACTTCGCGCGGACTGAAGGGCTTGCAGATGTAGTCGTCGGCGCCGAGTTCGAGGCCCAGCAGCCGGTCCGTCTCTGCCGCGCGCGCCGTCAGCATGACGACCGGCACCTCGGAGAACTCGCGCACGGCGCGGCAGACTTCGAGGCCGTCCATGCCCGGGAGCATGAGATCGAGCAGCACCAGGCGCGGTTGTGTCGCGCGCACGGCCGGCACCACGTCGCGGCCGTCCGAGAGAATGCGGCAAGGCATGCCCGCCACCCGCAGGTATTCCGCGAGCAACGCGGCGAGCTTGGGCTCGTCTTCGACGATCAGAATCGGGGCGGTGTTGGAGAGGGTCATCGCGTCGGTCGGTGAACGTGGGGCGGAAAGCGGCGCCGGGGTCAATGCGTGCGAAGCGCCCGGCGACGGGTTCGGCGAGGTCGAAGGCATGGGCGAAGGGTTCATCACGAGCTCGCAAGGGCGGGGTCATCGAGCCGCGCGGGCCCGGGGCGGCTCGTCCCGCCGGGTGACCGGTCGCATCCGCCGCCGCACGCCCCCCCTGCGGCCGCAGGCGCAGGGCGGTGACGCGGCAGAGTGATCGTGAGTCCGAGACCCCCCAGTGGGGAATGCCGCGCGGCGATCTGACCGCCGTGCGCTTCGACGATATGTTTGCAAAGCGTCAGCCCCAGACCGGCGCCACCGCTTCGCCGGCTGCGGGATGCCTCCACGCGGAACAGGCGCTCGAACAGACGCGGCAGCGCGTCGTCCGGCACGCCCGGCGCAGAATCCTCGATCTCCAGACGCAATTGCGTGGCCGTGGCCGACAGGTACACGCGCACGGCGCCGCCGCCGTCGGTGTAGCGCAGCGAGTTTTCGAGCAGATTGCCCAGCAGTTGCGTCACGCGGTGGAGATCGCCGTTGATGATGAGCGTGTCGTCGGGCAGGTGCACGTTCAGCGCGATGCCCTTGGCGTCGAACCAGTCGCCGAACGCGGCCACGGACGTGGCGACGCGCTCGGTCATGTCGACGGGGGCGAACGTGTAGGTGAGTGCGCCGACGTCCGAGAGCGAGAGTTCGTACAGATCGTCGATCAGTTTGGAGAGCTGCGAGATTTCAACGCGCAGCGAGGCGAGGGCGTCTTGCGTGAGCGGGCGTACGCCGTCTTCCAACGCTTCGATTTCCCCGCGCAGGATCGACAGCGGCGTGCGCAGCTCGTGGGAAATGTCCGCGAGCAGGTCGCGGCGCGAGCGGTCGTTGCGGGCGAGCGTGTCTGCCAGGCGGTTCAGATCGACGGCGAGACGGGCGAGCTCGTCGGCACCGGCTGTCGGCGCGCGTACGCTGTAGTCGCCCATCGCCATGCGGTGGGTGGCCTCCAGCAACGGGGTGACGGGCACGAGCAGACGCCGGGCGAGATGCAGCGCCACGACACCGAGCAGCGCGACGCCGAGGACCGTCAGATACATCAGGTTGTCGCCGCACAGCCAGCGATGCCCGCCGAGCGCGGCGCGCACGGCGAGTGCCGTGGCCGTCATGGTGATCAGGCCTGTCGCGAAGAGCGCGAGGAAAAGCTTGCGGGTGATGCCGGAGTTCATGCGCTGCGTGGTTGGGCGAACGGTGATGGCGGGAAAGCGCGCCTGACGGGGCGAACCCATGGAGCTCTGCCGACGTTGGCGCGCCATTTTCTCAGCATCGGTGTGGCGCGCGGCGGGCCTCCACAAATTTTCCTCTATTTGTGCTTAGTGCCTGCACCTGCACTCCTTACTATTCCTCTCGACGCTGGCCGCCGTGTCGGCTGCGCCATCGATCAACCGTTCACACTATTCCAAGACGACCGGATCCGGCATCCGGGATCGGCGCGGGGGCGCCTCACCATGTCGAAGCTGTCGATGCTACCGCGCGTTGCGGCGCGCGGTGTTCTCCGGACGCTTGCGCTGCTGGCCGCCACGGGCGCCATGTTGGGGGCCTGCTCCAGCTCGTCGCCGGCGCCCACGCCGATGGGCATGATGCCCATGCCGCGCGTGGCGAACGTGCAGACGGGCGGATCCATCTACCAATCGACCACCGCCACGAACTGGTTCGAGACACCGGTCGCGCATCGCATCGGTGATCTGCTTACGATTGCGGTGTCCGAAAACTCGTCCGGTGGAAACAAGTCGCAGAGCGACATCTCGCGCAACGCGAGCGTGACGGGCAAGAGCGCCAAGGCCAATGGGGCCGATTCCGTGCTGGAGCGCTGGTTCAACATCGGTCAATCGGCCAGTGCCTTCAAGGGCAACGGCAACAACAGTTCGAGCACGGCGCTGGCCGGCACGATTGCGGTGGCGATCGTGGACGTATTGCCGAACGGCGCATATGTCGTGGGCGGGGAAAAGCAGGTCCTGCAAGGGCGCAATATGGAGACGTTCCGCTTTACCGGCGTGGTCAACAAATTCGACATCTCACCGGGCAATGTGGTCGCATCGAGCAAGGTGGGACAGGCCAAGGTGGCGCGCGTGGAGGAGGGGCAGGTCGCCGACGGGAGCAGTGGTGGCTGGCTGCAGGGCATTCTGCTCGGCGTGTCGCCGTTCTGATGAAACGACTGGCGATCGTGCTGATGCTGGCGGCGGCCGCCAGCGCCACCCTGGGCGGGTGCCTCTTCACGACACCGGTGCCGGTGCTCGCCGCGCAGGTGGCCTCCAGCATGGTGTCGACGGGCGTGATGCTGTCGGATCAACTGCCGTCGATCGTGCCGCCGACGACGCCCGCCGCACCGGAGCTGCTCTCGCAGAATGTGTGTATAGAACTGGCGCCCGACGGCATTTCCGATCTGCTGCCGGCGATACAGGGTCGCCTACGCGCTTATGGCATCGTGAGCACGATCTACAGCCCGGGCACCTGGCCGACGGGCTGCGTGGTGCTCAATTACTCGGTGCGCCGCGCCTGGCGCGATGCTCTGTGGGGCAACACGCCGAGCGAATACCTGGCCTATGCAACGCTGACGCTCAGCCGCAACGGATCAGTGATCAATACCGTGTACTTCGACGGTCGATCGCGTACGGTCGAATCGTGGTCGGCGTCAAACTCGCGCATCGCGCAACTGGTTGATCGGCTGGTGGTGTTTTGAGCGAACAAGGGGCGGCGACAAGCGTCATCCGCGCAAGGGCGTTCAGAACCGGTAACTCACCTTCAGACTCCCCGCCTGCGACGATGCGCGTGCCGTATTGACGAGCGCATCGTAGGCGAGCGAGATATCCAGGTGCTTGGCCAGTGTCACGCCGACGCTGGCGCCGAGCGTCAGGAAGCCGCGCGGCAAATCCGCACCCGATGCGACGAAGGCCGTACCGTCCTGCGAGGCCACGGTGATCACCCGGGCGACATCGAGCAGTTCGTGCGCGTACGCCACGCGGAACTGGACGTTCACGGGGCGCGTTGCGTCGCCGAACGCCTTGTCGAGCGTCACACCGACAAACGGTTGCAGGCTCCGCGTGTTGTCCGTGCCAACGCGCAGATTCTGTCCGCCCGCACCGCTTTCGTCGAAGCCGTTCGCGTGGAAGTAGGCGTAGCGCAGGCCGGCTCGAGGCGTCACGACAATGCCCGCGATCGCCATCGGTGCACTCGCCTGTGCCGCCGCCGTCAATTCCTGCCCGATATGATCGCCCTCGGCCGTGCCGATGCCCGCGAACGGGCGTTTCTGCGACAGGAAGTGAAGGCCGTACCCGACAGTGGCGGCAACATCGACCGCGCCCATCTCACGGCTTGCATACGCGGCAAGGCGCAGCGTGTCCCGTGTGCCTGAGCTCGCCGTGCCCTTTTCCGAAAGATCGGCATGGGAATAGCCGCCCGCCAGCCCAAACATGACGCGTTCTTCGTGCCGTTCCGCGCCAGCAAGGAAGCCGTATTGATTCTCCTGAAAGCCAGACTGAGCGCCCGAGCCATTCACACGTGCGTGCAATCCGGTGGCCGTGGCCCAGACGGGCGAGGTACGCGGCGCCGCGTCGCCGGTGGCAAGCCCTGTATCCACGGCGCGTCGCGTGGCTTGATCGAGAAGCGCCGCGGCCGTCGACTGCGCATTCGCCAGCGCCGCCGTGCCCAGCGCGGTGTAGACGCTCGTGTTTTTCGGCGCAATCACGATTGCGCCCGAGCTCCCGGGATCGCTGACGGACGGATCGACCAGCGACAGGATGACATCGTTCGCACCATAGGCGACCGACGATTGCAGGCTGCCAAGATTGGCGCCTGCCGCCTGCGCGCCGGTGACCGAAGAGAAGCGACCTTTGACGCCATTCGCCGCGGTCACCACCGTATAGCGTGTTGCCTGGTACGTGCCGGGATCGTACGTAATCGCCAGCACCCCGTTCAGCGTCGCGCTTCCCGATACCTTGAGCTGCGACGCCGCCGTCGGACTCACCTCGATCGCCAACGTTGCATTGGACGCCTGTGTGTAGTTTCCACTGATGCGCAACGTGCCGATGGAGCCTCCCGGCGCCACGATGCCGCCGTTGGTCACGCTGCCGATAATCGTGCCGTGCCCGCGCAACGTCCCTTGTGCGCCGACGGCCACGTCGCCGCCCAGTGAGGCGGTGTCGTGGTTGGCGTCGCCGACTTCGAGCGTGCCCGCCGCAACGCTCGTCGTCCCCGTGAAGGCCGTGCTCGCGCCATTGAGAACGAGCATGCCGCTGCCGAGCTTGGTGAAGGTCCCGCTGCCCGCAAGGTCGCCGGCATACGTACTGTTGCCTGAGGCATCGACGCTCAGCGAATTCGCCCCCATGAGCAGACGCGTGCCTGCCACGCCGCTTAATCCGGAGACCGCTTGCGTACCCGCAGCAGACATATCGAACGTCGCGCCGCTGCCCAGCATCGCAAGGCTCGTCACCGAAGACAATTGGCCGGCGCCTGTCAATGCCAGTGTGCCTCCATTGATCGTGGTCGCGCCGGTGTAGACGTTCGCGGCCGAGAGCGTCTGTGTGCCGCCATTCAATGTCAGCCCACCGGAGCCGCCGATGCTGCCGGAGAAGACGCCCGAGGCGTTCGTGAGCGTAAGGGTGCGGGCCCCGAGCGCGACCGACCCACTGCCGGCGATGCCCGTGAGCGACGCGCCGTTTGTCGTTGCCGAAATGTCGAGCGCGCCGTTACTGGTCACGCCACTCGATGCTGCGACACTGCCGCCGCCGCTGAGCTTGAGCGTGGCCCCGCTGTCGACCACGGTCGCGCCGGTGTAGGTGCTGGTGCCTGTCAGCGTCTGGGTGCCGGCGGCCACCCGAACGCCGCCCGTGCCGTCGATGACGCCGTCGAACGTGCCGGCCGCGTTGGTGAGCGACAGTGACTGTGCGCCAAGCCGCACCGTACCCGCGCCTGAAAGCGCCTTGATCGACGTCCCCGACGTGACGGCGGATATATCGAGCACCGAATTCAGCACGACGCCGGACGAAGCCGCGATGCTGCCGCTTCCCGCCAGGGCGAGTGTGCCATTGCTGATCGTGGTCGCCCCCGTATACGTGTTGATGCCCGAAATCGTCAACGTGTTGCCGCCCACGACACTGAGCGAGCCAGCCCCGGAAATCACGCCCGACATCGTCAAGCCGGTCGACGCCGTGGAGACGGTCGCGCGCGACGCCGCGTCGCTCAGAATGACATCGTTGTTCAGTGTCAGCCCTGTGTTGCTTGCGGCAATGGTGGCCGTCGCCCCCGCGTCGAAGAGCAGCGTTCCGAGGATCGAGGAGCCCGTCAGCAGATTCAGCGAATTGTCCGTGCCGCCAAACTTGATCGCCGCCGCTCGGGTCCCACCTGCGCCGGTCAGCGCACCCATGATGAGACCTGCGTTCGTGATCGAATCCATGCCACGCGTCACCACGCCGACACCGCCTCCGATGCCCATACCGCCCGAGATCGTTCCGATATTGGCGAGGGAATTGTGGGTTTGGGCAAGATCGACCCCAGTGCCCCCGGCGCCGCCTGCCGCGGACCCCGAGGCGCCCGCGCCCGCGGCCCCGCCTGCGCCGCCCGTGATCGTGCCGGTGTTTACGATGGACGCACTGCCGCCGAGCGAGAGCAGGCCGTCGCCGCCAGCGCCGCCGCCGCCGCTGAACCCACCGGAACCCCCGGTGCCGCCGACGCCCCCGGTAATCGTCCCGTTGTTGGTGATCGTCGCTGCGACCCCGGCCGAGGTGAGTCCGCTACCCCCGCCGCCACCGCCCCCGCCGTTGCCGCTCACGCCGTTGGTGGTATTACCCCCGTTGCCCCCAGCCCCGCCCGTGACCGCTGCCGCGCCTGCGACGGTGATGTTGCTGCCAAGGTAATAAAGGCCGGTGTTGCCGCCGTTCCCGCCGCTTCCGAAGTTGGTTCCGTCCGGTCCCGTGTTGCCGGCGTCGCCCGTCACGGGGGCGTTGATAACGATGTTGCTGGAGGCGATCACTTGCGCGGGACCGTTGGCTGTCGCGGCAGCGACGTCTCCGGTTGCGCCCGCGCCGCCGGTACCGAGGGCCCCCCAGCTTCCCGGGTCCTGTACGGTCACGGTGCTGGCGTCGAGGTGGCTGGAGCCGCCGCCCTGGCCATTTCCGGCGCCGCCCGCGCCGCTTCGACCCGGGAAACCGTCGCCGCCCGGTGCACCGCAGCCGCTGGTGTCGCTGGGCGTGCAGGCCGCGGCCCAGACAGGGGCTGCAGCCCCGGCGAGGGCCAGCGCAATGGCCGTGCTCCCGACCGTTCGAATGAACCCCTGACCCGTCGGTCCTCGGGCTGGACGTCGCGCCGGCACAAAGCCGAAATGTGGAGCCGAAGACGTCACCGACGTCGTAGCGGCGAGCTGCGCCTGACGGGCTGCGCACCCGAGTTTGCCTTGGACCACGAATAATCTCTCGTATCGCGCCGTGCATGGCGACCGGTGACCGAGAAGCTACGGCCTTTCCCCCGCACTACGGCAGACATGGGACGCCAATGCTCAGGAAGACCGCGCCTATTTCGATGGATGAGCATCGGTGCGTGCGCTATTTGAGTGCGCATAGGACACCGAATGTAATACAAAGGAAGGTAACTCGCTATAAGGGTGACGTTTCCCTGCGACGGTGTCCCGCGGTGAAGTGGGCGGTGAGGCTTCAGGCGGCCAGATGGCGGTTCGCGCCTGGTCGGCCATTCTTGCCCTTTCAGCCGCGTCAGGATGGCGCGGCCCAGCCGAACCCATCTTCCTTCTGGACAAACTTTGGGAATCCGTTGGCAGCGCACACCGCGTTGCCGTTGGGCCAGCGCCGTTCAGCTGTCCGGACAATCATCCTGCCGGGCGGCAAGCACCTATCGAGCCATTGCGGCCCGCCGTCTTTTTGTATCAGGTCATTGGCGACGAGCATATGCACGCCGGACGTAGGAATGTCCGTCCGAGTCTTCGGACACGGAGCCATCAAGGCGTTCAATTCCGGCGGCGCCGCATATTCCGGATGCCCGCCGAATGCAGAATGAGAGCGGATGTAAGTGCTTGATTTGATTGGCGCGCCCGACTGGAATCGAACCAGTGACCCTCGGCTTCGGAGGCCGATACTCTATCCCCTGAGCTACGGGCGCTATGCTGACCACCGGGGGAGAAGGCGCGAACGCGCGACCGGTAGGCAAAGAGGTAGAAGCATAGCGGTTTTGCCGCGCGCCGTCCATGCCCTGTGCATCGTCTCGCCACACAATGCGGCAATTCGTTGCCAAGCGCCGCGTGAGCGCGGATTTACTGTACATGCAGTACCCCCGCACTTCGCGCACGAAGCACGCGGAACACCGCTTTGGCTTTCGCGTAAGCTAGGGAAAATACGGGACTTTTGCGGCGTCTGCGCACCGCCTTGGCGTGTCATCGGTCAAGGGTTTGTTGCTACAATGGCTCGATATTTTGACCGGATGGCGCCAGCCGCCCGGGGTGATGCACTCGGTTTCCACAAAAATACTATTGAGAGATCCCGCATGAGTGAAGCACATAACGAGCATGAGTCTCTGATCAAAACACCCAAGCAGCTCATCGCCGCCGTCGTTGCGGGTTTCCTGGTTCCGATCGTCATCATCGTCCTGCTGGTCAATTACGTCGGCAATAACGCCCTGACCGGTGCCGGCAGTTCCGCCATGACCGAACAGGCCATCGCCGAGCGCATCGCGCCCGTCGCCAAGGTCGATATCAAGGACGCCAACGCACCACGCGTCTATCAGACCGGCGAACAACTCTACAAAGCCGTCTGCGCCGCCTGTCACGCATCGGGCGCAGCCGGCGCGCCGAAAGTCGGCACGGCCGACTGGGCGCCGCGCATCGCACAGGGCTACGATGGCATGCTCAAGATCGCTCTCGCCGGCAAAGGCGCCATGCCCGCGCGTGGCGGCACCAGCCCCGACGACGTGACGGACTACGAAATCGGCCGAGCGATCGTCTACATGGCCAACGCCTCCGGCGGCAAGTTGCAAGAACCGGCTGCCCCGGCACAGCCCGCGTCGGGCGCTGCAGCGCCCGCCCCGGCATCGGCGGCACCCGATGCAGCTTCCGGCGCCGACGCCAGCACAGCCGCCGCCGCCGCCGCGATGGCCTCGCTCAAGACCGCCCCCCCGGCCGCCGCCGGCGCAGGCAGTAATCTCGAAGCGGGCAAGAAGCTCTACAACACCGTTTGTATGGCCTGCCACGCGAGCGGCGTGATGAACGCCCCGAAGTTCGGCGACAAGGCCGCATGGGCCCCGCGCATCGCCACCGGCATCGATACGCTGCACAACGCGGCCCTCCATGGCCTGAACGCCATGCCGCCGAAGGGCGGTGCCGCCAACGCGTCGGACGACGACGTCAAGGCCGCCGTTGATTACATGGTGAGCGCGGCTAAGTAAATCGCCAAGTCAGCGGTCAGGTAAGCGCTCAAGCGCCAAGTCTGGCGTGAATCGCTCGGCACCCACAAGAATCCCCGCTTCGGCGGGGATTCTTGTTTCTGGCGTCCGACGAGCAGCGTCCAACTACCCATGGCGAGGGAGGCTGGATTACACCCGCACCGTCAGCGTCGGATCGAACGCCGCGTTTTCGACGCGTCCCTCGAAGCAATAGCCGCGCGGATTGCACAGCACCCGGGTCGCGCCGACGCGGTAGTCAAACGAATCGTGCGTATGGCCGTGAATCCACAACGCCGCCTCGGAGGCTTCGACGAATGAGGTCAAATCCGAAATAAACGCCGGATTGACGAGCGACCCTGCGAAACGGGGATGGATGCTCTGCGGCGTTGGCGCATGATGCGTGACCACGATGGTCGGGCCGTCGTGCGGTGCGGCGAGCACGCGCGCAAGCCAGGCGACGTTTTCACGGCACAGCGCCGCGCAGTCGTCCGGCGAGAAGAACGGCAGATCCGCCCACGGCACCGCCGGATCGCCCACGCGAATGCGTGTGAAGTCGCGTACGAATTTGCGTGACTCCTCTACGACGTCGTCGTGCTTGCCGTCGGCATCGTACAACGCGAAGTCCGTCCATAACGTCGTGCCGACAAAGCGCACGCCGCCAATCACCTCCGATCGTCGCTCAAGCAGATGCACGTTCGTGCCCGCGCTCAGGTGCCGCAAGTCGGCCAGCGTGCCCGCCAGTGTCGCGCCGTAGAACTCGTGATTTCCGGGAACGTAGATGACGGGGCGCCCCAACGCTTTCGCCCACTCGATGGCTTGCGCCGGTCGGCCGATGTCGCCGGCGAGAATCGTGACGTCGGCGTCCACCTCGGGAATGGCCAACGGCGCCACGGACAAATGCAGGTCGGACAGGATATGCAGTTTCACGCACCAGCTCCACAAAGTCTTGGGATCGGTGCCGCACACGCGCCGCCGCCGTGTGCGCCGAGCGCATCACGTGAGCGCGGGCGGTGTGGGCATTGGGTCGAAATCAAGGCAATTCACGTTTTGTTTCGCCCGTTTTCTACCGACTATCGCCCGCGTCACGCCGATGGTCAAGATGTCTTTGTCATCGGCAGGATGCGCTTCTATAGTGAAACTTCACCTGACGAGTGGAGGCGAGCCTATGCGGAAACTGTTGGTTGCTGTTCTGCTTTGTTTGACCGGTCTGGTCGGGATGGTCGTGGCGTCGAGCCCGGCAGCCGCTTGCGATCAGACGTCTTCGGGTAGTGGCAAATAGCAGCAAGCATTGACTTTACGGTACGCCGTGCCGCCGCCGACAGCCCCGGTACGATGTCGCCGTTCCTCAAGCCAGCCCCCGCTCGCGGGGGCTATTCATAGGTAGGGCGTGGTCGGCGCGCGTCGAGTCAGGCGCCCGAGGAGGATGGGGTCTTGTTCGCCCCGCCCGCGAGCATGGCCTTGAGGCTGGCGAGCCGGTCCTTCGGCGACATGGGCGCGTCTTCGGGGGGCGGGGGCGGCGCTTCGTCGAGTTGCATCTCGGGCACGAAGCGCGAGACCTCGCACGAATAGGTTTCGCGTGCCCGCTTGCGCTTCTTGCACCATGACAGTTGCAGCGAGCGCTGCGCACGCGTGATGCCGACATACATCAACCGGCGCTCTTCCTCGATCTTTTCGGCGGTAACTTCTTCGTCCTCGCGAAGGTGCGGCAGGATGCCCTCTTCCACGCCGACGAGAAACACGTGGGGATACTCCAGCCCCTTCGAGGCGTGCAGCGTCGACAGGCGCACGGCGTCGGGATCGTCGCCGTCGCGGCCTTCGAGCATCGACATCAGCGCAATGGTCTGCGTGAGTTCCATCAGGCTCTTGCCGTCGTCGTCGAGGCCGTCGGCCTTGTCGAAGCCGGTGGGCTGCGCCTCGTCGCCCCGCGTGCCCTTGCGCTTCATCCATTCGAGGAATTCGAGAACGGTGGTCCAGCGCGATTGCGCCTGACGCTCGTCGAATGTGTCGTACAGATAGGCCTCGTAGTGAATCCCTTCCATCAGATCGTCGATGACTTCATTGGCCGGGTCGCGCGCCGCGCGCGCTGCAATGCGCTGGATGAAGTCGCAAAACGCACGCAGCGGTTCGAGCTGGCGCGGCGGCAGCCGCGCCTCGACCGCCCCCATGTAGACGGCCTCGAACAGCGACACCTTGGCCTGTCCCGCGAAGCTGCCGAGCACTTCGAGCGTGGTGCTGCCGACCCCCCGGCGCGGCGTGGTCACGGCGCGAATGAAGGCGGGATCGTCGTCGGGGTTTGCCAACAGCCGCAAGTACGCGCACAGATCCTTGATCTCCGCCTTGTCGAAAAACGACTGGCCGCCGGAGAGCACGTACGGAATGCGTTCGCGCCGCAGCACCTGCTCGAAGATACGCGCCTGATGGTTGCCGCGATAGAGAATGGCGTAGTCGCGAAACTCGGCGCGCCGCTCGAACTTGTGTGCCGACAAGCGAAATACGACCGACTCGGCTTCATGCTCTTCGTCGTTCATCGCCGTGACCGTGATCGGATCGCCCAGGCCGTGCTCACTCCACAGCTTCTTCTCGAAGAGTTTCGGATTCTTCGCGATGACGTTGTTCGCCGCCGTCAGAATGCGCGACGTCGAACGGTAATTCTGTTCCAGCTTGACGACCTTGAGCGTCGGGAAGTCGACCTGCAACTGCTTGAGGTTCTCCAGCGTGGCGCCGCGCCAGCCGTAGATCGCCTGATCGTCGTCGCCCACGGCGGTGAACGCCGCGCGTGGACCCGCGAGCAGCTTGAGCAGCAGGTATTGGCAGGTGTTGGTGTCCTGGTACTCGTCGATGAGCAGGTAGCGCAGCTTGTTCTGCCAACGCTCGCGCACTTCCTCGTCGCGTTCGAAGAGTTGGGCGGGTAGCCGGATCAGGTCGTCGAAGTCGACGGCCTGATAGGCCTGCAACGTGGCCATGTAATTGCGATAGACGAGGGCGGCCTGATGTTCGTCGGCGGTTTCGGCGGCGGCCAGCGCTGTCTCGGGGGTGACCAGTCCGTTCTTCCAGAGCGAGATGGCGGTCTGAACGCCGCGAATCATCGCCTTGTCGGTCGTGCCCAACTGCTCCTGAATCAGCCCGAAGCAGTCGTCGGCGTCGAGAATCGAGAACTGCGGCTTCAACCCGACGTTCGCCGCCTCGCGCCGCAGGATTTGCACGCCCAGCGAGTGGAACGTACAAATGGTGAGCTGGTTGACAGGCACCTTACGGCCTTCCTTGCCCGGCGTGGTCAGCAGCTTGCCTTCGAGCTGCTTGGCCACGCGCTCGCGCATTTCGGCGGCGGCCTTGTTCGTGAAGGTCACGGCGGCGATGTGCTTCGGCTCGAACCCCTTCGTCTCGATCAGCCAGGCGATCTTTTGCGTGATGACGCGCGTCTTGCCGCTGCCCGCCCCGGCCAGCACGAGACATGGGCCGTCGAAATAGCGCGTGGCTTCGTTCTGAGCGGGATTGAGCGGGAAGGAGGACATGGTGTGACGCGAAGGAGATGAAGACGGCGGCCGGCAAGGGTGCGCGCACGGCGAGGGCTGTGACGGCGATGCGCGGCCGCCCGCCGGGGCGATGCATCGGCAAGCGCCGGGCGGTGGGCAAGTCTATCATGCGAGCGCCACTCGGCTGTGCGCGCCCGACAGGCGTTGTGCGAACGCCAACTGTGGGGCGGGCGCGACGCCGGAGGCTGGCGTCGACGCAGACCGGATGCCTATAATGGGCAACGTTGCCATCGTGGTGAGGTCGCCGTGCAATGTCCAACCTGTGGGACGAACAATGCGCCGCGTGCGCGGCACTGTGCGCAGTGTGGCGCAAGACTCGCGCACGCCGAATCTTCCGGCTGGGTCACCGGCGCGCTCGTGTTCGGCACAGCGGTTTTCGCTGCCATCGCGCTGCTCGGCATCTGGTGGAATCTGCGCGCCCCCTACGTCGACCCGGTGCCCAAGTCATCCGACGCAATGACCGTCACCCCTTTCAACTCCGGTAACGAAGCACCGCCAGCCGTCGCGTCGGCCGCGCTGGCGGCTGCGGGTGCCGACCCTGCGTCAGGCGAGGCATCTGCCGCGTTGGCCCGGGCGCAGGCGTTGGCGGCGGTCGATGCGGCCGCGTCCGGTGCGGCGGCCGACGTCGCTTCGGCCAACCAGCCCGCGCCGCTCACCGCCTCGGCGGCCACCGCAGCGTTGACTGCCGCTGTCACGGCGCCCACATCGCCCCCGACCCGCAACAACGCGCCGGACGACATGATGCAACTGCTCAGCCGCCGCGCAGGGGCAGGTGCGGTCGGCAATACGGCGCGTCCGCCGGCCAATGTCGATCTTCCCGCGCATTTCGACAACAACGATATTGGCTCGATCGCCGCCGAAGCCCAGCCGGGCGCGGCACCGGTGGCATCACCGGCAGTGGCGCCGTCGACGGCCAGTGCCGTGGCCGCAGCGCTTGCGCAGTGCGACCGCTATCGCTGGTATGAGGTAATACCGAAGCAGCGCTGTGTGTGGACGGTGTGTAACGGACGCTGGGGCAAGAATGGCTGTCCGGCGGGCACGAATCCAGGCGAGTCACGCTGACCGGCGCACGCGCCCGGCGCGATCAAAAAAGCGCCCATTTCCCCGTGCGCGACGAAGGACTGGGAAAGCCCGTCCGACGGTGTTCAACGCCGATTGGCGCTCAGGTAATCCGCATCAAATTGACAGCCTTCGTCTTTCGCCGTAAAGTGCGCGAGCGTGGTCGGGAGAGCGCACCGGGAAGCACATGCCGGGGCCGCCGAAGGGGTAATACCCACAAACTCTCAGGCATCAAGGACCGTCCGCGCCGAAGGCATCGCCTTCGATCTCTGGAGAGCGGTTGCAGCGTGCGTGGCACGCGGACAACCCACCGAAGGGGCCGGCACGAGCGGCATGGCGCACAGCGCGCCGCACGCACCGGGCAATCTCTCAGGTACCAAGGACAGAGGGGTCATCTCGCCAACTGGCATTGCGCCGGGCTCGTGCACATGCACGCGCCGGACGCGGAAAGTGCCGGTCGTCGAGATGACCCCTTTTTGCATTGTCGGACGCCGTATTCCGACATGCCTGACCCTTGATGCCTTGATGCCCCGATGACCGAACTCAAACGCACTCCGCTCAACGATACGCACCGCGCCGCAGGCGCCCGCATGGTCGACTTCGGCGGCTGGGACATGCCCGTGAACTACGGCTCCCAGATCGAAGAGCACAACGCCGTGCGCACCGATGCCGGCATGTTCGACGTCTCGCACATGTGCGTGGTCGATCTGCATGGCCCGAGCTGCCGCGAATTCCTGCGCTACGCTGTCGCCAACAACGTCGACAAGCTGCAAACCCCGGGCAAGGCGCTCTACACCTGCATGCTCAACCCGAGCGGCGGCGTGATCGACGACCTCATCATCTATTTCATCGCCGAAGACTGGTTCCGCGTGGTGGTCAACGCCGGCACCGCCGACAAGGATCTCGCCTGGATCGGTCAGCTCAACGCGCACGGCGATTACAGCCTGACGATCATTCCGCGCCGCGATCTGTCGATCGTGGCGGTCCAGGGCCCGAACGCCCGCGCCAAGGTGTGGCAAGCGGTACCGGGCAGCCAGGCCGCGAGCGAAGCGCTCAAGCCGTTCAATGCCGCTTTCGCCAAGGACACGGCGTTCGGCGAGTTGATGATCGCGCGCACCGGCTATACCGGCGAAGACGGCTTCGAAGTGATCGTGAACGCCGATCACGTGGCCGCGCTGTGGAACGCGCTGGTCGCGGCGGGCGTGCGTCCGGCCGGGCTGGGCGCGCGCGACACGTTGCGTCTCGAAGCCGGCATGAACCTGTACGGCCAGGACATGGACGACGACGTGTCGCCGCTGGACGCCGGCCTGGGCTGGACCGTCGAGAAGGAAAGCGATCGCACGTTCGTCGGCAAGGACTCCCTGCTCTCGCGCGGCCAGACGTGGCGCTTCGCGGGCCTCGTGCTCGACGGCAAGGGCGGTGTGCTGCGCGCGCACCAGGTCGTGGTGACCGAGGCGGGCGACGGCGAAATCACCAGCGGCACGTTCAGTCCGAGCCTGCAGCAATCGATCGCGTTCGCCCGTTTGCCGAAGGGCGTGCCGGACGGCGCGACGGTCCAAGTGCAAATTCGTGACAAGCAATTGCCCGCACGTGTGGTCAAATTACCGTTCGTGCGTCACGGCAAGGCCGTGGTGGCCTGAGCAACACGGCGCCACGGTGCGGCGACACGAATTACCGATAACCGAATACCCCAAACACTGAATCCCGGAGCGTCAACATGGCGAATATCCCCGATAACCTGAAGTACACCGAGTCCGACGAATGGGCCCGCCTCGAAGCCGACGGCACCGTGACCGTGGGCATTACCGATTTCGCGCAGGAATCCCTGGGCGACATCGTGTTCGTCGAACTGCCTGACACCGGCCGCACCGTGGCGGCGGACGAAGCCTCGGCCGTGATCGAATCGGTCAAGGCAGCGGCCGACGTGCACTCGCCGGTCAGCGGCGAGATCCTCGAGACCAACACCGAAGTGTCCGGCTCGCCCGATCTGGTCAACACCGACGCTTACGGCAACTGGCTGTTCCGTCTGAAGCCGTCGAACACGGCCGAGCTGGACAAGCTGCTGGGCGCTGAACAATACGCCAAGAAAATCGGCGGCTGATGCCCCGGGCGGTGCCGCGAGACCTTCGGTTCGCGCGGCACCGTCCCGGCTGCCGCCCCCGCCGTCACTTGCCGTGATCGAACGAGAGATCTGACCCATGAATGCTTTGACTGACCTGCAAGCGCCGCGCCGCTCGCTCTCCGAGCTGGAGCAGCGCGACAACTTCTCCGCGCGCCACATCGGCCCGGACACCCCCGAACAACAGGCGATGCTCGCCGAGCTGGGCTACGCGTCGCGTGCCGCATTGATCGACGCCGTGGTCCCCGCGTCGATCCGTCGCGACGGCGCGCGCTTCGCCCAGTCGCTCGGCCCGTTCGCCGCCGCGCAAACCGAATCGCAGGCGCTGGCGCAACTGCGCGCGCTGGCCAGCCAGAACCAGGTGTTCAGGTCGTTCATCGGTCAGGGCTACGCCAACACGTTCACGCCGGGCGTGATCCTGCGCAACGTGCTGGAAAATCCGGCCTGGTACACGGCCTATACGCCGTATCAGCCGGAAATCTCGCAAGGCCGTCTCGAAGCGCTGCTCAACTATCAGCAGATGATCATCGACATGACGGGGCTGGCGATCGCCAACGCGTCGATGCTCGACGAAGCGACTGCCGCCGCCGAGGCGATGACGCTGGTCAAGCGTACCGGCAAGTCGAAGTCGAACACGTTCTTCGTCGCCGATGACGTGTTGCCGCAAACCATCGAAGTCGTGCAAACGCGCGCCAAGCCGCTGGGCTTCGAAGTGCAGGTCGGCCCGGTGGCCGCCGCGGCCGATGTCGATGCGTTCGGCGTGCTCGTGCAATACCCCGGCGTGGGCGGCGACGTGCGCGACTATCGCGCGCTGGCCGACGCGATCCACGCCAAGGGCGGCATGCTGATCGCCGCCGCCGATCTGCTCTCGCTCACGCTGCTCACGCCGCCGGGCGAGTGGGGCGCTGACGTCGCCGTTGGCAACAGCCAGCGCTTTGGCGTGCCGATGGGCTTTGGTGGCCCGCACGCCGCCTACCTGGCCACGCGCGACGAACTCAAGCGCTCGATGCCGGGCCGTCTGGTCGGCGTGTCGGTCGATTCGCAAGGCAAGCCGGCGCTGCGTCTGGCGCTGCAAACGCGCGAACAACACATCCGCCGCGAGAAGGCGACATCGAATATCTGTACTGCGCAGGCGCTGCTCGCCATCATGGCCAGCATGTACGCGGCGTACCACGGCCCGCAGGGGCTGCGCATCATCGCCGAGCGCACGCATCGTCTGACGGCCGTGCTGGCCGCCGGCCTCGCCGCACTGGGCGCCGCGCCGCGCAACGCCACGTTCTTCGACACGCTGACCGTGCCCGTGGCCGGCCGTGCCGATGCCGTGCACACGGTGGCCGCTGCACGCCGCTTCAATCTGCGTCGCGAAGACGCCGACACTGTCGGTATCTCGCTCGACGAGACGAGCACGCGCGACGACGTGATCGCCCTGTGGGAAGTGGTGGCCGAGGGCCTCGGCAAGAGCGCCGTCTCGCTGGACTTCGACGCCATCGAGGCCACCGTCTCGAACGGCTACCCGGTGGCACTGGCGCGCCAAAGCGCGTATCTCACGCACCCAGTGTTCAACCGCTACCACTCCGAACATGAAATGCTGCGCTATCTGCGCAGCCTGTCCGACAAGGATCTGGCGCTCGACCGCACGATGATCCCGCTGGGCTCGTGCACGATGAAGCTCAACGCCACCTCGGAAATGCTGCCGGTGACGTGGCCCGAATTCGGTCAGATTCACCCGTTCGCGCCGACGGAACAAACGGTCGGCTACCGCGCGATGATCGACCAGCTCGAACAGATGTTGGTGGCCGCGACTGGCTACGCCGCCGTCTCGCTGCAGCCGAACGCTGGCTCGCAGGGCGAGTACGCCGGTTTGCTCATCATTCAGGCGTATCACGCATCGCGCGGTGAAGCGCATCGCGACATCTGCCTGATTCCCGCGTCGGCGCACGGCACGAACCCGGCGTCGGCCCAGATGGCCGGCATGCAGGTCGTGGTGGTCGCTTGCGACGCCAACGGCAACGTCGATCTGGCCGATCTGCAGGCGAAGGCCGAGCAGCATCGCGACCGTCTTGCCGCGATCATGATGACGTACCCGTCCACGCACGGCGTGTTCGAAGCCGGCGCGCGCCAGATCTGCGAGATCGTGCATGCGAACGGCGGTCAGGTGTATGTCGACGGCGCGAACATGAACGCCATGGTCGGCCTGTGCGCACCGGGCGAATTCGGCGGCGACGTTTCGCACTTGAACCTGCACAAGACGTTCTGCATTCCGCACGGCGGCGGCGGCCCGGGCGTGGGTCCGGTCGCGGTGGGCGCGCATCTGGCGCAGTTCCTGCCGAACCAGCACTCGACGGGCTACTCGCGCGACGCCAACGGCATCGGTGCCGTGTCGGCCGCGCCGTATGGTTCCGCCTCGATTCTGCCGATCTCGTGGATGTACGTTGCCATGATGGGCGCGCAGGGCCTGACGGCCGCCACCGAGACGGCTATCCTGAACGCGAACTACGTCGCGAAGAAGCTCGCGCCGCACTACCCGGTGCTGTACAGCGGCCCGGCCGGGCTGATCGCGCACGAGTGCATTCTGGATCTGCGTCCGCTCAAGGACACCAGCGGCATCACGGTTGACGACGTGGCGAAGCGCCTGATGGACTTCGGCTTCCACGCCCCGACGATGAGCTTCCCGGTGCCGGGTACGCTGATGGTCGAGCCGACGGAATCGGAATCGAAGCACGAACTCGACCGCTTCATCGAGGCGATGATCGCGATTCGCGAGGAAATCCGTGCCGTGGAAGAGGGCCGTGCCGATCGCGAGGACAACCCGCTCAAGCACGCGCCGCACACGGCGGACGTGGTGACGGCGGACGAATGGCCGCACGCCTACGCCCGCAGTCAGGCGGCGTACCCGGTGAAGTCGCTGCGCGAGCGCAAGTACTGGCCGCCGGTCGGACGTGCTGATAACGTCTACGGCGACCGGAATCTGTTCTGCGCCTGCGTGCCGATGAGCGACTACGAATAAGCGTCGCGAAAGCTTGGCAATCAGGGGCTGGCAGACACGTTGCCGGCCCCTTTTTTGTCTTTATGGATGTCACGCGAATGCGCCGGATGGGTGGCATTCGTCGCGTCTCCGCTACGTTTCAGAACTTCAGGAAAGCCCCATGGCCGTTTCAGTTTTCGATTTGTTCAAGATCGGTATCGGACCGTCGAGTTCGCATACCGTGGGGCCGATGCGCGCGGCGCTGATGTTCGTGCAAGGTCTGGAGCGCGACGGCCTGCTGCCGCAGGTGGCGACGCTGCGTGCCGAGCTGTATGGTTCGCTCGGCGCCACGGGCAAGGGCCACGGCACCGACAAGGGGGTGCTGCTCGGCTTCATGGGCGAGGCGCCCGACACGGTCGATCCGGCGACGATTGCGGGGCGTTTGACCACGCTGCGTCAGGCGAAGGTGCTGTCGATTCTTGGCAAGCACGAGGTGCCGTTCGTCGAGAAGGAACACATGGTGTTCTACCGTCGCGAGGCGATGGCCGAGCATCCGAACGGCATGAAATTCCACGCGTTCGATGCCGAGGGCAACAAACTGCGCGAAGGGCGTTATCTGTCGGTCGGCGGCGGGTTCGTCGTGACGGCCGGCGCGTCGAACGCGCAGGTGCTCGCCGCGCACGACCAACTGCCGTATCCGTTCCGCACGGGCAAGGAACTGCTCGAGATGTGCCGCGCAAGCGGCAAGACCATCGCGGAACTGATGTGGGAGAACGAGAAGGTCTGGCACCACGGCGACGCGGCAACGGCGGAAGCGGATATTCGTCGCGGGTTGCTCAACATCTGGGATGTGATGCAGTCGTGCGTGACGCGCGGTTGCGGCATTGGGAACGACGATGCCGACGGCGAACTGCCGGGGCCGTTGCATGTGCGACGTCGCGCGCCGGAGTTGTATCGTCAGCTCACACAACGCGCCGAGCGTACGCTGTCCGATCCGCTGTCGGTGATGGACTGGGTGAACCTCTACGCAATTGCCGTCAATGAAGAGAACGCTGCGGGCGGCCGCGTGGTGACAGCGCCGACGAACGGCGCGGCGGGCATCATTCCGTCGGTGCTGCATTACTACGACCGCTTTGTGCACGGCGCGAACGAGCAGGGCGTGATCGACTTCCTGCTCACTGCCGGGGCCATCGGCATTCTGTACAAGCTCAACGCGTCGATTTCCGGGGCGGAAGTGGGATGCCAAGGTGAAGTCGGGGTGGCGTGTTCGATGGCTGCGGGGGCACTGGCTGCGGTACAGGGCGGCACGGTCGAGCAAGTGGAGAACGCGGCCGAGATCGGCATGGAGCACAACCTCGGCCTGACGTGCGACCCGGTCGGCGGGCTGGTGCAGATTCCGTGCATCGAGCGCAATGCGATGGCGTCCGTGAAGGCGGTGAATGCGGCGCGCATGGCGTTGCGCGGCGACGGTGCGCACTACGTGTCGCTCGACTCCGTCATCAAGACGATGCGCGAGACCGGTGCCGACATGAAGACCAAGTACAAGGAAACGGCACGCGGTGGTTTGGCGGTGAATATCGTGGAGTGCTGACACTTCTCTAAACGGTGCAGCGGATGGTCAACGAGCCGGGTTCAATGGGTAGGCATGAAGAAGGCAATGAGCCACGCGGCTTTTCTATTCCTGGTCGGCCCTTCCGGATTCGCACCTTCTGCCGGAATTTAACGGAAGAATCCCAAACACACTGCGAGTGACGTCGCAGACAATGCTCCATCTCAACGATCCCGCAATCGCTGACACGCGATGTCGCGCCTTTGCCGGACGATTCGAAAGGGGCATATCAATGCGAAGAAATCAGTCGGGGATCTTTCTCGTCTCCGCAGCGATCGCGATCACCATCGTGGGGATGCTGATTACGTTTTGGGGCGTGAATCAGATGCGGCAGATGCGGATCGAGCGGGCAGAGCGCGCCGGGCACGGGCTGAGGATCATTGGCAACGCGGCAGATACCATCGTCGCAAAGTACTACAAGGACATTGAATCGCTGCTGTCGACGCCTGGTAAAACTTTTGCGATCAAGGGCCATACGTTCACCCATGAGCCTGCTTCGTCGTCGTTCGATTATTCGTACATAGGTCGGCTGGACGCGGCAGCGCTGTTGGCGGTGTTGGATATTTCCGGGGTGGGAAGCAAGCCGCCGCATGGCCTGGGCGATTACGGTATCCGGATTTATCGGAAGTGCGATCGCGAGAAGCCACCGAACTGCCAGATCAATTCGCTGACGTATCTCACTGAACCGGCAAAGCGTGCTTATTCGTCGGAGCCGGATTACGCTTTCGCGGCGATTGTCGCGAAGACGGTCGGTGTCTTCGGTGGGACATCCACGATGGATAAGCCGCAGGAATTCCGATTTGTCGACGAGAGTATGAAGCCCATTCCCGATACTGTTCCGAATCCATTGGGAAAGCCGGGATTGGTCGCCATGCGGGGCGGTTACCTGACGCACAGTCTGGACGTCAATGTTCGACGCGACGGATCGCGCAACATTACGGGTGATCTGGACTTCGAGAACGGCAATTCGCATCAAAGCATCAAAGGGATCAAGAACATCGTCGGCGTGGGAAAGCTCAGCATGATGGAGCTTGAGATCGCGGGCCAGGCCACGATGAAAGGTCCACTGCATCTGAGTGACAAAGGCAAGAACCGGCAGGACATCGTCGGGGCGCGAAATATCGAAGGCGACGGCATGCTGACGATGAAAGGCCTTGAGGTGCAGGGCGCAACGGTGAAGGGTGACGCGACCATTCTCGGCAGCCTGGACGCGAAACGCGGGGCCACCGTCGGCGGTACGCTGAAAATGGAACGCCACAATATCGAGCGCGCGGGGCGGGTGACCGCACAGAGTCTTCAATCCGACTCGGGCGTCATCCGCCTGGATCGATCCAACCGGCAAAATGCGTCGTGCCAGGCTGGCGAAATTGGGAGAGACGCCGACGGCAAAATGCTCTCGTGCCAGAGCTCTGGTGGCAGTTGGACGTGGCAACTCGCTCGTACCACCGAGTACGTCACCAGGATCGTGCATAAAGAGGTCGAGCGAATCGTCGAGAAGGACAGGCCTATCGTCATGGCGACTTGGGATTACTACTACAACAGGTGCAACGATTATCGAATGTCGGGCGGATGGAAGACGGGATACTACGGAAAAATAGAGGGCGCGCTTTTTTGCAGCATTGTCGCGAAAGGTTGGTGTGACAGGAGTGCGTTCGGTTCAAACGAAAGGGCGACCGTCTATAACGCGGACAACAACGGGCGGCAAGTGACAACTGGCGGCACGCCATACGTCTTTTTTGGCAACACCTACGGCGTTATTGCCTGCGGGTTTTCCTCGGAACGTGATGCCAAGGCAGCTGGGTTCACCGTTTGCGATAGCCGGACCAATAACTGCCGTATGGCAAAGGACTTGTGAGCGCGAAAGTCACCGCGGCTTCGTACCCACTTTCGTGCCCGCTTTCGTGACTGTCACGCAACCGACACAAGCGCTTGTTAACCTACTTTTCGATGTCTCCTTGCCTTGTCTTTGAGCCGCGCGGCGTTTGCCGGGCGGCTTTTTTCTTGTCGCGCTGTTGCGTATAGGAATTGGCGGAAAGATTTGCCGGTTTCTATCGCGCAGGGTCAAACCTTGAGATTCTTCGTCGCTTGCCCCCTGGCATTGCGGGGCCAACAAGTGGTTGCGACAGGAGACACGTGACATGGAGAGCTGGCTCAAGCCGTTGGTCGATACCCTCGGCGGGGTGCTGTCGGGATACCCGCTTGTGATCACCTTGTTGGGGGCGGGGCTTTACTTCACCGTCCGATTCGGTGGAATCCAGGTCCGGGCGCTCTGGCACAGCATCTGTTTGCTGCGTACCTCCGGGAGTACCTCCGGCATCTCACCCTTTCAAGCGTTTGCCACCGGGCTGGCGAGCCGTGTCGGCACCGGCAATATCGCGGGTGTCGCCGTCGCGCTCACGATCGGCGGGCCGGGTGCCATCTTCTGGATGTGGATGACCGCTCTGCTCGGCATGGCGTCCGCCTTCGTCGAATCCACGCTGGCGCAAATCTTCAAGGTGCCGCGCCACGACAACACCTTTCGCGGCGGCCCGGCGTATTACATACAGATCGGCCTTGGGTCGCGCAAATTCGGTGTCCTGTTTGCGCTGGCGCTACTGTTCACCTTCGGGTTCGCGCTCAACTCCGTGCAGTCGCACTCGATTGCCGAGGCGCTGGAAGCGTCGTTCGGCTGGGAGCGGATCTGGATCGGCGTTGCGCTGGTGCTGATGACGGCACCGATCATCTACGGCGGCGTGCGACGCGTCGCACGCTTTGCGCAATGGATCGTGCCGGTCATGGCGCTCGCCTATGTCGGGCTGGCCATCTATGTTTGTGTCGTCAACCTCGATCAGATCCCCGGCATGATCGCGATGATCCTGCGGCACGCGTTCGGGCTTGAGCCGGCCGCCGGCGGTATCGCCGGATATGCCGTCAGCCAGGCCGTCATGATGGGCGTGAAGCGTGGCCTCTTCTCCAACGAAGCGGGCATGGGCAGCGCGCCCAATGCCGCCGCCGTGGCCACGACCAAACACCCGGTACAGCAAGGCCTGATGCAGATGCTCGGCGTGTTCTTCGACACCATCGTCGTGTGTTCGGCCACGGCGTTCATGATCCTGCTCTCGGGCGAGTTCATGCCGGGTGCCGCACCCGAAGGGGCCGTGCTCACCCAGCGCGCCCTGGCCGCTCACGTGGGAAATTGGGCGGTGATCTTCACCGGCATCACGGTGTTCTTCCTCGCTTACTCAAGCGTGCTCGGCAATTACGCCTATGCCGAGGTCAACATGGACTACCTGACGCAGCGTCTGTGGTTGCTCAACATTTTCCGCGCGCTGGTGCTGCTGGCCGTCATGCTGGGGTCGGTCGCCAGCCTGCCGTTGGTGTGGAGCTTCGCGGATGTCGGTACCGCGTTGATGGCGTTCATCAATCTGGTCGCCATCGGCTTGTTGATGAAGTACGCGTTGCTCGCGTGGCGCGACTATCAGGCCCAGCGCCGTGCGGGTGTCGCCGAGCCGGTTTTCACGCGCGACGCATTGCCGCCTGAGATGCGTGAGCGTTTGCCCAAGGATGTCTGGTGACGGGGGCGTGCCGTCGGTCATGGCGAAACGCCGTTGCGCGCTAACGCGGTGAAGCGGTATGGCGGGAAAGCCCTAACGCCCCAACGCTGTATCGCTGTAACGGCGTCATGCCACGGCGGCACACATCAAGCACAAGGGCCGGTGAGTCATCCTCACCGGCCCTCGTCGTTACCGCTATCGGCCCATCGCCAGGCGCTTACTTGCCGCCGATGGTCTCCAGCACGGTCCACTTGCCACCGACCACCTTGTAGAGCGTGATCGAACCGTACTTCAGATCGCCCGATTTGTCGTACGCCAGCTCACGCGTGGTCACGCCGGGCATGCTGGTCTTCGCGAGCGTCGGCAGGTACTTCGCCGGATCAGTCGAGTTGGCCTTCTTCATGGCCGACATCATGGCCATGGCACCATCGTAGGCGTACGGCGAGTACGTCTCCGGCGCGCTGCCGAACTTGGCCTTGTAGCGCGACTCGTACGCGGCGCCGCCGGGCATCTTGTCGAGCGGCAGGCCGGCGAGCGACACCACCGAGCCGTTGGCGGCGTCGCCAGCGATCTTCAGGAACGCGTCGGACTTGACCATTTCACCGGCCATCAGCGTGCTCTTCATGCCCAGTTCGCGCAATTGCTTGGCGAGCGGGCCAGCTTGTGCGTCGGCACCGCCATAGAAGATCATGTCCGGATTGGCGCGCTTGAGGTTAGTCAGGATGGCGCGGAAGTCCACGGCCTTGTCGTTGGCGAACTCGCGACGCACGATCTTGCCACCGGCGGCCTTCACCGCTTTCTCGAACTCGTCGGCCAAGCCCTGACCGTAAGCCGTGCGATCGTCAACGATGGCGATGTTCTTGAAGCCCAGCTTCTTGACGGCGAACGTACCGACGACCGACCCTTGCTGAATGTCTGAGGTCATCATGCGGAACGTCGTCTTGAAGCCCTGCTTCGTGTATTCCGGGGCCGTCGCCATGGCGATTTCCGGAATGCCTGCCTGCGCATAGATGCGCGAAGCGGGAATCGTCGTGCCGGAGTTGAAGTGGCCGAGCATGCCCTTGATGCCCGAATCGACCAGCTTCTGCGCGACCAGCGAACCCTGACGCGGGTCGGCCTGATCGTCTTCCGACTGCAACACGAACTTCACCGGCTTGCCTTCGATAGTCGGCTTCGTGGCGTTGTACTCGTCAATGGCGAGCTGGATGCCGTTCTGCATGTCTTTGCCGTAGTGCGCCTGGGCGCCCGTGAGCGGTGCGGCAAAACCCAGCTTCACTTCCTGCGCCTGTTGCGCGTTGGCCGTACCGAACGCGAGCAGTCCCGCGACGGCGACCGCGCTGAGCGTAAGCTTCGATTGCATCAACCCTCTCCTTGCATGTGTATGTCGTTGAGTGGCATGCCTGCGGGATCGCCGCGGCACGCCTTTCTTGGATCGCCGTCTGCACAAGGCCGGTCGGCCCGGGACGGCTTCAATCGCAATCAAACGCAATATGCGTCCGACGCGGCAGTATTGGATGGCTGCGCGCGCCGGTCAAGAGGGAGAAGTTCCGATGGAAGGTGCTACCCGCTTATGGCGAGGGTTGCGCCGTCGGAGCGCCGGTGCTACCCGAATCGCCCTTTGCGCCTTGCTGGATCGCGCGCAGCGTCGCTTCGGCGCTGGCGTAGCGGGCGAGCACGTCGGCGCTTGGGGCCTTGTCAAAGCGACTCACCACGATGAGCGCCAGGCCGCCCAGCACAAAGCCCGGCAGGATTTCGTACAGGTCGAACCAGCCGAACTGCTTCCAGATCAGGACCGCGGCCGCCCCCACGACAATGCCCGCGAGCGCCCCGTTACGGGTGACGCGCGGCCACAGCAGCGTGGCCAGCACCAGCGGACCGAAGGCCGCCCCGAAACC
The DNA here is from genome assembly GCF_001899225.1 of Pandoraea sp. 64-18. Classification (NCBI taxonomy): domain Bacteria; kingdom Pseudomonadati; phylum Pseudomonadota; class Betaproteobacteria; order Burkholderiales; family Burkholderiaceae; genus Pandoraea; species Pandoraea sp. 64-18. The sequence continues at coordinate 65,592 of NZ_MKVU01000004.1, read as the reverse complement.
CGCCCAGGCGTAACTCACCATGCCGAGCACACGGCTCTGCGGATCGAGGGCCAACACCACGGCGATCACTGCCACGCTCAACACCATCGCCCGGCCGATCCACACGAGGCGGCCCTGGCTGACCGGCCCGCGCGCAAACGTTTTGTAGAGGTCTTCCGTCAGTGCACTGGCGCACACGAGCAGCTGGCACGACAAGGTGCTCATCACGGCTGCGAGAATCGCCGCCAGCAGCACGCCCGTGAGCCACGGGGTGAAGAGCTGGGTCGTGAGCGCCATGAAGATGGTCTCCGGGTTTGCCGCCACACCGGCACCGAGATCGGGCCGCGCGCTATAGAACGCCAGTCCGAAGAAGCCCACGGCGACCGCACCGGTCAGGCACAGCACCATCCAGGTCATGCAGATGCGACGCGCCTGCGGAATCGCCGCCGCTGAGCGCGCGGCCATGAACCGCACGAGAATATGCGGCTGGCCGAAATAGCCCAGACCCCAGGCGAGCATCGAGATGACGCCGATAGGCGCGAGATCGCCGAACCAATCGGTATGGGCGGGGTGCACGGCGGTGACCGCGTCCACGGCCGCCGCAGGGCTGCCGTCGAGCGCAATCACGGCGATCGGGGTGACGACCAGTGCGGCGAACATCAGCGAGGCCTGCACCGTATCGGTCCAGCTCACCGCAAGGAATCCGCCGATGAAGACGTAGGCAATGGTCGCCACAGCGCCGATCCACAGCGCCGTGCGGTATTCCAGGCCGAACATCGTTTCGAACAGCCGGGCGCCGGCAACGACCCCCGACGCGCAATAAATCGTGAAGAAGATGAGGATCACGAGCGCCGTGACGATGCGCAGCACGTGGCTGCGGTCACCGAAGCGCTGTGTGAGGTACTCGGGCAGGGTCAGCGCGTTGCCGCACACCTCCGTATGCACACGCAAGCGCGCGGCCACGAGATGCCAGTTGGCCCACGCGCCGATCGCCAGGCCGATGGCGATCCAGACACCCGACAGGCCGCCCATGTAGATCGCCCCAGGCAGGCCGAGCAAGAGCCAGCCGCTCATGTCGGAAGCCCCGGCGGAAAGCGCGGTGACGAAGCTGCCGAGGCGACGTCCGCCGAGAATGTAGTCGGGAAAGATCGTGGGTGGCGCGATAGCCGAGCCATCCGATCACCAGCATCAATAGCAAATACACGGTGAATGACACCGCAGTGGGATTCCAAAGGGACATGTAGCCTCCTCGAGCGTCGGTGTCACGTGCGTTGCGCGCCTCTGCCGGCATGACGAAAGAGGCGGCGACGCGGGACGACGAACGCTATGGCCAGCGATACGTGTCGCTGGCACGGGTTGACCGCGCAATGGCGGTGAGACGCGTGATATGTCGGGGGCGGGCGCGAAGATACCGCGAATGCGCGCGGTGTGCGTGAGTACGGGAAGTGCGGCGGGGCGTGATAAGCGTTGGGCTGATCGGGGAGATGGGCGGGGAGGCGCGAGAAAAGCGCAGGAAGGCGCTGGAATGAGGCGGGCGGTTGACCCGTTAACCCATCGCGGCCGCCATTGTCCCGGAAGGCAGGACGCTGGCAGCCGCTGAGGACAACGCGATCGGGACGACGGCGCGTCCGGGGAGGGGGGCGAAATCGGCAGTCGGAACCTGCGAATCCTGCGGATTCAGCCATCAGATTTCGGACGAATCCGACGGGATTCGTCGCGAAACCTGACGGTCCGCCGCGATCAGCCGATGGTCATGAGGTTGGCATTGCCACCTGCGGCAGCCGTGTTGACCGACACCGAGCGTTCGCACAGCAGTCGCTCCAGTGCGTAGTCGTCACCGGCGGCCAGCGCCTCGGGCGCGAGGCCCTGCATCGACAGGATCGGACCGTTGCGGGTTGCGATGCGACGGTTCAGGGCGCGCAGCTCGTCGCTGTCGCCTTCGAACAGCACCGCGGCGAGCGATGGCTCGGCGGCGGCGTCCGCCCCTGCCGCCAACACTGACGCGCGTCCCTTGAGGGCCGCCGGCAGGGCGCTCACCAGTTCGCGGGCGGCAATGCTCTCCGTGAAGACGGCGTCGTTGCCCGTCGCCAGCGCGGCAGCCAGTTGCGTGCGCGCGCCGAGCGGCGTGGCAGCCACGCACAGGACCGGGCCGCGTGGCTCCAGACCATAGGTGTTGCGCTCACCGGTCGGTCCCGGCAGCACGGCGGTGGCGTCGAGTGCCGACGTGGCCAGATAACGGTCGACGCGATGAATCGCGGCGGCGCTATCGGCCGAGTTGTCCTGCGCGCGCAGCCAGTCGCGGTAGCTCACCAACGGCGAGAGCGCGGCTTCGTTGCGGTTCAGCTCGGCGGGCAGCGAAGCCGGACGCGTCGCCAGCAGACGCGGCAGATACATCGGGCCGCCGGCTTTCGGACCCGTCCCAGACAAGCCTTCGCCGCCGAACGGCTGCACGCCGACCACGGCGCCAATCACGTTCCGGTTCACGTAGACGTTGCCGACATGGGCGCGCTCGGTCACATAGGCAATGGTTTCGTCGATACGCGTATGCACGCCGAACGTCAGGCCGTAGCCAGTGCCGTTGATCTGATCGAGCAGCTTGTCGAGTTGCGCGCGCTTGAAGCGGATCACGTGCAGCACCGGGCCGAAGACTTCGCGTTGCAGCGCCGTGAGATCGGTCAGCTCGATGAGTGTCGGCGGCACGAACGTGCCGTGGCGGGCGGCGTCGGGCAGCGGCAGTTGTTCGACCGGGAAGCCCTTGTCGCGCATCTGCTCGATGTGGCGGTTGATGCCGTTTTGCGCTTCGGCGTCGATCACCGGACCGACGTCGATGGACAGGCGATCCGGATTGCCGATGGCCAGTTCCTGCATCGCGCCCTTGAGCATATGCAACGTCTTGTCGGCGATGTCGTCCTGCAGGCACAGCACACGCAGCGCCGAGCAGCGCTGACCGGCCGAATCGAAGGCCGATGCGAGTACGTCGTACACGACCTGTTCGGGCAGTGCCGACGAATCGACGATCATCGCGTTCTGACCGCCGGTCTCGGCGATCAGTGGGATCGGACGGCCATTGGCGTCGAGGCGCTCGGCCAGCGTGCGCGCGATGATGCGCGCCACTTCGGTCGAGCCGGTGAACATGACGGCCTTCGTGCGGGCGTCGGCCACGAGCGCGGCGCCGACTGTTTCCCCTGTGCCCGGCAGCAATTGCAGCGCGCCGGCCGGAACGCCGGCGGCGTGCATCAGGCGAACCGCTTCGGCGGCGATGAGTGGCGTCTGCTCGGCCGGCTTGGCGATGACCGGGTTACCGGCGGCCAGCGCGGCGGCGACCTGACCAACGAAGATCGCGAGCGGGAAGTTCCACGGGCTGATGCACAGCACCGGGCCCAACGGGCGGTGCGTGTCGTTGGAGAAGCCCTGACGGATCTGCGCGGCGTAGTAGCGCAGGAAGTCGACGGCCTCACGCACTTCGGCCACGGCGTTGGGCAGCGACTTCCCCGCTTCGCGCACGCACAGGCCCATGAGCGTGGGCATGTGGGCCTCAAGCAGATCGGCCGAGCGCATCAGGCTGTCGGCGCGTTCCTCGACCGGCGTGGCTTGCCAGATCGGGGCAGCGGCTACGGCGTTGACGAGCGCGGCATCCACATCGGCCGAGGTGGCCTCGATGACCTGACCCACGGTGTCGCGCAGATCGGCCGGATTGCGCACGGCACGTGGCGTGCCCGTGGTGCGCTCACCGTCGGCCAGCATTGGCGCGGCGCGCCACGGCGTGCCCGCGCTGGCGAGCAGGGCCGACGACAGCGACGCGAGACGGTGCTCGTTCGACAGGTCGAAGCCCGAGGAGTTGGCGCGCGCCACACCATACAGTTCACGCGGCAGCGGAATCTTGGCATGCGGTGCGCCGAGCGGTTGTACCTTCTCCGATTCCGAGATCGGATCGGCGATCAGTTCGTCGACGCTGACGGTCTCATCCGCAATCCGGTTCACGAACGAGGTGTTCGCGCCATTTTCGAGCAGACGGCGCACGAGGTAGGCGAGCAGCGTTTCGTGCGTACCGACCGGCGCATACACGCGGCAGGGCCGCGCGAGCTTGCCCGAGGCGATCGGGCCGACGACCTCTTCGTAGAGCGGCTCGCCCATGCCGTGCAGGCACTGGAATTCGTACTGGCCGGGGTAGTAGTTATTGCCCGCCAGGTGATAGATGGCAGAAAGCGTGTAGGCGTTGTGCGTGGCGAACTGCGGGTAGATGGCGTCCGGCACGGCGAGCAGCTTCTTCGCGCAGGCAAGGTACGACACGTCCGTGTAGATCTTGCGGGTATAGACCGGATAGCCTTCGAGCCCGTCGACCTGCGCGCGCTTGATTTCCGTATCCCAGTACGCACCCTTGACCAGACGCACCATGATGCGGTGACGGCTGCGACGCGCCAGATCGATGATGAAGTCGATCACGAACGGGCAACGCTTCTGATAGGCCTGCACCACGAAACCGATGCCGTTCCAGCCGGCCAGCTCGGGATCGAAGCACAGCGCTTCGAGCAGGTCGAGCGAGATTTCGAGGCGATCGGCTTCTTCGGCATCGATATTCAGGCCGATGTCATAAGAGCGTGCCAACTTGGCGAGCGCCTGCACGCGCGGCAGCAGTTCCGCGACCGTACGCTCATGTTGGCTGCGCGAGTAGCGCGGATGCAGGGCCGATAGTTTGATCGAGATGCCAGGGCCTTCATAGATGCCGCGGCCGGCCGAAGCCTTGCCGATGGCCTGAATGGCTTGCTCGTAACTCGCGTAGTAGCGCTGGGCATCCTCTTCGGTCGTCGCGGCTTCGCCGAGCATGTCGTACGAATAGCGGAAGCCCTGGGCTTCGTATTTGCGGCTGTTGGCGAGTGCTTCGGAGATGGTTTCCCCGGTCACGAACTGCTCGCCCATCAGGCGCATGGCCATGTCCACGCCCTTGCGGATGAGCGGCTCGCCGCCGCGGCCGATCAGGCGCGTGAGGGCCTTGGTGAGACCGGCTTCGCTGGTGGTGGTCACAAGCTTGCCGGTGATCATCAGGCCCCAGGTGGCGGCGTTGACGAACATCGACGGCGAATTGCCCATGTGGGCGTGCCAGTCGCCCTTGCTGATCTTGTCGCGGATGAGCGCGTCGCGCGTGGCCTTGTCGGGAATGCGCAGCAGGGCTTCGGCCAGGCACATCAGCGCCACGCCTTCCTGGCTGGACAACGAGAATTCGTGGATCAGACCTTCCACGCCGCCGCCGGTGCTCTTGCCGCGCAGCGCGACGACGAGCTTGCGGGCGAGGTCGGAGGCCGACGTCGCGGTCGCCGGGGCCAGTTTGGCCTGACCGACGAGCACGGGCACGCATTCCGGCTCGGGGCGGCGGTAGGCCGCCGTGATTGCCGCCCGCAGCACCGATTGCGGTTGCACGTTCTGGGCGAATTCGAGGAACGGATGCGGCACGGTATCGTCGCCTGCGTGGCCGTCGATCACCTCGGTGCCCGATTGGGTCGCGCCGCTTAATTCGGGCGGCAGCGCGCCGCTCTCAATGCGCTCCAGGTAAGCGAAGATGGCCTGTTTGATGAGCCAGTGCGGGGTGCGCTCGATTTGCTGGGCGGCGCTTTTGAGCCGGGTACGCAGTACGTCGTCGACCTTGACGCCGAGGGTGGTGTTAGCCATGGAAGGGTTACCTGATGACGCGAAAACGTGACACCCATAGCGGGTGAATTTCGGCATCGTAACCGGGTTTCAAAAGAGGTGCAACCTGGGTCGATATTAGGGTTGCACCTAGGTGTGAGGCCGACACGCGAAACGTCGTGTGGCGCCCCGGCCCGCGGGCCGGGGCGAGAGGCGTTACTTCTGGTCGGTGCCGTACGTTTTTCCCAAATACTCCGAAATCAGCTTGACCTGATCTTCCGGGATGGGCGCGCCATACACTTTCACCATCTTCGTGACTTCCGCGCTCCAGAAGGCCGCCGACATAGGCGGTTGGGTGTTGACGTAGTCGAGCGAGTGGCACATGACGCACCACGAGTTGGCCGATTGATAACCGGCCAGCGTCGAGGCCTTCAACTGCGATGTCTCCTGCGGCAGCTTGATCTCGAGTGCATGGACGGGGGCGGCGAAGACGCCGAACAGACCCAACAGGCCGGACAGCAGGGCAGCGCGGCGCGCAATCTTCGAAAGGTTCATGATCGTCCCCCGTCTCAAGCCGCGATCACACGCACGGTTTCCACCCCGTTGCGCAGATAGCCGGCCGGATTCCACAGCGATTGCAGCGGTTGCGACACCCCTGCACGATTCGTCGCCCGCACTTGGAGCGCGTACTCGCCGGGCTTGGGGGGCGTGAACGACGCCGTCCATTCGCGGAACGAGTACTTCGACAGTTCGTGGCCGAGCTGGGCCGCCTGCCAGGTCTGGCCGCCGTCGGCCGAGAACTGTACGTCGCGAATGCCTTCGCCGCCGTCGAACGCGATGCCGCGCACGCGCACCGCTTTGCCCGCCGCCACGTGCTCGCCGTCGGCAAGACTCGTGACGAACGAGCGCACGGTGAAGCGTTCGATCGGTTTTGTCTTCTCGGGCGCCTTGCCGGGCGTGACGCAATTGCAGTCGTTATCGGGAATGCGATACGCCGTGGCCATCCAGAAGCCGTCGAACACCTTGTCGATAACGTTGATGTCCGCCAGATGCTTCACCCAATACGTGCCGTAGTAGCCCGGCACGACCAGCCGCACCGGAAAGCCGTTGAGCATCGGCAGATCCTTGCCGTTCATGGCGAACGCGATCATCACTTCGCCATCCATCGCGTGATCGAGGTCGAGCGCCTTCACGAACTCGGGCGTCGTGGGGACGATCGGCCGGTCAAGCCCTTCGAACGTCACTTGCTTTGCGCTGGCCGACACGCCCGCCCGTTCGAGAATCCGCTTGAGCGGAATGCCGCGCCAGCGCGCGTTGCCCATCGCACCATTGGCAATCTGTCCGCCGGCGACGCGCGGCTCGAAAAAGCCACGGCTATTGCCCGAGCATTGGTGGACGGCCACGATCTCGACTGGTGCGCCGTAGTCCTTCTTGAGCGACGCGAGCGAGATATCGAGCGGTTTGGCGACGCTGCCGCGCACGTGAATCCGATGCTTCGCCGGATCGATGTCGGTCGGAATGCCCGCGAGGTGGTAGCGCACGAAGAACGCATCGTTCGGCGTGATGAGCCCGTCGTTGAAAATCGCGAACGGCGTTTCCAGTTGCGGGGGGCGCGCCGTCAAGCGGATCAGCGGGCGCTTCTGCGGATACGCGACGAGTTCGCGTTCCCCATTGGCAAACGGCAGCGTCACCATGTGGGGTGCGGTGGTGGCGGCGAGGACGTCAAGCGCGCGCCCCGCGAGGCTGGCGCCAACGCCCAGTGCACCCGCGCGTCGCAAGAAGCGGCGCCGGGAAGCCTCGGCCAAAGGCGATTCGGTGGGCGGGAGGGGCGGTGTGGCGATGTGCGGCGCCGTAGGGGCGGCGCGCCGGTCGTGCGATTTCATCGGGATGTCTCCTGTAGGACTTCTTATCGTGCAGACGACGTGAACCGTTCGGCGTGCGGTGATCGACTACTGTCTGCATCGTCGGGGATTCGGGCGATGTTGTCAAATTTCCGGAACGCTATATACCGATTTATATTTCGAGAGGATCGACTTCGAGGTGCCAACGCACGGGCGCCTTGAGTGCGCGCAGCTCGCTCATCCAGTGCGTGAGGAAGCGTTGGAGCGCGCCGCGATGCGGGCTCTCGACCACGAGCTGGGCGCGTTCGGTGCCCGCGATCCGGACCATCGTCATCGGCACCGGATCCCACAGGGAGATGCGCGCGTCGTGCAGCACGGGCGTGGCGGCGATCTCGCGGGCCTGTTTGAGAAACGTCATGGCGTCGTCCAGGCGCCGGGCTTCGGCGCGCAGGAGCGCTTGATGCGTGAACGGCGGCAGCAGGGCGACGCGCCGCTCCTCCAGTTGCTGCGCCGCGAAGCCCGCGTAGTCGTGACGCATGAGCGACGCGAACAACGGGTGCGACGCGTAGCGCGTCTGAATCAGCACGTCGCCGGGGCCGTCGGCGCGGGCGGCGCGCCCGGCGCGCCCGGCCACCTGCATCAGTTGTGCAAACAGACGCTCGGCCGCTCGGAAGTCGTGGGAGAAGAGGGCGCTGTCGGCGTTGACCACGCCCACGAGCGTGACGTTACGGAAGTCGTGGCCCTTGGCGACCATCTGCGTGCCGATCAGGATGTCGACTTCGCCCGCATGGACCTGCGCGAACAGCGCCTGCGCGCTGCCTTTGCGGCGTGTGCTGTCAGCATCGATGCGTGCGAGCCGGGCGTCCGGGAACTGTTCAGCCAGCGCCTCCTCGATGCGCTGCGTGCCGCGCCCCAGCGGCGCGAGATCGAGATTGCCGCAATCGGGGCAGGCATGCGGAATGCGCGACTCGGCGCCGCAGTGATGGCAGCGCAGCCGCCGCTCGGGCTTGTGCAACACCATGTGGGCGCTGCACCGGCGGCAGTCGCTGATCCAGCCGCAGGCATCGCAGTTGAGCACCGGGGCGTAACCGCGGCGGTTCAGGAACAGCAGGCTTTGCTCGCCCGCTTCGAGCCGGGCGCGAATGGCGGCGAGCAGCGATTGCGACAAGCCCTCGTGCACCGTGCGCTGAAGTTTGCGCTCGATGTCCATGTCGATGAGCGAGACGCGCGGCAACACGGCATCGGGCGTGGCGCGCTCGGGCATCGCGAGGCGGACGTAGCGGCCCTGCTCGGCGCGCCGCCAGCTATCGAGCGACGGCGTGGCCGAGCCGAGGACGACGGGGATGCGCAACCGGTTCGCCCGCCAGATGGCGAGGTCGCGCGCCGAGTAACGCAACCCTTCCTGTTGCTTGTAGGACGGATCGTGCTCTTCGTCGACGACGATGAGGCGCAGGTGCGGCAGCGACGCCATCACCGCGAGTCGGGTGCCGAGCACGATGCGCGCCTCGCCGCGATGGGCGGCCAGCCAGTGCCGGGCTCGCTCGCCTTCGGCCAGTCCGCTGTGCAGTGTGACGAGCGTCTCGCCGGGGAATCGCGCACGGAAGACGCCTTCGAGTTGGGGCGTCAGATTGATTTCCGGCACGAGCACGAGGACCTGGGCGTCGCGCTCGCGAAGCGCCTCGGCCACGGCGCGCAAATAGACTTCTGTCTTGCCGCTGCCGGTCACGCCGTAGAGCAGGAAGGGGGGGCAGGCGGGGAGGTCCCCCGTGTCGCCCGCATTGCCGGCGTCGAGCTTGCCCAATGGCGCTGTGGCGTCGAGGCGTTGGGCGCCGGCGACTTCGAGCGCGTCGTGAATGGCCGCGACGGCGTCGGCTTGCCCGACAGTCAACGTTCTGGTGGCGCGCGGCGTGTCCTGCGTGCCGAGGTCGATATTGGCCAAAGCGTCGGCGAGTGCGCAATCGGTGGGAGCGTTGGCGTCAGCGGCGCTCGATTCGCCATCCTCATCGTCAGCTTCATCGGCATGGCGTACCGCTTCGTGGAACGGCACGGTGTCGACGACGACCCAGCCGGCGGCGGCCCACTGTTTGAGCACGTCGGCGGCCTTTGCGCACAGGGCGCGCGCCTCGTCCGCATCGAGCGTGCCGGCTTGCGCCAGACCCTCGGCCAAACGGCGCTGGGCGCGCAGCCGGGCGGGCACGTTCTCCAGGAGCGCGGCCAGGGCGCCGTCGGCCAGCCGGTAACGTTGCACGCCACGCTGGGCGAGTAGCCGCGGCCAGCGCATCGGCGTGCGCAGATGCGCCGGGACGCCCGGCAGGGCCACCTCACCGATACCGCGTTGGTAATAGCGCGAGGCGAACTGCATCAGCTCACGCCAATCCTCGCCGAGCGGCGGTAATTCATGCCAGACGGCGGTGACGTCACGCAGCTTGCCCGGTGCGATTTCGCTGCGGTGCGTCAATTCCCAGACGACGCCTACGACCTGTCGGCGTCCGAACGGTACCTGCACCAGTTGCCCAGGGCTCGCGGCCTGGTCGAGCCGATAATCGAACAGCGTGAGCAGGGGCGTATCGAGCGCCACGCGGGCGATAGCGGGCGCACCGAGGCGCGGCTGGGCGACCGGGGGCAGGGCATCCGCAGTCGATGCAAGAGACGGGTCGGGCAGGTCGTCGGCGCAGGTCAAACTTAAAGTGAATCCTGAGAAGTGTCGGTAAACCCCGGATTTAAGTCGGGTTTCCGGTGGACTTGAAGTGCTTGTGGATAACTATGTTGAGAACTGTGGGGATTATCTCTCGTCAGCCTCACCAGGCGGCCCTCACGCGGTGCCGTGCTTAGACTTTGCCTGAATCAAAAATGCTTTTTGATCAATGGCTTATGAGCGGCGTCGAAGCTTACCCCCCGTTACCTCTCACTTGCGGCGGCGCAGCGAGAATTTGTGCATAAGTCTTCGGGACAACTCCGTAAATTGGAGGGGTTACTCGACAGGTTTACGCTTGACATTCGGTGCTTGAAACGGCGGTTGGGTCTGCAAGGCAAATGGCCTCGCGAGCCGCACCGCCGCTGGTGCGTGTCGCCAATTACGCCGTTTGGCGCAGCTTTCGGCTGTAGCGGTGGACTTCGTCAACGAGTGCCGCAACGTGATCGGGTTGCGTGAACTGCGAAATACCATGCCCCAGGTTGAATACGTGGCCTGGTGCGTTGCCATAAGCGTCGAGCAGGCGGCGAACCTCGGCGCGAATGGCCTCGGGCGCTGCAAAGAGGGCGGTGGGATCGAAGTTGCCTTGCAGCGCACAACGATCGCCGACGCGACGGCGCGCGGCCGCGAGATCCACGGTCCAATCGAGTCCGATGGCGTCGGGTCCGGTGTCGGCGATGGCTTCGAGCCACTGACCGCCGCCCTTGGTGAAGACGATGTGGGGAATGCGTGCGCCATTCCACTCGCGATGCACGCCCGCGAGCGCCTTTTGCATGTAGGCGAGCGAGAACCGTTGGTAGAGACCGTCGGCCAACGCCCCGCCCCACGTGTCGAACACCATGACCGCCTGCGCGCCCGCTTCGATCTGGGCGTTCAGGTAGGCCGAAACGGCGCGCGCATTGGTCTCCAGAATATGCGTCATCAAGTCGGGACGCTCGTACATCATCGTCTTGACGGTGCGGAAGTCGGCCGACCCGGCCCCTTCGACCATGTAGCAAGCGAGCGTCCACGGGCTGCCGGAGAAGCCGATGAGCGGTACGCGTCCGTTCAGGGCGCGACGGATCTCGGCGACGGCGTCGAAGACGTAGCGCAGACTGTCGAGGTCCGGCGCCCGCAGGCGGCGCACATCGTCCTCGGTGCGCAGCGGGTGGGCGAAACGCGGCCCTTCACCCGCCTCGAACGACAGGCCGAGGCCCATGGCGTCGGGAATGGTGAGGATGTCCGAGAACAGGATGGCGGCATCGAGCGGGAAGCGCTCGAGCGGCTGCAGCGTGACCTCGGTGGCGTAGGCGGGGTTCTTGGCGAGCGCCAGGAAGCTACCGGCTTTGGCGCGTGTGGCGTTGTATTCGGGCAGGTACCGGCCCGCCTGGCGCATCAGCCAGATCGGCGTGTACTCGGTCGGCTGGCGCAGCAGTGCGCGCAGGAAAGTATCGTTTTGCAGAGCTTGGGACACGTCGCGGCGGTGGGTAGGAGGGTTGGGGCAAGCGGTCATTTTACTCGCGTATCCTCGGCCCGGACGCATGGCGGGCTGTTATGCCGCACATCAGCCATCGGCGACGCGTCGGCGTGGCGCGCGCGGAACAGTGGCGTCATTCCGATTGGCGTGGGCCGGGAGTGTCTTTAGTATTGAGCCCCACGCGCTGCGTCAGACAGTTCGGGAGCGCAGTGCGCCAACACGTCAAACCTCAGGAGACAAGCATGAAAGTCATGTTGACGGCCGCCAGCGCGGCCTTCGTGGCCGGGGCGGTGCTCGCCGGCGCTGCGGCCCACGCGCAATCGGCCGCTGTCGTGAGCCCTTCCGCGAACCCCGCCATCCACTCCCGGCTCGACGACATCGTCAAATCGGGCACGTTGCGCGCCTGCGCGACGGGTGACTACAAGCCTTACTCGTATCGCCGCCCGGATGGCCAGGTCGAGGGCATCGACGTGGATCTGGTCGCCTCGCTGGCGAAGTCGCTCGGCGTGAAGCCGGTGATCGTTCCGACGACCTGGAAGGGGCTGATGGACGACTTCACCGCCGGCAAATGCGATATCGCCGTCGGCGGTGTGTCGGTCACGCTGGATCGGGCGGCGCGCGCCTATTACAGCAACGTGGTCATGGTCGACGGCAAATCGCCGATCGTGCGCTGCGCCGACGTGGCGAAGTACCAGACGCTCGCCGATCTGAACAAACCGAGCACGCGCGTCATCGCCAACCCGGGCGGCACGAACGAACGTTTCGCCCGCCAGTACCTGCCGAACGCCACGCTCACGATCTATCCGGACAATGTCACGATCTTCAAGCAGATCGTCGACGGCAAAGCCGACGTGATGGTCACCGACGCCTCGGAAACGCTGTTGCAGCACAAGCTCAATCCGTCACTGTGCCCGGTCAACCCCGACAAGCCGTTGCAGTTCGGTGAGAAGGCCTACCTGCTGCCGCGCGGCGACGACATCTTCAAGCAATACGTCGACCAGTGGCTGAATCTTGCGCAGAAGACCGGGGAATATCAGAAGGTCGTCGACAAGTGGCTGAAGTGACGGCGTGAGTCCCGCGCGGGTCATCCCAGCCAGTCACGCAGACGCTGCGCCGCGTCGTGCATGACCAGCCTCGCCTGCGGCACGAACGGTTGTAACCTCGCGAAACTATGCGTCAGGCCGGGCGCCTCGATGACCTCCGCCCGGCCACCTGAACTCGCCACGAATTGGGCGTACGACACCGCTTCGTCGTGCAACGGATCGTATTCCGCCGCAATCACCAAGGCGTGCGGCAAGGCGTGACGCGGCGCTTGCGCGGTGAGATTGACCCGCACGTCGTCTGCCGACGGTGCCACGTTGCCCAGAAATTCCTTCCAGTACCAGCGCATTTCGTCGCGTGTCAGGCCCACGCCGTTCGCCAGACGCTCGTAACTCGGCGTATCGAACCGGTACTGCACCACCGGATAGATCAGCAACTGCGCCCCCACAATCCCCGGATGTCGATCGTTGAACCACGCCGCCGCCTGCGCCGCCAAGTGGCCGCCGGCGCTGTCGCCCGCCACGGCCAGACGGTCGACGCGCACGCCGAGCCGCGCGCGCTGCTCGGCCGCCCAGGCCAAGGCGTCGCGCGCGTCGTCGATCGGCGCCGGGAACGGATGCTCGGGCGCCAACCGGTAATCGACGCTCAACACCGCCACGTCGCCGTCCTGCGCCAGGAAGGCAGCCAACGTCCCATGGGTGTCGACATCTCCCACGACCCAGCCGCCGCCGTGGAAGAACACCACCAGCGGCACTTCGCGTTCGACCGGGCGATAGAGCCTTGCGCGCAGGGTGCGGCCCGGCAGCGCAATGTCGAAGGTCTCGCTGCGCAATCCCGCCGGCAACGGGCGCAAGGCCTCGTTGGCGACGGCGGCGAACCGGGCACGCACGTCTTGCGCGCTTGGCGCGCCGTTGTCGGCAGTGGCGGGGTACTTGCGCGCCATTTGGTCGTAATAGGCGAGTAGATCGGCGTCAATGGTCATGTCAGCGGGTCTTTGGCGGCGTTGGAGGTCGGCGGTTCAGCGTTTCGGAAGCGGCTGTCCCGGCGGGCGGGCGTCCGCGCCGGCGCGGGGGTGGCCCGCTTGCATCTGCCAGCGCTGGTGTTCGATCTTGACGCATCGGTCCATCACGACGTCCAGCCCTGCCGCCAGCGCGACGGCTGCGGCGTCGTCGTTTTCGATGCCCAACTGCATCCAGAGGCTGGTCGCGCCAATGGCGACGGCTTCATCCGCGATGGGCGGAATGTCGCCGCTGCGACGGAAACAGTCGACCATCTGGATCCGCAGGCCCTCGGCGCGCAAGGCGTCGGCCGCCTCGGCCAGGCTCGCATAAACGGGCTCGCCCAGAATCGTCGCGCCGGCCGCTTGCGGGTTGATGGGGACGATCCGGTATCCGTGCTGTTGCATGTAGCGCGATGTGGTGTAGCTCGGCCGGTCCGGCCGCGGCGACAGGCCCACCACCCCGATGACGCGGTCGCGCGCCAGTATCTGCCCCAAACGTTCCATGATTTGCATGCGAATGCGGCCCGACGGGGCCGGTGCGGTCGTTGACGGAATTGCTGCTCTCGGTGCGCTGCCGATCCGCGGCGTTGACGTGTCTTCGGATGTCAGATGCCCACTTTGTTGCCACGCACAAGGAATGAACTTAGCACATTGACGGCGCGCACGTGAAACGCGGCGGCGGCGCCGATGCTGCGACCGATGTGATGGGCCGGCTCGCGCGGGCATCGTCCGTGTCGATGCTTCGCCGGGCGAGTTACTCAGGATCACGAACCAAATGGCGCATCCGTCAATACGCCGGAAACCCATGCCGGAGAAGGCGAAGCGGCAGCATGAAGGGTCGCGCGAAGGTCTCAGGTGTTACAACCTGAAACACTTTGTTACCCCTCCCCCCATACGTTTCCACCAAAATGCTTTTCAACGCTGATGTGCTTATCCCCCGGTAACACCGCAGCGCGACTGTATCGGCGGAACGCGTCCCCCGGCGCGATCTGCAGGGTGGTTCGATGCAGTGCTCTGAATCTGGTCTCCTCGCGCTAACCCCGTAGCGTGTGGTTTTGGCGGGCCTACGTGTCCCGCCATTTTTTTTGCCTGCGCACACCTACATCTTTCCTACGCCTTTCGTCGTCATCCCAACGATTATTTCGCTCTCCGATTTACTTTTCGGAAATCGATTTATCCCTGCGTAAATGGGTAAGCGACATGCCGACCGGTGGTCGGCATGGTCGTCGCGGCGACTCAACAGCTTATCGGGTGGCCCTGAGCCACGGTTTGAGCCAGCCGAGTCCAGCGCGCGTCGCACCCTGCGGGCGATATTCGCACCCGACCCATCCCGCGTAGCCGAGTTCGTCAAGCAGACGGAAGAGAAACGGATAGTTGACTTCCCCGGTGTCGGGTTCGTGACGCGCAGGCACGCCTGCCACCTGCACGTGGCCGATATTGTCGATGTGCTGGCGTAGCTTGACCGCCAGGTCACCCTCGACGATCTGACAGTGATATACGTCGAACTGCACCTTGAGATGGCTCGCGCCGACCGCCTGGCGAATGGCCTGAGCCTGATCCTGTCGTGTCAGGAAATAGCGCGGAAAGTCACGCGGATTGATCGGTTCGATGAGAATCGTGACGCCATGCGCGGCAGCCTGTCCGGCCGCGTAGGCGAGATTGTCGAGATAAACGTCGCGGCAGCGCTCAAGCGACGCGGCGGGGTCGGGGCATCCGGCCATCACGTGCAGTTGGCGGCAGCCCAGCGTATCGGCGTAGTCGAGCGCGCGTTCGAGGCCGTCCCGAAACTGCGCTTCGCGCCCTGGCAGCGCTGCCAGCCCGCGCTCGCCGTTGGCCCAGTCACCGGCGGGGGTGTTGAACAGCACCTGCGTGAGCCCCGCGTCGTCCAGACGCGCCCGCACCTCTTGTGCGGGATGATCGTAAGGGAACAGGCATTCCACGCCCCGGAAGCCGTCGCTTGCGGCCTCGCGGAAACGCTCCAGAAACGGCACTTCCTGATAGAGCAGGGTCAGGTTCGCGGCAAATCGCGGCATGAGCATCTCCGTCGCCCGGCGCGGGCCGGGCAGGGTGGATCGATGCCTGTCACGATATCACTGCCCGTCGATCTGAGGCGCGGCCACGCTGCGCAACTGAAAGCGCCCGTCATCGTTGAAGAGCCAGGTTTCGACGGCGCGTACGCGGCCGCTGCTGTCGACCAGCGCACGGCTCGGCATCGGCAGCGGGCTGGCCCGTCGCAGGCTCGCCACCGCGATGCGCTCCGCTTCCTGGTCGCCATTGCTGCGATACAGCGCCACGCTCGTGATGTTCCCGCTGCGGTCTACCCAGTACTCGAGCGACACCACCGAGCGCAGCATCGGCTGGGGATTGCCCGGCGTGATCTGGCGGGCGTTGACCGCCGTCACGCGTTGCGCCGCGGCGATCTTGTACTGATCGAGCGCCGTGTATGGGACCCGGGCGGGCGTCAGGTTGAGGATGAGCGGCTGTTTGGGCTCGAAATCCGGATTGGCGCAGCCCGACACCGCCAGAACACAGGCGATGACGGTGAAGCCTCCGGCGGCATGCGGCGTCCGCCGGCATTGAGAAGGTTGCGCATACATACATCGTCTCCCGCAACATTCGCGACACGGGTCTTCTTGTTCATCTACCGGGCGGGAGCGGTCTCGCAGATCGCGAATTCGTCCGCGCGAAGCGCCTCTCGACACAACGCGAAGCCCTCATTGCCTATGTTAGATGGCCCACGCGCGCCGCGCAGCGCGGTTAACACGTAGGTGTCGATGTGGACCCGGATGTCGGCAAGTGGCGGTATCCGGCGATACCATGCATACTCGCCAGCGCCTGTTTCAGGCGCGCACGACGCCGTCGCGACTGACGCCTTTTGAACGTATTGGAGGGATCATGATTACCGTGTATCACAACCCGCGCTGCTCGAAGTCGCGCGAAGCGCTGGCTCTGGTGGAGGGGTCGCCGGCGGTGGGCGGGGGCGATCTGCAGATCATCGAGTATCTGAAGACCCCGCCGACGCTCGCCGATCTCAAGCGTTTGCACAACCTACTCGGCGTGCCGGTGCGCGAGATGATCCGAAGCAACGAAACCGAGTACACCGAGCTGGGCTTGGCCGACGCGGCGATGACCGACGACGCGTTGCTCGCCGCCGTGGCGGCGCATCCGAAGTTGTTGCAGCGACCCATCGTGGTCAACGGCGACAAGGCCGTGATTGCGCGTCCGCCCGACTTGGCGAGCCAGGTGCTGTAATCGACCGACGGCGGAAGCGGTCCCCGCGCCATGCGCGTCGAGCCCCTCGCGCATGGCACCGCGAGGTCCTGGCTCAGCCGTGCGCCGCGCTGTCCTTGCCGGGGCCGGTGTCTGGCGATTCGGCGTGCGCCACCGCCTCGGCCGCCGCTTGTGCTGCGGGCGACCTGAACACCGGCGCGTCGGCATTCGCCGTGAGTCCGGCGCCGCGCCAACCGGGGAGTTCGGTCAACGTCTTCTGCTGCTCGCGCAGCTCGGCGAGCATGTTGCAAAAGAGCGCACCTTGTTCGAGCGCGTCGTCGAGTGCCACGTGCGTGTGCGGCAGCGGGTCGAGCCAGACGGACGGCAGCCGCGGCTTGATGCACTTTCGGTAGGGCATGCCGGTCATGGCGAACGCGAGCGTCTTGATGTCGAGCGCCGACCATGAAAACGGACAACGACCGACGAAGCGCATCATGTACCAGAACATGAACGTGAAATCGAACCCTGCCGGATAGGCGACGAACACCGGCTTGCCCGGTAGCTTCTCCACCCACTTCACATACGCCTTGAGCGCCTTGGTCGGGTCTTCCTGATCGACGCGGCAGGCCGCCCATGCGTCTGGCTCGGTCTTCCACCATTTCATCGTCAGCGGATGCCCCTTCGCGTCGGGCAGGCACTCGAGATTGGCGCTGAACGTACCGATCAGCTCCTTGTCGGCCGTGTAGGCCGCCGACGCGAAACTGAGCATCGAATGCGGGCCGGGGATCGGGCCGTCGGCCTCGACGTCGGTGCTGACGAAAATCTCCTCGTCTGCGGGGATGATGCGCGAGGGGGTACGCGACACGGCCTCGCTCATGCGGCGCTCCCGGCGAGCACGGTATCGGCCACGTACGGATTGGTCTGACGTTCCTGACCGAAGGTGGAGACAGGGCCGTGTCCGGGAATGAAGGTCACGTCGTTGCCGAGCGGCCAGAGTTTGTTGCGGATCGACGCGATCAGGTCGGCGTGGTTGCCGCGCGGAAAATCGGTGCGGCCAATGGAGCCGGCGAAGAGCACGTCGCCCACGCTGGCCAGACGCTCGTCCGCCGAGAAGAACACGACATGACCCGGCGTATGCCCCGGGCAATGCAGCACGTCGAGGGTGACCTCGCCGAACGTGACCGTGTCGCCGTCGCCCAGCCAGCGGTCGGGCGTGAACGGCTGGGGTTCGGGAAAGCCGAAGCGCGCGCTTTGTGTCTGAAGCTGGTCGATCCAGAACGCGTCGTCGGGATGCGGGCCTTCGATGGGGACGTCGTATTTTTCGGCAAGTGCGCCCGCGCCGCCGCAATGGTCAAGGTGGCCGTGCGTCAGGAAGATTTTCTCGAGCGTCACGCCCTGGCGTTCAATCTCGCCGACGATCCGGTCGATGTCGCCACCGGGGTCGACCACGGCGGCGCGCTTCGTCGCATCGCAGACGAGCAGGGTGCAGTTTTGCTGGAAAGGCGTGACAGGAATCAGAGTGACGTTCATGGGATATCGGGGACGCAGTTTTCGCCTATTGTAATTCGGACGCGAGGGGACCCGCCGGGCGCGTCGCAATCGACGACACGCCTGAGCGCTGCTCGCCAAGCGGGTCGGAGCGCTTGAGCGAGCCGTGTCCGATGAGACTGACCAAGCCTGTGCGATGCTGATTCAGCGAGTCTCGGCGCGTAAGTGAACGCTCGCTGATAGGTTGCATTTTGCGTCGTGTTAAACTTGCGCGCTATGCGAACACGCGAGATCCTCACACGGTTCGCGGTCGGCTGCGCCCTCGCCCTGACGTTGACAGCCTGCACAACGCCGCTCGAACCCCTCAGCCCCACGGCTGCCGCCGCTTCGGCGACAGGCGCGCGCGCCCGTGCGCGCGAAGCCAACGCGCCCGTCGGGTCGAACTTCGATCTGCAGTGGCCCGGCAAGTCGTATCGTACCGAAGGTCTCAGTCCGGGCGATCCCGAAGCGCCGGATCGCGACGGCGAAGCGCATCTGCGCGCCGACGCCGGCACGTTTTACCAGACTGGCATGGCATCCTGGTATGGCAAGAAGTTTCATGGACGTCGCACGGCCACCGGCGAAACGTTCGACATGAACGAACCGACCGCCGCGCATCCGACCTTGCCGCTGGGCAGCTTTGCGCTCGTGCGCAATATCGCCAACAACAAGACTGTCGTCGTCAAAATCAACGATCGCGGCCCCTACGCGCACAATCGCATCATCGACCTTTCCTACGGGGCGGCCAAGCAGCTCGGCTTTATTCGCGCCGGCCACGCCAAGGTCGAAATCCGCCGCCTCTCCCGCACCGAAGTCGCTGCCCTCGGCCTGGACGACAGCAAGAACGCGCCCTGACGCCACGCGGCGTACGCGCGTCGTCGCGGCGCCTCGTTTCCCGACGGCCAATTCTGAAATCGCGTTGATGGCTTCCCAAGCCGGGGGATGCTCGCCGCACATTTGTTGTGCAAAATCCATCTATTCTGTGTAAAAAATCGCGCATTATTCCGATTTTTGCTGCATCTGATAGGGCGAATGCCACGCACGAATGTGCGCACATCGGAAATTTGACGACCAAATCGACTAATTTTTTTCCGATTGCCGCATCAATCTGCCAGCGATTCGGCGCAGCCCGATATTCCACGGGCCTTTCAGGCGGTTGCGTTGGCAACCGTTGTTCGCTCAGGGGGATGTGGGTAGACTGTGCCCCACGCGCCGGTGCACGTTTTGTGTGCATCCGAATGAGACCCGGCGAGACACGGGCTCAGCGCACCTATCAAAGAGCATTCCTGGAGGAGTTTTGATGTCGACGATGGGCAAATTCGCCAAGCGCACCCTGCTGTGCGCCGTGGCCGCAACGTTGTTGGGCACGACCGGCGCGGCCTTCGCGCAGGGGACAAAATCGGTGGCCGTGTTGGCGATCGTGGAGCACCCGGCGCTGGACGCCATCCGCGATGGCGCACGCGACGAACTCAAGGCGGAAGGGTACGAGGTCGGCAAGAACCTCAAGTGGGAATACCAGAGCGCACAGGGCAACGTCGGTACGGCCGCGCAGATCGCCCGCAAGTTCGTGGGCGACCAGCCGGACGTGATTATCGGCATTGCCACGCCCACGGCGCAGGCCGTGGCGGCCGCGACCAAGTCGGTGCCGCTGGTCTACTCGGCCGTGACCGATCCCGTCGCGGCGCAATTGGTCAAGAATTGGGCGCCGTCGGGCACCAATGTGACCGGCGTGTCCGACAAGCTGCCGCTGGACAAGCAGGTCGCCCTGATCAAGCGTGTCGTGCCGAACGCCAAGCGTGTCGGCATGGTGTACAACCCGGGTGAAGCGAACTCGGTCGTGGTCGTCAACGAGCTGAAGAAGTTGCTGCCCGCTGCCGGACTGACGCTGGTCGAAGCGGCCGCGCCCCGCACCGTCGACATCAGTTCGGCGGCCAACAGCCTGGTCGGCAAGGTCGACGTGATCTACACGAACACGGACAACAACGTCGTGTCGGCGTATGAATCGCTGGTGAAGGTGGCCAACGACCGCAAGATCCCTTTGGTCGCGTCGGATACCGATAGCGTAAAGCGCGGCGCCATTGCGGCACTGGGCGTGAACTATTACGACCTGGGCCGTCAGACCGGGAAGGTGGTCGGGCGCATCTTGAAGGGAGAGAAGCCGGGGGCGATTGCCTCGCAGACCAGCTCGAATCTGGAACTATTCGTTAACACGGCGGCGGCCGCCAAGCAAGGCGTGACGCTGTCGGACGATCTGGTGAAGGAAGCCAAGACGGTCATCAGGCAGTAAAGCGTGCGTGAGCGCGGTAAGGCGGGGTGTACCTCCCCGGCTCACCGCAGCGCGACAGGGCGGCGCCCGGACACCCTCTGTCCCCGCCGCTCTTTTCCTATCGAATGGGTGGGACGGCTCCCCCCGACAGCGGTCGCACAACGACCGGCGATGCCCCGAACTGGCCGACGTCGGCCGTGTGAGCGCTGATGCCGAGACCCGGCATGGGCCGTCTTGCGCAGTGGAATTACGACAATGTCTCTTTTTTCTATGATGGGCGCCCTGGAGATCGGTCTGATCTTCAGTCTCGTGGCGCTCGGGGTGCTGATTTCCTTCCGCATCCTCAATTTCCCTGATTTGACCGTCGACGGCAGCTTCGCCCTGGGCGGCGCGGTCGCGGCTACGCTGATCGCCGGCGGCACCAATCCCTTCGCCGCGACCGTGGCGGCGATGGCGGCGGGCGCGCTGGCGGGCTTCATCACCGGCTGGCTCAATGTGCGCCTGAAGATCATGGATCTGCTCGCCAGTATCCTGATGATGATCGCGCTCTATTCCGTGAACCTGCGGGTGATGGGGGCACCGAACGTGCCGCTGATTACCTCGCCGACTGTCTTCACGATGCTCCTGCCGGACAACGTGTCCTGGTTGCCGGACTATGTGACGCGTCCGTTGTTGCTGCTGGGCGTGGTTATCGTGGTGAAGCTTGGGCTGGATTACTTCTTCCTTTCGCAACAGGGCTTGGCGATGCGCTCGACAGGCGCGAATTCGCGCATGGCGCGGGCGCAAGGCGTGAATACCGGTCACGAGATTCTGGCGGGGATGGCGCTCTCGAATGCGCTCGTGGCGCTTGCGGGCGCGTTGTTCGCGCAATCGCAGGGCGGCGCGGACATTTCGATGGGGATCGGTACCATCGTGATTGGCTTGGCGGCGGTCATCATTGGCGAGACGATTCTGCCGGCCCGACGCCTCATTCTCACAACGTTGGCGGTGGTCGTCGGTGCGGTGCTTTACCGCTTCTTCATCGCGCTCGCGCTCAACAGCGATTTCATCGGTCTGAAGGCGCAGGATCTGAATTTGGTGACGGCATTGCTCGTGGCGGTGGCATTGGTGCTGCCGGCAACGCGTCGCAAGCTGTTCCCCCGCAAGAACGGAGGTGCCTGATCATGTTGAGCGCAAAAGACCTCAAGATCACTTTCAATCCGGGCACGCCCATCGAGAACCGTGCGCTGCGCGGCATGTCGCTGGACATCCCGACGGGCCAGTTCGTCACCGTGATCGGTTCGAACGGTGCGGGCAAGTCCACGTTCCTGAATGCCATCAGCGGCGACTTGCGGGTCGATTCGGGCACGATTTCGATCGACGGTAACGACGTCACGAAGAAGACGGCGTGGCAGCGGGCGAGTCAGGTGGCGCGCGTGTTCCAGGATCCGATGGCCGGCACCTGCGAGGCGCTGACCATCGAGGAAAACATGGCATTGGCGGTCAAGCGGGGCGAACGCCGGAGTTTCGGGTTCGCGCTGAATCGGGAGCTGCGTGAGCGGTTCCGCGAGAAGCTGAGCCTGCTCAACCTTGGGCTGGAAAACCGGCTCTCGGACCGTATCGGGCTGCTCTCCGGCGGTCAGCGTCAGGCGGTGAGCCTGTTGATGGCGTCGTTGCAGCCGTCGCGGATCTTGCTGCTCGACGAGCATACGGCCGCGCTGGACCCCAAGACGGCGGCGTTTGTGCTGGAACTGACGGCGCGCATCGTGCAAGAGAGCAAGCTGACGGCGATGATGGTCACGCACAGCATGCGTCAGGCACTGGACTACGGCGACCGCACGGTGATGCTGCACCAGGGCAAGGTCGTGCTGGACGTGTCGGGCGACGAACGCAAGGGTCTGGACGTTCCCGATTTGCTGCAGATGTTCGAGCGCACCCGCGGCGAACAACTCGACGATGACGCGCTGCTGCTGAGCTGACGTGCTGGCCTGCCAGAAAACAAACCCGCTTCGGCGGGTTTGTTTCATTATCGGCGGCGTCACTGAACGCGTTTTCGGGCCGTGCGATAAGTCGCAAGGTGCTCTCGTTTGCCGACGGCGACCACCAACACGGTGACGGCTTTGTCGTCGACTCGGTAGACGAGCCGGTATCCCACCGATGCGAGTTTGATCTTGTAGCAGTCCGGCATCGACCTCAGCCGACTGCCGGGAACTTGGGGTCTTTGCAGCCGTTGCTGCAACTTCGCTTTGAACTGGCGCTGGATCGTGGGATCGAGCGCCTGCCACTCCTTGAGGGCAGAGGGTAGGAATTGCAGGTCATAGGTCGTCAAGCTGGGTACTCACCGGCGTTTCGCCGGCGCGTGAACGGATAAGGTCGGCGAGTTCAGCGTCATCGAGCCGCTCGCAGATCGCTTCCCAATCCGCTGCGGGGACGAGATAGGCGACCGGCGTGTTCCGGTTCAGGATGGCGACGGGGCCATCGGCTCGATGGATGGCGGCACTGGGGTTCGATTTCAATTCGCTGATTCCGATCGATGCGCGGGCAAGGATGTTTTTCATGTGACATCTCATCAGGCCCGGGGGGAGGCGGCCGATTCGCTGACGCGTACCAGCCGAGACCCTGAGATCGAGCCAATCATAGAGGGAATATCGAGGGGAGAGTTTGGGGAGTCGCTGAGAATTTCTCCAGAAACGTCCGAATCTTTAGGCCTCAAAAAATGTATCCCACGCGGGGCGATCAACCATTTTTGAGCGCCAGCGCTCGCTCGTAAAGCGCGTTCTTGGGTGCGCCGGTGATCGCGGCGGCGAGCTTCGCGGCACTTTTCGTCGGCAGTTCAGCCACCAGCAACGCGAGCACGCGCTGCGCTTCGGCGTCGACACCATCTTCGCTAGCGCTCGCTGCCGCGCCCGATACCGCCAGCACGAATTCGCCGCGCTGACGGTTCGCGTCCGCCTTCAGCCAGGCCACGCCTTCGCTCAGCGCACATTCGTGAATCTCCTCGAAGCGCTTGGTCAACTCACGTCCGATCAACAGTCGGCGCGCACCGCCCAATCCATCGGCGAGTGCCGCGACCGTCTCTACGATCCGATGCGGCGCTTCGTAGAAGACCTGCGCCGAGGTCGCCCCTGCAAGCGCAGCAATCGCCTGGGCCCGTTGCTGCGCCTTCGATGGCAGGAAACCCACGAACGTGAACGTCTCCACCCAGGCGCCGGCCGCCGAGAGCAGCGTAATCACCGCGCTCGCGCCTGGTACCGGCACCACGCCGAGCCCGGTCGCACGCACCGCATCGACCAGTCGCGCGCCTGGATCCGAGATGCCCGGGGTGCCTGCGTCTGAAATGTAGGCGATGCGCTCGCCACCCCGCAGACGCTCGACCAACCGCGTCGCCACTTCGTTTTCGTTGTGCTGGTGGGCCGCAATCAACGGCTTGTCGATGCCATACCGCTGGAGCAACTGCGCGCTATTGCGCGTATCTTCACAGGCGATAGCGTCAACCATCCCGAGGATGTACAGCGCTCGCACCGTGATGTCGGCGGTATTGCCCAACGGCGTGGCGACGACGTACAGCGTGCCCACCGGGTAATGCTGGCCCTCGGCCAGGGACATCAGGCGCTCATCCATGGCGTCGCACTCCCGCAAACGGCGTCGTTGCCGTGCGGGGCACACAGGCGTTGGTAACACCGGCAGCGCCGGCAACGGTAAACATCGGAACAACCATGTCGAATCAGTTAGGAGAATCGTTCGAGGACCACGCTCAGACGTTGCTGGAGCGACGCGGCTGGCGGCTCGTCGCGCGCAATTATCGGTGTCGCGGCGGCGAAATCGACCTCATTATGCGGGATTGCGCGGGTGTACTGGTATTCGTCGAGGTGCGCGCCCGCGCGCGCAGCGACTTCGGCGGGGCCGCCGAGAGCATTACGCGCGCCAAACGCCGCCGCCTGGCCTTGGCCGCGCGTCACTATCTGCTGCGGCGTCCCGCGGGGCGTTGTCGTTTCGACGTGGTGACGTTCGACGGACGTCCGCCGGTGGTGCGCTGGCTGCCCGACGCTTTCCGAGCCGACGATCTCTGACGAAACCCGTGTCCGCCGGCCTGTTACACTTGCGAACGCGCCGTTTTCAAGATTTTCAAGACTGATACGGCCTTTGAACGCCGGCCGATGCAGGCGAGTGCCCTCGGGCACCCATGCAAGGCCGGCCGCTTTTGCGACACCCTGGCAAACGACCATGTCGATCGAACGAATTCAGCAACACTTCACGGATAGCGTCGAGACCAAGCTGGCGGCGCGCGACGCACTGCCCGAATATATCGCCGCCGCCGCGGACGTCATGTTCGAAGCGCTGTCCAACGGCAACAAGATTCTCGCTTGCGGTAACGGCGGCTCGGCCGCCGACTGCCAGCACTTCGCGGCCGAACTCGTCGGCCGCTTCGAGCGCGAGCGCCCCGAATTGCCGGCCATCGCGCTGACCACGGACTCGTCGATCCTGACGGCCATCGGCAACGACTACAACTTCGACGCCATCTTCTCGAAGCAGGTGCGCGCGCTCGGGCACGAGGGCGATGTCCTGCTCGCCATCACCACGTCGGGTAATTCCGGCAACGTGCTCGCCGCCATTGAAGCGGCGCACGAACGCGGCATGCACGTGATCGCGCTGACCGGCAAGGGCGGGGGCAAGGTCAATGCGGCGCTGGGTGAGCTGGACGTGCACATCTGCGTGCCGGCCGATCGTACCGCGCGCATTCAGGAAGTTCACCTGCTCACGATTCACTGCCTGTGCGACCTGGTCGACGCGATGCTGTTCGGCGAAGCGTGAACCTATTGCCGTCATTCGGCGTCAAGAGCATGACAGGTACTGCGCCGCGGGGGCGGGCGGTGCCGGCTGGGCGCGGCGGGGGCCGTCCCGTTCGATCATCCAACAAGGAGAATGCCCGATGAATTTCCAACGCGTGGTCAAGCCGCTCGCCGCGGCGGCGTTGATTGCTGCAACCCTGGCCGGTTGTGCCCCCATCATTCTCGGCGGTGCCGCGACCGGCGCACTCGTCGCCACCGACCGCCGTTCCGTCGGCGCGCAGACGGAAGACCGTGAAATTCAGATCAAGGCCGAAGCCAATACCGCGAATAACTTGCCAGACGCCGCCCACGTCAACGTAACGGTCTTCAACCGTCGCGTGTTGCTCACCGGCGAAGTTCCGAACGACGCCAGCAAGCAGCGCGCCGTCGAAATCGTCAAGCAGATCAGCAACGTGCGCGGCATCGTCGACGAACTTGCCATCGGACCGGCCAGCTCCTTTGGTTCGCGCTCGAACGACGCGTGGATCACCAGCAAGGTCAAGGCCAACCTGATCAACACGAAGGAAATCTCGGCCAACGTCTTCAAAGTGGTCACCGAGCGTGGCGACGTGTATCTGCTGGGCCTCGTGTCGGAAGAGGAAGGCCGCATCGCCGCCAACGTGACCAGCCGTATCGACGGGGTGCAGAAGGTCATCAAGCTGTACGAATACATCAAGCCGGAAGAGGCGCAGCGCCTCTCGACCGAGGCCTCGAAGAACCCGGCCCCGGTGACTGACGATTCGAGCGCCGCGGCGGTCACGACCACGCCGATCGACACCGAAACGGTCACGGCCAAGCCGCTGTCCTCGCCTGCGCCGATCAGCGACGCACCGATCAAGCCCGGTCCGTCGAACAAGACCGGTAACTGACGCGCGCTACCCGAGCGCCTCGGACACTGCGCGTGCGCACCCGTGCCGTTACCGGCTCAGCCGCCGACTGCCGCGATCGTCTGCCTCGTCCATCTGCGCGATGGGTGACGCCGGCCATCGCGGCGGCGCTCGTTCTGACGATCGGAACCGGGGTTGTCGCCACCGCGACGGCATGGGCGGCACCGGTATCCGGCGTGCGCGCCGCCTCCCCGGTCTACGTCGAGCCGGCGGCGCCGCAGGCGCCCCAGCCCGACTGGCAAGCCCGCGACTGGGCGATGGCGTGCATGACATGTCATAACGCGTCGGCGCCAGTGAGCACGGGCAAGGCAACGCTGCCCGCGCTGGACGGGCGCCCGGCGACGGAACTCATGTCGGCGTTGCAAGCCATGCGCGATGGGCAGCGTACCGCCACGCTGATGCCCCAACTGCTCAAAGGCTATCGCGACGACGAGTTGCGTCGCATCGCCGCGTACTTCGCCTCGCAGCCGGCGGGCAAGGGCGCGTCAGCGTCGCCGCGCACGCCTCAAACGTCTCAAACGCCTCGATAGGGCCGACACGATGCGCCGCCGCAACTTTCTTCTTGGCATGGGCTCGACGGTCGCACTGGCCGGTGTCACCCGCGCATGGGCGGCGCCGCTCTGGCCGACACCGCTCAAGACGCGTGCCCGTGTCGTTGTGATCGGCGGCGGATTCGGTGGCGCGACGGCGGCCAAGGCGTTGCGCATGCTCTCGGGCAACACGATAGACGTCACCTTGGTCGAACCGAATCCCGCCTTTGTCTCGGCCCCGTTGTCGAACCTCGTAGTGGGCGGCCACTTGCGGGTAAGCGACCTGACAGTGCCCTACGACAGGCTCGTCGAACGGCACGGCGTGGTCTGGCGACGCACACGCGCCCAGGCCATCGACGCCGCCAACCAACAGGTGCGGCTCGCCGATGGCGGTCGCCTTTCCTACGACAAGCTCATCGTCGCCCCAGGGGTGTCGCTGCGTAGGGAGGCCATTGCCGGACTCTCCGATCCCGCGGTGCGCGACGCCTTGCCGGTGGGATGGACCGACGCCCGCGAAAGCGCCGCGTTGCACGCGCGTTTGCGGGCGATGCCCGACGGTGGGGTCGTCGCCATCACGATCCCCGAGGCGCCGTTTCGCTGTCCGCCCGCGCCGTATGAGCGCGCGTGTCAGGTCGCCGCCTGGCTCAAACGTCACAAGCCGCGTGCCAAAGTGCTCGTCTTTGACACCAACGATCAGGTGCTCGCGGAAGCCGAGCAGTTTCAGGCGATTTGGGGCACCCAATATGCCGGAATCGTTGAGTATCACCCGCAGTTCAATTGCACGGAAGTCGCGGCCGATGGTGCGAAGTGGCTGGCGCGCTTCGAGCTGGGTGAGGAAATCAAGTCCGACGTGCTCAATGTCATCCCGCCGATGCGGGCGGGCGATATCGCGGTGGACAGTGGGCTGGCGACGGCCAACGGCCGTTGGTGCGACGTCGACTTTCTGACGTTTGCGTCGACCGCGCAACCCGACATCCATGTGCTGGGGGACGCCATTCAGATCGCCCCGCAGATGCCCAAGTCCGGCCATATGGCCAACCAGCACGGCAAGGTTTGCGCCGCAGCCATCGTGGCGGCCCTGTCAGGGCGCGCGGTCAACCCGGAGCCGCTTTACAGCAACACCTGTTACACGTTCGTCTCGGCGACCGAAGCGATGCACGTGGCCAGCGTTCACCGATACGACGCCGCGCAGCGCACCATGCTCCCGGTGCCGGGCACAGGTGGCGCGTCGTCGCGCGCCACACCGAACGAATTCGCCCTGGGACTCGCATGGGCACAGGGCATCTGGGCCGACATGCTGGCGTGACGCGGGTTCCGGTGGCATTCGCCGTCGTTGAGGCGCGTTTGGAGGAGACGCTCTAAGCGGCGCGATGACCGTGCCACGGTAGTGCGTGATCGCGTTGTTGTGTGGGTGCCGCATCACGGCAAATTCCTTCGTTGACGGGGCCTCACGCCTCTCGGTTACACTGGCCGCACGAAAAAATAAGCATTCAAGGGGCATAGGGATGGCGCATCGCCAGGGAGGAGCCCGTCTTGCGCCACGCGTCGCGCGTGGGGATTCGGTCAAGTCGGCGCAAAGCCGCAGGGTCGTTCGAGTCGTCGCCGTATCGTTGTACTCCATTGGCCTGCTAAGCGTGCACAACGCCTTGGCCGACGGGAGCCCCGTGCGTGGCGACCCGCTGCAAAGCATTCCAAAAATCGAGGTGCCCAAGGCGCCCGCCGCCACCTTTCGCATTCAGCCGCCGACGCAGGAAGACGCGCTCAAGTCGCTGCTCGCACGCAAGATGACCCCACAGCGTTTCGGTATCGAAGGCGTCAAGTCGTTGCCGTTCGCCGACGTGGCCGGGGTCTTCGCGCCGCTGGCAGGCAAGGAAGTGACCATTGGCGATCTGGTCGAAAAGGCCAATCAGGTCACGAAGATGTATCAGGACGCGGGCTATCTGTTGTCCTTCGCCTTCGTCCCCGCGCAAGACTTCAAAGACGGCTTCGTGCGCGTGACGATCGTCGAAGGCTATATCTCGAGCACGAAAATCACGGGCAAGCCTGGGCCGTCGGAACAGCGGTTGCGCGACATCGCCGCGCACATCGAGGCGGAACGTCCGCTCAAGCGCGCCACGTTCGAGCGCTATCTGAACCTGCTCACGCTGGTTCCCGGCATGAAGATCAAGGCCGACGTGCAACCGCCCACGCAGACCGACGGCGCGACCGAACTCTCGCTCGACGTTACGCGTCAGCCGGTAGCGCTGGGCACGTCACTCACCTACAACAACCCCGGTATTCGGGGTGTGTTCACGGTGACAAGCAACGCGCTTACCCCGCTCGGCGAACAGATTCAGCTCACGGCCATCGCCCCGAAGGGGCATAACGACGAAGAGTTCTATGCGGGGTCGTACATCCAGCCGCTCGGGTCGAATGGATTGCAGGCGCGCGTGGACGCGTCGCACTATCGCGGACAGCCAGACGATCAGGCGCTGGCCGGTCTGACGCGACACCTCGACACCAAGCGTGTCGCCGTGACCGTGTCGTACCCGATCCTGCTCAACAACCAGCGCAACCTGACGGTCAGCGGCGGCATGTACGGCGTGAATTCACGAGATCGCTACGAAGTACCGAATTCGCCGAACAACATCAATTCGCAGACGAACGTGCGGGCCGCGCAGGTTCAGCTCTCGTACAACGAGGTCACCGAGAAGCAGACCCGCAACGCCACGCTCGGCGTGTTCAAGGGCTTTACCGGGATGGGGGCGAGCCAGTCGTACACGACGCAGCCGGCGGGCGTCGCGCAAATACTCGGCCCCTACGATCTCGGCTTCTGGCGCTTCACGCTCGACGGCAAACAGGGGCTCGTGCTGCCGTGGGAATTCGGTGTCGTCGTCGCGGCGGGCGCGCAGTACAGTGCCAACACGTTGCCGACGTCCGAGCAGGCGACGTTCGGCGGTCAGCGCTTCGGCCTCGGCTATCCGGCCGGCGAAATCGCCGGGGACAGGGGGTGGGGGGCGTCGATCGAACTCAATCGGATGTTCCGCACCGACTTCCGCTTCCTCAAGACGATTCAGCCGTACCTGATGCTCGATACGGCGCGCGTCTATCTGAGCTCGGGGCCGTTGTTCCACAACCAGCTCGCCTCCGTGGGCCTGGGCGTGCGGGTCTCCGACAGCAAGTACTACTCGCTCGACCTGTCGGTCGCCAAGCCGATGGCCGACGCGCCGACCAACTCGCCGAGCCGTCCGCTGCGGTTCAATGCGAACTGGTCATATCAATTCGAGTAAGACGGGATGGCGATTCGTCGCCATTCCGCCATCGCTCACGGACGACGTCCGCAAAATGTCGTGCTCTGGCACGCTGTCTCCCGCCACTTTCTTATCGGGTTTTTCCCTGATGCGCCAATCCGTCGGGTCGTCGCGCATGCGGCTGCACCTGACGGTAGGCTCGGCGTTGCATGTCGCGCAAACGCATATGAGGTGGAGCGCTATATCCCCGGATATACACGGCAGCGCGTCTGACCGACGCCCAATGCGCGCCCTCCGCAACGAGACATCGGTCGCCAACGTGTTGCAGTGCAGCTTGCGTCCGACGCGCATTGTTTTGATTATCCGTATATGCGTCATTAGGCATATACGAAATTCCTTGTGCCAGCATACGAACTCAAAGACTGACCGTCATGGAAGAACTCGATCGCGTATTCGAAAAGGTGTCGCACTACTTCAGCCTGCTCTCCGAGCCAACGCGGTTGCGGATTCTGCATGCGCTGTGCGGTGGCGAACGCTCGGTGAGCGAGGTGGTGACGCAGGTGGGATCGTCGCAGACGAATGTATCGCGGCATCTCGGGGCAATGTATCAGGCGGGCGTGTTGGCACGGCGTCGCGACGGGAATCAGGTGTATTACACGATCGCGGATACCGGGGTGGTCGAGATCTGCCGCGCGGTGTGCGTGCAGGTCGCCGGCCGACTCGAGGAGGAGGCGCTGCCGGAGCGTGCCGTCGATGGCTTCATGCCACGCGCCAACTGAAGCACGCAGCAGACCGTGGCAATACCGTAGTACTGCAGCACGGCAATACCCGTAGGTCAGTGCGGCAACCAGACCGCACATATCGATTCGAACGCAAGCGGTAAGCCGTCCGTGTCCTCGCGACGCTGGCGGACGCCACAAAACGCGAGGAGACAGGGTGAGCAAGACCAGCGATAGCGCATCGCGAGCCGGCCGTTTGCGCCGGGCTCCGGAGAACTTCGTCGACAGCACGCTTGCCGACGACATTGCCCGCGACGGGTTGAATCCCACCCGGCGCAATTTCCTGCAGCGCAGCTTCCTGGCCGCCGGTGCCGCGCTCGCGGGCGGTGCGGCCTTTGCCGCCGACGCGCCCAAGACCGCCGGGGATCCGATGATTCTCGAACCGCGTCCGTGGGCCACGTCGCTCGGCCAGCCGGTCGCGGCACGTCCGTACGGCATGCCGTCGAAATTCGAAGCGAACTTGCAACGCCGTCAGTCGCCGGGACTGACGCAAACGGCGCAGGCGTCGGTGGCCTTCACGCCGCTGCAAGGTCTGTTCGGCATCATCACGCCCAGCGGGCTGCACTTCGAGCGCCATCATCAGGGCTGGCAGGAGATCGATCCAACGCAGCATCGCCTGATGGTGCATGGCCTCGTGCGCGAAGCGAAGGTGTACACGATGGACGACATCATGCGCCTGCCGTCCGTGTCGCGTATGCACTTCATCGAATGCGGCGCGAACACCGGCATGGAGTGGGGCAATGCCGCCGTGCCGACCGTCCAGTACACGCACGGCATGCTGTCGTGCTGCGAATTCACGGGCGTGCCGCTGTCGGTTCTGCTCGACGAGGTGGGCGCCGATACCAAGCGCGGCCAATACGTGCTCGCCGAAGGCGGCGACGGCTCCGGTATGACCCGAACGATCTCGATGGAGGCGGCGCTCTCCGACGTGCTCGTCGCCTGGGGTATGAACGGCGAAATGCTGCGTCCCGAAAACGGTTATCCGCTGCGGCTGGTCGTGCCCGGCGTGCAGGGTGTGTCGTGGGTGAAATGGCTGCGTCGCATCAAGGTCGGCGACGCGCCGTGGAACACCAAGGATGAAACGAGCCATTACGTCGACTTGATGCCGGACGGCCAGCATCGCCAGTACACGTCGATCCAGGAGTGCAAGTCGGTCATCACGTCGCCCTCCGGGGGACAGGCGTTGCTCGATCGCGGCTATTTCAACGTGACGGGTCTTGCGTGGTCGGGGCGGGGCCGCATCAAACGGGTCGACGTGTCGACCGATGGCGGCAAGACCTGGCGCGCGGCGCGGCTCGAATCGCCTGTGCTGCCGAAGTGCCTCACGCGCTTCAATTTCGACTGGCAATGGGATGGCTCGCCGGCGCTCCTGCAAAGCCGGGCCATGGACGAGACGGGCTTCGTGCAACCGCGTTATCGGCAACTGCGGGAAGTGCGCGGCACGAAGTCGATCTATCACAACAACGCAATCCAGACGTGGCAAGTGGCGACGAACGGGGAGGTGACCAATGTCCACGTCGATTGAACTTAAGTTGCAGCGCCCCATGCGTCGGCGCGCGCAGTCGGTGGTCCTGGCCGTGCTCTGGGTGGCCGCATTGACGCTCGCGGGCCTGACCGTCGCGGCCTGGTTCTCGGCCCCGGCGCAGGCGGCGCCGGTCCAGCCCGCCATCAAGGCGCCACCTGGGATCGGACGCGATGCCACGCCGGCGGAATTGAGCGCGTGGGACATCGACGTGCGCCCCGACTTCAAAGGGTTGCCCAAAGGACAGGGATCTGTCGCCGACGGCCAGAAGGTGTACGACGCGCGCTGCGCATCGTGTCACGGCACGTTTGGCGAGAGCAACGAGGTGTTCAATCCGCTGGTGGGGGGCACCACCGCCGACGACATCAAGACGGGGCACGTGGCATCGCTGCGCGCGAACAATCAGCCGGTGCGCACCACCTTCATGAAGGTCGATACGATCTCGACGATCTGGGATTACATCCGTCGCGCCATGCCGTGGAACGCGCCGCGTTCGCTCAAGCCCGACGAGGTATACGCGGTCACCGCCTATCTCCTGAATCTTGCGGAGATCGTGCCGTCGGACTTCGTGCTGTCGGACAAGACCATTGGCGACGTGCAGAAACTGATGCCCAATCGCAACGGGATGACGCGCGCGCATGGCATGTGGCGCGTGGGCGACAAACCGGATACTCATAACAAGGCGTGTATGCAGGATTGTCCTGAGGCTGGTATCGTGACGTCCGCACTCCCTGCGTACGCCCGCGACGCGCATGGGGATCTGGCCGCGCAAAACCGGATCATCGGTCCGGTGCGCGGTGTCGATACGAAGCTGCCGCCGCTGTCGGGCACTGCCGCGCAAAACGCGTCGGTGCGCAAGACGGCGGCCCTCGCCACGCTCGGCATGGCGAGTTCGGACGCGCCGGCCCATTCCGCCGCTGCGACGTCATCGGCAGCAACGCTTGCGGACAAGAACGGTTGTCTGGCGTGTCACGGCGTGACCGACAAAAAGATCGGACCCGCCTTCTCGGAGGTCGCCACCAAGTACCATGGGCAGCCGGATGCGGCTGAAAAACTGGTGGCGAAGATACGTGCCGGAGGCGCCGGCAATTGGGGCAGCATGCCAATGCCGCCGCAATCGCAGGTCGCCGAAACTGATATCCGTACGATGGTCGACTGGATTCTCCGTGGTGCACATTGAGCGGGCAGGAGGTTCGACGGACGCGCCGAGGGTTTCGGGCCGCCGCAGGACCCCCGTCCCCTACACAAATCGAAGGAGATACGATGAAAAAGATGCTGATCGCCGCGGCCATGCTGGCCGGCACCTCGCTGGCCCATGCCGGTGTCGATGTCGCAGCGGCGACCAAGCTCGCGGGTGCCAACGCCTGTATGGGTTGCCACGCCGTCGACAAGAAGCTGGTGGGCCCGGCCTATCAGGAAGTGGCTGCCAAGTACAAGGGTGACAAGGACGCGGTGGCCAAGCTGGTCAAGAAAGTGAAGGGCGGTGGTTCGGGTGTCTGGGGTCCGATCCCGATGCCGGCGCACCCGAACCTGTCGGATGCCGACGCCAAGATCCTCGTTGAGTGGGTTCTGGCCGGCGCCCCGGCGAAGTAACACCGGGGCAGGGGGCTCGCCGGCAGGCTGCCCGGCAGGATCGGGCGGCGGGTCAGGCGAGCGAACGGCGGCCGGTACGTGGCGGATCGATGGTCCACTTCGTATCGGCGGCCCTCAGAGAAGGAAACAGACAGAGATGAACCAACAGCGACGCGACATGCTGCGGTTTTCCGCGGTAATGGGACTGGCGGTAGCCGCCGGGCTGATCAAGCCCGAAGAGGCGCGCGCGGCAGAGGCGCATTGGAACAAGGCGGCGTTCTCGACCCGGAGCGTGGCCGACACGGTCAAGGCCCTGGGTGGCACGGGCACCAGCCCGAGCGATTTGGTGGTGCTGACCGCGCCCGACATCGCCGAGAACGGAGCGGTTGTGCCGGTGGCGGTGGCGAGCAAGGCGCCGAATACGCAGATGATCGCGATTCTGATCGAGAAGAATCCGAATACGCTTGCGGCGTCGTTCGAGATTCCCGACGGTACCGAGCCGGCGGTGACCACGCGTGTGAAGATGGGCCAGACCTCGAAGGTCTATGCGCTCGTCAAGGCGGACAACAAGTACCTCGTGGCCGAGAAGGAAATCAAGGTCACGCTGGGCGGCTGCGGCGGTTAAGCGACGCATCGTAGAACAGAGGAGCCACAACATGGGTAATCCGATGCGCATTCGCGCAACCGAGGCCGGCGGTGTCGTCGAGGTCAAGGTGCTGATGAGTCACATCATGGAAACCGGCCAGCGCAAGGACGCTTCCGGTAATATCGTCCCGGCACACTTCATCCAGAACGTCACGGTGACTTGCAACGGGAAGACGGTGCTGTCGGCCGAATGGGGCCCGGCGGTGTCGAAAGATCCGTTCATGGCGTTCAAGTTCAAGGGCGCCAAGAAGGGCGACAAGGTCACGGTCATGTGGGTCGACAACAAGGGCGACTCGCGGACCGACGAGACGGCCATCGCCTGACGGGCGAACGTCGGCAGACGTGCGGCGGCGCGTCATAGGCGCTGCCACGCGAATCCGGCCGGGTGGGACGGCGTGAAGCGAAATCCGCGCCGTGCAGTGTGCAAGCACGAGCGCTCTCGGGAGATTCCCCGTTGCGCGGACCAACCCCACGAAGAGGAGATCGAGATGAACGAGGCGCAACATAGCGCACGGGCGAGCCAACGAAAGAGCACGGCAGGAGACGCAGCGTGGCTGCGACGGACTGTGCTCGGCGGCGTGCTCGTCATCGCGGGCGTCAGTGCCCCCGCATTCGCTGCAGAAAGTTCGACGGCCGACGCCATCGCGCAATATCGCGAGATGCTCGCCGACGGCAATCCAGCAGAACTCGTCGAGATGCGCGGCGAGGAACTCTGGAAGACACCACGCGGCCCGAACAACGTATCGATGGCGCAGTGCGACCTGGGGCTTGGCGCGGGTGTCGTCAAGAACGCCTACGCGCAACTGCCGCGCTACTTCCCCGACACGAAACGCGTGCTCGATGCCGAGTCGCGCATCGTCGAGTGCATGGTGCATCTGCAGGGCTTCAAGCGCGCGGACGTCATCAAGCAACCGTTCTCCAAGGAAGGGCAGGATCCGACCGATCTCGAAGCGCTCACCGCCTATGTGGCGGGTCAGTCGCGCGGCGCCGTCATTCACGTGTCGCAGGCGCACAAGGAAGAGAAGGACGCCTACGCGCGCGGTCAGAAGATCTTCTACTACCGTTCCGGTCCGTACGATTTCTCATGCGCGTCGTGCCACGGGGCGGATGACAAGCGTATCCGTCTTCAGGATCTGCCGAACCTGACCAAGCCCGCGGCGGCGCGACAGGCGTTTGCGACGTGGCCGGGCTATCGTGTCTCGCAGGGTGCGCTGCGCACGATGCAGTGGCGGATGAACGATTGCTTCCGCCAGCAGCGCATGCCGGTGCTGAATTACGGCTCGCAGGCGTCCATTGACCTGATTACCTTCCTCGGCGTGATGGCCAATGGCGGCAAGATGGACGCCCCTGGCCTGAAGCGCTGACCGATTGCGAGGCACACCCATGAAATCATTCGCATTGCGCGCGACGGGCGTCGCGCTGGCAGCGGCCGGGGCACTCGTCGTCGGCACGGCCTTCGCGCAGGACGAGAGTCCGAAGCTGGTGAGCGGCACGACCGATGCGGCCGTTGTGCAGGAATTGCGCGATTCGTTCCGCGCCTCGGGCATCGCGCAGCTTGACCGCATCGATCAGAGCGAGCTGCAGAAGCTGTGCACGCAGTACGCGACCAAGCCGATGCCGGCGAAGGTGGCTGAACGGCTGCAAAAAGCCGAGCTGGCGAAGGTCAAGGCACCGGCCGACGGTCAATATCTTGGTGACTGGAAGGAAGGCGAGAAGGTTGCCCAGAACGGTCGAGGCCTGCAGTTCACCGACAAGGCCGATACCGTCAATGGCGGCAACTGTTACGCGTGCCACCAGTTGACCAAGAGTGAGATCTCGTTCGGCAACATCGGTCCGTCGTTGTATCACTACGGCAAGCTGCGCGGCGATTCGCCCGAAGTGGTCAAGTACACGTGGGCGAAGGTCTACGACTCGCATAGCTACGCGGCTTGCTCGAACATGCCGAGGTTTGGCGCGGCGGGCATTCTGACCGAGAAACAGTTGAAGGACGTCATGGCGTTGCTGCTCGACCCCGCGTCTCCCGTCAATCAATAAGCCACCGTCGTTCCGGCGGGCGACCCGAGATCGTTGATCGACGGTCGCCGCCGGTTTCCGGAGCGCTGCATGACATCCCTGGAATATACGAATCAAGTCGCTGATCGTCGCCGACCGTCGCGATGGCCGCGCTCGCGTGC
Organism: Pandoraea sp. 64-18; assembly: GCF_001899225.1. Taxonomy (NCBI): domain Bacteria; kingdom Pseudomonadati; phylum Pseudomonadota; class Betaproteobacteria; order Burkholderiales; family Burkholderiaceae; genus Pandoraea; species Pandoraea sp. 64-18. The sequence goes on along the minus strand of NZ_MKVU01000004.1, from coordinate 28,811 downwards.
GGACTGGCGAGGTGGGTGTGGGTTTGCGTCTGTCTCGGATTCACGTCTTGCGCGAATGACCGTCTGGCAGATGGGGGCGCACTCGATGCTGGGTTGGGTGGGTGCTGTTTTTGGGGCCTGCGGGGTACGTCGACCGAGCTACGTTGCACGACGAAGTGGCATGGGCGTGTTCGGGCGTTTGAAAGCGACGATCATTGCGGCGTTCGTCGTGGGAGCGACGACCCTTGGCGCACCGGCGCACGCGCTGGAGGTCGGCGACACGGTCACGCTGCCGTCGCTCACGCTGCTCGATGGCAAGACGCTGCCCGCGAGCGCGTTCAAGGACCGGACAGTCATCGTCGAGTACTGGGCGTCGTGGTGTCCGTTCTGTGCGCAGCAGAATCCGCATGTGCAGAAGCTTTACGAGGCCACCCGCGGCAAGCCGATCCAGGTCGTCACGCTATCGATCGACAAGAAACCGCAGGAAGCCATCGACTACCTCAAGACGCATGGCTACACGTTTCCTGCGGGTATGGAGACGGACGCCTGGCGGGCGGTGCTGGGCAAGCGTCGCGGGCTGCCGGAGTTGTATGTGATTGGACGTAACGGCAAAGTGCTGCGCAAGGAAGTCGGCGAGATGTTCGGCGAGGACGTGGCGGCGCTGGCGGACTACGCGGGGAAGTGACCAGATGGCCAAGTGACAAGGCGCCAAGGTGGCAAGGTGTTTCGGTGCGTCGGTGGTTCGGTGATTTGGTAACCCGGTAACCCGATGAATCAGGGTTTGAATCAGACATTCTGCAATTCGGTGAATCGACGACTCGGTGATTTGAAGACTCAGTGAATCGGCGGGACGAGACGGAAGATGATCGTTGCCGTATCACTGCGGGACGTTCGCTGCGGCATCGCGTCGATGGTGTACTGGCGCGGTACGAGCTGACGGGTACGGATGCATTGGCTAACGACAAAGCAGGCGCGCCGCACGACGTGTGCGTTACGGAGACGAAATGAATCGACGCGAGTTCATGCAGGTGTTGGCGGTGGCGGCGGCGGGCGGGATGGCGCTGTCGCATCAGGAGATGGCAGCGGCCAAGGCGGCAGACGTGTTCTACGACCTGCCGAAATTCGGCAATGTGCATCTGCTGCATTTCACCGACTGCCATGCGCAGTTGCTGCCGATGTATTTCCGCGAGCCGAGCGTCAATCTGGGGATCGGCGAGCAGGCGAACAAGCCGCCGCATCTGGTGGGCGAGGCATTCTTGAAGGCATATGGTTTGCGTCCCGGCACGCTAGACGCGTATGCGTTCACGTACCTCGACTTTGCCGCGGCGGCGCGCACGTACGGCAAGGTCGGCGGGTTTGCGCACCTTGCGACGCTGGTCAAGCGCATGAAGGCGTCGCGCCCCGGCGCGCTGCTGCTGGACGGCGGCGACACATGGCAAGGGTCCGGCACGTCGATGTGGACGAAGGGCCAGGACATGGTCGACGCCACGCTGGCGCTTGGCGTCGACGTGATGACGGCGCACTGGGAATTTACGTACGGGGCGGATCGCGTGAAGTCCGTCGTCGAGGAGCAGCTCAAGGGCAAGATCGACTTCGTCGCCCAGAATGTACAGACGAACGATTTCGGCGACCCGGTCTTCGCGCCATACACGATCAAGACGATGAACGGGGTGCCGGTGGCGATCATCGGGCAGGCGTTCCCCTACACGCCGATTGCGAACCCGCGTTACTTCGTGCCGGACTGGACATTCGGCATTCAGGAGGAGCGTCTGCAGTCGATGGTCGACGAGGTGCGCGGCAAGGGGGCGCAGGTCGTGGTCTTGTTGTCGCACAACGGGATGGACGTCGATCTGAAGCTGGCGTCGCGCGTGCGGGGTATCGATGCGATTCTGGGCGGTCATACGCACGACGGGGTGCCGAAGCCTGTCACCGTGGAAAACGCTGGCGGCAAGACGCTTGTGACGAATGCCGGGTCGAACGGCAAGTTTCTGGCGGTGCTGGACTTCGACGTGAAGGGCGGCAAGCCGGTGGACTTCCGTTACAAGCTGCTGCCGGTGTTCTCCAATCTGCTCCCGGCCGACGCGCCGATGCAGGCGCTCATCGAGCGCGTGCGCGCACCATTTGCGTCGAAGCTGGCGGAACCGCTGGCGGTGACGGAAGGCGTGCTGTATCGGCGGGGGAACTTCAACGGGACGTTCGATCAGCTGCTGCTTGATGCGGTCATGGCGGAGAAAGATGCCGAGATTGGGTTTTCGCCGGGATTCCGTTGGGGGACGTCGCTGCTGCCGGGGCAAACGATCACGATGGAGCAGTTGCTTGATCAGACGGCGATCACGTATCCCTACACGACGCTGACACCGATGACCGGCGAGACGATCAAGACGGTGCTCGAGGATGTGGCCGACAACCTGTTCAACCCCGATCCGTACTACCAGCAGGGCGGAGACATGGTGCGCGTGGGCGGGATGGACTACACGATCGACCCGATGGCACCGATGGGGCAGCGCATCACGGAGATGCGCCTGAACGGCAAATTGATCGAAGCGAGCAAGACATACAAGGTGGCGGGCTGGGCGCCGGTGGCAGAGGGAGTGCAGGGCGAGGCGGTATGGGATGTGGTGGCGCGGTATCTGCGCGGACAGAAGACGGTGGTCGCGAAAGCGCCGAAAGTGCCGTCCATCAAGGGGATGAAGGGGAATTTGGGGGCGGTTTGAGGGCGAAAATTCCGAAAATCCAACAAATCCCGAGCGTTTTTGTCGGTTGCTCGCCGGGAATCCAAAAACCGCTATAATTGGCAGCTCGTGTGGGGCGGTAGCTCAGCTGGGAGAGCGTCGCGTTCGCAATGCGAAGGTCGGGAGTTCGATCCTCCTCCGCTCCACCAAAAAAAACAATACGCACGCTATTCGTCGATAGCGTGCGTTTTTTGTTTCATTGAATGATGTTGGTCGCGAGAGCGCGCGGGAAGAACTGCCTGAGATCCAGAAGAACGACGAAATGGGCGGCTAAAGGCGGATGGCGAATTCACGCGGTTCAAGTCCGTTGATCTGACCGCCGCACATCAAAATTGCAAGGCTTTGTAACAGGCGATGCGGCGCCGGTGAGGTCCCATATTCGGCCATTGACGTGGAATATCCGGCATTTCAATCTAAACCGGCTTGCGGCCAATCGAACGAAACTCGTGAACATCGGAACAGGGAAGGCCAGGGGCGCGTGATAGTATTGCCACCCTGCTTTGTGATATGGGCGTTGAGCGTTTGCCGCGAGCGCCGCAACCGGCAAGAGTTGTTTTTGATAGGAGCAACAAGCAGTGAAGTCTGAACTTCTGCGGAATCTGCACGAGAAGCGCGCGATCATCGGTGTTGTAGGATTGGGGTATGTCGGTCTGCCGCTTATGCTCCGCTATTGCGAAGTCGGATACAAGGTGATTGGATTCGACATTGATGATGTCAAAGTCGAAAAGCTACGCGATGGCAAGAGCTATATCGAGCATATTTCGTCGGAAGCCATCGCGCTCGCTAATCAACGAGGCTTCGAGGCAACATCTGATTTTTCGCGCGCGAGCGAAGTCGATGCATTGATTCTGTGCGTCCCTACGCCACTGAACAAGTACCGTGAACCGGATTTGAGCTTCGTCCTCGACACGACGGACGCTTTGGTGCCGCACCTGCGACCAGGTCAAGTTGTGTCGCTCGAGAGCACAACGTATCCCGGAACCACGGAAGAGGAATTGTTGCCCCGCATCGAGTCGCGTGGACTCAAGGTGGGCGAGAATACATTCCTGGTCTTTTCACCCGAGCGTGAGGACCCCGGTAATCCCAATTTCTCGACGCGCACTATCCCCAAGGTCTGTGGCGGGCATACGCAATCGTGTCTCGAGGTCGGCTTGGCGCTATACGGTGGTGTCATCGACAAGGTTGTGCCGGTCAGTTCGACACGGGCTGCCGAACTGACTAAGCTGCTTGAGAATATTCACCGCGCTGTCAATATCGGGTTGGTCAACGAAATGAAAATCGTGGCCGATAAGATGAATATCGACATTCACGAAGTCATTCGCGCAGCGGCAACAAAGCCGTTCGGTTTCGTGCCCTATTACCCCGGTCCGGGCCTGGGCGGGCATTGTATTCCGATCGATCCGTTCTATCTGACCTGGAAGGCGCGTGAATACGGTGTGCACACGCGATTTATCGAGCTGGCCGGTGAAGTGAATTCATCGATGCCCGACTACGTTGTCGCGAAAATTGCTTCGGCATTGAACTTGGCCAAGCGTTCGATCAATGGAAGTCGTGTGCTGGTGCTTGGAATTGCGTATAAGAAGAACGTGGACGACATGCGCGAGTCGCCGTGCGTGATGCTGATGGAAAAGTTGCGCGATCTCGGTGCGGACGTTGCCTACAGTGATCCGCACATCTCCGTGTTTCCACGAATGCGGGAGCATCAATTCGAGCTTTCCAGTGTCCCTCTTACAGCCCAATCCTTGGCGGAATACGATTGTGTGCTGCTTGCCACTGATCATGATCGCTTCGACTATGACCTCATCAAGCGCCATGCCCGCTTGATCGTCGATTCGCGTGGCCGCTATCTCGAGCCCGCCGCCCATATCGTGAAAGCCTAAAATGCGCAACTTTTCTGCACCGGTTACCGATCGAAAGATCCGTTTTGCCATCGTTGGCTGTGGTCGCATTGCTCAGAACCATATCGCCGCGTTGAAAACCCACGCCGACCGTGCCGAGATTGTCGGCGTCTGCGATAACGATCCTGACGCTCTACTCAATGCCAGCCGCCTGACGGGGGCCGACGCCTTCTCGGATCTGAAGTCGATGCTCGCGCGTTGCGATGCCGACGTATTCGTGCTGACCACGCCCAGTGGCTTGCATGCGGACCAGGCCATCGACGTCGCCCGCGCGGGACGCCATGTGATGACTGAGAAGCCGATGGCGACGCGTTGGAGCGACGGTCAACGGATGGTGAAGGCGTGCGACGACGCTGGCGTGCGACTCTTTGTCGTCAAGCAGAACCGTCGTAATGCGACGCTTCAGTTGCTGAAGCGGGCGGTGGAGCAGGGGCGCTTTGGCCGGATTTACATGGTCAATATCAATGTTTTCTGGACGCGCCCGCAAGAGTATTACGATAGCGCCACGTGGCGGGGCACATGGGAATTTGATGGCGGCGCGTTCATGAATCAGGCAAGCCATTATGTCGACCTTCTCGATTGGCTGATTGGCCCGATCGAGAGCCTTCAGGCCTACACGGCCACGCTTGCCAGAAACATTGAAGTCGAAGATTCCGGCGTTGTCAGTGTCAAGTGGCGTTCCGGAGCCCTGGGCTCCATGAACGTCACCATGCTTACGTACCCGAAAAACCTCGAAGGCAGCATCACGATCATCGGCGAGAAGGGTACCGTCCGAGTTGGTGGCGTGGCTGTGAACGAGATCCAGCATTGGGAGTTTGCAGAGCCAGCCCCAGAGGATGCGGACGTACAGAAGGCAAGCTACGCCACCACGTCGGTGTATGGGTTCGGCCACCCGCTTTATTACGATAACGTCATCAGGGTTCTGCAAGGCGAGGCGGAACCTGAAACCGACGGCCGTGAGGGTCTGAAGTCGCTCGAAGTGCTTATTGCTACCTACCTCTCGGCACGTGACGGCCGTCGAATCGCACTGCCATTGAACTATTGATATGAGTGTACAGATTCACGAAACCGCTATCGTTGATGACGGCGCGCAAATTGGCGAAGGTAGCCGAGTTTGGCACTGGGTGCACGTGTGCGGCGGAGCGCGCATCGGACGTGGTTGTTCCCTCGGCCAAAACGTCTTCGTCGGCAATCACGTTGTCATTGGTAACAACGTCAAGATTCAGAACAATGTCTCAGTTTACGACGCCGTCACGCTCGAAGATGACGTGTTCTGTGGGCCGAGTATGGTTTTTACGAACGTTCACAATCCGCGCTCTGCAATCATCCGCAAAAACGAATACCGCGAGACCGTGGTTCGCCGTGGCGCATCGTTGGGGGCGAACAGTACCGTTGTGTGCGGCACGACAATCGGCGAGTACGCGTTTGTCGGTGCTGGAGCGGTGATCACGCGCGACGTGCCTGCTTTTGCGTTGATGGCGGGCGTGCCTGCCCGACGCATTGGCTGGATGTGCAAATGCGGTGTCCGCCTGAAAGGTAAGGGCGATGCCCTCTGCGAATGCGGTGCCCGTTACCGGATCGACGAATCAAGCTGCGTACAACTATGACCCAAAATATTCCTTTTATCGATCTCAAGTCGCAATATGCCGCGATGAAGGCCCTCGTTGACGCGCGTATTCAGCAGGTATTGGATCACGGTCAGTACATCATGGGGCCTGAAGTCAGGCAGTTGGAGGAGCGTCTTGAGACATTTGTCGGATCCAGGCACTGCATTACCGTCGCTTCGGGTACGGAGGCCTTGCTCATTGCGCTGCTAGCCTTGGGGATCAAGCCAGGCGACGAGGTAATCACTACGCCTTTTACCTTCGTCGCGACGGCGGAGGTCATTGCGCTTGCCGGCGCAACGCCGGTCTTTGTCGACATTGAGCCAGATACGTGCAATATCGATGCTCGTCTTATTGAGAAGGCGATCACGCCGCGCACGCGGGCGATCATGCCTGTGAGTCTGTATGGACAGGCGGCCGATATGGACGAGATCAATGAAATCGCGGCACGGCACGGCAATATCACCGTCATCGAAGACGCTGCGCAGAGCTTTGGTGCCGAATACAAGGGTCGCAAAAGCTGCAATCTGTCGACCATTGGTTGCACGAGCTTCTTTCCGAGCAAGCCGCTTGGCTGTTACGGGGACGGTGGCGCCATTTTTACGAACGACGACGCGCTCGCTCGGGCCATGCGCGAGATCCGGGTGCATGGACAGGAGCGTCGCTACTACCACACACGCATCGGTGTCGGCGGCCGGATGGATACCCTCCAGTGCGCAATTGTTCTCGCCAAGCTCGAGCGATTCGAGTGGGAGATTGAGCAGCGCCTGATCGCGGGTGATCGATATCTCGATTTGCTGGCGTTCGGTGATCGCTTGGCGCCCGTGGTGCGGCCGGACCGTACCTCCGTGTGGGGGCAATTTACCATTCAGGTGGATAACCGCGACGCCGTAGTGAAATCCCTTGCTGGTGCGGGTGTGCCGACGGCGATTCACTACCCGGTACCGCTGAATCGCCAGCCGGCTTATGACGGTTTGTGCAAGGTCGTAGGTTCGTTGGAGAACTCCGATGCCGTCGCGAGGCGGGTCCTCAGTCTTCCTATGCATCCGTATATTTCTGAAGCGACGCAGCAGACCATCGTCGATGCCGTGCGACAGGCGGTGTCCTCATGAAAATCGTCACGATTGTTGGTGCGCGGCCCCAGTTCATCAAGGCCGCGACGATTTCGCGTGTGATTCGCAAGGACGCCGGCGAACGTATCGAGGAAATCCTCGTGCACACCGGTCAGCACTACGACGACAACATGTCGCAGGTGTTCTTCGATGAGCTGGACATTCCTCATCCGAAGTACAACTTGGCAATATCCGGCGGCCGTCACGGCGTCATGACGGGCCAGATGCTCGCAAGTATCGAAGGTGTTTTGGTCGAAGAACGCCCGGATTGGGTGTTGATTTACGGCGATACGAATTCCACGCTGGCCGGTGCGTTGGCCGCTGCGAAGTTGCATATTCCGGTGGCGCATGTCGAGGCTGGTTTGCGTTCATTCAATATGCGGATGCCGGAGGAAATTAACCGGATTCTTTCGGATCGCGTGTCCCGTCTGCTGCTTTGCCCGACACAGACCGCGGTCGACAATCTGGCGAATGAAGGCATCAGAGACGGTGTCCACAACGTGGGCGATGTCATGTATGACGCCTCGCTCTTTTACCGCGCCCGGGCCAATGAGCGAAGCACGATCATTGAAACGCTTCAACTTCAGCCCCACGAGTACGTACTGGCGACGTGCCATCGCGCAGAAAACACCGACGACCCTGCGCGGCTCGAGAATATCGTGGATGCGCTCGCCGCGATATCGCAGCAGACACGAGTCGTGTTTCCTCTGCATCCGCGCACGCGAAAGCTGCTTGTTGACGCGGGCATGATGCCCCGTTTGGCGAATGTCGATGTTATCGAACCGACGTCTTTCCTCAACATGGTTCGCCTTGAGCAATCGGCTTGTGCCATCGTGACGGATTCTGGCGGCGTACAAAAAGAAGCCTATTTCTTTGGCGTGCCATGCCTGACGGCTCGTGACGAGACCGAATGGGTTGAGACGGTGGCGTCAGGCTGGAATCAGTTGGTCGGTGCTGATACACGGCGCATCGTGCAGGCATACGAAACGCTTGTCGCGCCGGAGCACAGGCCTGAGCACTATGGCAGCGGCGCCGCAGCCGATGTTATCGTTCAACGCCTTTTGAACGTACAGTAAGTCAGTTGCCGGTGCTTGGGCGTCGTTGTCCGCACCGGCGTTTCCCGTCCATGCTCGGCCTCCGCCGGCCTTCCGTCCGGATCAAAGACGACCACATGCTCGGAAAAGGCTTCGCTCGTAATCTCATCACGCTGCTCGGTGGCACTGCCGCGGGCCAAATCATAGCGATGCTCGCATCGCCAGTTCTCACTCGGTTATACGGGGCGAGCGATTTTGCCGTAGCTTCCGCGTTCGTCGGTATTTCGACGATTCTGGCCATCGTGGCCACGCTGCGCTTTGATCTGGCGCTACTGCTGCCGAAAAGTGACGAAGAGGCAGGTGGGGTGCTGCAGCTTGCGGCACTCAGTATCCTGGTTGTCACTGGGTTGGTCACGGTAGGTCTTTGGCTATCCGGGCCGTTTCTGATTGCGCACGTGCCCACCTTCACCGCGGTATCGCCGGTTCTCCGCTGGGTTCCGATAATGGTGCTGGCCGTGTCGTGCTTTCAGCTATGCAACGCCTGGGCTAACCGAGCGCGGGCATATCGGCCCATGGCGATAGCAGGCGTGGCGAATCAGGGCGGGAATGTTGGGCTCGCCATGGGGCTCGGGGGGCTGCACGTTCACGGCCCGGGTATGGTCATTGGCCGACTGTTCGGTCAGGTAATGGGGGCGCTCTGGTTGCTCGTTTCGTTGCGTCCGACGTTCCCCAAGGCATTTGCGACGCGCGACGCCATGAAGGCAGCCGCCTGGCGTTTTCGACAGTTTCCGCTCTTCAACGTCCCTTATAGTCTGCTTGGGGCTTTCTCCCAGGAATTTCTGGTATTTGCGCTGCTCGCCTACCATCAGGCGGCAACGGCGGGCGCCTTCGCGTTAGTGCGAACGGTGCTGCTTATGCCTTCGCGGTATTTGTCGCAGTCACTGGGCTTGGTGTTTTTTCGCGAAGCCGCTCAGCTCTTCGGCACCCCGGCGCTCGAGACGCTTACGCTCAAACTGATGCGGCGACTGAGCGTCGCCGTGATCCCCCTTACTGTCTTCTCCGCCTTCTGGAGCGAGGAGATTTTTGTGCTGGTGTTCGGGCCGCAGTGGCGCGAGGCCGGGCGCATGGCAGCCATTTATGCACCGGTGGGCTTCCTGTTCCTGTTTACCAGTTGGCCAGAGCGGCTATACGAGGTGTCCGAGCGACAACATATCTCCCTTTCCATTGAGGTTTTCGGGAACGTACTCAAGGTCGCTGCCGCCGTCGCACCGCTTCAGGCAGGTTGGGGGCCCCTCGCCGCGATTATCGGATACGCCATTGCGGACGCGGCGTATCACCTTGTATATCTGGTCGGTCTGTTTTACGTTGGTCGATTCCGGTACGTTCTGTTGCTGTCGTTACTGCGAGACGTCTGCTTGCACGGAGCCACGGCAACCATTGTTTGTGCGCTGTTCCTTAAATTGCCTCTCGCGCCCTATGCTCAGGCGCTGGGTGCGCTGGCTGTAGTTTTCGCGCATACCGCCTACGGTATAATGTGGGCCCGACGCCGATAAAGAGCAAATAGAGCGGAGCTGATCGATTGCGGAATTGGATATGTTGCTAATTGTTGATTACGGCGTTGGTAATCTCGCCTCCATATTTAATATGTTTAGGCGGGTGCAGGCCCAACCGGTGATTTCTGGTCGGCGCGAAGATATTGAAACCGCCGACAAACTCATTCTCCCTGGCGTTGGTGCGTTCGATGACGTAATGCGCAAGTTTCGCGATAGCGGTCTGTCCGATGTCGTGGAATGCCGGGTACGCGATGATGAAGTTCCTGTGCTGGGCATTTGTGTTGGGATGCAAATGCTCTCTGAGGGAAGTGACGAGGGCGCTGAACCCGGTCTGGGTTGGCTGGCTGGGCGTTGCGAGCGCATTCAGGAGCAGCCCGATGTTCGTGTGCCACATATGGGATGGAATAGGGTTTCGCGGGTCCGAAGCAACCCGCTGGTTGATGAACTTCCGGACGATTCGCGCTTTTATTTCGCGCATTCCTATCATTTTGCCTGTCGCGATTCGAACGACGTTCTTATGAAGGTTAATCACGGTACGGAGTTGGTTGCCGCAGTGAATAAGGGAAACATCTACGGCGTGCAGTTTCATCCGGAGAAAAGTCATCGATTTGGAATGGAGCTGTTTCGGCAGTTCGACGCATTATGAATGGAATTCGCCCTAGAATAATTCCGTGCCTCTTGTTGAGAGGGAATGGTTTATATAAGACCGTTCGATTTAAGAAGCCGGTATATGTTGGCGATCCAATCAACACCGTAAGAATATTCAACGAAAAGGAAGTCGATGAGGTTGTGCTTCTCGATTTCGAGGCGTCGTTGAACGGACGTGAACCGGACTACGAGAAAATTCGAGAAATTGCGAGTGAGGCGTTTATGCCCATGGCATACGGCGGTGCCGTAAAGACCGTGGAGCAGGCGCAACGCATACTGGCGATGGGATTCGAAAAGATCGTGCTCAATTCGGCCTGCTTCGACAACGAACGATTCATTACCGACCTTGCCGCGGCCGTAGGGAGCCAAAGTGTCGTGATATCGATCGACGCGAAGAAGAATTTCTTCGGGCGGTATCAGGTGTCATGGTGCTCTGGTACAAAGACACGAGCAATGCACCCGACACAGTGGGCAAAGACAGTGGTTGGCCTGGGCGCCGGCGAGATATTCGTCAATTTCGTGGATCGCGATGGAACCGGGGAGGGCTACGACCTGGATCTTATTCGCGAAATTGCCGATACCGTTGCCGTTCCCGTCGTGGCATGTGGAGGGGCCGGTTCGAACCGGGATCTGGCCGCTGCGCTTGGCGCCGGAGCGTCGGCAGCGGCTGCAGGCAGCATGTTTGTCTTTCATGGCAAACATCGCGCCGTGCTGATCAGCTACCCTTCGCCGGACGAGATTGACGCACTGCGGACTCGGCAAACATCGGCCTGACCTGATTGACTCCAGAAGCGTGGGGCAGTGCCCCACGTGATTTAAGCAAAGGCATTAAATGTCTCAGGATTACCAAATCTGTTCTCATTGCGTGATGGATACCAGCGACCCTGGCATCACGTTTGACGAAAGCGGAGTTTGCAATCATTGTCGTGAATATACCGACCTGTTCAAGCCGATCGTTGACCGGGCTGACTCGGGACTTGCGAATCCTGAACTACAAAGTGTGGTCGCCAAGATCAAATCGGCAGGGCAGGGGAAGGAATACGATTGTCTTATCGGTCTGAGCGGCGGCGTTGACAGCACGTATGTCGCGTTAAAGGTTAAAGAACTCGGTTTGCGGCCGTTGGCGGTGCATTTCGATAGCGGGTGGAATTCGGAACTAGCTGTCAACAATATCGAAAACATCGTCAAGCGTCTCGATATTGATCTCTTCACGTTCGTGTGCGACTGGGACGAGATGCGGGATCTGCAACTGGCGTTTTTCAAGGCGGGCGTGGCGAACTGCGATACCCCAACTGACCACGCGTTCCTTGCCGTCTTGTATCGTGTAGCCGCGCAGCATGGCATCCGGCATATCGTGACCGGGACGAACTTTGCCACCGAAGCCATCTTGCCTAGCGCATGGGGGTATAGCCCTGCCGATCGGACGCATTTGCGCGACATTCATCGCCGTTTTGGTCGAGTCAAGCTCAAGACCTACCCAACGCTCGGATTCTTCTCGCGCTATTTTTACTTCCCCGTCTTGAAAGGGCTTCGTACGGTGCGAATCCTCAATCTCATGCCATACAACAAGGCGGATGTGAAAGAGGTGATCAAGCGCGAATTGGGCTGGAGAGACTACGGCGGCAAACATTATGAGTCTGTGTTCACAAGGTTCTTCCAGGCTTACTATTTGCCGACGAAATTTGGCTATGACAAGCGGCGCGCCCATTTGTCTAGCCTTATCGTTTCTGGCCAGATGACGCGCGAAGCAGCCCTAGCTGAACTGCAGTTGCCGACCTATCCAGCAGATCTGCTTGCTACGGACAAAGAGTTCGTGGCAAAGAAGATCGGATTGAGCGTGAGCGAGTTCGATGAGATCGTTCGTTCTCCGGCGCATCCATACTCGGATTATGCGACGGAGGAGTGGTTGTACCGAATAAAGGCTGTCGTTTGGGGTCTGGTCAAACGAATGCGCGGGGCGCGCACGGCACGCAGCTGAGTATCTCAATCCTCTCTCAACGGAGTCAACGTGGCACGCATTGCCCCATCGATCTTGAGTTTTCGCGAGTCAATAGTTTTCTATTTGTACGTGGTGCTGTTTCTCATGCTGGCCTCAAGCACTCTGATCGAGAGTGACGGAGGAAATGCAGGGTATCTTTTAACGTATTTTGTGACCCTGGTGATCGCGTACTTCGTGTTCAAGTTCGCGGTCGAGCGGCGTGCAGAGAACTGGTTTTCGAAGAATTACGCAGTCAATCCAAACAAGATTGCCGATGCGCTTTTTGTAGCGTCTATCCTTGTTGTTATCGCCCATTTCATATACTTGGGGCAGATCCCTCTCGTGAGCGCGAGCACCAGCAACGATTATTTCGGCGTCATGCGTATACGTCAGGCAATCTTCTTTGACGCTCCTGCAGTGTATCGCTACTTGCCGAACTTCGTGCTCAAAAGCCTGCTTCCGATACTTACGCTTTATTACTATGTCTCAGGTTCGCGCTTCCGCTTTTTCCTGTCGACGGTGATGGGGATGTTCTACGGGTTGGCGCTACTGAACAAGATTTTCGTGCTGATTCCGTTTGTGCCGTTGATGTTGTACCTGTTGCTCAATCGGCGGTTTGTGCGCGCGATCCTCTGCGGTGCCATCATGGCGGCGGGGTTGGCGGTTCTCGTGTTTGTGCAGAATCCGCAGGTGCGGCCTTCCTTTTGGACTTCGCCTGACCAGGTAACGATGTCGGGTGAACCGCTCTATGTCGAGAGCGCACCTGTTCCGAAGGAAAGGCGAAGCGCAACGTTTCCAGCGTTCCAGTTCGTCGATACGATTTACTTGCGCTTGTTTGTCGTGCCTGGGCAAGTTGTCAGTGCGTGGTTCGCAGATATTCCGGAAAAGATTCCTTACGGACACGGCTGTGGTTATCGCTTAGTGGCCAAGCTGAAGGGATGCGATTTTCGGTTCTATCCGTCGTTGGTACACGACATCGAGAATCCTGTGCTTGTCGCCCAGGGCGTTCACGGAACCATGACGGCGGCGAGCTTCATGGAGGATTACGCCAACTTTGGCGGCAAGGGAATGGTGTTGGGCGGCGTGTTGCTCGGATTTGTGCTCGCTGCGGTGAGTGCCGTGTTCGCGGGGCAGTGGCGGTGGGCTTTGATCCTCAACTGCATCCCTATTGGTCTGCTGATCGAATTGCCGCTCTCCACTGTTTTGCTGACCGGTGGTTGGGCGTTGACAATAATTGTGTACCTGCTTTTGCGCCCGGGACTGGCGCGGGCGGAAAATGCAAAGATCGAAGGAAATTGACGTCTAATGAAGCCGCGTCGCGTAGCCATCGTCACATCGATTCATCCGGATTTCGACGCTCGAATCTGGAAGCATGCCCGTTTGCTCGCTGCGAACGGCATCGGCGTCGATATGATCTGCCCTTGGAACGTGAAAGATGGCGAGGTCATCGACGGAGTGACATTTCACCCGTTCGAGCCGGCCACTTCACGTCTGAAACGTCTTTTTCAGATTCCTCTGCGTGTGTTGCCACGAGTGTTCGCCGTACGCGACAAGGTCGACATCGTGCATTTCCACGATATTGACCTGTTGCCGTGGATGGCAATGGTGTCGTTGCGCAAGCCGGTCGTATACGACGTGCACGAGAACTACGCGCACGAGATGCTCGTGCGTGACTGGGTGCCGAAGTTGCTGCGAAAGCCCCTGTATCACTTAGTGCGCTGGGGGCAACTTTGCCTATCGCTGATCGTTCGACATATTGTGCTGGTCGCGCCGTCCCAAGAGCCCGACTTCAGTCACAAGCGCTTCAACCGTACATACATTTACAACTATGCCTCGGTCGCATTGCTCGACAAGGTGGCAAGCGATTACCCACAGCGCGCCGATGTGGTGTTATTTATCGGTTCCCAGCACCTGAACAACGGCAGCATGGTGCTGCTCGATATCGCAGAAGAGACGCTCAAACGACTGCCTGATATTCAGTTTCGTGCAACGGATCGATTTTCCAATGCGGCGTTCCGCGCTGAGGTGATCGAGGAAATTCAACGGCGGGGTATGCAGGATCGTTTCACCCTGATTCCGAACGTGAAACCCCATGAGCTGATGGCCGTGCTCAATCAAGCCACCATCGGCATTTCGCCGAACTTGCGCGTGCCGCAGCAAATCAAGGGAATTCACACAAAGGTGTTCGAGTACATGGCGGCGGGACTGCCGATGGTGATCAGCGATCTGCCTCATCAGGTGGAGGTTGTGGAGCACTCAGGCGCCGGCATTCTGGCGCGTCCGGAAGATGTTTCGTCGTTTGTGAACGGGATCGCCAAGTTGGTCGAAGATCGCCAATTGGCGGCGGATTTCGGGCGTAAAGGGCAGGCGTGGTTCCGCGAAAACTACTCCTATGAAAGTCAGGCCGCAAACTTTCTCGCATTCTATGGCAAGGTACTGAAGATTGAGCGGAGGGCTGCATGAGAGCGCTCATCAAGGGCGTTCTCAACCGTATCCGGAACGTCATTTTGTTCCGCATATTTCACCCATGGGTGAAGTACGGGAGGAACGTCCATGTCCAGTCGAGCGCAGTCTTTTATTCGCCCAACAAGATCTGTCGGATGGGGAATAACGTTGGCATTGGACACTATTGCATTCTGAACACGGACATCGAGATTGGTAATGACGTGATGTTGGCTGCGCACGTGGGGCTGATCGCCCGCGATGCGCATACGATCGACAATCTCGGCGTGCCGATGTTCGAAGCGCCCCGAGGTGACAAATTCAAGATCGTTGTAGAGGATGACGTCTGGATCGGTTACGCCGCCATTGTTCTCTCGGGTGTCACCATTGGCCGAGGATCTGTTATTGCCGCAGGCTCGCTGGTCGCACATGATGTGCCGCCATACAGCATCGTGGCGGGTTCGCCGGCCCGCGTCGTCAAGATGCGCTTTACCCCCGAACAGATCGCTGAACACGAGCGCCTGCTTGCGCGGCGTAGTGCGTGACGATCGTGCAGGGATAGGGAGAGCGTGTGCGAATTTTAATTGTCAGTCAGTATTTCTGGCCTGAGAATTTTCGGATCAACGACATGGCGCTCGGGCTGAGCGAGCGCGGGCACGAGGTCGAAGTGTTCACAGCGAAGCCGAACTATCCCGGGGGAGATTTTTTCCCGGGATATGGATGGACCAAGCCCTGGCGTGAAGATTTTCAAGGAATCCCGGTTTATCGCGCGCCGATCATTCCGCGCTTCGCCGGGCGGGGCCGACACCTTGCGCTGAATTACTTGTCATTTGTCATCTCGGGATGTCTATTTGCGCCGTTCATGTGCCGCGGCAAATACGACGTCATCTTTGTCTATGGAACGTCGCCGATTACGGCTGCAATCCCTGCTATTTTCCTGCGCGCCACCAAACGTGCGCCGATTCAGCTTCAAATTCTGGATCTATGGCCGGAGACGCTCGAGGCGCTGGGCGTTGTTGAAAAACCATGGGCAGCCAAGCTGGCCGACGGATTGGTTCGGTTTGTTTACCGGCATTGTGATCAAGTCCTGGTGCAATCGAAGGGTTTTGTTGAGTCCGTAGTATCCAGAGGCGTGCCGCGCCATGCGGTCGACTATTTCCCGACAACGGCGGAGGCGCTCTTCTCGAAGGGGGCGAGTGAGGCGTCACACAATGTCCCCAACGTGGAAGGGCAATTCAAGGTGCTGTTTGCCGGCAACGTTGGCGATGCCCAGGATTTTGGTACGATCCTGGATGCCGCCGAGAAGACGGCGCACCTGCCGGATATTGTGTGGAACATCGTCGGCGATGGCCGGCGTTCGGAGTGGGTGGCGGCCGAGGTCGCGCGTCGTGGGTTGACCAATTGCCGCCTGCTGGGAAGGCATCCGCTCGAAGCCATGCCGGGAGTCTTCGCGCAGGCCGATTGCCTGCTGGTGACGCTAAAGCGCGATCCGGTATTCTCGTTGACCATTCCGGGAAAATTGCAGTCGTATCTTTCGTTCGGGAAAGCTGTCGTCGCCGCATTGGACGGCGAGGGCGCGCGGGTGGTGACGGAGTCCGGCGCCGGAGAGGTGTGCGCGGCAGGCGACGCACGCGGTCTTGCCGACGCCGTTTTGCGTCTGGCCGCCATGTCGGAGGCCGAGCGCCAGGATTTGGGGCAGCGTGGTAAAGCTTATTTCAATGCGCATTTCGAACGCGAAATGCTGCTTGATCGGCTGACGTCCTGGATGTCCAGGCTGACCCTCACGAAACGTAAAAGAAACCAGAGTACACAAAATTCAAGATGAGTCCATTCACTAACAAGACGGCATTAATCACCGGAGGCACCGGTTCCTTCGGCCGTACGGTGTGCGATTACCTTCGTTCGCAAGGGGCCGGCGAGATTCGCGTGTTCAGCCGCGACGAACTCAAGCAGGAGTTGATGCGGATTGAATTGAACGATCCCCGAGTCAAGTTTTACCTCGGTGACATTCGTGACCGCTCGAGCATTGACAACGCGATGGATGGGGTCGACCTGGTATTCCATGCGGCGGCATTGAAGCAGGTTCCTTCCTGCGAATTTTTCCCGATGCAGGCCGTGCAGACCAACGTCGCAGGCAGCGAGAACGTGATTCGTTCGGCGATTCACCACAACGTCGCCAAGCTCGTTTGCCTGAGCACCGACAAGGCCGTCTATCCAGTAAACGCCATGGGCATGACCAAGGCGCTGATGGAAAAGGCGGCGCTCGCCGCCTCGCGCGGCAGTGACAACACCACGATTTCGTGCGTGCGTTACGGCAACGTGATGTACTCGCGAGGCTCGGTCATTCCGCTATTCATCAAGCAGATTCGTGATGGCAAGCCGCTCACGGTGACGGACGGCGACATGACCCGATTCCTGCTGCCGCTTCGCGACGCACTCGATCTGGTTCTGTTTGCATTCGAGAATTCGCGCGCGGGCGACATCTTCATCAAGAAGGCTTCGGCGTGTACGGTCGACGATCTGGTTCAGGCGCTGAAAAATCTGTTCAAGTCCGACGCACAGGTCAATCGCATCGGCACCCGTCACGGTGAAAAGGTCTATGAGACGCTGGCGACACGTGAAGAACTCGTGCGTGCCGACGATCTTGGCGATTACTTCCGCGTCCCGATGGACGACCGCGATCTGAACTATGGCAAGTATTTCACGGAAGGCTCGCTGGCAGAATCGGTGACCGAGGATTACCACTCGCACAACACGTATCGACTGACGGTTCCTGAAGTCGAGGCGCTTCTATTGAGCCTTCCTGAAGTCGTCGCACAGATCAACGAGCATTTCGGAAGGAAAGCCTGATCGTGCGCACTATTGGCATTACCGGTTCGAACGGCCTGATCGCCTGGCATTTGCGCTGTTACCTTGCGACCGTCAAGGACGTGGAAGTGGTGTGCGCCGATCGCGCAACGTTCGCCGATCACGTCGCTCTCCTGGATTTCGTGTCGCGATGCGACGTCATTGTGCATCTGGCCGGCGCGAACCGCGGCGATGAGGCCGAGGTTGTCGCGATCAATGTCGGGCTGGCTGACGCCCTCGTTTCCGCCTGCCAGGAGCGCGGTGTCACGCCTTACGTAATCTACTCGAATTCCACGCATATCTATCGAGGCACGCCTTACGGTCATTCGAAGCGTGCGGCCGCCGAGCGCTTGCGGGGGTGGGCAGACCTCAGTGGCGCCCAATTCACGAATCTCATCTTGCCAAACGTGTTCGGAGAGCATGGGCGTCCGTTCTACAACTCGGTGATCGCCACCTTCTGCCATCAACTCGTCAATAACCAGACCCCGGAAATCAAGGTCGATGCGACGTTCGAGTACGTCCATTGTCATGAGATTTCGCTGCGCGTGGCCGAACTGCTGGACGCCCCGGTCGACGGAGATGTCGAGATGAGTGGTCGCCCCATTTCCGTCACGACCCTGCTGGAAAAGCTCAAGGTGTTCCAGCGGCGTTATCGTGACGAAGGTGTGATTCCGCGACTGGACGACACATTTGAACTGGCCCTGTTCAATACATATCGCTCGTATCTGTACCCCGCGCACTATCCCGTCGGTCTCAAATTGCACACTGACCCGCGAGGAAGCCTCTTCGAGGCGGTAAAGACCGACCGCGAGGGGCAGGCGTTCGTGTCGACCACGTGTCCGGGAATTACACGAGGCAATCACTTCCACTTTCACAAGATCGAACGGTTCTTGGTGCTCAGCGGCCGCGCGTCCATCCGCCTGCGTCGCGTGCTGACGGACGAAATCCTGACTTTCGATGTGTCCGGCGACACGCCGTGCTACATCGATATGCCAACGCTGCATACGCACAGCATTACCAACACCGGGGACAGCGATCTGATTACCATGTTCTGGTCGGGGGACATTTTCGATCCGACGAAACCCGACACCTTCGCGGAACTTGTTTAAAGCATGAGCCAACGTCTGAAGATTGTTACTGTACTCGGGACGCGTCCTGAGATCATTCGGCTGTCGCGCGTCATCGCTGCACTTGACCGGCATTGCGATCACGTTATGGTGCACACCGGACAAAACTACGACTACGAGCTGAATCAGATCTTTTTCGACGACCTGGGTTTACGCAAGCCGGATCACTTTCTCGACGCAGTCGGTAGCTCGGTCGCGGAGACGATCGGAAACGTGATTGCCAAGGTCGACCCAGTCCTGGCCAAAGAAACACCTGACGGTGTGCTCATTCTCGGTGATACCAATAGTTGCCTTGCGGCGATTGCCGCAAAGCGCCGGCATATTCCAATCTTCCACATGGAGGCGGGCAATCGGTGTTTTGATGCACGTGTCCCGGAAGAGACCAACCGCAAGATTGTCGATCACACATCGGATATCAATCTGCCCTACAGCGATATCGCCCGCGAGTATTTGCTTCGCGAAGGGATTTCCCCGGATCGTATTGTCAAATCGGGTAGCCCGATGTACGAGGTTCTCCACCATTATCGACCGCAGATCGATAAGTCGGACGTGCTTTCACGCCTTCAGCTCTCGCCAAACGAATACTTCGTGGTGAGCTGCCACCGCGAGGAAAACGTAGACTCGCCGGATCAGTTGGCCGCATTGGCCAATGTGCTGAGTGAGCTGGCTCGTACCTACGACCGCCGGGTCATCGTCTCGACACATCCGCGAACACGCAAGCGCATCGAAGAGGCCGGATTTACGTTCGACCCACGCGTCGAGTTGCTCAAGCCGCTGGGTTTCTTTGATTACGTGCAGCTCCAGGTCAAGGCGAAGGCCGTGCTTTCCGACAGCGGTACAATTACCGAGGAATCGTCCGTACTCAATTTCCCGGCGATCAACATCCGTCAGGCGCACGAGCGTCCCGAGGGAATGGAGGAAGGGGCAGTGATGATGACCGGCCTCAAATGGGCTCGTGTCAAACAGGCGCTCGAAATTCTGGAAACGCAGTCCCGCGGGGATGACCGCTTGCTGCGAATCGTTGCGGACTATGATGCGCCAGCCGTTTCGCAGAAGGTGTTGCGCGTCATTCTCAGCTACGTCGACTATGTAAATCGGGTCGTTTGGCGCAAACCCGACTGATGCCTTGCACGAGCGACAGCAACGATGCCGAACCGTCGCTCGGGAGAAGACGTTACGACATGAGGCCCATGTATCGTTTCCATGAGACCTCGTTCCCACGAAAAATAATGAAGCGACTTCTCGATCTCTCGCTGGCGTTGATCGCCGGCGTCCTTCTTCTGGTGCCCATCGCAGTAGTCGCGGTGGCTGTGCGCCTGACGTCCAGGGGGCCCGTGCTCTACTGGTCCGATCGTGTTGGACAAAACAATCGCATCTTCCGGATGCCGAAATTCCGGTCGATGCGAATCGATACACCGGCCGTCGCCACTCACCTGCTGGCCAATCCGGACGTTTATTTGACACCTATCGGCGGTGCGCTGCGCAAGTCCAGTCTCGACGAACTGCCGCAGTTGTGGAGTATTCTGACAGGCGATATGAGTTTCGTTGGACCCAGACCCGCGCTTTTCAATCAGGACGATCTCATCGAGCTTCGTACCAGCAAAGGCGTGCATGTGTTGCGCCCGGGGCTGACCGGGTGGGCGCAGGTGAACGGTCGGGACGAGCTGCCGATTCCTGTAAAGGTGGAATACGACGCGGAATATCTGCGCAAGCGCTCTATTCTGTTCGATTGCCGAATCTTGGTACTGACCTTCCTGAAGGTTGTCAAACGCGATGGCGTTTCTCACTAGCGGGCGATGGATCTCGATTATGTTGAAGCAAATAGCCAACCTGCCTCGATCGATCAAAAGCCTGGTGATGCTGTGCGCCGACGTGCTGCTGCTGCCGTTCTCGTTGTGGACGGCAATTGGTTTGCGGCTGGATATCTGGCAGTTCCCGCAACTTCACGCATGGTGGGTATACGCGCTGCCATCGCTGCTCGCTGTGCCCATTTTCGTTCGCCTCGGCCTGTACCGGGCTGTCGTCCGCTACATGGAGACGAGAGCGCTGATCATGGTCATGGTGGCGGTCACCATCTCCGTGTGGCTGTTCGCGGGCACGCTCGTGCTTCTGTCGTTGCCTCCGGTGCCGCGCGGCGCACTGCTCATCTACTGGCTGATTGCTGTCCTGTATATCGGTAGCAGTCGTTTCCTGGCCCGGGCCATTCTGCGCCAGTTGGCGTCGCAGCAACATACGGGGCGCCATCCCCGTCGATACGTCGCCATCTACGGCGCGGGCAGCGCAGGGCGGCAACTGGCTGTCGCTCTGCGCGCGGGACGGGATTACGCGCCAGTCGTATTCATCGACGATTCGCCGGCGTTGCACGGCATGGAGATCCAGGGGCTGCGCACATACTCGCCCGAGGCGCTGCCCCAACTCGTCGAGCGTTACTCCGTAAGTCAGGTGTTGCTGGCGATTCCGTCGGCGAGTCGCGTGCGACGCCTGCAGATCCTCGACGAGCTCGAGCGACTTCAGGTCGAGGTGAGGGTCATCCCGGGAATCTCTGATCTGGTCGGCGGTGTGGTTCAGGCCGAGGATATCCGGGAAATCGACGTCGACGATCTGCTGGGACGTGACATCGTGCCTCCGGACCAGGCGTTGCTCGACGCGAACATCCGCGACAAACGCGTCATGGTGACTGGCGCCGGTGGGTCGATCGGATCCGAATTGTGTCGTCAGATCGCGCTCAGCGAACCGCAGTCGTTGCTGCTGTATGAGCAGTCCGAGTTCGCGCTGTACTCCATCGAGCAGGAATTGGAGCAGTTGCTGCGAGCCAAGAAGCTCAACGTCAAGTTGATGCCGGTGCTGGGCTCTGTGCGAGATGAGACGCGTATGCGCGACGTGATGACGCACGGGAGCATTCAGACGGTATATCACGCCGCGGCCTACAAGCATGTGCCCATCGTCGAGTTCAACGTAACCGAAGGCATTCTGAACAACACCTTCGGGACCCGTGCAACGGCTAGGGCCGCCATCAGTGCCGGCGTGGAAACCATGGTGCTGATTTCGACGGACAAGGCTGTGCGTCCGACCAATGTCATGGGGGCAAGCAAACGCTTCGCCGAGCTGATTCTGCAGGCGTACGCGATCGACCCCTCGATTTGTACACGATTCTGCATGGTGCGATTTGGTAACGTGCTGGGGTCTTCCGGGTCGGTCGTGCCGTTGTTCAGAAAGCAAATCCGCGCCGGCGGGCCGATTACCGTAACGCACCCGGATATCACGCGTTACTTCATGACGATTCCCGAGGCTGCGCAACTCGTGATCCAGGCGGGCGCAATGAGCTCGGGGGGCGAAGTGTTCGTGCTGGACATGGGGGAACCGGTAAAGATCGTGGATCTGGCACGTCGCATGGTGCACCTGAGCGGCTTCTCGGTGCGTGACGAAGCGAACTGTAACGGTGATCTCGAAATCCGGTTCACGGGACTGCGTCCCGGAGAGAAGCTCTATGAGGAGCTTCTGATCGGCGACGACGTTTCCGGGACGACGCATCCGAAGATCATGAAGGCCAACGAGCACTTGTATTCCAGCGCAGAACTGGAACCGGTCATCGAGCGACTCCACGAGGCCTGTGAGCGGAACGATCACGACACAATCGTGACAATTCTGAAGCAGTGCGTCAGCGGTTTCCGGATGGTCAATGAAATTCAGGATCACCTTTATGTTGCCGAATCAGGGGCGCGTAATTTGAGACTTCATTAGAAGCGTATGGCTATCGAAGGTCTCCGAACCGGGTTAGTCTAATGTCGAGGCCAGTGAATCATCGGATTTGGCTCTATCGCATGCGGCCGTTGACGTGCCACGTTCGACCAATGCTCGCGCAGGGGTTGTCAGAAGCTCAGGGCACGGTTGCGTCGTCAAGGGATATTCTTCTACGGCCTCAAGGCCGAGCGGGAATCATCCGCTGATGCGGACGAAGGCCCGTCAACCAATGTTGACCCTTGACAGCAGCCATTCTCGAACTAGCCTATAAAACATAGAGACGAGAATAATGACGGGCTCTCGTTCCGGAGCATGTTGTTACGGCATCCCGAACGTCTGGCCCCTCGTGCGGGCTGCGGGAGCGTCCAATGGTAACGATAGTGCTATTTGGTAGCCGATTGCTCTGCCGGAATTGTTGGCGCTAGCCGGCGGGGGATTCATGACCCTCTCGGTGATTTTGAGCTTTCTTGTCGCCGCCGCCCTGGCCTTCCATTTCTGGAGCCCGTGGTGGCAGACGCCGCTGGCGTCTAACTGGCGCCAGATGGACGACACCCTCACGATCACGCTGGTGATCACCGGCGTGGCCTTTGCCGCCGTCAATCTCTTCGTTGCCTGGGCGATCTACCGTTACCGCCATCGCGACGGGCACCGCGCGGCCTACGAGCCCCACAACCGGCGTCTCGAAGCTTGGCTCATCGGTATCACAACCGTTGGCATCGCCGCCATGCTCGCACCGGGCCTATTCGTCTATGCCAAACTCATCAATCCCCCCGCCAATGCTCATGTCGTCGAAGTCGTCGGCCAGCAGTGGCAATGGCGTTTCCGCCTGCCGGGCCCCGACGGGCGGCTCGGCAGTTCCGACCCGAGCTATGTCACCGCGGACAACCCGCTCGGCCTGAATCCCAAGGATCCCGCGAATCAGGACAACCGTATCGTCGACGCCCCCGAACTGCATTTGCTCGTCGGCCAGCCAGTGAAATTGCTGCTGCGCGCCAAAGATGTCCTTCATGACTTCTACGTCCCGCCCTTCCGCACGCGCATGAACATGGTGCCGGGCATGGTCACGCAGATGTGGCTCACTCCCACGCGAATCGGGCGCTTCGACATCCTCTGTGCACAGCTTTGTGGCGTCGGCCACGCCAACATGCGCGGCGTTGTTGTGGTCGACGACAAGCCCGCCTACGACGCCTGGGTGGCCACACTCCCCACCTTTGCTGCACTGCAAGCGCAACATGCCGGGGCGGCGACGTCTGACCCGCTCGCGGCGAAAGGCAAATTGCTGGCGCAGGCGAAGGGCTGTGCCGCGTGCCACACGGTCGACGGCTCGCCCGGCGTCGGGCCGACCTGGAAAGGTCTGTACGGCACGACGCAGACGTTTCAGGATGGCAGTTCGGCGCACGTCGACGACGCGTACCTGGCGACCTTCATCCGCAATCCGACCGCACGAGTGCCCAAGGGCTTCGCGCCAATCATGCCCAAGCTCGATCTCACTGACGACGAGCTAAAGGCGCTCATCACGTACATCCGGACGCTGGGTTCCGCGCCGCCCCCGGAGGCCGCCCCTTCACAGCCGGCAACGCCTGCGCCCGCCGCTGCCATGCACGCGCCTCTCCAACCGGTAGCGTTGGGCCTGACGACCCAATCGGCTCGCGCTCAGCCCGCCGTACAACTCGCCCAAAACTCACTGCTGACACCGCGTCCGCCCGCACAGTACGCGCCGCTGACGCCATCCGGTCCGTCAAGCTCAAGCTCGCAGCCGCCGTCTCAGCCGGCACGCCGGCCGGGGCAAGCGCCGGGGCTACCGTTGCAGAACGACCCGAACACGACGTTGCTGCCACTGGCTATCCCGCCGGCACAGCCCGTCAATCCGCCGTCGGGGCCCGCGCAGCCGCGCGTGCCGATGATTCGCCCCGCGCCTTAGCGCGACCTCGGATTTTGTAGACGCATCCTCGCAGACGCATCACCACGGAAACATCGGAAGAATGCACCGCAAGGTCAGCGCCGCGACGCAAGACGGGACAGCAGGGGACAACACGACACGAGACAGCACGAGACGACACGACATACCTAGACATGGTGCGGCACCGTGCGACATAGCACCACGCAGAACGACATAGCGCGAGACGCCACAAGACAACACAACACGAGACAACACAACTCGAATCAGCGACAGAACCCACAGGGAGACAAGTCATGACCGGCGACTCCGACAGTTCCGACAGTGCAGCCCACGCCGGTGGGTACCACGGCGCTCCGCACAGCTTCTGGACGAAATATGTCTGGAGCCAGGACCACAAGGTCATTGCAGTGCAATACGCGTGCACGGCCATCGCCGTGGGACTCGTCGGGCTCGTCCTCTCGAACCTCATGCGCATGCAACTGGGGTTCCCGGGCAAGTTCTCCTTCATCGACGCCAACCACTACTACCAGTACGTCACCATGCACGGCATGATCATGGTGATCTACCTGCTCACGGCACTGTTCCTCGGCGGCTTCGGTAACTACCTCATCCCGCTGATGGTCGGGGCGCGCGACATGGTCTTCCCGTTCCTGAACATGCTCAGTTACTGGGTCTACCTGCTCGCCGTCATCGTGCTGATGGTGAGCTTCTTCGTGCCCGGCGGCCCGACCGGCGCGGGCTGGACACTCTACCCTCCGCAAGCGATTCTCCCCGGCACGCCGGGCACCGAGTGGGGCATCGTGCTGATGCTCGTCTCGCTGGCCATCTTCATCGTGGCCGCCACGATGGGCGGCCTCAATTACGTCACCACCGTGCTGCAAGCACGCGCCGAAGGCATGACATTGCTGCGCATGCCGCTCACGGTCTGGGGCATCGTGATGGCCACGGTGCTCGCGCTGCTGGCCTTCCCGGCGCTGTTCGTCTCCGCCGTCATGATGCTGCTCGACAAGACCCTGCACACGAGCTTCTTCATGCCGGCCATCGTGTCGATGGGCCAACCGCTCGACTATCGCGGCGGCAGCCCGCTCCTGTTTCAGCACCTGTTCTGGTTCTTCGGCCACCCCGAGGTGTACATCGTCGCGCTGCCCGCCTTCGGCATCGTCTCGGATCTCATCAGCGTGCACGCACGCAAGAACATCTTCGGCTACCGCATGATGGTCTGGGCGATCCTCGCCATCGGCGCGCTCTCGGTCGTCGTCTGGGCGCACCACATGTTCATCAGCGGCATGAATCCGTACTTCGGATTCTTCTTCGCCACGACCACCCTCATCATCGCCATCCCTACCGCGATCAAGGTCTACAACTGGGTGCTCACGCTGTGGCGCGGTGACATCCATCTGACCGTGCCGATGCTGTTCGCCATCGGCTTCATCAGCACCTTCGTGATCGGCGGCCTCACCGGACTCTTCCTCGGCAACGTCAGCGTCGACATGCCGCTGTCGAATACCTACTTCGTGGTCGCGCACTTCCACATGGTGATGGGCGTGTCGCCGCTGCTCGTGATCTTCGGCGGCATCTACCACTGGTATCCGCTCATCACCGGCAGACGGATGAACGACCGCCTCGGCCAATGGCATTTCTGGATCACGTTCCTCGGCACCTACGCGATCTTCTTCCCGATGCACTACCTCGGCATTCTCGGCATGCCGCGCCGCTACTACGAGTTCAAGGGCTACAGTTTCATCCCCGAGTCGGCGCACACGATGAACGCCTACATCTCGATAGCGGCGTTCATCGTGGCCGCCGGGCAATTGCTGTTCCTGTTCAACCTCGCCTGGAGCGTTCGGCACGGCAAGCCGGCCGGCGCGAACCCGTGGCGTGCGGCGTCGCTCGAATGGCAAACGCCCGACGTGCCGCCTGAGCATGGTAACTGGGGGCCGATTGCGCCCGTGGTCTATCGCTGGCCTTATGAATACAGCGTACCGGGCGACATCGACGACGTCGTGCCGCAGAACCTCGCCCCAGATCCACGACGCCCCGCCACGCTCGTACAGGGCGACTCGGCGGCGCTGCACCGTCGCGACACGCCGCCGCCCCCACCGACCAAGTCACCCAAGTCACCCAAGGGAGCCGCACCATGAAGCCCGCTCCGTCATGGCCGTCCCCGCCATCGGGGGGCGTGCCCATCGCTCAGCCGCAGCGTCGCGCGGCGTCGCAGGTCGCGCTCTGGTGGCTCATGGGTGTGATCGGCATGCTGTTCGCGCTGATGCTCGTGGCGTATGTGATGCGCATGAGTCTCGGAGACTGGCGTCCGCTACCGTCGATCAACGCACTGTGGATCAACACGGGGATGCTGGCCGCCGCATGCCTCGTAATGCAGTCGTCGGTCTGGCAAGCTCGACACGGAGAGTTGCGACGCTCACGTCGGGACTGGGCGCTGGCGGGTGGGTTCGCGCTCGCGTTCGTCATCGGGCAACTTTGGGTGTGGCATGACCTGACCCTGCGCCACTTCGGCGTGGCCGGCAATCCCGCCAATAGCTTCTTCTACCTGCTCACGGGGTTACACGCGCTGCATCTGCTCGGGGGCGGCGTGGCGTGGGCGTGCCTCGCGTCGCGTCGGCTTACCCATGCCGCGCGCGCACGACGCCTGTCGTTGACCGCGCAGTACTGGCACTTCCTTTTCGTGCTCTGGATCGTGCTGTTCGCGGCCATCGTCAATCTCACGCCGGAGATCGCGCAGCGACTGTGCGGCACTGCCGCCGTCGGTTCGTAACGCGTCGAGGAGCGACATCGTGAATACGCCTTCGTCTGCATCGTCCCCGTCGACCGAATTACCCGCCGGCTGGCGAGGCGTCGTCACCGATTGGTCGGGAGATCGCGCCGCGTTCCACGTGCCATGGGGCAAGGCGATGATGTGGATCTTCCTGCTCTCGGACACGTTCGTGTTCAGCAGCTTTCTCATCGGCTACATGACGGTGCGCATCTCGACGACCGCCCCCTGGCCCAACCCGGCGGAGATATTCGCGCTCAATGTGAACGGCCATCCGGTGCCGCTGCTGCTCATCGCCATCATGACGTTCACGCTCATCACCAGCAGCGGCACCATGGCGATGGCGGTGAACTACGCCTACCGGCGCGATCGCGACAAGACGGCCGCCTGCATTCTCGCCACGGCCTATTTCGGCATGGCGTTCGTCGGCATGCAAGCATTCGAGTGGACCAACCTGATCGTGCACGAAGGCATCCGGCCCTGGGGCAACGCGATGGGCGCAGCGCAGTTCGGCGCGTGCTTCTTCATGATCACGGGCTTTCACGGGCTGCACGTGAGTGCGGGCGTCATCTATCTGCTCACGGTGATGCGCAAGGTGCTCAACGGCACGCTCGAACGACGCGGCAACTACCAGCTCGTCGAGATCGCGGGCCTTTACTGGCACTTCGTCGATCTCGTCTGGGTGTTCATCTTTGCGCTGTTTTATCTCTGGTAGGAGGAGCGATGGAATCCTCTGCGACATCCGCACCGCAAGCGTCTGGCGCCAGCGGCGAACACTCGGGCCAGCAGCATTCGGTCAGCCTCTATCTCAAGGTGTGGGGGCTGTTGTTCGTGCTCTCGACGCTGTCGTATCTCGTCGACTACGCCGATCTGCAGGGCTATTTGCGATGGGGGCTGATTCTCGCGCTGATGGTGGCCAAGGCCGGCCTGATCGTGGCGGTGTTCATGCACATGCGCTGGGAGCGGCTCGCACTCGTCTACGCGATCCTGATTCCGCCGCTCGCGTTGCTTGTGCTGATGGCCCTCATGGCCGCGGAAGCCGACTACACGTTCCTCACGCGGCTGGCGCATTTTCGGTAGATCGCACCGAGCGCCCGCCGCGACGCCTCACAACAATTCCACCAGCCGCCGGTCGCTCTTGCGGCAGTATTCCGAGCACGCCGTGCGCGCGGCCGTGGCCGCGCCATGCACGAAGAGCGGCGCGTCGGCGCGTCGCGACATCGACACCACGATGGACGGCGGCGCCGGCTGCAACGGCAGCTCCGCGACTTCACCGCTCGCAATCAGATCGTCGACGAACAGCCGCGGAATCGCCGCGACACCAAACCCGTCTCTCACCAGCTGCACGATCACGGCAATCGACGGCGACCCGGTGATGCGCGTCTGACCTGACTGCTTTTCTCGTACCACTGGGGTCTAGAGATTTATGGCCCCGGTGCTTGTAAC
>NZ_MKVU01000003.1:0-12654 GCF_001899225.1 Pandoraea sp. 64-18 | reverse complement strand
TTGAGTTTGAACGGCGCTACGCGCCAAACGGCTCGTGAGTGTCTATGAAACTCTGGCCGGTCCATACCTCGTATCAAACGACGTGAGACGCGAGCCCTTTTTCGTTACAAATTGAAGCATTTCTGCAACAAATGCATACAGTCATCGCCGAAGGGCGCCGTTAGACTGAAGGTTCTTTCGCAAGGGCTTTCCCCGATAAAAGGACGACCAAATGAAAAAACTGCCTCTGTTGCTCGCGACCCTCCTGACCGCCGCTGTCGTGACGGTCGGTTGCACCAAGAAGGAAGACCAAACGGCCGCGCCGGCCGCCGACACGTCGGCATCGGCACCGGCGGCAGACACGGCCGCACCGGCCAGCGATGCAGGCGCTGCCATGAGCGCGCCGGCGTCGGACGCAGGTGCTGCCGCCCCGGCCCCGGCGTCCAACTAAGGTCGCCAACCGGTTGGCCGGACACTGCCGCGCAAGCGGTTCTGTTACACGGTGCGCCATCCACCGGTCGCCGGAGTCTCGCTTCAGTAACGCTATAGTCAGGATGTAGTCACGCTTTAGTCACGCCCTGACAACGCGTTAGCGATCGCGCCCCCTGAACTCTCCGGAGTCCGGGGGGCGCGGTCGTTTTCACTTGAGGCGCGATCGCCAGCGTTTTGTCCCGCGAGGCTTCGCACCCGGCGTCTATCGACACGTCCCACTATTTGACCACCGTTACGCCACCGTCGATCACGCCGTAGGCTTGCACCTTGCTCGTGCCGTTCGCGGCGCTCGCACCACCATGTCCGTCCGGCGCCGCACACGCACCGAGCATCATCACCAGTGCGAGCGTCAACGCGCTCCTCATTCCGATATTTCGCTTCACGACTTCCACTCCCAGAATCCCCCGCACGGGCCGTAAGTATTGTCTGCCGATGTCCCGACGCGCTCCAGCCTATCGCGTCACGCATCGTTCGACCTCTCATGCATGACATCGGTTCGCGGGGATCAGCACGCCAGCCCCTTGTCGCGACGACACAACCCGCAGAGAATGGCGAGTCGGCCGGCGGGCCGGTGCGTTTTCGCGACGCTCCACCGTGCCAACCCACGTCCTTCAACCCCAAGCCCGCCCAGATGCCGCTCAATCTTCAGGCCATGCCCCTGCTTTGCCGTCTCCGCGGAATTCGCCGCTATGGAATCGCCATGGCCGCTGCCTGGCTCGCCACGCTCAGTGCCCACGCCGCCATCTCCGTCAAAGATGACTCCGGTGCCACGGTCACCCTCCCGGCGCCGGCCCAACGCGTGGTGAGCCTCTCGCCGCACGCGACCGAGCTGCTGTTTGCGGCCGGCGCGGGCGACAAGGTGGTGGGCGTGGTCGCTTACTCAGACTACCCCGAGGCCGCGCGTCGCCTGCCGCGCGTTGGCGACAACAGCGCGCTTGATCTCGAACGCATTCTCTCGCTCAAACCCGACCTGCTCGTCGTGTGGATGCATGGCAACTCGCAGCGTCAGGTCGAAGCATTGAGACAGTTGAAAATACCGATTTTCTATTCCGAGCCGAAGCATCTGACGGATCTGCCCGCGGCAATCGAGACGCTGGGCACATTGACGGGAACACCTGCCAAAGCGCAAGCGTCGGCACAAGCGTTTCGCGCGCGCTACGAAGCGCTGCGCAAGCAGTACGCATCGCGCTCGCCTGTCGAGGTCTTCTATCAGGTGTGGACGCAACCGCTCATGACACTCAACGGCAACGCCATGGTGAGCGACGTGATCCGGCTGTGCGGCGGTGTGAACGCCTTCGCCGACGAAGCGCCGCTCGTGCCGCGCGTGTCCGTCGAAGCGGTACTGGCCAAACGCCCGGAAGCGATGTTCACGGCGACGTCTGGCGCAACGGCGTCCGTCAAGCCGCTCGCCACGCTCGACGCCTGGCGCAAGTGGCCGCAGTTGCCTGCCGTGGCCCACAACAACCTGTTCGGCATCGACGGCGACCTCATCAGCCGGCCCGGCCCGCGCATTCTCGACGGCGCACGCGCGATGTGTGAAGACCTCGATATCGCTCGCGCACGTCGCCAACCTGCCGTGCAGTAATGCCGTCGCGGGGCGGCGCCCGGCCGCTCATGTGTTCCAGCGAATCAATCGCGCATGGCCGTCGTCGGCAACGTGAAGGTGACAGAGCGCGCCGAAGTCGAGCGCCCATGACAGGCATGCCGTGGTCGGCATGCGCAACGCCGTTGCGGTGTGCAGACGAATCGGTCCAGCGTGGGCGACGGCCACATGCACGTCGTTCGCGCCGGCACGCAACGCCCTCGCCCACGCGTGCATGCGCAACACGACGTCGCGCGCGGATTCACCGCCGGGAGGCGAGAATCCATGGATGTCGCGTGCCCACGCATCGAGATCGCGCCGGTCGAGGGTGTCCCACGGCCGCATTTCCCACGCGCCGAAGTCCATCTCCGCAAGACGCGCATCTTCTGTCACCGGCACGCCGAACGACGTCGCCAAGGCGTCGGCGGCGCGACGTGCGCGCAGCAAGGGACTGCTATGAATCGCCGTCGGCGCGCGGCCATCGAGTTGCGCCGCGAGTCCGGCCCGCATCGCGGCGACACACGCGTCGAAGCGCGCCGCATCGACCGGCAGGTCGGTCTGGCCGTAACAGACGGAAGACGCGACATCGGGCGGCGGATGCCGCATCAGGATCAGATCCATGCGCACACCGTGAGATACAGCGCGAGCTCGCCGAGTTGTTGGGCAAAGCCGAGCGTGTCGCCGGTGTAGCCGCCGAGACGGCGGCGCAGATACCGGATGAAGCCCGCGCGCAATGCGATCAGCACCACCGCGCCCGTCACGCCGGCGCGCCAGTCGGGCCACCCCCACCACGGCACGCTGCACGCCACGCCAAACAGCAGCTCGCGCAGGTGCAAACGTTGCGCGACCGGCTTGGCCTTGCCTTCCGGGCGCACGTAATCGAGCGAGCGCAACAGACTGATCGCCATACTGCGGCTGGCGGCGTGCGCGCCGATCAGCACGACGGCAAAGCCGCCCCACCCCGCCGCCGCCTGTATGTCGACGAGGGCCTGCCATTTGACGGCAAGCGCCAGCCACAACGCCACCGCGCCGTAGGTGCCGATACGCGAGTCGTGCATGATCTCCAGCACGCGCTCGCACGTGAACGCGCCGCCGAACGCGTCGACCGAATCGGCCAACCCGTCCTCATGAAAAGCCCCGGTGAGCAGCACACTGATGCCCAACCCCAATGCGATCGCGAGGTGCGGCGACCACAACCGGCCCATCGCCACCGTCAACAACGCGACGAGCGCGCCGACGAACACGCCGACGAGCGGGAAATAACGCGTCGCGGCATTCAGTTGCTCGGGCGAATGACCGACCCATGGCGGAATCGGCACCCGGGTGAAAAACCCGAGCGCGGTCAGGAAAAGCCGCACCTGTCCCTTGATGCCCCCGAACGCCCCTGCGCAAGCCCCTTCGCGCGCCGGGCGATCCCGCGTTGCCAACGCGCTCGACGGCGCATCGGCATCGCCCGCGGGGCGCGAGGGATCGGGGGACGAGGGGGTCATTGGTCCGACGCCTCGCGCTCACTCACGCCCGCCCCTTCGAACGTTGCCATCTCGCGCAGAAACGCGGCGGCCGCCTGAATGAGCGGCATCGCGAGCGCAGCGCCCGTGCCCTCGCCGAGACGCAGGCCCAGTTGCAGTAACGGCGTCGCCGTGAGGATCTCGAGCATGGCACGATGGCCGGTTTCGTCCGACGCGTGCGCGAAGACGCAATAGTCGAGTACCGCTGGCGACACGCGCGCGGCGACCAACAGCGCCGATGTGCTGATGAAGCCGTCCACCACGATGACGAGTCCCAACTTCGCGGCCGCGAGATATGCACCGGTCATCATTGCGATCTCGAAGCCGCCAAAGGTGGCGAGCGTCTCCAGCGGATCCGGCATCCCATTCCCCACGTGCGGATGCGCCGCCAGCGCACGCTCGAGTATGGCGGTCTTTCGCACGAGACCGGCGTCGTCGACACCGGTGCCGCGCCCGACACATGCCGCGAGCGGCAGGCCGGTCAGCCGCTGCATCAGACACGCCGCCGACGACGTGTTGCCGATGCCCATCTCGCCAAAGCCAATCATGCGCGTGCCGAGCGAGGCGTGCGCCACAACGCGCGCGGCCCCGCCGGCCAACGCCGTTTCGAGTTGCTCGCGGGTCATGGCGGGCGCTTCGAGGAAGTTCTGCGTGCCGCGCGCCACGGGAATGTCGACGAGCGATGCATGCGACGGAAAATCAGCCGCAACGCCCGCGTTGACGACCTCCAGCCCAATGCCGTGAGTGCGGCAGAACACATTGATGGCTGCACCGCCGCGCAGGAAGTTATGCACCATCTGCGCGGTGACGGCTTGTGGATATGGACTCACGCCCGCAGCGACGATGCCGTGATCGCCCGCGAACACCAGCATGGTCGGACGCGCGAGATCGGGCGTCGCGCTCTGCTGAATCCGGCCGACCTGGTGGGCCACGCGCTCGAGCGCGCCCAGACTGCCGGGCGGCTTCGTTTTGATGTCAATGGCGTGCCTGAGCGAGGCGTCCATCGCCGCGGCAGGCGCGGCGATATCGAAAAGCTCGGCGAGCGAGGGGCTGAAAGCATTCATACGGTGACGTCCTGAAACAATGAGGCAGTGGTTACATTTCCACGCCGGCCTGCGCACGGATGCCCTGGGCAAACGCATGCTTGACCGGCGTCATATCGGTCACGGTGTGAGCCACATCGATCAGCGCTTGCGGGGCGCCGCGTCCTGTGATCACCACGTGCTGCATCTCCGGTCGTGCCTGCAAATCGGCGATCACCGTGTCGACGTCGAGATAGCCGAGCTTGAGGGCAATGTTCAACTCGTCGAACAACACCAGACCGAACGACGGGTCGCGCAACATTCGGCGCGGTTGCTCCCAGGCCGCTTCGGCCTTCGCGATGTCGCGCGTGCGGTCCTGCGTCTCCCAGGTGTAGCCCTCGCCCATCACAAAAAACTCGCACTCCGAAGGAAAGCGGCGCAGGAAGGTCTCCTCACCCGTCGGGATCGCGCCCTTGATGAACTGCACGACGCCCGTCTTCATGCCGTGCCCCATCGCGCGCACGACCATGCCGAAGCCGGAGCTCGATTTGCCCTTGCCATTGCCGGTCGTGACGACGATCACGCCACAGTCGCGCTGGGCCTGCGCGATCTTGTCGTCGATCACCTCCTTCTTGCGCGCCATGCGCGTGCGATGGCGCGCGTTGCGCCCGTCGTCGGCTTCCGATTGGGATGGGGATTGCGGGGTTTCTTGTGTCATGAACAGCACCTGTCAAAAGCAGGCGTACGGCGCGAGACGGCCGCACGCGGATGAGAGTGTACGCCCGCCCGTCGGGGCATCATGCGCGCCATTTACAGGCGACGCACGGGCACGAGGGCCTCGTCGTCGCCATCGCGAATGAGGCGCAGCGGATACCCGAAGGCGTGGCTGCAATGCTCGGCGCAGAGCACGTCGTTCACCGGGCCGGCGCGCCATCCGCCACGGCCGTCGAGCAGCAGCGCGTGCGTGGCGAAACGTCGCGCCAGATTCAAATCGTGGCAAGAGAAGATGACGGCGGCATCAATGCCTTCGGCGTGGCGGGCGAGTCGCTCAAGCGCGTCGATCTGGTGATGAAGATCGAGATGCGAGACCGGTTCGTCGAGCAACAGCAACGGCGTGGCCTGCGCCAGCACGGCGGCCAGCGATACGCGCTGGCGCTCGCCCCCCGAGAGCGTGGTGACGTCGCGCGCGGCGAAGCGCTCCAGACCAACCTGCGCAAGGGCGGCCATGGCGGCGGCGATGTCGTCGTCCGACTCCCATGCCCCCCAGCGGCCTCGCGCCAGATAGGGATGACGGCCCGTCAGCACCACTTCGAGCGCGGTGGCGCCGAACGCGTCGCGCGTCTGTTGCGGCATCAGCGCGCGCACCTTGGCGAGCGACGCCGGTCGCCACTGCGCCAACGCCTTGCCGCCAAGCATCACGCGGCCACTGGCGCTGAGCGGGGCGCCGCGCGCCGGTGTCTCGTCCACCTGACGCAGTCCGGCGAGCGTGCCGAGCAATGTCGTCTTGCCCGCGCCGTTGGGGCCGGCCAGACACCAGCACTCGCCCGGCGCGATCACGAGATCGAGCTGGTCCACGAGCACCCGCTCTGCGGCGCGCAGCGTCAGCGCGTGTGTTTGCAGCAGCGGTGCGCTCATTGGATGGC
The DNA here is from genome assembly GCF_001899225.1 of Pandoraea sp. 64-18. NCBI lineage: Bacteria > Pseudomonadati > Pseudomonadota > Betaproteobacteria > Burkholderiales > Burkholderiaceae > Pandoraea > Pandoraea sp. 64-18. The sequence goes on along the minus strand of NZ_MKVU01000003.1, from coordinate 6,428 downwards.
CCGTCGGGAAAGCAGCCACAGGAAAACGGGCACGCCAATCATCGCCGTGATGACGCCAACGGGCAATTGCGTCGGCGCAATGACTGTGCGCGCCACAAGATCGGCGAACATCAGCAACGCCCCACCCCCGAGCGCGGCGGCCGGGAGCAGCATGCGCTGATCGTTGCCGAAGCGCAGACGCAGGATGTGCGGCACGACGAGACCGACGAAGCCGATGCTGCCCGCGGTGGTCACGGCCACGGCGGTTGCCAGCGACGCCGCCAGATAGATGCGGGCGCGCAGGGGGCCGACGGCCACGCCCACGCCATGCGCCACCGCTGCGCCGCGCAGCAGCACATTCAGGCGATGCGCGACCGGACACACGATGAGCAGCGTCGCCGCGAGCGCGATCAGCGGCAACCCGGCGCGGTCGACGCCGTTCAGATCGCCCGTGAGCCAGAACAGCATGCCGCGCAGGCTGGCGTCGGGTGCGAGGGTGAGAATGAGCGTGGCGAGCGCGCCAAAGCCGGCGGCCATCATCACGCCGGTCAACAACAATTGGGTACTGCTGTCGTGATCGTCATGGCGTAGAAAGCTTCGGCGAGACAGCGCCATCACGAGGGCAATGGCCGCAAGCGCGCCAGCGAAGGCGCTCGTCTGCACCCAGAAAAAAGGCAGCATGAGTGCCAGCGACGCCAGCGCGGCAACCCCCGCACCGCCGGAAATGCCCAGCACGTAAGGGTCAGCGAGCGGGTTGCGCAACAGCGTTTGCATCAACGTGCCCGCGACCGCGAGCAGGCCGCCACAGGCGAACGCGGCGAGTGCACGCGGCAGACGCAGACGCCAGACCACGTCGCCGGCAAGACCGGCGTCATGGCCGAGCAGCAACGTGCCGATTTCGCGCAGCGAGACCGGCACGCTCCCTAGCATGAGCGACGCCACGAGAACGGCCAGTGCCACACCGGCCAGTCCCGTCCAGATGGCGAGGGCGCGACGCAGCGTCATGCGACGTCTCGCCCTGCCGGGACGTCGTTAGAACTGCTTCCAGCCGAGCGAGACGTAAATCGCGCGTCCGAGGGTGTTGTAGCCATAGACCGTCTGGTAGTTCTTGTTGAAGACGTTGTCGAGGTGCGCCGAGACGTACCAGGATTTGTCGATATCGTAGCGTGTCTGAAGGTTCACGAGCGTGTAGGCACCGAGATGCTGACCGCCCGTATCGTAACGCTCGCCGCTGTAGAAGACATCGCCGCCGACGGTGAATTTGCCGAACGTCTTCGACAGACCGACCGACCCGAACTGCCGGGCGCGACGCGCCAGTTGCCTGTCGGCATCCAGATCGGTTGGGTTCTGCCGCGTGAACGACGCGCGCACGTCCATGCCGAGGAACGGACGGCCCGCGTAGGTCAACTCCAGGCCCTCGACGCGCGCGTTTGCGACGTTCGCAGCCGTGTACGGAAACACCGTGAGCGACTGGATCAGGTTGGTGTAGTCGGTCCGGAACCCCGTCAACTTGACCAGGCCGAGGCGCTCGCCGCCGTTGAACTGCACGGCGAGTTCCTTCGAAATAGAGCGTTCCGGTTGCAGGTTCGGATTGCCGAACCCCGGATAGAACAGCTCGTTGAAGGTCGGTGCGCGAAAGCCATCCGACGCATTGGCCATGACCTTCCACTGCGGCGTGAGCGAGTAGCCGTAGCCGGCCCAGTAGCTGTTCGCGCCGCCGAAATCGGAATACACGTCGCGTCGCACGTTGGCCTGAATCTGATGCTTGCCGAATCGTCCCTCATATCCGACGTAGCCCGAATCGAGATGGCGGTTGTTGCGGTCGTAGTTCGTACTGCTCTCGACCGTTTGCTCCAGACGCGTGTAGCCGGCGATCAGCTTCTGATCCGGCATGAACGCATATTCGTTGGCCCAGTCGATCTGGTTGCTCGACGTATGGAAGTTGCCGTTACCGCTGCCGTTCAGATAGTTATAGCTGTAGTCGTCGCCCTGCGTGACGGTAATCCGGGTCTTCCACTTGTCCGTGAGGTTGCCCTTCGCGTAACCAGAGATCTGGCGAACGCGGGCGTCGCTGTCGTTCAGGTCGGTGGGCTTGCCGTAGGCATTGTCGTAGCTGCTGCTGCCGTCGCTCTGGAACAGACGCGCACCGACCTCCCACGTGTCGCCGACCTTGCGCGACAGCGATGCGCTCACGCTCGTGTTGTCGTCGCCGTTGCGGTTGGGGTTGACCTTCGGCGCGAAGCGCGGGTCCTGCGCCGAGATGCCGTTGGTGTGAAACCGCGAGACGTCCAGGGAAAAGCGGGTCTTGCCGTCGTCGAACGCGCCGGCAATGCCGGCGTTGGCCTGCGTGGTGTTGTTCGTGCCGTAGCCCACTTCGGCATAGGCGCGGGGCGGGCCGCCATTGCCCTTGCGCGTGAAGATCTGGATCACGCCACCGACGGCCTGCGAACCATACAGGGCCGAGACGTTGCCGCGCACGATCTCGATGTGGTCGATCTGCGACACCGGGATCTGGGCGATGTTGGTCGTACCGGTCGTGGCTGCGTTGACGGGCACCCCGTCGATGAGCACGAGCGAAGCGTTCGATGCCGCGCCGCGCATGAAGACGCTGGCCGACGTGCCGAAACCGCCGTTCTGCACGATTTCCACGCCGGCCTGCCCGCGCAGCAGCGTCGGCAAATCCTGCGTCTGGCTGCGTTCAATGTCTTCGCGCGTGATGACCGAGGTGGCCGCCAGCGTGTCTGTCAGCGTCTGCTCGGTGCGCGAGGCTGTCACCACGGTCGCCTTGAGTTGCACGGCGGTGGCGCTGTCGGTCGCGGGATTGTCGGGCGGATTGGCGGCGAGCACCGCCGGCATGGACGACGCCGTCGATGCGGCATCGGCGGACTGGGCCGACTGGGCATGGGCGCCGATGCTGGCGGCCAACAGGGCCGCCGCGATGGCAAGACGATGCGGGGCGGCAACCAACGTGGCCGGTGCAGACGTCATGCGGGTAATGCGGGTAGTGCAGGTAGGACGTGGCAAGACAGGCGCGTGCAGCGCCATCGCGCGAACGTGGGTGCGCATGATCGGGTGTGACTTCCGTAGTTTTTTATTGCCTAGGCCCGTTCCCCCGCAGGCCGCTGGCGCAAGGGGAGCGCCGGTGACACGTCACGGATGCGAAGCACCGACACATGAAAACGACGACTGCCCGCCACCGGCTGCGCCGGATGGCATGGCGTTTCCCCACTCACTCCGGCCGGTATCCGGGCTGGTCATTGTGGCGCCTGACCGGCCTTCCCGCGAGCGGATAGCTCACAGTGGCGATGAAGGTGAAGCGCGTTTTCGGAAACCTTTCGGGCCGAAAGAATGACTTACCGTTGCGGGGGCAGCACAGGTTGACCAGCCCGTGTGGGGGCGCGGCTCCCTGTTTCCCGTTTAACTGCGCATGCCGGGAGGGCGTGCGCGAGCACCGAAGTGCCGCAAGTGTAGGGGCCATTCGAATGAGCGTCAATGCTCGTTCGTCGGGCATTGGCCGCCGATTCCGTTAGAATGTAGGGCAATTAAGAGGACGCAGCCCGATGCTCACCGATCTCGACAATCTCACCGACAAAATTGAACAGTTGGTTGTGATCAGCCAACGTTTTCATCAACACAACCAAGCGCTGCTCGCCGAACTCGATCGCGCGCGTGCTGAATGCGACGACACACGCACCGCCATCGAGCAGTTGCGCGTCGAGCGCGACGCCCTGCGTCTGCAGCGCGATCAGCTTGCTGCCAAGATCGACGAAGCGCAGGTTCGCCTGAATGCCATTCTGGAAAAGCTCCCGACGCAGAACCCCGCTGAAGGTCAAATGGATCTGCTCGGCACCCCCGGTGGAGAAAACGCATGACGATCAAGCAGCTCGAAGTCAATATTCTGGAACAGTCGTACCGGCTCGCCTGCCCGCCGGAACACGAGGCCGACTTGCTGTCTGCGGTGTCGCGCGTCGATGCCGAGATGAGCAAGGTGCGTGCGCAAAGCAACGTGCGCGGCACCGACCGGATTGCCGTCATGGCAGCCTTGAGTCTGGCATCCGAATTGCTTGCGCTGGAAAAAAGTATTGCTGCTGGACAAGCATTCCCCGCGGAAGAAATTCAGAGTAGAATGAATCGCATGAACGAACGACTGAGTGCTGTGATCGATCAGTATCAAAGCTGAAAATTCACTGGCTGCCGTTCGATTCAAAAAGTTAGTTTTCCCTGCCTGGTTCGCGAAAGTCATAGATTCCTTGAACCAATGATCTGTTGCAGGTTGCGGAAGTTTGTAGTGCTGGTGTGATCGTCACTCTGTCTGATGAACCCGAAGCGTTACTAACCGCGACCACCTTGAACCTCACGGTTCAGGATGCCGGCTTAGCGGCTGAGGCGGGGACCCAATACACGGCACTGCGCATGCAGTGCCGTTTTTTTTCGTCCGTTGTGTCCGTTGTGTCGCGTCCATCCGCTGCACTCGCACAAAAAAAAGGCGGCCCGGAGGCCGCCTTCCCATCGATCGCGTCACGCCAGCGTGACAGGCCGATCAGAACTGTGCTTCGCTCAACGACAGGGTCGACGCCGCGCCCTCGGTAATCGTCAGGGCAAGACCCGGCGCTCGCGTGAGAAAGTGATCCGCGAAGAAGCGCGCGGTACCGATCTTGGCATCGTAGAACGACGGGTCCTGATCGCGCAACGTCTGTGCGGCCAGCAACGCGCGGCCCATCTGCCATCCCCCCAGCACGATACCGGCAAGCGTCAGGTACGGCACGCTGCCTGCAAACACTGCATTCGCATTGTCCTGCGTGTTCGCGAGCACATAGTCGACGGCGATCGAGAGCGCTTCGCGCCCCTTCGCCAGACGGTCTGCCACGCCCGGCCCCACGCCGCCCAGCGCACGCAGTTCGTTTTCCGTCACCCTGATCTGCTCGCACAGGGCGCGGGCCACGGCACCGCCGTCGCGCAGCGTCTTGCGGCCGATCAGATCGTTCGCCTGAATCGCCGTCGTGCCTTCGTAGATCGGCAGGATGCGCGCGTCGCGGTAGTACTGCGCCGCGCCCGTTTCCTCGATAAAGCCCATGCCGCCGTGCACCTGCACGCCGAGGCTCGTCACCTCCAGCGACATCTCGGTGCTCCAGCCCTTGACGATCGGCACGAGAAATTCATAGACGGCCTGTGCACGTTTGCGTTCGGCCGCGTCTGCTGCGTGGTGACCGATATCGGCGTGTGCTGCCGCCACGTAAGCGAGCGCACGCGCGCCTTCGGTCAGCGCACGCATCGTCATTAGCATGCGCTTGACGTCCGGGTGATGAATGATGGCTACGGCGTCACGCGACGAGCCATCGACCGGACGGCTTTGCAAACGATCGCGGGCGTACGCCACGGCATGCTGATACGCACGCTCGGCGATAGCCACACCTTGCATGCCGACCGCGAAGCGCGCGGCGTTCATCATAATGAACATGTATTCGAGGCCGCGATTCTCCTCGCCGACCAGGTAGCCCGTTGCCCCGCCGTTGTCGCCGAACTGCAGCACCGCCGTCGGGCTGGCCTTGATGCCGAGTTTGTGCTCGATCGACACACAATGCACATCGTTGCGCGCCCCGAGATTGCCCTCGGCGTCGACGTTGAACTTCGGGACGATGAACAGTGAAATGCCCTTCACGCCGGCGGGCGCATCGGGGGTGCGTGCGAGCACGAGATGCACGATGTTCTCGGCCATGTCGTGTTCGCCGAACGTAATGAAAATCTTCGTGCCGAAGATGCGATACGTCCCGTCGGCCTCGCGTTCGGCGCGCGTGCGCACCATCGCGAGATCGGAACCCGCTTGCGGCTCGGTCAGGTTCATCGTGCCGGTCCACTCGCCCGAAAGCAGTTTCGGGACGTAGAGCGCGCGTTGTGCATCAGTGCCCGCGGTGAGCAACGCCTCGACAGCGCCGTCGGTCAGCAACGGACACAGCGCGAACGACAGGTTCGCGGCATTGAGCATTTCCGTGCACGGCGTGGCCACCAGCTTCGGCAGCCCCTGCCCGCCAAACGCCTGCGGATGCACGACCCCCTGCCAGCCCGCCTCGGAGAACTGACGAAACGCCTCCTTGAAGCCCGGCGTGGTTGTGACGGCGCCATCCTTCCACGTGCTCGGCTGCTGGTCGCCAATGACGTTCAGCGGGGCCAGCACTTCCTGATTGAAGCGCGCCGCCTCCTCGAGCACCGCCTGCGCGAGTTCGGGCGAGGCGTCCTCATAGCCCGGCAGCGCCGAGATGCTCGTCAGATCCGCCAGTTCGTTCATCACGAACTGCATGTCCTTGATCGGGGCCTGATAACTCATGTCGTTCCTCCAACGAATTCCGATTGCCTGCGGATGACGGCGAATGCCGAGATGCTTGGGATGTTTTTATGCTTTTGTTCGACCGATTCGCATGAAGACGCCACACCATCGCAGGCCAGCCTCCTCA
>NZ_MKVU01000002.1:0-16666 GCF_001899225.1 Pandoraea sp. 64-18 | reverse complement strand
TGGGAGTGACGGGCACTGGCTGGCAATGTCTAGCAACGGCAGGCATTTCGGCTGAGGGTAAAAGAACTTTCCGCTAAGCGATAGACTGTATGTAAACACAGTATTGCAAGGACGCGGAACATGCCTCATGTGGCGGCCAGGACGGCCAGCCGGGATCGGGATACTGGTCGTTACCAGAGCCACCGACCCGAGCAAACCCTTCTCTATCAGATCGTTGACGAGTATTACCCGGCATTCGCTGCGCTTATGGCAGAGCAGGGAAAGGAATTGCCGGGCTATGTGCAACGGGAATTTGAAGAATTTCTCCAATGCGGGCGGCTGGAGCATGGCTTTCTACGGGTTCGCTGCGAGTCTTGCCACGCCGAGCACCTGGTCGCTTTCAGCTGTAAGCGTCGCGGTTTCTGCCCGAGCTGTGGGGCGCGGCGGATGGCCGAAAGTGCCGCCTTGCTGGTTGATGAAGTACTGCCTGAACAACCCATGCGTCAGTGGGTGTTGAGCTTCCCGTTTCAGCTGCGTTTCCTGTTTGCCAGCCGGCCCGAGATCATGGGGTGGGTGCTGGGCATCGTTTACCGCGTCATTGCCACGCACCTGGTCAAGAAAGCGGGCCATACCCACCAAGTGGCCAAGACGGGCGCGGTCACCCTGATCCAGCGTTTTGGATCGGCGCTCAATCTGAATGTTCACTTCCACATGCTGTTTCTCGACGGTGTGTATGTCGAGCAATCCCACGGCTCAGCGCGTTTCCGCTGGGTCAAGGCGCCGACCAGCCCAGAGCTCACCCAGCTGACGCACACCATCGCCCACCGGGTGGGTCGCTATCTGGAACGGCAAGGCCTGCTGGAACGGGATGTCGAAAACAGCTATCTGGCCTCGGATGCGGTGGATGACGACCCGATGACACCCCTGCTGGGGCACTCGATCACTTACCGTATCGCTGTCGGTTCACAGGCGGGGCGAAAGGTGTTCACTTTGCAAACTCTGCCGACCAGTGGTGATCCGTTCGGTGACGGGATTGGCAAGGTAGCCGGGTCCAGCCTGCACGCCGGCGTGGCGGCCAGGGCCGATGAACGCAAGAAGCTCGAACGGCTGTGCCGGTACATCAGCCGCCCGGCGGTATCCGAGAAGCGGCTGTCGTTAACACGAGGCGGCAACGTGCGCTACCAGCTCAAGACGCCGTACCGGGACGGCACCACGCACGTCATTTTCGAACCATTGGATTTCATTGCAAGGCTGGCCGCCCTGGTACCGAAGCCCAGAGTCAACCTAACCCGCTTCCACGGGGTGTTCGCACCCAACAGTCGGCACCGGGCGTTGGTCACGCCGGCAAAACGGGGCAGGGGCAACAAGGTCAGGGTGGCTGATGAACCGGCAACACCAGCACAACGGCGAGCGTCGATGACATGGGCGCAACGGCTCAAGCGTGTTTTCAATATCGACATCGAGACCTGCAGCGGCTGCGGCGGCGCCATGAAAGTCATCGCCTGCATTGAAGACCCTATAGTGATCAAGCAGATCCTTGATCACCTGAAGCACAAAGCCGAAACCAGCGGGACCAGGGCGTTACCCGAAAGCCGGGCGCCACCGGCTGAGCTGCTCCTGGGTCTGTTTGACTGACGAGCCTGAAGGCCAACGATACCAATCAAAATGCTGCGTTCACAGCGCCGCGGCAGGGATCCGCCGTGCTGGTTGTCGGAAAAGGAGCCGCTAGTGGGAAAGAGGAGGGTAAATTTTCAGCGTTGCTGGCTCCCCGTCAGCCGGATTGGGTTGCATCGCAGGGGTGTCGAAAGAGTCAACTGCGGTCCAAAGCTGTTGGACTTGGGTGAAAAGGGCGTTTATTCTTCCTATACGTTGTCGGCAGCGGGCCAAAAAGGAATACGTCCATGCCCATCGAGGTGAAACCGGCTGTGAGCGCGGGTTCAAGCATATAGCCCGACAGGCGCGTATCCTTGCCGATCACGACACGATGGCGGTGGTCACCGCGACGAAAGACACGGCCAGCCGCCATGCCGACGCGCAAGGCGGTTTCCGCCGTCATCGCGCCTTCGTTGGCTTTGCCACGAATACCGTCTGTGCCGAAATATTTGCGCACCATAAGGTCGATTATCCTGTCGTCGGGTCGCCCTCAAAGGGGACATGCCTGCTGAACCGCGAATATAGAGAAATATCCCGAATGTGCAGTTAACGAATTCTTGCGGTTTCTTTCAGCGCCGCCAATACCGCCAGCCCGTCGCGCAAGGGGCGCGGCTCGTGTGTGCGGATGAAGTCAGCTCCACCTGCGGCGGCGGCAAGCTCTGCAGCGAGTGTCGCGGCCCCGACATCCCCCGGACCACGGCCTGTGAGCGCGCGCAGAAAGGATTTGCGCGAAACAGACAGAAGCACCGGCAAATCGAAGCGCAGCCGCAATTCATCGAACCGCGCCAGCACCGAGAGCGAGGTTTCGGGAGCAGCCCCCAGAAAAAACCCCATGCCGGGATCAAGGACAAGGCGGTTGCGTTTGATACCGGCACCCGTCAGCGCCGCGATGCGCGCGTCAAAGAACGCCGCAATGTGATCCATGATGTCGCCAGCGGGTGCCTCGCGCCGATCTGCCTGCCCGTCTTGCACCGAATGCATAACGACGAGTTTGGCAGATGATTTCGCCAATTGCGGATAGAACGCAGCGTCTGGAAAACCGCGAATATCATTGAGATAGGCCACACCACGCGACAAGGCATAGGCTTGCGTCGCGGGTTGATAACTGTCGAGCGAGACGGGAATGCCATCTGCCTTGAGCGCGTCCAGCACCGGCGCGATACGCGCGATTTCTGTGTCGGACGAAACAGGCGCGGCGTCGGGATTGCTGGATGCCGGACCGAGGTCGATCACATCTGCCCCCTCGGCCATCAGCTTACGCGCCTGCGCAATGGCTGCGTCTGGCGCCAGATACCGGCCTCCATCGGAGAAACTGTCCGAGGTTATGTTGACGATGCCGAAAATGATGAGCGATTTATTCATGGGGGCTTCTATAATAATAATAATCGAGCATGAGTCTCATACGGATGCTCGGGTCGAAAGGGAATCCCCAGGCGAGTAACCTGTTTGCGGTGATCCATTAGCTGCAGGAGCAGAAGAGCATACATCTGGAAGCAAAGCCAGGAAAGCGGCCTATGGAGCTGTGCGGCAGCGCTCAGTAGGCAATTTTTCAAAATATTGTTAAGCCTTTTCTGAGCATGGTATTTTTCATGGTATTACCAATTAGCAGGAAAATAAGCCATTGAATATAAAAGATAAAAATGTCTTGTTTACAATAGAGGGGCAACCGCTCGGGATGTTGACCATTTCAGCCCTCGGCCTTGGGCTGCTTTCTCGCCCTGGTCGCTGCTTTCGCCGCCACCTCAAACCGCTCCAGCATTTCCTTATAGGTCGCCGTCGCTCCATTGAGCCGGGCCACTTCTTCGCGCAACTCTGACGCCTGCTGCTTCGCTTCCAACAGCTCGGCCCGGCCCGCTTCAAGCTCTCGGGTCACGTCCTTTTGACGCGCCACCGCACCGGCCAGGTCGGCGTCCAATTGTCGATTCTTCGCACTGACCTGGGCCGCCTCATCACGCGCCTTGCCCAGCTCGACAAAATACTTATCTGACGTTTTCTGCTGCTCGGCCAGCGTCGCCCGCGCCTGGTCTGCATCAGCATGTGCCCGGTCAAGTTCGGCCCGCAGATCGTTGGCCCGGCGTTCGATTTCGTCCGCCTTGGCTTCGGCCCTCTCGGCCCGCATAACAGCCTGGGACAGCTCTGCCCTGGTCGTGGCCAGCTCGGCATGAACCTGGTCGGTAGCGGCGTTTGCCCGCTCAAGACCAGCCCGCACCTCGTCAAGTTCGGTTGCCTGCGATTCATAAGCGTCGGCCAGCTCCGCCCGCATGGCATCCAGCTCGACCCGCTCGGTTTCCCATGCCGCCTGTGCAGCCTGTAGCGATTCGTTTGCCAGCTCCTGCGCCTGCTGCCACAACGCGGCCAGGGCAACAGCGTTTGCCTGGGTAATGGTTTCCGGCACGGCAACAGCCACCGGAACCGCCTGGGCGGTCTGCGCCCGTCGCCACTCGCGCATTACCGCGCTGGTTGTATTCATGTCTGCCCGCGCTGCCCTGCGCACGGCGTCAACGGTCGGGAACGCCTCGCGCCCGGCGTCCTCGAACAGCTCATTTGCAACGGCGGTGATGCGGTCGCGGATTTCGGCGGGTATCTGGCTCATGGTCGGGGACTCCTGCTGACTCGGTAAGAATAATAATAATATTACTCTTATTCTTATTATTATGCAAGGCGTTATTAACCTCTCGTCGGAATCAGCCGCCGCCTGGAGCGCCCGGCCACCACGCGGCCCAGCCGGGTGCCCCCTGCCCTTCCTTCCCTCTTGGCGTTCAACCTTTCGGGACTTGGCCAGCAGCGACGATGTTCTGGTATTGGGGATGAGTTAGCAGCTAGATGATAGATAGCGGCTAGATAGCGGCTATCTTGAAAGGCGGGAGAGCGTCTACAAGGGCTGTAGACGCTTTTTCAGGAGCAGGACATGCCAATGCATTGGCACGGTCGAGAACGTCGCCCCTGCGCGATTCTAGAGGGCCGTTTTTACGCATGAACCACCAACCACACCTTTAGCGGCTAAATTTTGAACAATTCGACTGGAACCGCTTCACCGCCGTCACAAAGTCCAGGCGCAACAGGTACATGGCCAGATCGACCGCACCGCCGCCGCCCTTCTCTGCCCTGGTGTCGTACCACTTCGGGCCAGTAGCCAGCAGCTCTACACCACCACCGCCCAGGGCGACATTCAGCCGGACGGTCGATTTATCCTTCACCGGCACAAAGTCGGGATCATGCTTCCAGTACAGCCCCAAGGCATCGAGCGCGGCCACCACCGGCATCACGCGCAGTTCTTCCAGCAATTCAGGCGGGAATGATTTTTTTGTTCTGGCCATACAAACACCTTCCAGGCTTCGCCATTAGTAATAGGGGAGGGACTTGTCTCACTGGCAAAACTCCGTGCCGTTCCGGCACTGCGCGGGGCATGGATAACTTGCAAGCAAGTTACCCACCCCCCTTGCGGCTACTCGCATTTATTCAATGCCGGGCTACTCAAAAGCAGGCCCTACGGGCCGGGCGTAGGCTTCGCCATTAGTAATAGGGGAGGGACTTTGAACACCCGACTTTTCCATGACTGCCCCTGTAATAGGGGAGCCACTTTGAACACTGGCCCCAGCCTTCAGATAGCCAGAGACCGAGCCAACGGAAACCCCCATTTGCGCTGCAATCGCCCTGACACTCAAGCCTTGTTCCCTGAGCGCCTGTGCTTGCGCCTGCTTGGTGTTGGCCGCTTCCAGATACGTTTCCCTATCCACCGCACCAGCGGCCCGCCTACGGGCCGTGTCGCGCTCTCTGTCGCGCTCCCTGCGCCGCTCGGCGGCCATATCTCGGCTGATGATGGTTCGCAGCTCGCACTGTTCCTGGTCGGTGATCTGAAACAGGTTGATGAGCGTGTCATTGCGCGGGGTGTACAGCGGGGCGTATTCCTTGCCACCGAACGTGATTTTCTCGCCGGCCTCGTAGGCTTTCGCCTTGGAGTACAACGTCATCAGCTCTTTGCTGTTCTGCTGCCAGTCGGGGGCCAGTTCGCGGGCCAGGGCTTTTGCTTCGTGGTACATCTGCCCGCTGTGGGTCGCACCGGACAACAGCAGGAAGTTCAGACGCCAGAAAAGGTGCTGCATACGCTCGCCTTCCTGGACGCCGCCGCGCAGGGTGGCCAACTTGCGTAGATCCTCCAGGCGGTGCCAGGCCAATTGCCGGCCGCTGAATCCGCGTAGGTTGTCGGTCTTGGTACCAGGCAACAGCTTGAGCTGCTGCCGGCGCTCGGCGCGGGCCTCGCGCTGCTGCTCGATCTCCCAGCGGGCCACCGGCAAGAGCATTTCGGCCAGGTACTCGAAGCCATACCGCACCGGCTGGCCATCGGCCCCGGTTTCGACGTGCACAACGCGGCATATTTCACCGCTTTTGGTGTTGACCGTATCAACCAGGCGTAGCACTCGGCTGGCGTCCTTGGCCGCCACGTCGGCCCCTATGGCCATCAGGCGGTCTATCAGGTACTTCTGGCAAGCATTCCACCTGGGCAACGCCTGGCGCGGCACAGGTCGATCCAGGAGCCACTTGGCCTGTATCCCTCGCCCGCTGAAAATCAGCAGCGAGGGCGTCGGGATGCCCTCCTGGGCGCAGTGATACAAAACGGATGCTGCCAGTTGCTCCGGCGTCCTGCCAGTAGCCCACGGCTGCCGGTAGGTATCCAGGTCGGCAAACATCAGGCCGATACGGGCAAGGTTCACCACGCGCCGGTTAGGCCGGATGAACTCGGCCTGCGTTAGCCAGGTGTCGCGGGTCTTGTCGATCAGCTCCAAGACGGTCGGCATCTCGACCAGGCGGTGTGATGACTGCCGCTTGTCGCCGTGTACATCGACCAGAATGGAGAAAAAGCCGGAACGGCCGGGATCGTGGTATGCCCTGGCCTCTTCGGCCCGGTCAAATAATGATAGTTGTGCTACAGCCGCCATGTGGCCCCTTTCAGCCTGCGCGAATCCGCGCAAAGGCTTGTCAAAGCAGGAGCAAGGCCGTAGAATGAAGTTTAGCTAAACCGTTCGTACTACTTCGTTCTTCGTTCTACGGCGGTCGTGTCAATAACTCGCCAAAGTTGTTGACCCGTATTCCTGCAAAGCCCCGTCGCCAAAACGGGGCTTTTGCTTTTCTAAGGCTCGCCTCTGGTGCCATCCAGCAACTCGCCGCCTCTACTGCGAAACAGTGTTCGCGGCGTCCAACCGGTCAATTCCGCATCGAACTGGTAGATGCCGTGCTGTATCAGCACTGACGCTGCTCCATCCACCGTGCGGAAGTAACGGGCACCGCCCCGATACTGTCCCAAAATGCGGTTCTCTTCGCCAATCCGCAACACCAGGACTAGCAAGCCCTTGTCTTTTGCCAGGCGAACAGTCGCACCTTTCACGCCACCAATCAAAAGCACCTCTTTGAATGCAGTCGGATTGATGACATCTTTAGCCTCAAACGTAATCATGCCTCACCTCTGCCGCGCTGTCCAGCAATAGCAAACAATGCAGTTATCAAAATTCAATCTAGCAGCTATCTTTTATCTAGCCGCTACCTATCATCTAGCTGCTAGATTTTGAATCGTACAAATCCAGTGCCTTTTCCAGCACCTCAACCAGCATCACGCCTTCACGTTTGGCAATCGCTCTAATACGGGCATCCCATTCAGGAGTAACCCGCGTGGCGAACTGAACGGTTCGGTTTGTCTTGCGTGTTGAGCGGCCATCAACCTTGTCGGTAACGGCCATCTTCGGCAGCCTCGCCGGTGCCGGCGCTTGTTCCGGCACCGGCGCAACTGGCGCAACCTCCGGTGCGGCCAGGTTGTCGCTGGCCTCTTCCAATGTCGGCGGTGCCCCCAGCTCGGCGCGCCGCCCTCTCAATTTTTTCAGCTTTGATACATCAGCCATGAGTCACCCGGTCTATCAGTGATTGAATGAGTGTGTCGGCCCGCTCATTCAGCCCGGCAAAGCGGGTTTCTGTGACGCTGTGGCCTGTGTTTTGCGCCTGTCGGTAAGCGGGTCGGTCGCGCAAGCTGCCATCCAGTACCGTGTACCCGGCCTGCTGCAAGTAAACCCGCGCTGCGACTTCCTCCGCTGGCGTGCCGATCCGGTTCAGGGCAAACGCCAGGCGCTCACCTGGAACACCTGCCTTGGTCAGCGCGTGAAACTCCCGCACCGCCGGAATCAGGTCATCCCTTGAAGCGCCGGACGGCTGCACCACCAGGTCAGCAGCGCGGGCTATATCCAGCGTGGCCGAACTGGTACGCGCCGGCCCGTCGATGATGAGCAGGTCATATCCTTGTGCGGCTTCCAACGCCTGGGCAGCAGTAGCAAACGCCTCTGCCGACACAACCGGCTCGATGCCCTGGGACAACCGCAGCCGGTGCCAATCGACGGACGTGCCTTGCTGGGTGTCCAGGTCGGCAATCTTCACGCGCAAGCCGCCGGCGGCCGCTTCGCGGGCAAGGGCGCGGGCCAGGGTTGATTTCCCTACACCGCCCTTCTGTGAAACAAACGCGACTATGGCCGCCATGACTTTTCTCCATCTGCTTTGGATGGATGAATTATAAGATAGCAGCTAGATAAAAGATAGCTGCTATCTACTATCTAGCAGGTAAATACTATCTAGCTGCTAGATTTGTGCGTCGTTCCCGCTCCTGGTCGGCCATCTCGCCGGGCCATCTCGCCAGCTCGTCATCGGTGAGGCCCGCCAGGATTTGCGGCAGGCTCTGCGTTCGATACGGCGGCGGCGGAAGATCGTCTGACGGGCCGCTCTCATTATCAAAAAACGGCATTTCCTCTTGGCGTTCATCCGCCTGGTCGCCGCCGGCGGCCAGGGCATCAGTCTCTGTCAAAGCGTCCTCCAGGAAAGCGCCGCGCTGCTTGGCTTCGGCTGCCGTGACTTCCTCGCTACGTTCCAGGGCGCGGTATATCGTCGAGCGATGCACACCGAACAGCTCGGCCACCTCCTTGACCTGTCGGCCTTCCTGCTCGATCAGTTCGCGGGCATGTTCAATCTGTGCCGGGGTGAGGGTAGGCCGTGGGCCAAACTTCACGCCTCGGGCTTTGGCCGCTTCACGGCCTTCCCTGGTTCGATCCAGTATCAAGCACCGCTCGAACTCCGCAATACCGGCAAAGATGGTCAACACCATGCGGCCCGCTGGGGTCGTCGTGTCGGCCCACGGCTCGGCTAAACTGCGAAGCCCTGCGCCGGCCTCCTGGATGCGGGCGGCAATATCCAGCAGGTCGCGTGTACTGCGGGCCAGGCGGTCAAGCCGGGTCACGGTGACAACATCGCCAGGCCGCAAGTGATCGAGTAACCGGGCCAGCTCGGGCCGGTCGCGCCGCGCCCCGGTAACTTTCTCGGCATAGATACGGGTGCAGCCTGCGGCGTGCAGATCGGCCCGCTGGTTGGTTAAGTCCTGTTCGTCTGTACTGACGCGGGCATAGCCCAGCAGCAAGCGGCCTGTCATCAGGTCAAAGGTGCCGGGGTCGTTCTGGTGTCTCATGGTCGTGTCTCCGGTTCTATTGCAACCACCGGGCATTGCGCGACTAGAACATGGAACACGACAACGCCAGGGAAAGCGGGGAAAACCATAGTGTTGCATAACTTAGGACTTATGCGACAAACAAGACAGTTTCAGCGCGGCTTGTTTCGTGTTATATTGCACTATGTTTGTAACACAAGAGGGCCGCGACATGAGCGAAGCCACCTTTACCTTTCGGGTCGATGAATCCCTGAAAACAGAATTCTCCACGGCCGCCAAGGCCCGCGACCGCAGCAGCGCCCAGCTTCTACGCGACTTCATGCGCGACTTCGTGCGACAGCAAGAGGAAGCGGCCGCGCATGACGCCTGGTTCCGTCGCCAGGTACAAATCGGCCTGGACTCGGCCAATGCCGGCGACGTAATCCCGGCGGCCGAAGTGGAAGCCGAAGCCGAAGCCTGGCGGGCTGAAACGCGCCGGAAGATGGCCAGCGTTACTACATCGTGAAGCTGGTATGGACACGGCCAGCACACGCTGACAGGAAGAAAATACGCGAGTACATCGCGCAGCACGCGCCGGCGGCCGCGTTGGCCCTCGATGAGCTGTTTTCAGAAAAAGCCGACCTGCTGCTCAATCATCCCGGCCTGGGTAGGACTGGCCGGGTGCCTGGCACCCGCGAGCTCGTGGCACACCGGAATTACATCCTGGTGTATGACACGGCCGGCAACGTGGTGCGTATTCTGCGAGTGCTACACACGTCCAGGCAGTGGCCACCACGCTACACAATGGGCGAACTTCTGGAAGGGGTCGAGGCCTCCGGCGCGTACCCATTACCACCGGAAGAACGCGAATGGGTCGATGCCCCACCAGTCGGGCGAGAATGGCCTAACGACGAAGAGTAGAAAGGCGGCCAATGGCCGCCTTTCTCATTTACTCAAAAGCTCATTTACTCAAAGCATCAAGCAACACCGGCAACCCATAGACCCCAATCACCACCCCGATTTGGATAGACAGAAAGTGGATCACCAACTGCTTGCGTGTTGTCGTTATGCTCTGGTTCCAGAATGACACTTTTCCTGCTTTGATGGTTTGCCGCCGCTTGTAGTCCTCGCGGTACCAGTCTCGATCTTCCATCCCCATCTGTTACCCCTCCCTCATAGCCCTGGGCAACACCTGCTGCAACGTATTCATGGCTTCCTGAAAATCTGCCGGCGTAGCGCGTCCGGTTTCTGCCTGGTAGTAGACCACCATGAAAACATTGGCCACCGCCTCGGCCATCGGCCCGATCTGCTGCGCGGCGGCCTGGTCGATGAACTCCAGGGAAGCAAGAATGCTGGCCGCCTGGTGCACTACTTGCCCGGCTTCGATAAGATGTTGTGTTGTCATGATTCACCTCTCCAATAGGTGTTGATTGAAAGTGCCGGGCTGGCCACAACCAGCCCGGTGCGCCTCACAAATACAGCCCTGCTGCTTCTGCAAATGGGGATCTACCATTGCCCGCACCCTGGTAGTGCTTTGTCTCCGTTGGCCTGGCTGGCTCAAGCTCCCGCGTCGGCTCAGGACGCGACACAAAAGCGGCTGTTTCTGCCTCTCGATCAACTTCGGCCGTTTGATCACCCAAGGGTGAAACGAACTCCGGCACTTCTACCCTTGGCGTTTCATCCAGGGCCGCTATAGCGGCCAGATATGGCTTTTCCATCGTCTTAACCCCTATCGTATTTGTCGGAAGTGCCGGCATCACCGCCAAGGCTGTTGCCCTCAAATTGCTGGCCGCCGGCGCTCTGCTCTGTGCTGCCTTCTGGCTCCATGCTGGCACGGATGCCAGCGGCCAGTTTTCCGCCGGTTGTCTCTGCTACCCTCTCCTGGAACCCTTGCTGCATTTGAGAACCGACCCCCTTGGCCAGCTCGGATGCAGTACCAGCGGCCAGCTTCGCCGCCCTGGCAAACCCGCCACCGCTTGAGCTGCTGCCGCTGTCACTAAAGCCTGCGGCCTGGGCAAACGGCGAACTGCCAGCCGTACCCGCTTCACCACCACCGCTGCTGCCGTTGACGATTGACCCCATGCTGGGCATGTCACCGCCGGCCTCCATAGCCGCTGATGCTTTCTGGAATGCTGCCTGGATAGCGGATGCGCCGCCCGCAGCGCCGGCCGCCGCGCCCATCGTTGCTTTTGCTGCAAGGGCTGCGCCGCCAGTGGCCATGCCAGCCGCAGCCATACCCGCACCCATGATGGCACCAGCACCAAAAGAACTACCGGCACTTGCGGCTGCGCCACCGCCAGGAATCAAGCCTGCAATGACGTTCGGTATGGTGTTTACCAAGATGACCAGGACAAGCGACACAACAAAGATGATTAGCAACTCTTTCATTGGCGCTTTATCGGCAAGGTCAGCGTGATAACCGTCAATGATGGATACAGCGATACCAACCAGCAGGGTCATAGTCATTAACTTGAGTGCAATTCCGGCAACACTTCGGAAGTAGTTAATGGCAATGTCGGAAGTCCAACGCGACCCACCAAAGCCCAAGACAAAAACACCAGCATAAGCAAGCACCCAGGCGGTAACGAGGGCCAGCAACACGTTAGCCGCAACCACGGCCATACACGCCAAAATGGCCAAAGTAGTCAAAAATATAGATAGGTTGTCGATTGGACTGGTTACGCTATACGACTTAGCTGCTTTAGCAATAATGTCAAAAGCGATAGAGATCGGCGTTGACGGGTTTAACTCCCTTGGAAGCCCAGCGGCTTCCGCGCCAATCGTCCGCAATGAGTTGATAATATCCATTGCGAAATTTGGGCCGTTGATGAGCAGCCACCAGAAAAAGCCGGTGAAGATCGTGAACCGGACGAACTCCGCGAAGAACTCGCCAATGTCGGCCTTGCGTAAGGCCATCATGCCGAACGTCCAGACCATCGAAATCACAACCAGCGTCCAGAACAGCCAGGTTGCATACTCTGTTATTTTGGCTCCCCAAGTCGAGCTTTCGTTCAAAAAACGAGTTCCTACGTCATTTAAAACACCACTCGTTTCAAGTGCCGCCGATGCCGTTTGAGAAAGCATAACAAGCACCAATAAAATACCTAATCGAACAAATAAGTTTTTCATCTTAGAACTCCTTATCCTTCGAGCGGTCGGTAGGCTCCTGCAAACTTTTATAGATTTCTGGCACTTCATCCTTCGGCTCTGGTTGATCGCAACCAGCCACCGTGCAACTGACAAAGACAACGAACAAGAGATTTTTAAATAGAGCTTTCATAGTCAAAACCCCTTGTCGTTTGAACGGTTAGTGGATTCTTCCAAACCTTTGAAAAGATACTCATGAGAGGCTTGTTCTATCGCTTGCCGATCAGCATCAGCCTGCATCTTGGCTCCTACGGCTGTTTGCTGTGCCATGAGAAGGCTACGAATCTGCAAGAGCTGGTTTGCCTGCTGGCTGGCGAGCTGGTTTGCATAGCCGATGGCTTGGAGCTGGCCTTGTGCGCCCTGGGCCGCACCCTGCAACCGCTCCAGGTTACGGGCATCGTTACGCAAGGCTTTCTCTTGATTTTCCAGCGTTTTGAACAGGGCATCATTGGCCACCTTCTGGCTTTCACTGGCTAGGCGGCGGTTTTCTTCCATCGCTGCCTTTTCGGCCGGCGTGCAACCGCCCGAACCGTTGAAGCACGGCGAGCTGCGGTAATAGGCCACGTCCTGGAACTTGCCCAGGTAGGAATCCAGGCTGCCAAGCTGGTTCTGGTAGTACGCCAGAGTATTTTGCGCCTCGATCAGTTTGCCGATCGTGGCCTGGGCCTGATCCCAGATATAGGCGGCCGGAGCCATCGTGTTCTGTAGCTGGTTTTCGTACTGCTGCAATTGGGTCTGGTATTGCTCGATTTGCTTGGCGGTCTGCGCGACGGCCTCCATCGCAGACATGATGTTCTGCACCAGGTTGCCACCGTCGATAACGGGGATACCGGCCTGAACGGGGGTGATGGTAGTGGTGATAAAGCCGGTTGCGAGCGCAACGGCAACAGCGGATTTAGCCGCTAAAAGGCGGACACGCTTCATGGTCGAGTACCTCGATGATGTGAGTTAGCTATTGCGGCTAATCTGTCCCATAACACTGTTACTGCTGGTTATGGGGTTGGGCCATCACGGGGCAGTTCGCCAAAATCTGCCAAGGTACCCGCCCACTTGCGACACCGTCACGCCAGGGCTTACGTTTTTTCTAAGGTCGGTGTGTGTCGTGCAACCCTGCACGAAATTACTGCTTTACTTCTTTGCTGGTTTCTCCAGGCCGACAGCTCGGCCCATTTTTTCCAAATCCAGCGGTTGAACTGCTGCGGTCAATATCTCGCGTATTTCCGCCTCGGTGCTCCGGTTGTTCAGCGCCGCTCGAACTTTCAGCGCCTGGTGCACCTCATCGGGTAAATTGCGAATGTTCAAATTTGCCATTCTCTTACCTTTTGGTGTACCTGCTACCAATGATAGCAAAAATACCGAAATGCACAAGCACTAACGGCTGCGCCCTTTGCGCTGCTTTGCCTTTTCCTTCTTGGCGTTCAGTTCCGCTTGCAGCTTGGCTTTACGGCGTTCCAGCTCACCCGGCGCAGGCGCTGGGGTAGGTGCGGGTTTCTGCGGTGTAACTGCTGCCGCTGCGCCCTCGATCTGCAACGCTTCGGCTTGAGACAAGGAACGCAAACGGCCCGCCCTGGCCACCGGCGGCGGCACCTTGCCGACACCGGGAACACCCGGCTTGTTGGTCACGCTGAAATTGTCTTGCAGCAGTGCCAGGCGGCGCTTTTCCAGGGCTGGATCAGCAAACGTAATGGGCAGCTTGCCATCCACGGCGGCCCGAATCGCCTGGGCCTTGAACTCGGTTGTACCGTTAACGGTGATACGGCTGCCGTACCGCTCTGCGGCCAGCCTCAAGGCTTCCTGAACGCCGGCGCGGTCGGTGCCGGTCGAGACTTGCAGCCGGTCGCCGTCATCCCTCACGGCACTGGCACCGGCCCGGTAAATGATCGTGCCCGTCTTGGTGATGTTGTCGATCACTGGCGCATGGCCAGGCTTCGCCTGACCTTGCCCTTTGACCGTGTTGCCCTTCAATCCCTGGGCGGCCTCTCTGGCCCGCAAGGCAGCCAGCGCCTCGCTGTTACCCTGGGTAGCCTCTTGCTTGAGCCAATCGGCCCACTGGCGGCGCTGGTGGCCCTGGTGCAGCCGTTCACGCTCTTTGGTGTATCCCTTGTATATCCCATCCAGTTCGGCGCGTAGCGTCGCACTGGTTTGTGAGTACAGCAGTTTTTTGGCCACCCGACCGCCACCGGCCAGCTTGATTGCTGCCCGCTTGGCGGCGGCCTTCTGTTTGGCAGCGACCACGGCCCGATCCTTACGCCGCTTCGCCGCGGCCAATGCTTCGGCCCTGGCGGCGGTCAAATTCTTCTGCTCATCCTTGTACCTGGCATAAAGCTCGGTGGTGTCAGCGCGTGACCGTACCGGCTTCTTTTGATACTGCCGCCTGGGCGGCTTCTCCTGCTGATCCGGTGACGCCTCAAAGGCTCCCAGCCGCTTTTCCAGGGCAGGCTTGGACAGATCGCGGGACAGGGTGCTGGGCTTGACCATCGTGCCGTCATCGGCCCGGATCACCAACCCGTTACCCCTTGGCGTAATCTCCAGGCCGTTATCACGCATGACCTGGTGCAGCTCCGTCCAGGACTGCGCGGCTTTAATGTCGTCCAGGCATTCGCGCTTGATCCAGCCCACCAGACTTTCCACGCCGGCATGGCGCTCCATGTCGGCGGCCCTCGATGCCGCCCCGCGCTGCTGCGGCCGGTGATTGTCTGCCTCCAGGCCATAGTCCCGTTCCAGCGTCTCGCACAAGTCGGCCAGCGCCAGGTGCGGATAGTACGGTTCGTGCATCGTGTGCCTGGTCGGGTGAATCTTGTTGATGGCAATGTGGATGTGCAGGTTGTCGGTGTCGTTATGCACGGCGCTGATACGCTGATGCTCACCAAACCCTAGCCCTTGGCAAATCCGTTCCTCTATCGCCTTCAAGGTGTCGGCATCGGGATTCTCGCCGGCGCGAAAACTGACAATCAGGTGATAGGTCTTATCGCCCTTGGCCCTGGTGTTCATGTGCTGGGTGGCCAGCACTTCGGTGATGGCATCGCGCACTGAATGCGCCTCGCAATTCGTGACCTGAACATGGCCCAGCCGGTGGTCTTTGCTCTGTGCGTCGGTGATGTATTTAGCCAGGTCGGCAAAGTCTGATTTGCCCAGGGAACGCATGGCAACATGCTTGGCAATCATGATGCTGCCCTGGGTCGCACAATAGATTCCATCAATCGGCTCATTTCGTCCTGGTTGGCCTCAATCCGGGCCAGCAGGCCCAAGACAGTTTCAGCGCTGAACCGGGCCGTTCGGGCATCGTCGGTCAGCCACAATTTCAGCAGACCACCGAGGCGGCCCAGGTCGCCATTGACCCGCACCAGCTCGCGCACGTTCTCGTAATCGGTCACGCCCTGGACGGCGTAACCCTGCCCCACGGCCAGCAAAAAAGCAGACGTACTCAAGCCAGCCGCTTGTGCGTTGGCCTCAATGGCGGCCCGCTCTTCCGGCAGGCAATACACCTTGATCGGCGTGCTGCTTTTTCTCGTTACCTTCTGCTCTGTCGCCTCCATCTTTGGCGTCCTCCTGGTTCTCTTATTCCGGCGTCCGCCGATGGCCCCGCAGGGCAGGATTCCCGTTGAGCGCCGCAGGTGCGAATAAGGGGAAGTGAAGAGGAACACCATGCTTGCATGGTGGGCCTACTTCACACATCCTGCCCGCTTCACCACCACTTTAACATCACTACCATTTACCGGCTATAACCCGTTTTATCGACAAACACAAGCCGATTCCACGCATAAGGCGTGCAATCTGGCTTTAGTCGCCTTACAATCGCTTTAATAGCGATAGAATCGGCATTAAATCGCGGATAAATCGACATATAAAAGGCGGTAGAATCGGCATGACTAAACGGCTTACAGAGCGCATTGCAGCGCAAATGCAGACCCAAAAGCCCACCCGTTCAGGACAGAATCGGGCGGCTTTCCTGGCCCAGCGCGACGACATCATAAAAGAGGCTTTGACCGATGGCTGGCCGGTAAAAGCCATCTGGAAAACGCTGCACGATGAAGGGAAAATCAGCTTCGGATATGATGCTTTTATCAGCTATGTGAACAGTCTGATTCGGTCGCCAGGCGAGCCTGAAAAGGCCACCGCAAGACCGCCGGCATCCTCCCAACCGGCCCCCAAGAAAGCCACCCCAGCGACACCCAAACCAGTACCATCAGCCAGCCATAAGCCGGGGGAGATTCCCAGCTTCAACTTCAACCCCAGCCCGAACAAAGCGGACTTGATTTGACGCCCCAAGGGGCGGATTGGACGCCAAGAGGGAAGGCATAGCCCGCCCCTCAAGTGTCAATGAACCCCTGGAAATCGACCCCGAAAACAGCCCCCTTCATAGAGGCGGCCTATTAACATTTGAGTGGGAGTGACGGGCACTGGCTGGCAATGTCTAGCAACGGCAGGCATTTCGGC
>NZ_MKVU01000001.1:0-144475 GCF_001899225.1 Pandoraea sp. 64-18 | reverse complement strand
TTACGTTGTAATCCACTACCCGTTTGACGGGGACAAGCACCTTCATGCGGAACTCCCTTGATTCAGAAAACCCGGGCGGCGAGCCACGACGACGGCGCTAGCCCCCCAGGAACGTACGACCTTACTCGATCTCGCGCCCTTTCGTTTCAGGCAACAACAAGGCGGTAATCAGCACGACAAGATAGGCACCGCCGGCAAACATGCCGATGGCCGCACCAAGACCGCTGGTCTTGGCCAGATAACCGACCAGACTCGGGAACAGCGCACCGAAGCCGCGCCCGAAGTTGTAGGTGAAACCCTGTCCATTGGCGCGCACCGCCGACGGAAACAACTCGGTCAAGTAAGCCCCCATGCCGCTGAAAATACCCGACGCCGCGAAGCCCAGCGGGAAGCCGAGGATGAGCATCTGATCATTGCTCAATTGAAGCTGGGTATAAGCGTAGATGGTCACGCCCGACAGCACGGCGAAAATCAGCAGGTTGGCCCGACGCCCCAGACGGTCGGTCAGATAAGCCCCCGTCAGATAGCCGATGAACGACCCCAGAATGATCACGAGCAAATAGCCGCCAGTGCCGATGACCGACAGATGACGCTCCGTCTTCAGGAACGTGGGCAGCCACGTCGTCACGGCGTAGTACCCGCCCTGCACGCCAGTACACAGCAACGCAGCAAGCGCCGTGGTCTTGATGAGCGACGGCGAGAAAATCGCCCATGCCGACGTGCGCTGGGCCGCGGCGGCTTCCTGCTTGCGTGTGCGCTCGAACAGCGCCGGTTCCGGCACGTTCTTACGGATGAAGAGCACGAACAGCGCCGGAATCACGCCAATCCAGAAGAGTACGCGCCAGGCATAAGTCTCGGGCAGCAACGAGAACGACGCCGTGTAGCACAGCGCCGCCACCGCCCAGCCGATGGCCCAGCCGCTTTGCACGGTGCCGACGGCGCGCCCGCGATACTCGGTGCGCACGATCTCCCCCATGAGCACCGACCCCACCGCCCACTCGCCGCCGAAGCCCAGCCCCTGCAACGCGCGCAGCACGAAGATCTGCTCGAAGTTCTGCGCGAAGCCGATCAGGACCGTGCAGACGGAGAACCACAGAATCGTCGCTTGCAGGATACGCACGCGCCCGAAACGGTCGGCGAGCACGCCCGCCAGCCATCCGCCGATGGCCGAGAACAACAGGGTCACGGTGGCCAGCATGCCGGCCTGCGCCTTGTCGATCTGGAAGACGGTGATCAACGTCGTGATGACGAAGGTGAACACCATGAAGTCGAGCGCGTCGAGCGCCCAGCCGCCGAACGCCGCAACAAACGTGCGCCGCTCCGTCTTGTTCATCTGCCGATACCAGTCCATCTTGTCTCCTCGTGACGTTTTGAAGTGCTTTGAAGTGGGGGTCGTACGCGGGCGCGCGTTGCGCCCGACAATGCCGGCGAGGTCAATTCGTCACGCCGCCGGAAATCCGTAAAGACGTGCCGGGTTGTCTACGAGAATGCGGCGGCGTGTGTCGGCGTCGGGCGCCCACAGCGGCAGCAGATTGCGCAACGCCCCAGTGTTCGGCATACGCGTGAGCGACACATGCGGCCAGTCGCTGCCCCAGACCATGCGATCGGGAGCGTCTTCGATCAACGCTTGCGCAAACGGCGTGACGTCGTCGAACGTCGGGAAACGTTCGCTGATGCGATAGGCGCCCGAGAGCTTCACCCAATACCCGTGATCGCGCACCAGCGAGCGCAGTGCGGAGAAGCCCGGGGCGTCGAGCCCCTGCGCCACCGGCGTGTGTCCCATGTGATCGACGATACCCGGCACCGGCAGCTTCGTCATGCGCGGCATGAGGTCGGGCAACGTGCTCACATCCATCAGGAACTGCATGTGCCAGCCAAGATCCTTGATGCGATGCGCGAGCGTTTCCATCGCCTTGAAGCCGATGCCGCCCCCGAACAGCACGTTGATGCGTAACCCGCGAACGCCCGCCGCGTGCATCGCCTCGAGTTCGGCGTCGGTCACGTCCGGCGAGACCACCGCGATACCGCGCAGACGGTCGGGATGGCGGCGCAGCGTCTCGAGCAGGTAGCGGTTATCCGTGCCGTACACGCTGATTTGCACTAGCACGCCGTAGGTCATGCCGGTGGCATCGAGCATCGCGAGGTACTTGTCTTCTGGCGCGGGCGGCGGCGTATAGCTGCGCTCGGGCACCATCGGGTACGAATCGCTCGCCGCGACCACGTGCGCGTGCGTGTCGACGGCGCCGAACGGCACCACGAACGACGGTGGATCAATCTCGGGCAGCGGGCCGAGGCACAGCGGCGCGCCGGCGGCGGGGGTGACAATCATATCGACTCCTCAAGGGATGCGAGGGCGACGCTCGGAACGTCGGGCGCACGCCGGGGGAAAACAGATCGAGCGCCAGGGACGCCGGCACTCATCGACAAAGCACGCGCTTACAGCAGCTTGCCCGGATTCATGATGCCGGCCGGATCGAACACGGCCTTGATCTCGCGCATCAAGCGCAACTCCAGCGGCGACTTGTACTTCGCGAAGGACGCGCGCTTGAGCTGCCCGATGCCATGCTCGGCGCTGATACTGCCGCCGTAACGCGCCACTTCGTCGAGCACTTCGGCGGTGATCGCCTCGCCGTGCTTCGCCATGAAGTCGGCCGCCTCGCCCGCGGGACGCGACAGGTTGTAATGCAGATTGCCGTCGCCGAAATGCCCGAAGATGAAGGGACGCACCTGCGGGCACACGCGCCGCACGCGCGCTTCGGCGCTCGTCATGAAATCCGGAATCGCTTCGATGGGCAGCGAAACGTCATGCTTTAGGTGCGGTCCGTCCGCGCGCTGGGCCTCGGAGATCTCCTCACGCAACTTCCACATTGCCTCCACCTGCCCCAGCGTGGACGACACCACGGCGTCGGCACACAGATCGCGCTCGATGGCCGTCTCGATCACGCGCTCCAGCAAGGCGGCCAGCGCTTGTTCGTCCGCCGTATCGGCCAGCTCGATCAGCACGTAGCCGGGGTGCCGCTCGCCGAATGGCGCACGCACGTCGGGCACATGCGCCATCACCAGGTCGACACACTCGCCCGTGAAGAACTCGAACGCCTGCATGCGCGGGCCGCACGCCGCAAACAGCAATTCATACAAGGCCAGCGCCTGACGCGGCGACGTGACCGCGGCAATCACCACCTGACGCACGGGGGTCGGCGCATACAGCCGCAACGCCGCGGCAGTGATGACACCGAGCGTGCCTTCCGAGCCAATGAGCAACTGCTTGAGGTCGTAACCGGTGTTGTCCTTGCGCAGGGTGCGCAGACCATGCAGGATCTCGCCGTTCGGCAGCACGGCTTCGACGCCGAGCACCAGTTCGCGCGTCATGCCGTAGCGCACGACGTTAACGCCGCCGGCGTTGGTCGCGAGGTTGCCGCCGAGCTGACACGAGCCCTCGGCCGCGAGACTGAGCGGCAGCAGGCGGTTTGCATCGCGCGCGACGCGTTGCAGGTCTTCGAGAATGCAGCCGGCCTCGGCCACCAGCGTGTTGGCGATGGTGTCCAGACTGCGCACGGTATGCATGCGATCGAGACTGAGCACCACGTTCTGCGCCGACGCGTCGGGCGTGGCGCCACCGCACAGCCCCGTGTTGCCGCCACGCGGCACGACCGGCGTGCCCGTGCTCTGACATAGCGCGAGGATCTTCGCGACGTCTTCCGTCGTGCGCGGACGCACGACCGCCTGGGCGTTGCCGCGATACATGCCGCGCCAGTCGGCGAGCCACGGCGCAACGTCGTCGGGGGAGGTGAAAACGCTGTCGGCGCCGACGGCATCGACAAGGCGCTGAGCGAAAGCAGTGAAGGTCATAAGGTCGCGCGTCGGGGGTTACGGTGCGGAGGATGGCATCTGACGACGGGTCAGGCGCGGGTCGGCGCGATGGCGCCGGTAATGATGTCGCGCTCGGGCAGCGTCAGCCCGAGACGCGCGGACGCGCGCAACAGATGCGAGAGCGACGCCGCGCGCGCCAGCAGCGGATCGCGCGCCTTGATGGCATTGAACACCGCCACGTGCTCCTGATGCACCTGCGCGGCGAGTCCCTCGTGGCGCAGCGTGTTCGAACGCGCCGCTTGCACGACCTGCCGCATCTGCAGGTTCAGGTACTGAAGAAGATCGGCGTAATAACGATTGTGCGTGGCACGCGCAATCGCGGCGTGAAACGCGGTGTCGTACTCCACGCCGTTGTCGGCGTGGTACAGATTCGTCTCGAGTTTCTCCAGGATGTCGGCGAGTCGGCGAATGTCATCGTCGGTATGACGCACGGCGGCGAGTGCGGCGGCCGTGCTCTCCAGATCGAGACGCAGCTCGTAGACGCTCGCGAGGTCGGCAGCGTCTTGCCCGGCCGGCACCTGAAAACCGCTCGACGGCGTGCGCGCCTTCACGGTCACGCCCGCCCCCTGCCGGCTGTCGATCAATCCTTGCGCGCGCAGGCGCTCCGTCACTTCGCGGATCACCGCTTGGCTCACGCCGTACGTCTCGGCGAGTTGCTTGCCGGTCGGCAGCTTGGTGCCGATCGGATATGTCCCTTGCCGGATCGCCTCCTGCAACTGCTGCGCGACTTGTTCGGTCAAGGTCTTGGGCTTGGTGGTCATGCGTTCACGTCACGGAATATTTTTCTGGTTTGCATGTTATATGAAAACTTTTGACAGTCATCACCGAGTTAACCCTAGGTGCGCATCTCGTCTCCCGGTCCAGAAAAGACAAAGGCGGTGAGGGAGACTCCCTTCACCGCCTGCGTTGCTGCGCTTGATGCGCGTAGCCCTTAGAAGCCGATGAGCGCTTCCGTGACGTGACCCACATTCGGCGGCGCCGCGAAACAGTCGCTCACCAGCGCCCGCCACTGCTGGAACGCTTCCGAGTTACGGAAGTGGACAGTGTGATCTTCCAGCGTTTCCCATGTCACGACCAGGCTGTAGTGCGTCGGTTGCTCGATGGACTTGAGCAGACGCATGCCGTGGCACCCTTTCGAGCCCTTGAACAACGGCGTCGCCTTGGCGACACCTTGCTCGAACGCGGCTTCGGTGCCGGGCTTCACTTCGATCTGGGCGATTTCAAAGATCATCGGATTTCCTTAGTGATTTGCGCGTGATAGCGCTTATGTCGATCGTGTTCTCGTCGCACGACGGCGCGGTTGGCAGCGCGGCATCGTCGACACCGGACGGGCGGCATGGCCCCGTGAGACCGTCAGATTCTATACCGCGCGTTCACGCGACGCATCGCATGAACGGCCGCACATCCTTTCCGCTTTTTTCGGTCAGCGCGCGTCACGTCAATGCACGGACTTCGCCCATCGACACGCCACACGGCACCATGAACGTGCAGCGCGGCGCCGAAAATTTCATATCACCAGACAAAACATCAATATTAATCAATGAGATACAAATTGCTGGCATTACTCTTGCATATCATCGTTCTTCTTCATGTTTGCACCAAAAGAGCACATTCATGCCCAATTCCAATACACCCGGCGACGTGCTGTTCCTCCTGCTCGGCGCGATCCTGGTGCTTGCCATGCACGCTGGCTTTGCGTTTCTCGAACTCGGCACCGTTCGAAAGAAGAATCAGGTCAACGCCCTCGTCAAGATCCTGACCGACTTCGCGGTCTCGGGTCTCGCCTATTTCTTCATCGGCTATCCGCTCGCGTACGGCGTCGATTTCTGGTCGAGTGCCACGGTGCTCTCCGAGCACAACGGCTACGCGCTGGTTCGCTTCTTCTTCCTGCTGACATTCGCGGCGGCGATTCCCGCCATCGTGTCGGGCGGCATTGCGGAGCGCGCCAAGTTTCACCCGCAGTCCGTGGCGACGTTCTTCCTCGTCGGCGTCATCTATCCGTTCTTCGAGGGCATCGCCTGGAACGGCCATCTGGGGGTTCAGGACTGGTTCACGCATGCGCTGGGCGCACCGTTCCACGATTTCGCGGGTTCGGTGGTCGTGCATGCCGTTGGCGGCTGGATCGGGCTGGCTGCGGTGCTGCACCTCGGTGCGCGCCGGGGACGCTACAACGGCCAGGGACAAGTCGCCGCGCATCCGCCGTCGTCGATTCCGTTCCTGGCGCTTGGTGCATGGATCCTGATTGTCGGCTGGTTCGGCTTCAACGTCATGAGCGCGCAGCGCGTAGGCGGCATCTCAGGGCTGGTTGCCGTGAACTCGCTCATGGCGATGGTGGGCGGCACGCTCGTGGCGATGTGGGTCGGCAAGGACGACCCCGGCTTCATCCATAACGGCCCGCTCGCGGGACTCGTTGCAGTGTGCGCGGGCTCGGACGTCATGCATCCGCTGGGGGCACTTGTTGTCGGTGCGGTCGCCGGCGGCCTGTTCGTGTGGCTGTTCACGGTGACACAGAATCGTCTGCGCATCGACGACGTGCTTGGCGTGTGGCCGTTGCACGGCGTGTGCGGCGTGTGGGGCGGCGTGGCCGCGGGCATCTTTGGACAGACGGCGCTCGGGGGCGTGGGCGGCGTGAGCTTCCTCGCGCAGGTCGCCGGAACCGTGATGGGCGTGGTGATCGCCTTCGCCGGCGGCTATGTCGTGTACGGCGTGATCAAACGCTGTGTGGGCTTGAGGCTCGACGACGAACAGGAATATTACGGCGCCGACCTCTCCATCCATAAGATCACCGCGACGCCGGAGCGCGAAACGAATTGGTGAGTGTGTTCATCACGAGATTCGTGGAGCGCGAACCCGCAGCGCAACGCCGCGGGTTCGCGCTGCCCCCTACCCCGGCGCCAACTTCTCCAACAACATCGCCACAAACGTCTGCGTGACGGGAGGCAACGTTCTCCCGCGCTTCTTGATCAGGGCAATAGGTCGCAGGAACGCGTCGTGATCGATCGGGCGAACCCGCAATTCCGGTTCCGCCCGGACTTCCCGAGCCGACGCCGGCAGGATGGTCACGCCGAGTCCCGCGCGGACCATGGCGACGGCCGTCATCATGTACGTCGGCTCGCAGGCAATTTCCAGCGTGCAACCACCCCTCGCAAACGCGCCATCCACCACCGCCCGCACACTGGTGCCTTGCGCCGTCAGCACCAGCGGCACGCTGGCGAGATCCGTCAGCGATACGCGCTTGCGCCGCGCCAGCGCATGTCCCGCCGGCAGCACCGCCACCAAGTGGTCGGCGCCCGCGTACAACACGTCAATCTCCGCGTCGTTCAACTCACCGCCCGTCAGGCCGATATCGACCTCTTCGTTACGCACCAGCGTCTCGACTACCCCGGCCACCGCATCTCTCACATGAAAACCGGCGCGCGGTACCGCCGCCTTCACCTGCTGGATCAACTCCGGCAGCACACTCGCCGCAAACGTCGGCAAACAGGCAATGCGTACCGTGCCGCTCGACCCGTCGCCGAGCGCACGCGCATCGATCAGCACATGCTCCATGTCATGCAGCGACTTCTGCAACAACGGCAGTAGCTCACGCCCCGTCGGCGTCAGCGCAACATTTCGGCTGTTGCGATCGAACAGCCGCACGCCGACCGTCTCCTCCAACCGCCGGATCTGCACGGTCAATGCCGGTTGCGACAAATGCAATCGCGCCGCCGCTCGCGTGAAGCTGCCGGTCTGCGCCACCGCGATGAACGCGCGGATGTCTCGTAGATTCAAATCCATTATGTTTTTTGATTACTGCGATCAAATCATTTCAATTGATTTATCAACGCCCCGAACTTACGCTCGTTCGCATCAAAAAACAACATAGGAGACAAGCACATGCTGCCATTACTGGGGCTGGCTACTATCGTCGTGCTGCTCGGCGCGATTCTTTCGAAACGCATGTCGCCGCTCGTCGCGCTCATCATCGTGCCCATCGTGGCGTCGCTGATCGGCGGGTTCGGCTTTCAGACCAGCAAGTTCGTGATCGACGGCCTCAAGAGCCTCGCGCCGGTCGTCGGCATGTTCGTCTTTGCAATTCTTTACTTCGGCACCATCACCGACGCCGGCACGCTCGATCCGATCATCGATCGCATCCTGAAAGCCGTCGGCACCCGACCCACGCGCATCGTCATGGGCACGACGCTGCTGGCCCTGCTGATCCACCTCGACGGTTCCGGCGCCGTGTGCTTCCTCGTGACGATTCCGGCCATGCTCCCGCTTTACGACCGTCTGGGCATGGACCGCCGCGTGCTGGCAGCCGCCGTGTCGATGGCCGCGGGCATCAACTTCCTGCCGTGGACCGGGCCGATGATTCGAGCGTCGGCGTCGCTCCACCTGCCGGTGTCGAGCCTGTTCAATCCGCTGATTCCGGTGCAAGCCATCGGGCTGGTCTTCGTATTTGGCATGGCCTACTGGCTCGGCCGCCGGGAAGAGAAGCGGCTCGGCCTGAGCGCCACGAGCGGGTCGATCCCAAGCCCCAAGCGAGAACTCTCGCCCGAGCAACAGGCGCTGCGCCGTCCGAAGCTCTTCTGGTTCAACATCCTCCTTACGCTGGTCGTGCTCGGCACGATGGTCGTGATGGGCGAGAAGCTGCCGCCCGCGATCATGTTCATGGTGGGCCTGTGCGTCGCATTGATGGTGAATTACCCGGACGTCGACATGCAACGCAAACGCATCGACGCGCACGCACGCGCGGCGTTGATGATGGCCGGCATTTTGCTCGCCGCCGGGGTCTTCACCGGGGTGATGCAAGGCAGCGGCATGCTCAAGGCGATGGCGCAAGCGGCCGTCGGCTTCGTGCCGCCGGGCATGGCGGGCCACATTCCGGTCGCGCTCGGTCTGCTGTCGATGCCGCTGAGCATGCTCTTCGATCCCGATTCGTTTTACTTCGGCGTACTGCCGGTCATTGCCGAGGTCGCCGGACAACTGGGCGTGCCGGCCGTGCACGTCGGGCAAGCCGCCCTGCTGGGCCAGATGACGACAGGATTCCCGGTCAGCCCCCTCACGCCAGCCACCTTCCTGGTCGTCGGCCTGTGCGGCATCGATTTGGCCGACCATCAGAAGTTCACGTTTCCGCTGCTGTTCGGCGCATCCATCGTCATGACGATCGCGTGCGTCGCACTCGGCATCTTCACGCTTTAAGCCTTACTGAACGGACCCGACCCGCATGAACGGCACGCAACCCACCCCGTCTTCGCGACGAATCCGGATCGGCGCAGGCGCCGGATACTCGGGCGACCGCATCGAGCCTGCCGTTGAACTCGCTCAGCGAGGTGCGCTCGACTATCTCGTCTTCGAATGCCTGGCCGAACGCACGATTGGCATTGCGCAACAGGCACGTCGCCGAGACCCGCAATCCGGCTACGACCCGCTGCTCGAAGCACGCATGACCGCCGTACTGCCGGCAGCGCTGCGCAATGGCGTGCGGATCATCTCGAACATGGGCGCGGCCAACCCGCTCGCGGCGGCACGAAAGACAGCGGAGATCGCTCGCGCACTGGGGCTCGGCGACGTGAAGATCGCCGCCGTCACCGGCGACGACGTGCTCGACGTCGTGCTTCAAGGAGACGCTCACTTCGAAGAAACGGGCGAGCGCGTGGCGTCTTACGGGAATCGTATCGTGTCGGCCAATGCGTATCTGGGCGCGGCCGGCATCGTCGATGCCCTGGCGGCGGGCGCGCAAATCGTGTTGACGGGCCGGGTGGCCGACCCTTCGTTGTTCGTCGCGCCGCTGATCCACGAATTCGGATGGCGCATGGACGATTGGGAAACGCTGGGACAGGCCACCGTCGTCGGACATCTGCTGGAGTGCGCGGGACAGATCACCGGCGGCTACTTCGCCGATCCGGGCTACAAGGACGTGCCCAACCTCGCGACGCTCGGGTTCCCGATTGGCGAAGTCGCGCCCGATGGATCGGTCGTCATCACCAAGGTGCCCGACGCCGGGGGACGCGTGACGCAAGCCACATGCAAGGAGCAGTTGCTTTACGAGATTCATGATCCCCGGCGATATCTTCAGCCCGACGTCGTGGCCGACTTTTCGCACGTGCGCGTGGAAGAGGAAGCCCCCGACCGGATCAAGGTAACGGGCGGACGCGGCACCCCCCGCACGGACACGCTCAAAGTTTCCGTCGGCTACGTCGACGGATTCATTGGCGAAGGGCAGATCTCTTACGGGGGCCCGGGCGCCGTGTCACGGGCGAGGCTAGCGCTCGATATCGTTCGCGAACGACTGGCATTGACGGGCGTGCAGACGAGCGAATTGCGCTGCGATCTGATCGGCATGAATTCGCTGCACGGAGAAACGGCGGGCGCGCGCCACGCCGAGCCCTATGAAGTCCGTGTGCGCGTAGCGGGACGTATGCCATCCGCCGAGCAAGCGTTACGCATCGGCAACGAAGTCGAGACGTTGTACACCAACGGCCCAGCCGGCGGTGGTGGCGTGACCAAGTCCGTACGCGAGGTGCTCGCGGTCCAGTCGGTGCTGTTGTCACGCGAACACGTCAAGCCGTCCTTTACCTTCGTGGAGATGTGAGATGAAGCTGCGTGAACTCGCGCATTCGCGCACGGGCGACAAGGGCAACACACTCAACGTCTCGCTCATCTGCTACGACGCAAGGCATTACGAGCACCTGCGCGCCGAAGTCACGGCCGAGCGGGTGAAGGCGTTTCTGGGGGACGTCGTGCTTGGCGATGTCGTGCGTTACGAACTGCCTTGCCTGGGCGCGTTCAACTTCGTCCTGGGCAAGGCGCTCGGGGGCGGCGTGACGCGCTCGCTCGCGCTGGACGCCCACGGCAAATCGATGAGTTCGGCCTTGCTGGATTTTGAGGTCGCAACGCCGGATTGACACGTGGCACCATGCCCCCTCACACCCACGTCGACTCGATATCGACATGCGCCACGCCCGAGCGCGTGCGCGTGACGCCCGGCGGGTCGGTGGGTCGATCATTCGGCGACACCTCGGTCGCTTGCGCCGCCGGCGCACCGCACGACGACACCACGCGTTCCAGTAACGCCGCGCTCCAGTGCTGATACAGCAGCAGCAACCGATACGACGTTCGAACTGGCGTCGCGCCCCCACATTGCCACGCCTCCCCCTTCCATCGATATCCCCACGGACTCTCGGCCGGATTCAGGCTCAGATAGCGGTGGCCATCAACGCACGACGTGTGGCACTGCACGTCGAACGCGTCACAAGTGGCGGCGATGTCGTTCGCCGTCAACGATTCGCCGCACGCCAGTAGGCGCTCACGTAAAGCCTCGCTCGACGCGATGGCCGCCAGCAGCGGGGTGTCACAATGCGTGGAGAGCTGCGTCACACGATCGACGCGATCGAGGACTGTCGCCCGATCGTCGGCCGATACCGTCGCGAGCCGCTCGCAAAGCAATTCCCATCGGCGCGTCAAGTCCTGCGCATCGCGAGTGAATACCGCATTGCGCGCCCAGGTACCCAGCAGACTCGTCACCGCGCGACAGGAATCGAGCATGAGCCCGGCTACGCGCAAGATGCCTCGATAACCGTCGGTCCCGCCAGACGGGCTCGTCTCGCTCGCGAACCAGGACGGCATCCAGAGTCCCAGCCGCGCAGGCGGCACCGCCGTATTGGCGAACGTAAAGAGTGTGGCAACGTCGCGCGAGCGCGTGAGCGTGGCAAGCGCGCCGCGCCACGACGACGGCGCCTCAGGGGGCGGCGCCGACGGCACCACGCACGCTTCCAGCAGCCGGCATCCCGCGTCCGTGCGCTTGAGCACTTCGTCGACGGCATGGTGACGAATCAGCGTCGGTGAACCGAGCGACTGCGTCATGACGCCCTTCGCGCCCTCGAACGCCAGCAACGTCCAGTCGGCCCACGGCACCCCAAACGGGGTGTTGGCGATCGAGGCACCGCGACCGGCGACCGGCGCCCCGTCGTCGCCTGTCGCGCCCTCCTCCTGGTAGAAGCACGCGGCAATGATCGCGAGCAGCGACAGATTGCCCGCGAGCGACAGGGCATCGCGCGCCGCACGAAAGTGCCAACCCCGGTCGCCGGTCGCGGCCACCGTGTTGATCCAACGCGCAATGTCGCGGCACGTCGGGTCGACATCGATAGCGGTGGCGGAAGCGTTGGCGTTGGCATTGACGGCGCGGTTCGCTGCAGCGGTGCCCGTACCCATGGCAGTACCGGAGGCGGTGCCGCAATGCAGGCCCTCGTCGTGAGTGGGCACCAACATCGCTTCAACCTGTGCGGCGTTGCACGCCAGACGCGCGTCACGCGCGTGCGCCAGCTCGAACTCCTTGCGATAGAAGTGCTGGCACGGCCCGGTCGTCACCCACAATCCCGCCCACGCCTTGGCAAAGGCCTGCGCAAGCGCAGGATCGACGCGACGTGACAGCGCGACCTCATCGCCGCACGCATCGCCCGCCGCGTTGGCCGTCTGCGTCAGACGGGCGCCAATATCGGTTTGCGCGGCGCGGCGCGGCATCGTCGCCTCCGGCGATTCCAAGCGCTCAACGGCCGGCGCCTTGCTCCAGGCCCCTCCCCAACCGCTTGCGCCTGCACACTGCTGGTACCACATCGCTCCCCCCACCTGGTCGCCGCCGGGCACGCCGGCAAACCGTCAACTATAGGGAGATGGCATGACGCATGCCGTGCCCCATGGAGCGAGCACGCGCGCCCATCCCGAATCCAGCCGTTGAACCCTGTCAGTGCCGCGGTGCAACCCTCCCCCAGCGAGTGCCCACTTACGCAGCTTGCACAGGGCAGAGTACAACTCCCCTCTCGCCAAGTGCCAATGCGCCGGGGTAGACTTTCGGACACCTGACGTCAGCGGTCGCTCGCGCATTCCGGCGAGCCCCCTTCGCTATGATTGCCGCGAAGCCGGTGGGCCGATACCATGCCGGCCAGCTAACGATCCACGACATTTCAACGCACGAACGCGAGCGCGCCCGCCGCGCGCCCCCTGCCCCTATGGTCGATACCCCATCTCAGACGTCTGCCGCGCCCCTCCATGCGCTCCCCCTTGTCCCGCTCGCGCCCCACGAGATCCCCCTGGGCGACGCCCTGCCCTGGGCCATCGTTGATCGCAATGGGGAACCCCTGCTTGCCGCGGGCGATGTCGTCCCCACGCAGGCGGGCCGCGACTGGCTGTTCGCGTCGTTCGCCCCGCACCGGATCGCCAATCTCGGTGGAGACGACCTCGCCCCGTCGGAGGTTACCGCGCCCACGGCGGCGGCCCCCGACAATGCGAGCGCTGCCGCCGCCGGCGCGACGCAACCGCAGTACGCGCTCACCGACCTGAATCTGCGCCCCGGCGACTGGCTGCAGATCCAATTGCCGCCGGGCGCCGGGTCGCAGCGGGTGCGCACGCGTGTGATCGGATACGCGCCGAATCAGATGCTGTTCATCACCGCCCCGACGGGCCGCGTCGCGCCGCCGACCCTGAACGTCGGCGAGCGGCTCGAACTCTGGACATTCTCGGGCGAAGACATTTACCACTTCGTCTGTACGGTGGAGCGTGTGAAGCGGCTGCCGTTTGATTACGCCGTGCTCTCCGCGCCGGCACAGATCCGCCGCAAGGTGCTGCGCCGTTCGCAGCGCGTACCCGCCAGGCTGGTCGTATCGGTCAGCGCGGGTGAGACCCGCCACCTTGCCCTGCTGCAAGACGTCAGCGCCGAAGGTGTCTCGCTGCTGGCCGACGCTCCGCTCGGCGCGCCCGGCGACAGCATGCGGCTCGCGTTCCGCGTGCGTGTCGGCGACATCGACATGCCCATCGAAGCCAGTGGCACGATCCGCAGCGTGCAACAGGGCGACGACGGCAGTCATTTGCACGGCGTCGAATTGCCCGTTCTAGACCCGTCGCATTACGTCGCGCTCAAGTGCTACGTCTACGAGCGCCTGCTGGCGCTCGGGGGGGCCTGATGGCGAAGCCGAAGTCTCCCGAGGCCGAGCGTCCGCGCACGCTCGCCAGCCAGACGCTCTTCCGCGGCCTCGATATCGTGGAAGCCGTCGCCGCCGGCATCGACACCGTGCCGGCCCTCTCGGCACACACCGGCATCACAACGTCGACCACACACCGGATCGCGTCGGCGCTCGTACACGCGGGGTATCTGCGTTTTGAGCCGCGTCGCGGCTACCGGCTGGGCAACAAGCTCATCGAACTGGGGTTTCTTGCCTACCGACAAATCGACTTGCCACGCGTCGCACGCCCCACGCTCGAATCGCTCGCGAGCGAGACGCAGGACACTGTGCACCTGGCCGTCGCCGACGGCTGGGAAGTGATGTACCTCGACAAACTGCCGGGACAACGCGCCGTGGAGATCAGCTCGCGCATTGGCGGACGCAAGCCGATCTGCGTGACCGGCGTGGGCAAGGCGCTGTTGCTCGATCAGGACGAAGCGGCTTGGAAGGCGCAGCTTGCTCACTATCGGTCGCAGGCGCCGTCAACGTCGATCGACACGACGGCGTGGCTCGCCCGCATGCACGACTACGCCCGTCTCGGTTACGCCTTCGATCTGGAAGACGACACGCCGCAAATTCGCTGTGTGGCCGCGCCGGTGTATGACGCAAGCCAGCATATCGTGGCCGCCATCAGTGTCTCGAGTACGACCAAGTACATGAGCCGCGAGCGCATGCAGGAACTCGTGCCGCGCGTGAAGCACGCCGCCGCGCAAATCAGTCACCAGCTCGGCTGGTCCGGTCACGGGGGCTAAGGCTCGTCGATTGATTCGGTTCGACTGAAAAAAGCCGGCCCCTGCGGACAAGGGCCGGTGTCGGTAGGGCGTCGAAGGCTCCGCTCCCCGGGCGCTGCGCCAGGGGAGGCGCATCTCGGCGCTATGCCGCGCGTCGCTTGAGCAGATCGAGCGCCACGTCGACGATCATGTCCTCCTGACCGCCCACCATGCGACGCTGACCCAGCTCGACCAGGATGTCGACGGTCTTGAGGTCGTAGCGCGCGGCAGCGGCTTCCGCGTGACGCAGGAAGCTCGAATACACGCCGGCGTAGCCAAGCGCCAGCGTCTCGCGATCCACGCGCACCGCGCGATCCTGCAACGGGCGAACGATGTCGTCGGCGGCATCCATCAACGTGTACAGATCGCAGCCGTGGTGCCAACCCAAACGCGATGCCGCGGCGATAAACACTTCCAGCGGCGCGTTGCCCGCGCCCGCGCCCATGCCCGCCAGACTCGCGTCGATGCGATCGCAGCCCTCCTCCACCGCAACGATGGAGTTCGCCACGCCAAGGCTCAGGTTGTGGTGCGCGTGCATGCCGGTGAGCGTCTCGGGCTTGAGCACGTCCTTGAAGGCGCGGAAGCGCTCGCGCACGTCGTTCATACCCAGCGCCCCGCCCGAATCCACCACATAGATACACGTCGCGCCGTACGACTCCATCAACTTGGCCTGCTCGGCGAGATGCTGCGGCGTGGTCATGTGGCTCATCATCAGAAAGCCGACCGTGTCCATGCCCAGCTCGCGCGCGTAGGCAATGTGTTGGCGCGAGACGTCGGCCTCGGTGCAGTGCGTTGCGATACGCACCACACGCGCCCCTGCGTCGTAGGCTTCGCGCAGATCGTGCACGGTGCCCACGCCCGGCAACAGCAAGGTGGCGACCTTGGCGTGCGTGACCGTCTCGGCCACGGCGGCAATCCATTCGAGATCAGTATGGGCGCCGAAACCGTAATTGAAGCTTGAACCGGCCAGTCCATCGCCGTGCGCGACTTCGATGGAGTCGACATGCGCGGCGTCGAGCGCGGCGGCAATCGCTTTCACATCGGCAATGCGGTACTGGTGTCGAATAGCGTGGCTGCCGTCGCGCAGCGTCACGTCGGAGATGTAGAGCTTTTTCTGCGTCATGATGAGGTGTGTCTCCTGAGAGCGCGTGCGACCGTCAGGCCGCGAGCGCCAGGCGAGTGGCGGCGATACGGTCGGCGCAGGCCAGCGCGGCGCTGGTCATGATGTCGAGGTTGCCTGCATACGCCGGCAGATAGTGCGCGGCCCCTTCCACTTCGAGGAAGACCGAGGTCTTCAGGCCGGTGAGCTTGCCCAAGCCCGGCACGTTGAGCGGACGCGATGCGTCGAACAACTCGAACTGAACCTGTTGCTTGAGACGATAGCCCGGCACGTAGGCATGCACCTTGTCGACCATCGCCTGAATGCTCGCGGCAATGGCGGCCTGATCCCCCGGCTCGGACAGCACGAACACCGTGTCACGCATGATGAGCGGCGGCTCCGCCGGGTTGAGCACGATGATCGCCTTGCCGCGCGAAGCCCCGCCCAGCACTTCAATCGCTTTCGACGTCGTTTCCGTGAACTCGTCGATGTTGGCGCGCGTGCCCGGCCCCGCCGACTTGCTCGAAATCGACGCGACGATCTCCGCGTAATGCACCTTCGCCACCTGCGAGATGGCCGCGACCATGGGGATCGTGGCCTGACCGCCGCACGTCACCATGTTGATGTTTCGCGCGTCCAGATGCGCGTCGAGGTTGATCGACGGAATCACGTACGGGCCAATGGCGGCCGGCGTCAGATCGATCACTTGCACGCCGCGCGCTTGCAGCAGCGCGTTGTGATGCGCATGCGCCTTGGCCGAGGTCGCGTCGAATGCGATGCGAATGTCCTCGAAACCGGGCATTGCCAGCAGGCCGTCGATACCTTCAGCGGTGACCGGCACACCGAGGCGCTGCGCACGCGCCAGGCCATCCGAGGCCGGATCGATACCGACCACCGCG
Organism: Pandoraea sp. 64-18; assembly: GCF_001899225.1. Lineage (NCBI taxonomy): Bacteria > Pseudomonadati > Pseudomonadota > Betaproteobacteria > Burkholderiales > Burkholderiaceae > Pandoraea > Pandoraea sp. 64-18. The sequence continues at coordinate 127,860 of NZ_MKVU01000001.1, read as the reverse complement.
CCCATTTCCAGATGCTCGCTGTTGCGCATCACCTTGATCATCAGGTCGGTGCCGATGTTGCCCGAGCCGATGATCGCCACTTTCTGTTTGCGTCGTTCCGTCACTGTCGTCTCCTGAACGTATCCGTCCACTGATATGAGCCGCATCGTAATTGCGCGACACTCAAAATGTCAATATGTAAATATTGATCTCATATATTGAGATCAACGAAACCCGAGCTTATCCACACTTTTTGTTCACAAGCCCGTTGATAACTTGCGGAAAAGCATCGCAAGTGGCTGATTCGACAGGGAAGAATGGGGGCGCGCGAAAGTTGTGCCATGCGTTGGAAAACGCGGCCTGGCGCGGGTTTCGCGGAAGTTCGTTATCCACAGAATTTGTTTGCAAGCCAGTGGACAACTCGCGGATAGCTTCCTCAAGTCCTTGATCGGACAGAGGAAAAGGGTGGCGCGCATTTGCTGCGCGCCGTCGAGCGTCTTGCGATATCCCCATTTCGCATGGCCCACGCGGGCGCACACGGCGAGATGTTATCCACAGAAAATGTTCACAACCCGGTGAATAACGCGTCGATATCCACGATAGGTCATTGACGCGAAACGACTTCTTCGCCGAGCGGCAGGTTCGATCAGCCCGTGCTTCGGGCTTGGGCCGTTACGCGAAAAATCGGTCATTCGAACTTTTGCAGCAGCGACGAGGTCTAGAAAGATTGGAATGCCGGTCACGAAGCGCGTCAGGGCGACATCCAAGTTCGCGGCGTGCCGTTTGCCGGCACCCTTCCGACGACTGTGATCGACACGTTTCTTGCAACACGACAAGCTCAACCATGAATACGAACCCCCGACGCACCGGGCGGCTCGCGCCATCGATTCGACTCGCACCGCTTGCCTCGCCCTCAAGAATTTCTCCCTCGTCTGGCCGCCGCACGCTTGTCGCGCTGGGTGCGGCGTTGACGTTTTTGTCACCGCTGGCAGCCCATGCCGACGACGCCCCGAGTGGCATCTCGACGTGGACCGGCGCCATCGTCGATGAAGTCCGCGACGTTGCCACGCAAGGTGCGAGCGATCTCTACGTACCGCTGCATACCCATCACCTGCGCTTCGCCTACACGAGCGAAAAGATCGCCCAGTACAACGAAAACCCGTGGGGACTCGGCTACGGCCGTGTGTTGTCCGACGGCGATAAGGGGTCACGAATGCTGTACGCCATGGCGTTCAAGGACTCGCATAACGACTGGTCGCCGATGGCCGGCTACGGCCGCATCTGGAACGTCGCCAACGCCGGGCCCGTGCGCTTCGGGCTCGGCTATACGGTCTTTCTGATGTCGCGCTCGGACACGCTCCGCGGCGTGCCCTTCCCCGGCGCACTGCCCCTCGCCGAAATCGGCGTGGGGCGCGCCTCGGTCTCGACCACCTATGTGCCCGGCGGCAAGGGCAACGGCAACGTGCTGTTCTTCTTCGGTCGTTATACGTTCGGCAAGCCGGGTTGATCGCCAGGCGTTGACCGGCCATTCACGTACACCGTCTCCTCGACGACGGCAGCCAATTCGGGCGCGGTGCGCACGCACCATGCCCCGAATCCGGCGATGTAACAGTACGCCACCGCCGGCACGACGAACGACAACCCGATGCCGATGCCATCCGCCAGTGCCCCCTGCAGATAAGGCAACACCGCGCCGCCAACGATCGCCATGCAGATCAGCCCGCCGCCCTCGCTCACGCGCGCGCCGAGCCCGCCCACCGAGAGTGAGAAAATCGTCGGGAACATGATGGCGTTGCCGAGACCGCAGGCCAGCAACGACCACATCGCGAACGACGCCGGCAAGGCGAACGACGCGAGAATCAGCACTACATTATAGAGCGCACACAGGCTCAGCAGCCGCCCGGGCGACACCTTGCGCAACAGCCACGCGCCCACGAATCGCCCCGCCATCGCCCCACCCCAATACAGCGCCAGATACCGGCTTGCCTGCCCATGGTCGACGATGCCCGTGTCCGCTTGTGTCAGATAGGCAATCAGGAAGCTGCCGATACTGACTTCCGCGCCAACATAAAGAAACAGCGCCACGATGCCGTAACGCAAGGGACGGTGTGCCAACAGACTGCGCACGTTGCCGAGCACGCTCGGTGGCGACACGCGGCGCGCACGGTGTTCGGGCAGCGTCAGCCGCCAGAGCACCCCGCCGCCGATGGCCAGCACCGCCGCCAGCAGGCCGTAGGGGCCGCGCACACTGTCCACGGCGTGGCCGGTTGCGGACTGCGCCTGCGGCGCGAGGATCCAGAGCGCGGCGAGCGGCGGCCCGACGGTGGTGCCCAGCGAATTGAACGCTTGCACCAGCGTGAGGCGGCTCGCCGCCGCCCCGCGCGTGCCCAACGTCTCGACGTAGGCGTTCACCGCGACTTGCAGCAACGTGATACCACTCGCCAACACAAAAAGCGCGGCGAGAAAGCAGGGATAGGACATGAGTGCGGCGGCAGGGAAAAACAGCGCGCAGCCGACGCCGGCCAACCACAACGAACTGGCCAGCGCCCGACGGTAACCGACGCGTGCGGTGTATTGCCCCGCCGGGTACGACACGACGAAATACGCAGCGAAGAAACTCGATTGGATCAGGGCCGCGTCGCGAAAGGTCAGGTCGAACGCGGCCTTGAAGTGAGGCACCAGAATGTCGTTCAGCGACGTAATGAGCCCCATGGCGAAGAAGAGCGTCGCGAGCATGGCAAGCGTGCGATTCGCGGAAGGCATGGGGGCGGTGGGGAATTCGTTGGGCGAGGGAATATCAGGCAGGCCAGGGGCATTCGTGCGATCGACAACCATGCATGTCTCCAGTGGACAACGAGCGGTGTTCTCGTTGAGAGCGGGGGCCGGGCACTAGCAGTCTAGAACGCGTTTTCGATGTCGGGATACGGGCGAAATCTCATAATTGCGCGACACCGGGATGGCATGTGATGCGGCTTCTCGTCTCCGAGTCCCCCACGTTTCGCGACTTTCGACGCTTGTCAGCCGACAACTTTTGATCGACTATCCGCGGCATAACGATGGCCGCCACATTCGGAGAAACATCATGCGGGGTTTGGTTTCCTTGAGCGTCGCGACGGGGTGGCTCGTCGCGGGTATATTCGGCTTCGCCGGCCAGGGGTACGCACAGTCCGGCGGCGCGTCGCGTGCGCCGGCCGCCGCGTGTGACTGTGCTCAGGTCGTTGCCGACTGTTCGGCCTCCGTGTCGGTGATTCCGATACGCGCGGTCAACGGCGCCTTCTCCGCCGACGTCATGCTGCAAACGGACGCCCCGTCGTGCGCCAAGGTCGATTACCGGCTAGACGACACACCGTACGTCACGGTGCTGCCCGACGGCGCCGCAGGCGGCCAGCGCCTCTACGCCACGCGTGCGCTGACGCGCAACAGCGTGTCGCACCTGTCGTGTCATGTGTGCGCGGCGGCATCGGCACCGGTGCCGAACGACGGCCTGTCTCCCGGTATGGCGCGTGTCGACGGCGCCCCCGGCACGTACAGCGCGGCGCCCGCTGGCAGCGCTGGCACAGCTACCGCCGCCTCGACGGCTACTACCGCTACGACTGACACGACTGACACCACGACCTCCGCGACCGTCTACACGCCGCCGATGACGTCGGGCACAGCGGCTCAACCGGGCGCAGCCGCCCCGTTGCTCGTGGTGAATCCGTCCGGGCACTGGCGCGGTCTGTGCACGAATGCGCCGCCGTGGTGGAAGCTTTGGGGCTCGCCGATGACGCGTCTGATGGCGCTCGCGCTCAATGGCGCGCAGGTCACCGGTAGCGTCGACGACGTTGAGCCGAACGTCCACACCACGGTGCAGGGCACACTGTCGGGCGACCGCCTGCGACTCGCCGGCAGCTACGGCGCGAAGCACGACATCACGTTCGGCGCGAATGGCACGACGCTGACCGATGCCTGGTGCAACGGCGACGGCCGCTGCGAAACCTGCGAAATGCAGCGTTTTTAAGGCTTTGCGAGCCATCGACGTCGACGGCGGCGCGTGGCATGCGCACCAAAATCGCGCAAAGAAAGGTGCCGAAGGCTGCACGAAATTCGAGAGGCAAATTCTCCAACGCGAGGACGGATCGCCACGTTGTCGATGAAACGAAGCGAAATGCGGCGCGCTTCCCCGCTCAGCCTTGTGCGGCAGGCACGCAACATAATTCGCGCACCGCTCGCATAACGCGATTTCTTAGGTAGAATCGTCGGCGCAGCAATACGTATCATTCGGGTGGCCGTTCTACGACGGCACTTTCTTATTCTCATCGATTGGATCGATATGGCAACGGCAAAGAAAGCAGCAGCAAAGAAGGCCCCTGTGGCAAAGAAAGCCCCGGCAGCGAAGAAGGCGCCGGTAGCGAAAAAGGCAGCGCCGAAGGCCGCCCCGAAGGCAGCCGTGAAGGCCGCTCCGAAGGCAGCCGCCAACGGGAAGGTGTCGCCGATCAAGGACGCACTCAACAAGACCCAGCTCGCAGCCCACCTCGCCGAGCAATCGGCAGTCGCCGTGAAGGAAGTCAAGGCAGTGCTGGCCGCGCTCGAGAACACCATCGTCAGCTCGCTGCACAAGAAGGGTGTCGGCGAATTCACGCTGCACGGCCTGTTCAAGGTCACGTCGCAACAAATCGCCGCCAAGGCGAAGCGTTTCGGCAAGGACCCGTTCACGGGCCAGGAGCGCTGGTTCCCGGCCAAGCCGGCGTCGGTGCGCGTGAAGGTTCGCCCGCTGAAGAAGGTCAAGGACGCCGCCCAGTAAGTCCAGCGCTCGCGTCGCCGTGGCAGCCACGGCAACGTGATTTGCCAGGACCGGGCAAGCAGTGCCTGAACACGGTGCCGAATTTCGGCACCGTTTTTTTCGTCCTCATCTTCCCGTCTCGCGCACGCCGAGACACTGATTTCGTCGTCCTCATCACTGTCGCGACACGGCGCCGCTCGTGCGAGACTCAGGGTTTTCGCTGGGGTTTGTGCGGAGTGGACGCGTCTTGTACCGCCCGCTACCATCGCTCGGGTTAACCGTCAGACGGCCGCGAGACGTTCGCCTCGCACCCCACCTCAGCATTCCGGCAACGCCTTCGCAGCCTCAGGAGACCCAGCATGACTCGCAAGTTATCGCGTCACCCTGTGCAAGTTCGGCATCCCCATTCCTTTACGCATCCGGCCAGCCGGCAAAACGTTCCAGGCACCCCCGACCTTCGCTCGCGTCGCGGCTTTCTCACCGCGCTCGGCGTGGCGGCCATGCCGGCCGGTTTCGTCGGATCGCTCGGCGGCACCCTGGGCGGACTGCTCACGAGCACCCTGACGCTGTTTTCCACGCCTGCCCACGCGCAGACCGTGGCCGACATCAGGAAGAAGGGCACGCTCAATGTTGGCATGCTCATCGACTTTCCGCCGTACGGCACGACGAACGCGCAGATGCAGCCTGACGGTTACGACGCCGACGTGGCAAAACTGCTCGCGAAGGATCTGGGGGTCAAGGTCAACATCATGCCGGTGACGGGACCGAACCGGATTCCCTATCTGCTCAGCGGCAAGGTCGATGTGCTGGTCGCGTCGCTCGCCATCACGCCGGAGCGCGCCAAGCAGGTGCAGTTCTCCAAACCCTACGCCGCCGCGACCATTGTGCTGCTCGGCAAGACCGGCGCGCCCATCAAGTCCGCCGCCGATCTGAAGGGCTTGCGCGTGAGCGTCGCACGCGCGAGTACCCAGGACATGGCCGTGACGAAAACGGCGCCCGAAGGCACCGAGATCCGTCGATTCGACGATGACGCGTCCGCCATGCAGGCGCTGCTCACCGGGCAGGTCGATGCCATCGGTTGCTCGGTGACGGTCGCGAACGCGATTCGTCAGCGAGCACCGGGCCAGTTCGAGCCGAAATTCAATTTGCTGCAGCAGGCGATGGGCATCGCCTTGCGTCCCAATCAGCCGGAACTGCTCGCGGCGATCAACGACTTCGTCACGCGCAATACAGCCAACGGCGAGCTGAACAAGCGTTATCGCAAGTGGCTCGGCACCGATCTGCCGCAGATGCCATAAGCACCGCCGCCCCGGCGCTGAGCGCGCTGGGGCGCTTGCTTCCCCATCGATTGTCCGACCGCGTCCGTGCCGAACCCGGCACGGCGCCAACCTGTCGAAATGCGCATTTCGATCCAATCTCCGCACCTCGCGAAACCCTCCCGTAATACTCCGTAATACCCTGCCGTCCCCCGCCCCACGGTCATTCCCCGCCCTTCCGACGTGATCTTCACAAAAATAGCTTTGCTTTAGATGCAATTTAGATATATCGTAAACACATCTTAACTACATCGATAAGGAGTCGCATCATGCGTGGATCACGTGGCGATTTCATGGGCCGAGGCCCGCTGGACCTGGACAGCATGGAGGTTGGCGACGACCGGCGCGGTGGGCGCCATGGACGGCGCGGCAGTGGCGAGGGATACGGTGACGCCCGCTTCGGACGCGGCGACGAAGGGCGCGGCGAGCGCGGCGGCAGGGGCGGACGTGGTGGCGGCCGCCTCTTCGGTCATGGGGGCTTGCGGCTCGTGCTGCTGCATCTGATTGCGCAGCAACCCCGCCATGGTTACGAACTCATCAAAGCCATCGAAGAGAGCGTGAACGGTACGTACAGCCCGAGCGCGGGTGTGGTCTACCCCACGCTCACGCTGCTCGAAGAAATGGGCTATCTCCGTGTGCAGGAGAACACCGGCGACAGCCAACGGAAGTCATACGAAATCACCGATACCGGCCGCGTCTATCTGGCGGAAAACGAGGTCGCGGTGACGGAACTGCTCGCACGGCTGACGACGCGCCGTGAGCGTTCGGAAGACATGCCGCCGCAGGTCATGCGCGCGCTGCACAACTTCAAATACGCCGTGCATCTGCGCCTGGGCGGCGAGCCGCTCTCGACCGAACAGGCCAACGCATTCGCCGCCATTCTCGACGCGGCGGCGCAACAACTGGAGCGACTTTGATGAGAGATAACGCAGCACCGCCGGTCATCCCCGATCGCACACCGCAGCGCGTGCGCCATGAACTTCGCCTGCGTCGGCTGGAAGTCCGCCATGTCGAACAGCTCACGCCGCACATGCTGCGCGTGACCCTGGGTGGCGACGATCTCGAAGGTTTCACCAGCCCCGGCTTCGACGACCACGTCAAACTGTTCTTCCCCGACCCGGCGACCGGCGAACTGGTGCTCCCGCAGGTCGGCGCGCAAGGGGTCGCCAAGCCCGCGCCCGGCGACGCACCACGACTGATGCGCGATTACACGCCACGCCGGTACGACGCGGCGTCGCAAACCCTGGTGATCGATTTTGCGATGCACGACTCCGGCCCCGCCACGCAGTGGGCGCGCTCGGCTCAACCGGGTGACGGCATCGGTGTGGGCGGTCCACGCGGCTCGCTCGTCATTCCCATGACCTTCGACGGCTATGTCTTGATCGGCGACGACACGGCGCTGCCCGCGATCTCGCGGCGTCTGGCCGAACTGCCGGCCGGCGCGCTGGCGTTCGTCTTCGCGGAAATCGACAGTCCGGCCGACCGCCTGCGCTTCGCCAGCGATGCCGACGTCGTGGTCGAATGGCTCTATCGCGAAGGCACGCCGGCCGGTCAAAGCACCGCACTGATCGACGCGCTCTGCGTGGCCACACTGCCCGCTGGAGATGTGCATGCCTGGGTCGCGGCCGAGGCCGGCGTGGCAAAGGCCTTGCGGCGCCATCTCGTCGACGCTCGTGGGCTCAACCCGAAATGGGTGAAGGCGGCCGCCTATTGGCGACGCGGCGACGCCGCCGTGCACGAGACACTGGACGACTGAGCTCGGGGCCCGCGTGTATGCTTTCTACCCCCGCAGACGAGAGAACGCTCCGCACCGATGAATACGCCCCTGATACCCGATACGAATCTATTTGCCGGCCTGCCGTCGTCTCCCGATTCGACCGCAGCCGAGCAGTTCACTACGCTGCTTGCGCACCACGGGATGCGTGTCGAGCGCATTGTCTCGACCGGGCAGGCCTCTCCCCCAGGCTTCTGGTATGACCAGGCGCAGCACGAATGGGTGGTGCTGCTCTCGGGCGGTGCGGGCTTGGCCTTCGCCGACACGCCCGACCAGACACTCGTACTGAAGCCCGGCGACGCCGTCGCGATTGCCGCGCATCGCCAGCATCGTGTCGCCTGGACGACGCCGGGCGAAACCACCGTCTGGCTGGCGATTCACTACGATTGACGACGTCCGCCGCGTTCCCCTTTGGAGAAATTCCCTGCCGTCTTTCGGAATTGACTGATAGAAATGCCCGGAACAAATTCCGACTATGGAAACGCGTCCCGGGGATGTCGAATCTCGGCACCCGAAGGGCGGTTCACCCAAAAGGGGGTACGACGACATGGAGCAACGCAAACGACACGACGGCTTCGAGCGTTGGGCAGCGGGCGCGACGGCGCGTCAGGCGGCGCGCGATGATGCTCGCTGGCGCGTGTTTCGGGCACCGGAGCAGGCCGACTTTCACGGGTTTGTCGTCTGGTGTTACACGCAGGGTGTGTTTCTCGGTCAGGAATTCGATCGGCGCACCGACACCATCACGCACTGTTACGTGCGCAACGGCGCTTGGGCCGTGCAGTTCGATTCGTATGGGGAGGCGTGTGAGCGCGCCTTCGACATTCATGCGCCAACGCTGATTCTGTACGCACCGGAGCGCAACGGCAGCGTCTTCATCACCAGTACCGAGCAGTAGGCCGCACGGCGCGCCGACGGCTTCGGCAACGGGATGGCACCGGCCGGCGACACGCCGCCCGGTGCTTTTTTCCGTGCTTGCCCGCCGAACCGCAACCGCAGTCGTGTGCGACGGCCGGGTCGGATCAGGCGTAGTGGCGGATGTCGTCGATCTCGGTCTGACCGAAATCGTCGCGCTCGGTCAGCGCCAGAATGCGCTGCGCCACCGCGTCCGGCGACGACAGCTTGCCGCTGGCCTTGAGGTCCTGAAAACGCGCCAGCGCCGGAAAACTCTCCACGCTGCTGCCGCGAATCGTCTCCTGCATGCCGGTATCGACCACACCGGGCGCGAGCGATACGGCCTGAACGCCGTGCTCGCGATGCTCCGCGTTGACCACCCGTGTGTACATGTCCAGTGCGGCCTTGGTGGCGCAGTACACCGACCAGCCGCCGGTCGGATTGCGGCCTGCGCCCGACGAAATGTTCACGATCTGTCGCTTGGCCGCGAGTCCCTGCGTAGCGGCGAGAAAGCGCGCCGTGAGCAGCATCACGGCGGTGACGTTCAGGGCGAAGGCCGCGCCAATGGCCGCCGGGTCCGTGAGGGCCGCGGCATTCGCGACCGGATGGACCGTGCCCGCGTTATTGATCAGCAGGTATCGCGAGGCATCGCGCGGTAGTGCCGCGAAGATGCGTTCGGCGACCTGCGCTGCGGCATTGGCATCGGCCAGATCGACGGCCACTTGTTCAAGCGTCGCGCCTTGCGCGCTGGCCAGCGTCGCAAGGTCGTCGTCCGTGCGACGGGCCAGCGTCACGAGATGGGTGCCGGGGGAGAGCAGACCGCGCGCGAACGCCGCGCCGAGACCACGGGATGCACCGGTCAGAATGGCAATCGTTTGGGACATGGGGAATTGTGCGGTCGTGTTACGCCGCCGCATGAGACGAACAAGCCCGTCATTATCCGCGCATCGTCCCGACCCCGCTATCCCGACGACACGTCGATTTTCCTTCAACCCGACGCCCGCTGCCTGGAATGCGAAATGAGGTATTGCGGAATATAATCACAATCAAAATGCGCCGGTAATTGCAGGTATAAAAACGCATTGGGCGAGATGCGCGGAACGCGCGCTACGCTCGGCACGCAGGCGCAGTGCAAGCATTGCGCGCGCGTCGGCGTCCTGAATCGCCATGGTTTTCGCAGTCGGTCCAGCGCTTTGCGTGCGCTGCACGGTACTGCCTTATGGGTATATATTCCCCTCTCATGGAAACGATACCGAGAACTATTCCGGCGCCGGGTGTTGCGCCAGCCACAAGCCAAACCGCACACGCCGTGCCACCGCGTCCGCGCCAATACGATGCACGGCTCGCGCGGTGGATGGTCACACCGCTGGCCGACACACGCATCACGCCGAACCACCTCACGACGCTGCGCCTGATCGTCGGCCTCGCCTGCGCGTGGGCATTCGCGCAGGGCGGCTATGCGATGGCCAACCTGGGCGCCGTGCTGCTCGTCCTGTCGAACTTCATCGATCATACGGATGGCGAACTGGCGCGCGTCAGCGGCAAGACGAGCCGTCTCGGTCACTTCTACGATCTCGCGTCCGACGCCTTCGTCACGGTGCTGCTGTTTGGCGGTATCGGCATGGGCGTGGCGGCCGGTGCTCCGGGGCAGTATGCAGTGCCTCTGCCGCTGTCTGCCTCGGCGCTCGGCTGGATGGCCGGGGTTGCCGTCGCCCTGATCTTCTTCCTGCGCATGCGCATCGAGGAACGTGTCGGCAAGGCCGGCACGACACAAGCGCGCGTCGGCGGGTTCGAGACGGAAGACGTGCTTTACCTGATGCCGCTCGTCACGCTGTTCGACGGCACGCGCGGCTTCCTGATCGCCGCCGCCATCGGCGCGCCGCTCTTCGCGCTGCTGGTGATCGTCGACTACGTGCGCGCAATGCGCCGCCCGCTGCCGGCGGAGATGCGCGAGGAGCTCCAACCGTCGGCTGCGGCGCCGGTCGCGCCGCCAGCGCGCACGGCTTTCACGGCAGATGCCGACATCGAACGGGCGCTGGACGCCATCGACGTCGACGCGCTCACGCGCGAATTCAAATCGCAGGACGCCTTCGTCTATCTCGAGACGTTCCTGCCCGATGCCGTCACGCAACCGTTGATCGCCGCCGCCCGCGCGGTGACACCGAACGTGAACCGTAACTACCTGCCCGGTCACAAGCAGGGGGGCAGCGTGAGCCGCCACACGCTCGACGAGCACGCCCCGTTCGTGGCCGAGTTGTACCGCTCGCCGGCGCTGATGCGCTTCCTGGAGCGTCTGGCTGGCGAGAAGCTGCTGCCGTCGCCGCAGGACGACCCGCACGCCTATGCGCTTTACTACTACACGCGTCCTGGCGATCACATCGGCTGGCATTACGACACGTCCTACTACAAGGGCCGCCGCTACACGCTGTTGCTGGGTGTCGTGGATCAATCGAGCTGCCTGCTCGAATACCGTCTTCACACGCGCAACCCCGGTGTGCCGCAAGTCGATGGTGCCGTCGCGTATCCGCCCGGCGCGCTGGTGTTCTTCGACGGAGACAAACTGCATCACCGCATCACACCGCTCGGCGAGAACGAGGAGCGCATCTCGCTCACGTTCGAGTACGTGACCGATCCGCGCATGGGCGCGTGGCAGCGCTTCATCTCGAACATGAAAGACGCGGTCGCCTATTTCGGATTCCGGCAAGTGTTTCGTCAGCTATTGGGACGGACGAAACGCTAAATGAACCGGACTGCCATCGTCTCTCTCACCCTTGGCTTCGCCCTTTTCGTCGCCCTGTTGATCTGGCAGGGCGCGGGATCGGTGATGTCCACGCTGGCCGTCGCCGGCTGGGGTCTCCTGCCTGTCGCGGCGTTTCACCTCGTGCCGCTGCTGCTCGACGCCGCCGCCATCCAGGTGCTGGTCGCCAAATCGTGCTCGCTGCGCCGCGCCACGCTCACCCGCTGGGTGGGCGAGTCGGTCAATAGCCTGTTACCCGCCGGACAGATCGGCGGGCCGATCGCGATGGTGCGCCAGATGAAGCAGCGCGGGATGGCCGGACGCGAAGCCGCAGCGGCCATCACCGTCAGTACGACGCTGCAAGCCGTGGCGCAGATCGTGTTTGCGCTCCTGGGACTGGCCGTTTTCGGCATCAGCGCCACACACCGCCCCCATGACAGCCTATGGCTGCCGATGCTGCTCGCCACCGCGCTTGTCTCCGCGCTGCTCTATGCGTTCTACGCGGCGCAGCGGCGCGGCCTCTTCGGCTGGGCGTTTCGCCTGCTCCCGAAGCTGTCGTCCAAGCGCGACTGGTCGTCGCTGCTCGACCGGGCCGACGCCGTCGACGACATCGTGCAACGCCTGTACGGCCAGCGCCGTGAGGTGCTCGCAAGCTTCTCGCTCAGTCTCGTGGGCTGGATCGTCGGCACCGGGGAGGTCTGGTTGATTCTGCAGTGCATCGGGTACCCGGTCAGTTGGGTCGACGCCCTGCTGCTCGAAAGCCTCGGGCAGGCCATTCGCGGCGCCGCGTTCTTCGTGCCGGGCTCACTCGGCGTGCAGGAAGGCGGGTACCTGCTGCTCGCCCCGCTCGTGGGTCTGCCGGCCGACGCCGCGCTGGCCCTCTCGCTGGCCAAGCGTACGCGCGAGCTGCTGCTCGGCGTGCCCGGCCTCGTCTATCTGCATTTCTCCGAACGCGGCTGGCGCCGCCAGCGGGCCGCGCAAGACAGCGCGTCGCTGCCTGCCGCCACCGATACCGCACCGCTTTAAAGAAGGATATCGACCATGCGGGCCATCATTCTCGCAGCAGGCATGGGCCTGCGTTTGCTCCAGCCGGAAGACAGGCAGTCGCCCAAGTGCCTGCTCGAGTTCGACGGCATGTCGTTGCTGGAGCGCCACTTGCGCATGCTGGCCGCCGCCGGCATCACCGACGTCGTGTTGGCGCTCGGCTTCCATCACGAGCAAGTGAGCGAGGCCATCGAGCGGCTGAACTGGACGCCGCGTCCGCAGATCCGTCTCAATTCCGAGTTTCATCTGGGCAGCGTGCTGACGCTGCACACCGCCGCCGACGCCATGACAGCGGGGGGCGACGTACTCGTCATGGATGCCGACGTGCTCTACGACCAGCGTATCTTCAACGCCCTCGTCGCGGGCAAGACGGCAAACCGCCTGCTCATCGACCGCGACTTCGAGGTCGGCGACGAGCCGGTCAAGCTGTGCCTGCGCAACGGCGTGCCGGTCGAGTTGCGCAAGCAGGTCATGGTCGGCCTCGACTACGACACCGTCGGCGAATCGGTCGGCTTCTTCCGGTTCAACGAAGCGACGGCCACGCGCCTTGCGGAAATCACGCGCGATTACGTCGAATCGGGTCGCGCCAAGCTGCCGCACGAGGAAGCCGTGCGCGATTTGCTGCTCGAGCGCGGCGCGCAATTCGAAACGGCCGACGTCACGGGCTTCCCCTGGATCGAAATCGACTACCCTGAAGATGTGAAGCGCGCCGCCGACCAGGTGCTGCCACAACTCGAACCGCTCACGATGGTGTCCGAATGAACGCGCCCGACACATTCGCTCCTCCGCCGGTCGCGACCCGTGCGTCGCAACTGCGCGACATGCTGCGCAGCCCGCAGCTCGAATTCCTGATGGAAGCCCACAATGGCCTGTCCGCGCGCATCGTGCGCGAAGCCGGTTTCAAGGGCATCTGGGCGTCCGGACTCGCGATTTCGGCGCAGTTCGGCGTGCGCGACAACAACGAGGCGAGTTGGACGCAGGTGGTCGACAACCTCGAATTCATGGCCGACGCCAGCCAGTTGCCCATCCTGCTCGACGGCGACACCGGCTACGGCAACTTCAACAACATGCGCCGCCTCGTGCGCAAGCTCGAGCAACGCGGCGTGGCCGGCGTGTGCATCGAAGACAAGGTCTTTCCGAAGACCAACAGCTTCATCGGCGGCGAACGCCAGCCACTCGCCGATATCGACGAGTTCTGCGGCAAGATCAAGGCAGGCAAGGACTCTCAGGCCGACGACGACTTCTCCATCGTGGCGCGCGTCGAAGCGCTGATCGCCGGCTGGGGCATGGAAGAAGCTCTGCGCCGTGCCGAGGCCTATCGCCAGGCCGGCGCGGATGCCATCCTGATTCACAGCAAGCTGAGCCGTGCCGACGAGATCGTGCAGTTCGCGCGGGAGTGGGACCGCCGCTGCCCGCTGGTGATCGTGCCGACCAAGTACTACAGCACGCCGACCGACGTGTTCCGCGAAGCGGGCATCAGCGTCGCCATCTGGGCGAATCACCTGATTCGCTCGGCCACGTCGGCCATGCAGGCGGTGGCGGCCGAGATTCACCGCAGCGAGACGCTCGTCAACGTCGAAGACCGCATCGCGACCGTCGACGAGATCTTCCGCCTGCAGGACACCGCCGAATACAGCGAAGCCGAGGACCGCTACCTGTCGGCCGCGAACGCGCCGCGCTCGGCCATCGTGCTGGCCGCGAGCCGCGGCAAGAACCTCGAGAGCGTGACGACCGACCGCCCGAAGGTGATGCTTCCCGTGGCAGGCAAGCCGTTGCTGCGCTGGCTGGTCGACGGCTTCAAGAAGCAGAACGTGAACGACATCACCGTCGTGGGCGGCTATCGCGCCGACGCGATCGACACGGCGGGCATCACGCTCGCGATCAACGAGCGTCACGCCGAGACCGGCGAGCTTGCCTCGCTCGCGCGCGTGGCGAACGCGTTCGCGCACGACACGGTCGTCTCGTACGGCGACCTGCTGTTCCGCAGCTACATCGTGCGCGATCTGGTCGAGAGCGACGCCGACTTCACCGTGGCGGTCGACTCGACGGCAGCGACAACCGCGCATGCGGCCAACGCCAGCGTGCGCGACTTCGCCTATTGCTCCGCCGGCGACGATCGCGGCCTGTTCGGCCAGCGCGTACTGCTGGAGATGATCAGCGCCAACGCTGCGCACGCCGGGCGTGCGCCCAATGGCCGCTGGATCGGCTTGCTGGGGGTGCGAGGCGATGACGCCCGCGCGCGGTTGCTGCGCGTCTTCGCGGCCTTGCAGGCCCGCGCGGACTTCGACGGGCTCGGCATGCCCGACCTGATCAACGCCCTCGTCGCCGACGGCGCCAGGATCGAAGTGCAGTACGTGCACGGCCACTGGGCCGGGGTGAACGACATGGACGAATTCCGCCACGCGGCCGACTTCGCGCATGGCCAGACGCCGTTGGGCGGCACCGCGACGGAGACCCCGCATGATTGAGGCCGGACAGTTCGTCGAAGCCGCACGCCAGCACGGCTTCACGTGGTACACCGGTGTGCCGTGCTCGTTCCTCACGCCGTTCATCAACTATGTGCTGCAGGACCCGACGCTGCACTACCTGTCGGCCGTCAACGAAGGCGATGCGGTCGCCATCGCCGCCGGGGCAACGCTCGGTGAAGGCCATGGCGCTCGCGCGGTCACGATGATGCAGAACTCGGGCCTCGGCAACGCCGTGAGCCCGCTGACCTCGCTCACGTGGACCTTCCGTCTGCCGCAGTTGCTGATCGTGACGTGGCGCGGCCAGCCGGGCATTACCGATGAGCCGCAACACGCGCTCATGGGCCCGATCACGCCCGCGATGCTCGACCTGATGGAAGTCCCCTGGGAGTTGTTCCCGACCGAACCCGAGGCGATTGCACCGGCGCTGGCGCGTGCCGTTCGTCACATGGACGAGACCGGCCGCCCCTATGCGCTCGTGATGCAAAAGGGCAGCGTCGCTCCCTTCCCGCTGCAACCGGCCGAGCGCCCCGCGCGTCCGGCGCAACCCGCCCCGGTATCGCTCATGCGAGACGTCGCGCCGGCCGAATTGCCCACGCGTCGCGACGCCCTGGCGCGCATCATCGCCCAGACGCCGCTCGAAGGCACCGTCGTGCTCGCGTCGACCGGCTTTTGCGGACGCGAACTTTACGCGCTCGACGACCGCGCCAACCAGCTCTACATGGTCGGGTCGATGGGATGCGTGACGACATTGGCCCTGGGCCTCGCGTTGTCGCGCCCCGACCTGCGCGTGGTTGCGCTCGACGGCGACGGCGCCGCGCTGATGCGCATGGGCGCGTTCGCGACGTTGGGCGCTTACGGGCCGTCGAATCTCGTGCATCTGCTGCTCGACAACGCGTCGCACGACTCGACCGGCGCACAGGCTACGGTCTCGCCAACGGTCTCGTTCGCGGGCGTCGCAGCGGCCAGCGGTTACGCGCTCGCGCTCGAAGGCGACACGCTGGACGTCATCGAAGCCTTGTTCGACGCCCCCGCCGCCCGCCTGAACGACGGCCCGCGCTTCGCTTGTCTGAGCACGCGTCCGGGAACGCCTGACGGGCTGCCACGCCCGAAAGTCACGCCCGAAGCGGTCAAGTCGCGCTTGATGGACCACATTGCACAACGCGCGCAGGCTTCGGCCTGAGCGTCCCCCTTTCAAAAAACTGCCGAGGAACCTTCGCCATGCTGTTACTGAATCCGGGCCCCGTTACGCTGACCGAGCGTGTCCGCAAGAGCTTGCTGCAACCCGATCTGTGCCACCGCGAGCCCGAATTCTTCGACCTGCAGGACGAAGCGCGCGCGCGTCTGACCGCCGTGTATGGCCTCGATCCGGCCGTGTGGACGCCGGTGCTGATGACCGGCTCGGGCACCGCCGCCGTCGAGAGCATGACGGCAGGCCTTGTGCCGGAAGGCGGCCGCCTGCTGATCGTCGAGAACGGCGTGTACGGCGAGCGCATCTCTCAGATCGCGAAGCAATACCGCATCGATCACGACGTCATCCATTTCGAATGGATGCAAGCGCCCGACCTGGCACAGATCGTCGACAAGCTCGACACCGCGGGCGATCGTCCGTACACCCACGTGGCGATCATCCACCATGAGACGACGACGGGCCGCCTGAACGATCTGACCGGTCTCGCCGGTGCATGCCGTGAGCGCGGCATCGGCCTGCTGGTGGACGGCGTGAGCAGCTTTGCCGCCGAGGCCCTCGACTTCAACGATTCCGGTATCGTGGCCGTGGCCGCCACCGCGAACAAGTGCGTGCATGGCGTGCCGGGCGTGTCGTTCGTGATGGTGCGCAAGGACGCCCTCGCCAAGGCCGCGAGCCGCACGTATTACCTCGACATCGCGCGCCTGGCCAAGCTTCAGGCCGAGCGCAACACGCCGTTTACGCCGTCGGTGCATGCCTACTACGCGCTCGTGGAGGCGCTGCGCGAACTCGACGACGCCGGGGGGTGGCAAGCACGTCACGCCCATTACGGCGCGCTCGCCGAGCAGGTGCGCGCCGGTCTGGCCGCGCTGGGCATCGACAGCGCACTGCCGCCGGGCGAGTCGTCCGTGGTGCTGCGGGCCTACAAGCTGCCCGCCGGGGTCGACTATCCGCGTCTGCACGACTGGCTCAAGGCCGATGGCTTTGTGATCTACGCGGGCCAAGGCGGCCTGTCGAAGGAATTGTTCCGCATCTCGACGATGGGCAACCTCACGGCCGCCGACATCGACCGCCTGCTGGCGTCCTTCGCCCGGCTGGCGAAGTGAGCGCGGGAACGAACCTTTGACCATGACCGAATTGCTCGCCAGCGTCTCCTCCCCTGCCGACCTGCGTGCGCTCTCACGCGCCGACTTGCGCCGTGTGGCCGACGAATTGCGCGCCTGCGTGCTTGATAACGTCTCGCGCACCGGCGGCCACCTGTCGTCGAACCTGGGCACGGTCGAACTGACGATCGCGCTGCACTATGTCTTCGACACGCCCAACGACCGCATCGTGTGGGACGTGGGACACCAGACCTATCCGCACAAAATCCTCACCGGTCGCCGTGGGGCGATGCCAACGCTTCGGCAATGGCACGGACTGTCGGGCTTTCCGAAGCGCGACGAATCGCCTTACGACACGTTCGGCACGGCACATTCGAGCACGTCGATTTCGGCGGCACTCGGCATGGCGCTGGCCAGCCGCGTCAAGGGCGAGAAGCGTCACGCCATTGCCGTGATCGGCGACGGCGCGATGACGGCGGGCGAAGCGTTCGAGGCCCTGAACAATGCGGGCGTCCACGACGACCTGCCCTTCCTCGTCGTGCTCAACGACAACGACATGTCGATCTCGCCCCCGGTCGGCGCGCTCAATCAGTACCTCACGCGGCTGATGTCCGGGCAGTTCTACTCGGCGGGCAAGGAAAGCGTGCGGCAGTTGCTGCGCAACGCGCCCGCGCCGATGCGCGAGCTGGCCCACAAGCTCGAAGAGCACGCCAAGGCCCTCGTGTCCCCCACGGGCACGATGTTCGAGGAGTTCGGCTTCAATTACCTGGGCCCCATCGACGGCCACGATCTCGACGCGCTGATTCCCGCGCTCGAGAACATCAAGGCACTCAGGGGGCCGCAGTTCCTGCACGTCGTCACGCGCAAGGGACGCGGCTACAAGCTCGCCGAGGCCGATCCCGTTCTCTATCACGGCCCCGGCAAGTTCAATCCGAGCGAAGGCATTCGCCCGGCCGCACCGGGTGCCGCGTCGGCGAAGACCTATACGCAGGTCTTTGGCGAATGGCTGTGCGATGCGGCGGCCGCCGACCCGCGTGTCATCGGGATCACACCGGCCATGCGCGAAGGCTCCGGCCTCGTCGCGTTCGAGCAGCGCTTCCCCGAGCGCTACTACGACGTCGGCATCGCCGAGCAACATGCGGTGACCTTCGCCGGGGGATTGGCGACCGAAGGGCTCAAGCCCGTCGTGGCCATCTATTCGACGTTCCTGCAACGCGCCTACGACCAGTTGATCCACGATGTGGCCTTGCAGAACCTGCCGGTCGTCTTCGCGATCGATCGCGGCGGCCTGGTCGGCGCGGATGGCGCCACCCATGCGGGCGCCTACGACATCGCCTATCTGCGCTGCATCCCCAACATGGTGGTGATGGCCCCGGCGGACGAGAACGAATGCCGTCAGATGTTGCAGACGGCACTCGGGATCGACGGCCCCAGCGCCGTGCGTTATCCGCGTGGCACCGGTCCCGGCGTAACGATCGAATCGGGGTTGTCGACGCTGCCCGTGGGCCGGGCCCAGATACGGCGCCGAAGCGCCGCCCCGGCAGGCCGTCGCGTGGCAATGCTGGCGTTCGGCTCGATGGTCGCACCGGCGGAACAGGTGGCCATCGAGTTCGACGCGAGTGTCGTCAACATGCGCTTCGTCAAGCCGCTCGACGACGCGACGCTGCTCGACATGGCGCGCACGCACGACCTCGTCGTCACCCTCGAAGAGGGCGCGGTGATGGGCGGTGCGGGCACGGCCTGTGTCGAGGCGCTCAATGCCAATGGCGTGCAAGTCCCGCTGCTGCAACTGGGCTTGCCGGACACCTACATCGATCAGGGCACGCCCGCGCAACAACTCGCGTCGGTCGGGCTCGACGCCCCGGGCATCGCCGCATCGATTCGCCGGGCGCTGGCCGAGCGTCTCGGCGGCAAGGTTGAGGCGGTGCCCTCGACGACGTGAGTACGGCGGTTTATCCCGCTCGATTCAGCGCATCCAAAGCGACAAACGGCACCTTTCGGTGCCGTTTTGCCTTGCGTCGCTGCCGTCAGGTTGTTGGCGGCGGCGCCGGCTTCTTGCGCGGCTTGCCCATGAGCACCGGCTGGAAGAACACGGCGCCGATCAGCGTGCAGACGAGCGAGAGCGCCAGCAGCTTGCCCATGCTCGACGTGCCCGGGTGATGCGACAGCCACAGGCTGCCGAAGGCGATGCCCGTGGTCGCGGCCGACAGCACGATCGCCTGCGTCAGACCCGATGCGAGCAGCCGAGTCTGCCCGTGACGCCACGCGATCACGTAGTAGATCTTGAACGCCACGCCCACGCCCAGCAGCAATGGCAGCGCGATGATGTTCGCAAAGTTCAGCGGCAGGCCGATCAACACGCTGAGTTCGAGCGTGACGCCCGCCGAGACCAGCAGCGGCACCAGTGTGCGCAGCACGTCGCCAAAGTTGCGCAGCGCCAGCCATAGCAGCAAGGTGATCGAAAGCAACGCCAGCGCCCCCGCCTCGATGAACGCGCGAATGATCGTGTCGGCCGAGCGCAGGATCGAGATCGGTCCCCCTACGGCGTCCGGGGTGGTCGCCAGCACGGCGGCACTGAACTTGCGCAGCATGGCGTCGTCACTCGGATCCGCGCCCTTCTCCACGCGCGGCGAGATGTTCACGAGCGCGCGCCCATCGGCCGCCACCCATTGCGAGGCGATGTCCTCGGGCAGCGACTCGCGCGTCACGGCATGCGGCTGCAGGGCATCGCGCAACTGACCGAGCGCGAGCTTCAACGGCTCGGCGATCGCCCGCTCCGCGCGATCGCGTGTCGCGGCGTCGGCCGCGGCGAGCTTGCGCAACGCGGCGGCCAGACGCTGCGCCGGCTTTGCGCCGTCGCCCGGATGATCGAGCGCGGCGTCCTCCAACTGACCGGCGGCGGTCTTGAGCGCCGACACGCGCGCCGCATCGGCCACCGGTGCCAGCGGCGTTTGTGAAAGCACCGGCAGCAACGATTCGGCCGCCGTGCCGATCAACGCAAGCTTGGCGGGTTGCTCTGCCGGCAGGAACGTCGTGAGCGTGACCACGCGACCGACTTCCGGCACGGCGCGCAGCTTCGCGGCGTCGGCGTCGGCGGCGGCGAGCGTCGGGGCGAGCAATTGCACGTCGTTGACCCCGGCCTCCGGCGAATTGGCCAGATCCCTCAGCGTCGCCATCGACTCCGTGTTCGGATCCTTCAGATGCAACGGGTTGAAGTCGAAGTGCAAATGGGCGAGCAGCGGCAGGCCCGCGACCACGAGGGCGAGCGTGCCGTACAGCAACGGCTTGCGGTGCTTCTCGGTGAATTCGTCGACCGGACCGAGACTGCGAAAGCCCGGCGGACTCGGTTCGCCCTTCGGCTTGAACACACTGATGAGCGCCGGCAACAAGGTGATGGCCGACGGGAATGCCACACACAGGATGCCCACGCCGGCGATCAATCCGAGTTCGGACACGCCGCGATAATCGGTCGGCAGAAACGAGAAGAAACTCGCGGCCGTGGCGGCGGCGGCCAGCGACAGCGGCATCGCAATGGCCCGGCCCGCCCCCGTGAGCGCGCCGTGGAGCGCTTCGTCGCCCGACACTCCGGGCCGATGGTCCAGGCGATAGCGCTCCTCGCGATAGCGCACGCCGAACTGAATGCCGAAGTCCACCCCAATGCCGACGAACAGAACCGCGAACGCGACCGAAATCATGTTGAGCGCGCCGACCATCATCAGACCGAGCGCGAATGTGACCGCCAGCCCCGCGAGCAGCGTGATGAACACTGCGAGAATCATCTTGCCCGAGCGCACCGCCAGCCACAGCACGACCAGCACGGCGAGCAGCGTGACGACCGCGTTCGGACCGGCGTCCTGACGCACGGAGGCGAACTCCTCGTCGGACAGCGGGCGCGGGCCCGTCAAACGCACCGTCGCGCCATAGCGCTCACCCAGCTTCAGGTCGGCCACCGCCTCGCGAATGCGCGTCGCGGCATTCGCCCCGGCTTCGAGGGCGGCGTAGTCCACCTTCGGCTGCACCTGGACGTAGCTGCGGGCCACGGTGTCGGGCGCGACGAGCGCTCGCCACGACATGGCCGCCGGACGCCCGGCAAGCACCGCCTCGGTCGTCTCGGCCGCATCCCCGAGCAGGTTCGCCATCTCCGGCAGCTTGACTTGCCCGGTGAGAAGCGGCGTTTGCAGCGTCACCGACAGCAGGTTCGACAAACCGGTCAGGCTCGGGTCCTGCGCCAGACGGTTGAGCAGGGGCTTGGCGTCATCCAGCTTGCCCGTGAGCGACTTCACGTCGTCGAGCGGCGCGAAGAGCAGCGCGTTGTGCGCAAAGAACTCCCCCGAGCCGGGACGGCTCACCGCCCGGAACACGTCGGTCTCGGTCACCAGCTTCGCGGCCAGCTCGGCGGCGGCCCGGTCGGCGAACTCGGCGGCCGGGGCCTGCACTACGGCCAAGGTGAGGTCTGTCTTCTGCGGGAAAGCGCGATCGATGGCACGACCGCGCTCGGCGGCGGGCGTATTCAGATCGATCAGACCCGAGATATCCGTGTTGATCGCGAAGTGCTTGGCGACGTACACGCAACTCGCCATCACGAGCAGGAGCGAAGCGAAAATGACCAGGTACGCGTGCTTCGCCGAAAAACGGACGATGCGCACGACGAGCGACGTCAGCATGTAACGGTTCCGGAAGAGAGTAGAGGTCTCCCTGCCCCGGCCGCCGCTCTCTAAAAAGTCACGAAACGCGATGTATCAAGCGATACCGGGGAACCAATCGCGGACGAAGTCCGTCGATCAGCTCATGGAAGACAAGGAAACGGTGAATTTACGAAATCGCAGCAGTATACAAGGCCGCGTGAACTACACTACGGCCAACCCGATTGAAACCCACGAAGACGGTATGAATAAATTTCTGGTGACGGCGCTCTCGGCCGTCGCATTCAGCGGTATCGGCGTCGCTTCCGGCGCCTGGGCCCAGGCGAGCAGCAACAATCCGAACGACATTGTGAAGACGGCGGTCGAGACCGTCGTCAAGGCGGCCAAGGCCGACGCGGCGGCCCGCGACGGCGATGTCGCCGCCACCGCGCGTGTTGTGGCCCGCGACTTCCTGCCCTATACCGATTTCCATCGGACCACGCGTTACGCCGTCGGCTCGAAGGCGTTCGATGCGGCCACGCCGGCGCAGCAGCAGCAGGTCTTCGAGCAGTTCCAGCAGTTGCTCGTGAACACCTTCGCGCTGCAACTCTCGCAGGTGCGCGGCAGCCAGATCTCGTTCAAGTTCACGCCGGCCAAACTCACGGCGAACAGCAGCGACGTGGTGGTGGGCGCCTCGGTCAGCGGCAATGGCGACAATCTGTCGGTGGCCTATCGTCTGGCCAAGACGGACAAGGGGTGGAAGATCTACGACATCAACATGATGGGCGAGAACGTGGCCAACGCATGGCTCATCCAGTTGTATCAACCGCAATTCAAGGCGCGCATCGCCCAGGGCGGCATCGACGGCCTGATCACCTACTTGCGCGACAAGAACGCGCGTTTCGGCAAGTAAAATCAAAGGCTTGACTGCACCTGCCGCATCCCGTGCCGGCGGGCCCAGGGTGTCCGTGGCGACTTGGCGGCACCTTCGGCGCAAATCCGATCCAGATAAGCGCCGATTCGTCAACATTTACGAAATATGCACTGACGTCTCTCGACTCGGGAGTGGTCAGCAGCATTTGGCGGCGGCGGTTACAATCGTCGCTTGTCAAACGACCGGACGGCGGTCCCCCCAAGGGTGCGCGCGAATTGCCACTGGCACTGGTGCCGCGGGCGCCATGAGGCCATGGCGATCAGGACATGCAACCTCGATGGGAACCGTCATCCCGGCCGACCTGAGCCGGAGAGCTGAATGCAAGTCTTCCTTGCCCAACCCCGCGGTTTTTGTGCGGGTGTCATACGTGCCATCGAGATCGTGGAACGCGCCCTGGAAAAATACGGCGCCCCGGTCTACGTGCGCCATGAGATCGTCCACAACAAGCATGTGGTCGATTCGCTCAAGGCCAAGGGCGCGCGCTTCATCGACGAGCTGTCCGAAGCCCCCGCGGGTGCGGTCACTATTTTCAGTGCCCATGGCGTGGCGCGCGTCGTTGAACAGGAAGCACAGACGCGCGGCCTGCGAGTGCTCAATGCCACCTGCCCGCTCGTGACCAAGGTGCACCTGCAAGGCAAGAATTACGTGTCCGCCGGGCGTGACGTCATTCTGATCGGCCACGCCGGGCACCCGG
This sequence comes from Pandoraea sp. 64-18, assembly GCF_001899225.1. NCBI lineage: Bacteria > Pseudomonadati > Pseudomonadota > Betaproteobacteria > Burkholderiales > Burkholderiaceae > Pandoraea > Pandoraea sp. 64-18. The sequence goes on along the minus strand of NZ_MKVU01000001.1, from coordinate 104,350 downwards.
AAGTCGAGGGCACGATGGGCCAGATCGACGGCCCCGTGCATCTCGTGCAGACCGAGCGCGATGTCGACGCGCTGCCGCTGGCCGTCGACACCCCGGTCTCGTATGTGACGCAGACCACGCTGTCGGTCGACGAGACTCGCGGTATCATTGCGGCGCTGCAAGGTCGCTTTACCGATATTGTCGGTCCGGACACCAAGGACATCTGTTACGCCACGCAAAACCGCCAGACGGCCGTGCGCGAGCTGTGCGAGCGTGTGGACGTGCTGCTCGTGGTGGGTGCGACGAACAGCTCGAACTCGAACCGCCTGCGCGAAATCGGCGCCGAAATGGGGCTGCCGAGCTATCTCGTGGCCGACGGCACCGAGGTCGATCCGGCATGGGTGCGCGGCCAGGCCCGCATCGGCATCACCGCTGGGGCGTCGGCGCCCGAACGCATGGTCGAAGACGTGATCGACGCGCTGCGTCGCATCGACACCGTCGAAGTGACTCTCATGGACGGCATCGAGGAAACCATCCAGTTTCGCCTGCCGTCGGAACTGACCAAAGACGAGCCGGTCGCCGCGCATCACGCGCTGGCCGGCTAACGCAATACGAACAGGAGCCGAACGTGGCCATCCCCTTCCTGCAACAGGCGTATGTTGGCGCCTATCTGATGAAACAACGCTTCAAGGGCAACAAGCGCTACCCGCTGGTGCTGATGCTCGAACCGTTGTTCCGCTGCAATCTCGCCTGCTCGGGCTGTGGCAAGATCGACTATCCGGACCCCATTCTGAACCAGCGCGTCTCGCTCAAGGATTCGCTCGATGCCGTGGATGAATGCGGCGCGCCGGTGGTCTCGATTGCCGGTGGCGAACCGCTGCTGCACAAGGAAATGCCGGAGATCGTCAAGGGCATCATCGCGCGCAAGAAGTTTGTCTATCTGTGCACGAACGCGCTGCTGCTCGAGAAGAAGATCGACGACTACCAGCCGAGCCCGTTCTTCGTTTGGTCGATTCACCTCGACGGCGACCGTGAAATGCACGACGCCGCCGTGTCGCAGGATGGCGTGTACGAACGCGCCGTGGCCGCCATCAAGCTGGCCAAGTCACGTGGCTTCCGCGTGAACATCAACTGCACGCTGTTCAACAACGCCGACCCGGAAAAGGTGGCCAAGTTCTTCGATTCCACGAAGGAAATGGGCCTCGACGGCATTACCGTGTCGCCGGGCTATGCCTACGAGCGCGCCCCGGACCAGCAGCACTTCCTGAACCGCTCGAAGACCAAGCAACTGTTCCGCGACATTCTCAAGCGCGGCAACGGCGGCAAGAACTGGACGTTCAGCCAGTCGAGCCTGTTCCTCGATTTCCTCGCTGGCAACCGTTCGTACCATTGCACGCCGTGGGGCAACCCGACGCGCACCGTGTTCGGCTGGCAGCGTCCGTGCTACCTGCTTGGCGAAGGCTATGCCAAGACGTACACGGAACTGATGGATACCACCGACTGGGACAAGTACGGCGTGGGCAACTACGAGAAGTGCGCCGACTGCATGGTGCACAGCGGTTTCGAAGCCACCGCCGTGAACGAGACGCTCTCGCACCCGTTGCGCGCGCTGGGCGTGGCGCTCAAGGGGGTACGCACGGACGGCGCGATGGCCGATGATGTTTCGTTCGCCAAGCAGCGTCCGGCCGAGTTCGTCTTCTCGAAGCACGTCGAGATCAAGCTCGACGAGTTGCGCCGGGTCAAGGCCTAAATGCCGTCGCGTGTCCTGGTCACCGGCGCCTCCGGGTTCGTCGGGTCTGCGGTAGCACGCGCGGCGCTGGCGCGCGGTCACGAGGTTCGCCTGCTGGTGCGCGGCACCAGTCCACGCGCGAACCTCGCCGATCTTCCTGTCGAGGTCGTGGAGGGCGATATGCGCGACGCGGCGTCGATGCAGCGCGCGCTTGCCGGCGTGGATGCCCTGCTCCACGTGGCCGCCGACTATCGTCTCTGGGCGAAAGACCCCAGCGACATCATGCGGGCCAATATCGACGGCACGCGCACGGTGATGGAAGCCGCGCTGCGCGCGGGCGTCGGGCGCGTGGTCTACACCAGCAGCGTTGCCACGCTGCGCGTGCACGACGCCGTCGGCCCCGTCGACGAAACCTCCCCGAACGACGAAGCCACGACCATCGGCGTATACAAGCGCAGCAAGGTCGCCGCCGAGCGTCTGGTCGAACGAATGATCGCCCACGACGGCCTGCCCGCCGTGATCGTCAATCCGTCTACGCCCATCGGACCACGCGATATCAAGCCCACGCCGACGGGACGCATCATCGTCGAGGCCGCGCAGGGCAAGATCCCCGCGTTCGTCGATACCGGGCTTAACCTCGTGCACGTCGACGACTGCGCCGAAGGCCATCTGCTCGCCCTGGAGCACGGCCGCATCGGTGAGCGCTACATTCTTGGCGGCGACGACGTGCCACTGCGCGAAATGCTCGCGGGCATCGCCGACATGGTGGGGCGCCGCGCTCCGAAGATCGCGCTGCCGCGCTGGCCGCTCTATCCGCTCGCGATGGCGGCGCAAGGCGTTGCGCGCTTTACCGGCAAGGAACCGTTCGTCACGGTCGATGGCTTGAAGATGTCGCGGTATCAGATGTATTTCTCGTCAGAGAAGGCGAAACGCGACCTCGGCTACAGCGCCCGTCCCTACGCCGCGGGCCTGCAGGACGCGCTCGCCTGGTTTGGCTCCGCCGGATATCTGACATGACCGTTCTGGCCTGGATCGCCGCGCTGTCGCTGGGCATCTGGATCTACCTGCTCAGCTCACAAGGCGGCTTCTGGCGTGCGCGCGAGCGCGACGATCTGGATGAAGACCGTCTGCCTGTGCCCGACGTCTGGCCTGCGGTGGCGGTGATCATTCCCGCGCGCAATGAGGCGGAATCGATCGGACAGGTCGTAGCATCGCTGTGCCGCCAGGACTATGCCGGGCGGCTGCGCATCGTGGTCGTCGACGACCAGAGCAGCGACGGCACAGCCGATCTCGCGCGCGAAGCCGCCGCGCGGGCAGCGGCGGACGGCTTCACGCGCCGCGTGGATGTGCTCAGCGGCCAGCCCCTGCCCGGCGGCTGGACCGGCAAGCTGTGGGCCGTGAGCCAAGGGGTCGCGTTCGCGAGCGATCCGGGCACGAACGGCGATGGCGTCGCCCCCGACTACCTCCTGCACACCGACGCCGACATTGCCCATCTCCCCGAGAACGTACGCCGTCTGGTCACGCGGGCGGTGAGCGATGACCGCGTGCTCGTCTCGCTGATGGCGAAGCTGCGCTGCACTGCCTGGTTCGAGCGCACACTGATTCCAGCGTTCGTACTGTTCTTCCAGATGCTTTACCCGTTCGCGTGGGTCAACGATCCGAAGAAACGCATGGCTGCGGCCGCGGGCGGATGCATGTTGATCCATCGCGCCTCGCTCGAAGCCGGTGGCGGCATCGAAGCCATTCGCGACGAGATCATCGACGACTGCGCGATGGGACGCCTGCTCAAGCGGCAAGGCGCGATCTGGCTGGGGTTGACCGAGCGCGCCCTGAGCGTCCGGCCGTACGACAACCTCGGCGAGATTCGCAAGATGGTGTCGCGCACGGCCTACGCGCAGTTGCAGTATTCGCCGGTGTTGCTTGCGGGCACCCTCGTCTCGCTGCTGCTTACGTTCATCGTGCCGCCGGTCATGACGATCTTTGCCACGGGCATCGCCCAATGGCTCGGCCTCTTTGCGTGGATAGCGATGACGCTGGCCTACGTGCCGATGTTGCGCTTCTACCGGCAGCCGTCGAGCTTCGGCCCGTTGCTGCCGCTCGTCGCTGCGCTCTATACCGTCTTCACGTTCGACTCGGCGCTACAGCACTGGCGCGGTCGCGGTGGCATGTGGAAGGGACGCGCTCAAGCACGCGGCCAGCAATCGTCGGACGCTTGAACCGGCACACGTAATGGCGTGTGCCAGAAGGCAAAAATGCCAGCCCGTCTGCAACGACGCGCTGGCATTTTTATTGATTGCCGTCTTGATGAGGCGCGCAAGAAACGACGCGGCGATCAGATCCCCGCGGCCACCGCGCCGAAGCCATCGCCCAGTGTGAGGGCGATGACCTCGCGTCCATGGCGCATGGCCTGTTTGGCACGGCTCGCGTCTTTCCCGACACTCAGCAGCGAGGGCAATTGAAGCGGATTGACGGCGAGCGAGCGCAGCACGCCGAGGATATCGGTGGAGCCGTCGCTGCGAAGTCCGGCGAGCGCCGCCGGGGGGAGCGAGCGCTCCGCCGGGTCGATCACCACGCGGGCGGCGACGAACGGTAGTCCGTGCGCCTGTGCCACGCGTGCGACGATGTGCGACTCCATGTCGGCCGCCGCCGCCCCGCTCTCGCGCCACACTGCGGCCTTGTCGTCGGCCCTGACGACGGGGGCCGTCACCCCGGCCAGATCGGCGTGCAAGGCGTCGGGCATCGCACGACGCAGCGCATCGGCCCAGCGCACGCACGACACATACGCGTGCGCCTGCTGCGGCATATCCAATACCCTATGCGCAATCACCCATCGACCGGGCGCCACGCCGGGCCTCAAACCGCCCGCCGTGCCGAAGCTCACCAGCCCGCGCGCGCCGTCGCGTGCCATTGCGGCCTGCAGGTCTGACGCGAGCGTATTGTTTTGCGCGCAGACCACGACCACTCCGTCGCCGCGCGCGATGCGCGCTTCGAAAGGCATGCCGGTCACCACGATGATGGGCGGGGTCATGGCGGGCGCGATCACATCCCGCACGGCACCGGGCAGTCGTTGCGCACCGTCAGGTTGCGGTATCGCGCGAGTGCCCACAGCGGGAAGAACTTGCGATAGCCGTGATAGCGTAGATAGAACACGCGCGGGAAGCCCGTCGCCGTGTACAGGGCTTCGTCCCACAGCCCTTCATCGTTCTGCGTACTCAGCAGATAATCGACACCGCGCTTGACCGCCGGGTCGTCGGCCTTGCCCGCCGCCATCAGGCCGAGCAGCGCCCACGCCGTTTGCGACGCCGTGCTCGGTGCCGCTTCGTAGCCTTGGTAGTCGAGCTTGTAGCTCTCGCCATCCTCGCCCCATCCGCCGTCGGCGTTCTGGATCGAGAGGAGCCACTGCGCCGCGCGCGCCATGGCCGGATGCGCCGGCGACACCCCCGCCGCCTGCAGGCCGCACATGGCCGACCACGTGCCGTACACGAAATTCATACCCCAGCGGCCGTACCAACTGCCATCGGCTTCCTGATCGTCGAGAATGTATTTCAACGCCAGATCGGCCGAGGCCTTGCGCTCCGGCGATGGCGGCAATTGCGCGAGCATCGACAGGCATCGCGCGGAGACGTCCACCGTCGGCGGATCGAGCAAGGCGCCATGGTCCGAGAACGGGATGCTGTTCAGATACAGATGCGTGTTCTCGGGCTCGAATGCGCCCCAGCCGCCGTTGCCGCTCTGCATGCCGATGACCCACTCCGTGCCGCGATCGATCGCGTGACGCATCGGCCGCGGGCTCGCGTCGACCGTGTCGTTCCCGAAGGCGCCCACGAGTTTCTCGTAGCGATCCATCGCCATGGCGACCACGGCGGTGTCGTCGACATCCGGGTAGTGCGGATTCGCGAACTGGAAGGCCCAACCGCCCGGACGCACGTTCGGGCGGCGCGAAATCCAGTCGCCGCGCACGTCCAGGATCTGCAGCGGAATGAGCCACTTGAGCCCCTTGCCCGCCTGCTCGATGGCGCGCTTGTCGCCAGTTTCGAGCAGCGCGTGCGCGGCCAGCGCGGTGTCCCACACCGGCGACAGGCACGGCTGCACATAAGTCTCGTGATCGGCGGGTGTCACGAGCTTCTCGACCGACCGGCGGGCCATTGCGCGGCTCGGATGCGCTTCGGGATAGCCAAGCGCGTCGTACATCATGACCGCGTTGGCCATGGCCGGATAAATCGCACCGAGGCCGTCTTCGCCGTTCAGGCGTTCCTCGACGAACGCGACGGCACGCTGGATCGACTTCTCTCGCAGTTTTTTCGGAAAGAACGGATCGAGGGCTCGCAGCACATGATCGACGCCCGAAAAGCACGTGAACCAGAAGCGGCTCTGGTGCGGTGCGCGCCTGGGCGGACCCACGTCTTTGGGACTGCCGATAAACAGTTCGTCGATACCGACACCCTTGGGATTACGGGCGCGCGGGCGCTTGGCTTGCAGCACAAGCAACGGCACGATCACCGTGCGCGCCCAGTACGACACCTTCGACAGATGGAAGGGGAACCACTGCGGCAACAGCATGATCTCGACGGGCATCATCGGCACGGCCTTCCACTCCAGCACACCGTACAACGCCAGCAAGATGCGCGTGAAGACGTTCGAGTTCTGCGCGCCGCCGCGCGAGAGGATGGCCTCGCGGGCACGCACCATGTGCGGGGCGTCAATGGGATCGCCGATCATCTTGAGCGCGAAATACGCCTTCACGCTCGCGCTCATGTCGAACTTGCCCTGGTGGAACAGCGGCCAGCCGCCGTGCTCGCCCTGGATGCGGCGCAAATAGGCGGCGATCTTCGCTTCGAGTTCGGCGTCGACCGGCTCGGCCAGATGGTGACGCAGCAGCACGTATTCCGCCGGAATCGTGGCGTCGGCTTCCAGTTCGAAGAGCCAATGACCGTCGTCTTGTTGCAGGTCGAGCAATGCTGCGATCGAGCGGTCGATACCCGTCTCGAGCGTCTGCGTTGCCATTGCCGTGCTCACCTTCTGGGCAAGCTCGGTATGCAGTTTGAGGTCCACGGCCGTGGCAGTGGCCGTGCGTCGCGCTTCCTTTTCGGAAGCATCGCGTATCGTGTCCATGGCATTCTTGCCTACTCAAAGGCGTGTGATCGGCGCGGCGTACGCGCCGGTTAAACAGTGTCATTGACGATAGGTGCCGGGTTCTGTCGCCCGGCTCATGCGCGAGACGGTTCGACAAGCCTCAGGCGGGGTGCAGCACGTCGGCCGCCCGGTTGCCGCTGCGCAGCGCGCCTTCGATGGTCGCGGGCAGGCCGGTGGCCGTCCAGTCTCCGGCGAGCGCGAGATTGCGCCAGCGCGTGCGCGCGCCGGGGCGACGCTTGTCCTGCGCCGGCGTTGCCGCAAACGTGGCGCGCTTCTCGCGCACCAATTGCCACACCGGCATCGGCGTGGCGGGTACCTGACAGGCGCGCGCGACCTCGTTCCAGATGCGCAGCGCGAGCGCTTCCCGCGATTCGTCGAGCAAATGATCCGCCCCGCTGATCGTCACCGACAACCGGCCGTCGAACGCGAAGATCCAGTCGCTCACGCCGTTCACCACGCCGATCATCGGCGGGCAGCCCGGCGGCGGCGGCACCTGGAAATGGGCGTTGACGATGGCCCGGTATTCGTCGGGCGTCGTCAGATCCGGCACCAGCCCAGCCGCCACGTTTGGCGGCACCGCCAGCACGACGGCATCGTCCGCCGCCAACGCCTGCGGTCCGTCGCCAAAATCGATCGATTCCACACGACTGTCATCCGGCGAAAATCCCAATGCCCGCACGCGATGCTGCATCATCACGCGTGCGCCGTGCGCTTCCAGGAATGCCAGCGCGGGCGTGACGAACGACACGTCCAGGCCCTCGCTCGCGATCAGCGGATGACAGGCCTTGCCGCCCGCCGCGAGCGTTTCGCGAATAACGGCGGCCGCCATCTGCGCAGAGCCTTCGGCCGGATCGGCGTTGAGCACGGCGAGAAACAACGGGTGAATCAGGCGCTGATAAAGCGCGGGCGGACAGCGCATCGCGTCGGTCATGGTCGCGTCGGGTCCGGCGCGCAGCAGCGGCGCGAGCGACAGGTAGTCCAACCACTTCGTGCCCGGCACGCGGGCGTTACTGTCGAATATCCACCATGGCAGGCGCCCTTCCGACAGACGCACCGTCCAGCGCTCGTCGCTCGTCAGATCGACGAACGCGAATTCCGCACGATCGGGGCCGGTCAATGTGTGTTCGGAGCCGATGGTGCGCGTAAATTCGCGCATCGTTGTATTGCCCGAGAGCACCAGGTGATTGCCGTTGTCGATCACCGCGTTCAACTGCCGGTCGAAGTAGGACCGGCAGCGTCCGCCCGCCTGCGGTGCCGCCTCATGCAGCACGACCGGCACGCCACGCTTCACGAGCCTTACCGCGGCGGCCAGGCCTGCCAGACCGGCACCGATAACGTGAGCCGTGCCCGACATCAGAACGCCATCTGCCGCAGCAGCATCAGCATGAGGCGCCAGCGCGGCACACGCACGCGCTCGCGAGGCACGGCGAAGCCGCGCGCAATGAGCTTGTCGAGGATCGCGCCGTAGGCTTTGGCCATCACAGCGGGCGCAATCACCACGCGGCGCGGGTAAGGCGCCATGATCGCGCGCGCCTTTGCATAATGTTCTCGGGCCTGCGCCACCAGGGGCGCACAGGCGCGGTCGAGCTGGGCGGCAACGACGTTCTGCGGCGTGGCGCCCACGATGCCGGCCTCGGCCAGCGTTTCGCGCGGCAGATAGACGCGGCCGATGCCGGCGTCTTCGTCGATGTCGCGCAGGATATTCGTCAATTGCAGGGCACGGCCGAGGTGATAGGACAGATCGATACCGTCCTGTTCGGGCATGCCGAACACCTTGACCGACAGACGACCGACGGCGCTCGCCACGCGATCGCAATACAGATCGAGCGTGGGCAGGTCGGGCGCGACGATGGGGCCGCAGGCATCCATTTCCATGCCGTCGATCACGGCGAGAAAGTCGTCGTGCTTCAGGCCGAACTGCTTGACCACGCGGGCAAGGTTCGCGAGCGACGGCGCCGGGCGTCCGTCGTACAGATCGGCCAGATCGCGTCGCCACGCGGCCAGACGCGCCATGCGGCTCGCCGACGTGTCATCGCCGTCGTCGGCAATGTCGTCTACGGCGCGGCAAAAGGCATAAATCTCGAACATGCCTTCGCGCTGCGCGGGCGGCAGAATGCGCATGGCAGCGTAAAAACTGCTGCCCGACGCCACGCGTGCACTGCTTGGCTCAGGCGACATTTCGATTGGTTCGGCGACGCTCACGAGGCTCCTCGTCGTGCAGGGGAACGGGGTGACACCACGGAAAAAACTCAGGGGATTCTTGCAAGGAGGGAAGTATACCGGGGATTGGCGCGACTTTCCCGCCAGGATTCGGAACGATAGCATAGAATCTCGGGGCCCTCAGCGCTGCCGCGTTGCCCCATTTGCCCACCCGCCTGATGACTTCCGACGCCAAGATCGAGCATTACGAGAACTTCCCGGTCGCCAGTATCCTGCTGCCGCGCGAGATGCGCGCGCCGGTCGGCGTGATCTACAACTTCGCGCGCACGGCCGACGACATTGCCGACGAGGGCGATGCGTCCGACGCCGAGCGTCACGCCGGCCTCGCGGCGTACCAGGCGGAACTCGACAAGATCGCCGCCGGACAGCCCACGTCGCCCGACAAGCCGCTCTTTGCGGCCCTCGCGCGTGTCATTGCCGAGCATCGGCTCCCGGTCCAGCCGTTCTCCGACCTGCTGAGCGCGTTCGATCAGGACATCGACGTCAAGCGATACGCGACATTCGCCGATCTGCGCGACTACACGCGCCGCTCGGCCGACCCGGTCGGGCGCATCATGCTCGCCCTTTTCAAGCTCGACACGCCCGAGAACATCGCCTGCTCGGACGACATCTGCTCGGCCCTGCAACTCATCAACTTCTGGCAGGACGTGGAAGTCGACTGGCGCAAGGCGCGCGTGTACCTGCCGCAGGACGACATGGCCCGGTTCGGGGTGACCGATGCCGACATCGGCGCGCAGGCGTTCGACGAGCGCTGGCGCGCGCTCATGCGCTACGAAGTCGACTTCGCCCGGCGGATGATGCTGCGCGGCGCGCCGCTCGCCAACCGTGTACCGGGCCGCTTCGGCCTGGAACTATGTTGCGTGGTGCATGGTGGATTGCGCATCCTCGACCGGATTGAAGCCGTCAACTACGACGTCTTCCGTCATCGTCCGCAACTGGGAAAGGCCGACGGGCTGCGCGTGTTCCTGCGTGGCCTCGGCATGAAACTGAGCGGCACGCCGCCCAAAGCCCGCGCGGACTAGCGTCTGCTCACAAGCGGCCACACGCGGGGCCAGCGGCTGCGACGTCATGCCGCAGGCTCCACACCGTCTGAGTGCGCCCGCGCTTGACCCATCGCAAGACCCGTTCGCGGGGCAGGTGCCAGACTGCCCTTTTCGCGTGGGCGCGCCGTCACACGGCGCCATCGCCCGCGCGAGCCCACCTCGATGGACGGAACTGACATGAACGAGCAATGGTTGACGCTGGCCGGCCGCCGGCTGGTGCCGGTAGTGCAAGGCGGCATGGGCATCGGCATCTCCGCGCACCGGCTCGCCGGCACGGTGGCACGGCACAACGGCATGGGGACGATCGCGAGTATCGATCTGCGCCACCATCATCCTGACCTGCTCGCCGAAGTCGACGGCCTTCACACCCCCGAGGGCAAGAAGGCGGCCATCGAGGCGGTCAACCTGATTGCACTGGACCGCGAGATCCACGCCGCCAAGGCGATTGCCGACGGTCACGGACTGGTGGCGGTCAACGTCATGAAGGCGGTGAGCGCACACGCATCGCTGGTACGACAGGCGTGCGAGAGCGGCGCCGATGCCATCGTCATGGGTGCCGGATTGCCGCTCGACCTGCCGGAACTCACGGCGTCTCATCCAGGCGTCGCGCTCATCCCGATTCTGTCGGACTCGCGCGGCGTCAGCCTCGTGTTGCGCAAGTGGATGAAGAAGGGCCGCCTGCCGGACGCCATCGTCATCGAGCATCCAGCACATGCGGGCGGGCATCTCGGGGCGTCACGCATCGAAGAGCTGGGCGACGCACGCTTCTCGTTCGATCGCGTGCTCGCGGAGTGCCGGGAAATCTATGCGACGCTCGGCATCGAATGGTCCCGTGTACCGCTGATCGTGGCCGGCGGGATCCACCGTCACGAGCAGGTTCGGCACTGGCTGGCGCAAGGCGCGGCGGGCGTGCAGTTGGGCACGGCGTTTGCCGTGACCGAGGAATCTGACGCGCATCCGGCGTTCAAGGCGGTGTTGGCGAGCGCGCGGCCGGAAGACCTTGCCGAGTTCACCAGCGTGGCCGGGCTGCCTGCGCGTGCAGTGCTGACACCGTGGCTGAAGAAGTACCTCTCGCGTGAGACCGCCCTGCAAGCGAAGGCAAAGGTGCGGCAGTGTCTGGAAGGATTCGATTGCCTGCAGGCCTGTGGGCTGCGCGATGGCGTGACGCGCATCGGGCAGTTCTGCATCGATCTGAAACTCGCCCAGGCGGTGCGTGGCGATGTGGCGCGCGGACTCTTCTTCCGTGGCCGCGACCCGTTGCCCTTCGGCGAGCGCATTCGCCCCGTGGCCGATCTCATGCGTTACCTGCTGACGGGCGAGCGGCCGGAGGACGGCGACACGGCTGCGGCCGCATAGCCGTGCTCACTTGGCCGGCGCCGCCGGTGCGGGCGGCGCGCTGGCTGCGGCATCCTCCCCCCCGCTCGGATGGCTGGCGCCCCCGGCATCGTCCGCACTGACGGGCGCGGCACGTGCCGCAATTCGCCGGTCGAAGAACGCGGCGAGCGCCGGGTCGTTCACCTTGAGATCGAACTGACGGTCATCCACCGCCGAGAAATAGCCATCGCACAGATCCGCTTTCGCGCTCTCGGTCGGCTGATCGTCGATGCTGCGGGAATAGACGACAAACTGGCGCTCGACAAGCATCGGCAATTGGTTGCGCAGCAAGTCGTCGAAGCGCGCGCGCGCTTCGGGATCGGTATAGGTGGATTGCAATTCGGCACGCACGCGCCGGCCCTCCGCGAGATAGTCGCGGTGCCGCGTCTGCCACGCGCGCAATGCCGCATTCCCGTGCGTTCGGGTGGCCGCGCCATAGAGCCCGCACTTCTGCACGAGCCGCGCGAGCACCTCGCCGACACCTTCGGGGGACGCGATCGCCGCCCCCATCAACTCGGCATCGTTCTTGTACTGCGGCGGCTGCGCCAGCGCCGCGGCCGCGCACACGCTTGCCGCACCCACGATCGCGCAGGCGACCAGGCGTCGCCCACCGTTACCAAATGGCTTCATTGCCGGATTGTCGGAATGGCGGGCTCGAACGGCCTCGCTCTCGGAGCTATCGCATCGGCCACGACGTCGATGCTGGCATCTTAGCCGAAGTGACGTCTGGAGGTGCGCGGCGGTAACGTCTTTCGCCGAACGCTGCACTCGACAGACCGCTGCGGGAGCAGCAATCCGTTGTGGCACATCATCACCATGGCACCGTACGACCGAGATAGTCGACGTAGTGCAGTCCGGCGCGCCCCTCGTGCGCCGTGATGGTGTCGATCAGGTGGGGGATGCTCTCGTCGATGCTCAGACGCGCGTCCGCCCCGCCCATGTCCGTGCGCACCCAGCCGGGGGCCGTCAGCAGCAACGTGCGCGTGTCGTCGCCATGCCGCGCCGCGAAGCTGCGCATCAACATGTTGAGCGCCGCCTTGCTGGCCCGGTAGACCTCGTAGTGGCCGTTCGTGTTGTTCGTGACGCTGCCCTGTCCCGAGGACATCACCCCCAGCGTGCCGCCGGGAGGCACAAGCGACTCGAACGTCTCGATCACCCGCATTGGGCTCAGCGCGTTCGTCACCATAACGCGCACGAACTCCTCGGTCGACACGTCGGCAATCGTCTCACGGTCGTCGTTCTTCACCCCGGCGTTCACGAAGAGCAAATCGACACGGCGCCCCGCCAATCGCTCGCGCAATGCGGTGACTTGCGCCGGTATCGCGATATCGACCGTTTCGACCTCCAGCGCACCGCCGACGGCTGCGCCCAAGCTATCAACCAACGCATCGAGCGCGCCAGACGACCCTTGCCGAGCCGTGGCGATGACATGCCAGCCGCGCCTGAGATACGCCTGCGCCATTGCGAAGCCCAGACCGCGCGATGCGCCGAACAGCAAGACAGTTTTTTGCGGGGAAACTTGGGAGATTGTTTCGTTCTGCATGCGTCGTTCCTCGTATCCAACGTCGCCCGCACGTCCGCGACGGAATGCCGGGAGGCGGTACGACGTGTGCTGTGAGGGACTATAGGTCGATGCAAGACATGGCGGAAGACGCAGCCGTTGCACTGATAACATGCGCGTAACGCCACATCTCGTTCCGTCGCCCCCATGACCGACCCCGATCTGAACCTGCTAATAGCGCTGGATGCCCTGCTCGCCGAAGTCAGCGTGGCAAGTGCCGCACGCCGGTTGGGGCTGAGCGCATCGGCGATGAGCCGTACGCTGAGCCGCTTGCGCGACACCACGGGCGATCCGCTGCTGGTTCGCGCCGGTCGCCGCATGGTGCTCACGCCGCACGCCGAGCAATTGCGCACGCGCAGCCGAGGCGCCGTCGACGAAGCACGCCTGCTGCTCGCGCCCGCCACATCATCGCCTGACTTCGCCACACTGCGCCGCACCTTTACGCTTCGCGCCAACGATGGCTTCGTCGACGCCTTCGGCGCGTCGTTGATTGCCGCGCTCACACAGGCGGCCCCGTTCGTGAGCCTGCGCTTTCTGTCCAAGGCGGAAAAGACCGCGATGCCGTTGCGAGGCGGGGAGGCCGATCTGGAAATCGGCGTGCTGGGGGACATCGGCGGGGCGAGCAACATGGGCCCGGAAATTCGCCTGCAGACGCTGTTCCGCGATCACTTCGTGGGCGTGGTGCGTTCGGGCCATCCGCTCGTCGCGCACGGCGCGCCGGACGCCGAGCGATACGTTGCGTTCGGGCATGTCGTGGCATCGCGGCACGGCGCCGGGCGGGGGCCTGTCGATGTCGCGCTTGACGCGCTGGGTCTGCACCGCGATATTGTCGCGGTGGTGCCAAGCTTTCCGGCGGCGTTGTCCGTAGCGCAGGCGTCCGACTTGATCGCGCTGGTGCCTGCGTCACTCATGAGGCAACGCGCCGCACAGCGGGTCGCAACCTCATCCGCGCCGGTCCACGTGTTCGACCTGCCGGTGACGACAGGACAGATTGCCGTGTCGTTGATGTGGCATCCCCGAATGGACGCGGACCCCGTTCATCGCTGGCTTCGACAACAGGTGCTGTCGGTGTGCCGCCCGGACGATGTCGCATCGCGATAATCGAAAGCGGTAAGACGGCGCTTATCGTGAGGTGGTCGCCCCACATTGCACCTGCCCCGACACCGGATCTCGCTTGCAAGCGGTGGGCCCCTGCTCGTTGAAGTAGACCGCACCCTGCGCGTTCGTCGACGCGCCCGGGAAACGACCTTGCGGCGCGCGTTGCGGATCCGTCAGTTGCCTCATCTGCATATCGTTTGTCGCGGACGACTCACGCTGGCGTTGTGCCTGCCGCTCACCCTCCGCCATGCCCTGCTTGAACCGTGCGCCAACGCCGCCTTCCCTGTCATGTGTCGACGCAGGCGGCGTAAGCCCCACGCCGGGCTGACCACCCGGCGCGGCCTGATTCGACTGGCGGATGCTGTTCAGATCGCCACTCTGCAAGTAGGACTGAGCGGCCGCGCCACCGGCCACCGATATTCCTGCGGTGGCCAGGCAGGCGATCAGCAAGGTTCTGGCTGACATGTTTCGAATTCCCCCGTGAAGTGCGACATGGATCACCTTTTTCGGGGCACAGTGTAGCGCCAATCGCAATCCGCTTCGACCTCCGAAGTTCGCGCGACAACCTACACCTCACGGCATGACCGGCGGGTGATACGTCAATGTCTGCGCGAGCAGCCACAGCATGACAATGACCACGGGGAAGTGCACCAACAACTGCGTGAACGTATATCCGACAATGTCGCGCGCGCGCAGACCTAGCACCCCCAGCAGCGGGAGCATCCAAAACGGATTGATCAGATTCGGCAGCGCTTCGGCTGCGTTGTACACGGTCACCGCCCACCCCAGGTGCACATGCAGGTCGTTGGCTGCCTGCATCACATACGGAGCCTCGATGATCCACTTGCCGCCGCCCGACGGCACGAAGAAGCCCAGTACCGCCGAATACACGCCCATCACGCCCGGGAAAGACGTCTGCGACGAGATCGCCACGAAGAAGCTCGACAGGTGGTGCGAAAGCGTCGCCCCGTCGATGCCCGGCGCTTTGGTCAGCAGATAGGCAATGCCGCCGTAGAGCGGGAACTGGATCAGCACGCCCGCCACGGACGGCACCGACTTCGCGATCGCATCGAGAAACCGGCGGGGACGCCAGTTCAGCAACATGCCCAACATCAGGAACACGAAGTTGTAAGTGTTCAGATTGGAGATCGCCAGCAGCGGATCCTTTGTCGTGAACTCATGTCCGATCCAGAGCACGCCCAGCGCCACGATCAGCACCGTGACTACCGGGCTGTATTCAAGCCAATCCCCTGGGCGTTGCGCACGCACGTAAGGCTTTGCCATATCGTCGAGCGACACACCGAGGTCGGCCGCGATGGTTGCGCGGTCGTCGCGCGGTGCCGAGTAGTAAGCCAGCGCCACCGACACCACCGTCAGCACGGCGGCAATCGCCATCGATTGCGGCAGGAAGATGGTGTCGGCGAACGGAATGACGCCGGTGATCTCGACCAGCGCCTTCGGCAAGCTTGCCGGGTTGGCCTGCAACTGCGCCGCCGACGAACTCAGGCCGAGCGCCCACGTCGCCCCCATGCCCAGATACGCCGCGGCGCCCCCCGCACGGTAGTCCATGCGAATGTCGTCGCGGCGCGCAATCGCGCGCACCAGCAGGCCGGCGAAGACCAGGCTGATGGCCCAGTTGAACAGCGAGAGCACGATACTCACAAATGCCACATACGCCACCGCGCTACGACCGCTGCGCGGCAGCGTGGCCATCTTGCGGATGAGCAACGCCGCGGGCGGCGAGACGGCCACCACATAGCCCGAGATCGCCACGATGGCCATCTGCATCGTGAACGGGATCAGGCTCCAGAAACCGTCGCCAAAGGCCACGCCCACTTTGACCGCCGGGACACCGATGGCGAGCGCGCCGCCCGCGCATACGATGACGGCAAGCGCCGCGAAAAGATAGGCGTCCGGAAACCAGCGCTCGGACCAACGCGTGACCGCCGCCGCCAGACGTTCCAGAAGTCCGCCGTCCTGCGGCGTCTCCGACATGCTCGAAAGTGAATTTCCCGGTTTCATTGCCTGTGTTCCCTTAGGTTTGTCATGATCGGCACCGCCGCACCTCGCGATGCGCGCCCCGTGCCCAGCCCTGCGGCAGCGACCTTTCATCGCCGCCGTCGTCCATCGCCCGCTGCCTGCGTCGCGTCAAGCGTGTTGAGTCGCCTGCCAGACGAGCGTGGCGGCCGCGAGATCTTCCAGCGCTGTCCCTACGGCCTTGAATACCGTGCGCTCACCCTCGCCGCTGCGACATCCGCGTCCTGCGCGACACAGGTCGGCCAGCGTGCCGCGCACGTCCGACGCGGTGAACACGCCTCGCGACATCGGTCCGAGCAACTCCCCCGATTTGGCCAGCGCTTCGTCGGTGTCGACGTACAACGAAGCGCCGGCAAAGCAGAGATCGTCGGCTTCGCGCATCTGCGGCGTAAAGCTGCCAATCAGATCCAGATGGACGCCCGGCGCCAACCAGTCGCCCTGCACGACGGGCTCGGTCGCCAGCGTTGCGCAGGTGACGATGTCCGCGCCCTCGACGGCCGACTTCGCGGTATGACACACGACCGCGTCGAGACCTTGTGCACGCAGGCGATCGACCAGACGCCCGGACGCCTGCGCATCGCGATCCCACACGCTCACACGTGTGATGGGGCGCACCGCACGATAGGCCAGCGGCACGAGCGCCCCCACGCGGCCCGCGCCGAGCAGCGCGAGATGCGACGCATCGTCTCGCGCCAGATACGAGGCAGCCAGCGCAGAGGCCGCCGCCGTGCGGCGCGACGTGATCTCGTTGCCGTCCATCTGCGCCAGCGGCACGCCCGTCGTGGCGTCATAGAGCAGATAGGTCGAATGCAGACCCGGCACGCCGCGCTGCGCATTGGCCGGTGCGATGTTGACGGTCTTGATGCCGAGATAACCGCCGGGCTGCCACGCGGGCATGATGAGCACGGTCATCGCATCGCGCGTACCCGATTCCGAGATGACGTGCGTGTGGCGCAGCGGCACGTCGCATCCGGTGACGAACAGGCTACGAAGCGCGTCGAGCAACGGGCCGAAAGCCAATGCCTCGCGAGTGGCGTCGGCGTCGATGAATTTCATGAGTACAGCTCCTCGTCGAGGTGGAAATGAGATGTCAGGCGTCGAGCACGATGGCTTCGCGCGGCACGGCCTGACAGGCCAGACACATGCCGGGCTCGTCGAGCGCCACGTCGCCCAGGTGCTCGACCTCGCCGGCCAGCACGCGCACCGCACAACTCTCGCATTGCCCGACACGGCAACCGCTTGGCAGTGCCAGCCCCAGCGACTCGGCAAACGACAACAGGCTGCCGTGCGACGGCATCCAGACAGCCTCGCGGCCCGAGCGAGCGAACGTAACGGGCCACGCGGCCCCGGCGTCCACACGCGGCGCGCTCGGCGAACGGAACGCCTCCTTGAACATGTCGAACGCGGGTACGCCACGCGCCGCCAACCCCGCCATCACGGCCGTCATCATGGGCGCCGGACCGCACACGTAGAAGCGTGCGCGTCGCTTGATCAGGTCGTCGGACACCACGGCCGCAGACAGCCGTTCTGCCGAGGCGTAGTCGCGACCGAGCACATCCGCCTCGCGCGGCGCGTCGTAGTAGTTAAAGACGCGCACGTTGGGCAGACGCTGCGCAAGCGCCGCCAGCCGATCCCGGAAGGCGTGCGTGGCGCCATTGCGGTTGGCGTAATGCAGCCAGACGTCGGGCAGCGGCAAGGGCGCGCGTTCGGCCTGCTCCGCCAGCGATTCCAGATAGCAGAGGAACGGCGTGATACCAATGCCGCCGGCGAAACACACCACCGGCTGGCGGCTGCGCAGCGGCATGACGAAGCGCCCGGACGGGGCGCCCAGTTCGATCACGTCGCCCACGCGAGCGCCGGTGTTCAGCCAACTCGAGACCAGGCCGTCAAACGGTGTGTCCTCGGACGTGCGCCCCTGCTGATGACGCACGGCAATGCGATAGCCGCGACGGTCGCGCTCGCTGGAGGGCCCGGTGAGCGAGTACGCACGTGTTACGGGCTGCCCTTGCCCGGGAATCGATACGCGCACGGTAACGTGCTGCCCCGGCAGATAGTCGGGTAGCCCCACGTCGTCGAGCGGATCGAGCGCGATGGCGCACACCCCCTCGGCCGCGGCATCGAGCGCGGCAATGCGAAAGCGCGCCATGCCGTCCCATGGGCGGCGGGCCGGATTGCTCGCCGGATCGCGCGCAACGTCGCATCGAAACGAGCGCAACGGCGATGCGCCGCTGATCGGATCGATGTCCTGCGTCGTCACCAGTGCGTTGAAGTTGCTCGACTGATCGCCCGCCATCGCGAAACCGTCACGTCCCACGCTGTCGCAAGCCTGCCACCAGCCGTATTCGGCAAGCAGCACGTCGAGGCCCAATCCGGCATCGAACGCCGCGCGAAAGCGCGCGACCCCGGCCGGCGTCGTCACGCGCACCCAATCGCCTTCGGCGATGTGCCTGCGCGCCGCCAGCGTCGGATGCAGATGCACCACGGGATCGGGGGCGCGCATGCGCAGGCTCGCGAGTCCGCGATGCTGACTGTGGCAGTAGTAGCCGTTCTTGGTCGAACCGAGCAGCAACGGGAAGCGCAGCGCCTCATCGTCGCTCACGGCACGGGGCGCCACGTGCGCCGGTACCGGCGGATATCCGTGACGCAGCAGATGCTCGGAATACAGCTCGACACGCCGCGTTTCGGTGGCGAAGCCGCGCACATCGCCGGCCTCGGTGCGCGCGTATTTGCGCTCATATTGCGGCTGCGGACGCGAAATGCCCTCGGGATGCGCGCGCAACGTCTGCACGTCGAGCCCGAGCGGGGCGAGTTGATGATTCCAGCCGGCATCGAGACTGCCGCCGAAGAAGGCGTCGCCCATGCCCAGGCGCACTGCGAGATCGAACACGATGTCGTTGTCGCTGCGCGACTCACCGCGCGGCGACACCATGCGCTGGCGAAGTTGGATCAGTGCGTCGGCGCGATCGTCGATCTCGAAGCCGGCGCGCAAGCCTTCGCGTTCCCATGGCGTGTTCACCGGTAGCACGATATCGGCGAAACGCGCCGACGGCGTTTCGAACAGATCGCAATGGACGTGAAACTCGAGCGCTTCGAGCGCCTCGCGCGCCATCGCATAATCCGCCTGCGACGCCAGCACGTTGGTACCGAAGCAGAACAGCGCGCGCACACGATAGGGCGTGCCATCGAGAATCGCGCGGTAGGTATCGCGCGCGGTCACCCAGCCGCGCGCAGGCGGTCCCAGCGGACGCGCGTCGAGGCCCAGCGCCCTGGCCTGCTGCTCGGGGCTCAAAAGATCGTGCTGACTGACGGCATTCAACGGTTGACGCGTCATCACGCGATTACCCCCGCGTCTGTCGAAGCTGCCGGTCAGTGCGTACAAGACCGCGATGGCGCGCTCGATTTGCGTCGCGTTCGCGTGCTGCGCGACACCCGACCATGCGTGATAAGCGACGCGCTGTGCCCCGGTGAAGAGGTCGGCGGCGGCGTCGAGCTGCGCAGGAGAAACGCCGCAGAGTGCGCTTACGGTCGCCGCGTCGTAAGCGGCCAGCCCCGCGCAGAGATGATCGAACGCCGGCCGGCAGGCAATGCGCGATCCGTCGCCGGACATCACCGCAAACTCGCCGCGCAGGGCGGCTTGGTTCGCCGCGTCGCGGCTCAGCGCATGGGTCGTCTCGTACGGCTGCGGTGCCGCCGCCGCTTCGTTCCAGATCACGAAGGCTTCCGGCGACACGCCGACGTGCGTCGCAGCCACATCGCGTACGCGCAGGAAGTGCCCGTTGTCGTTGCGCACGAGCAGCGGCGCATTGGTCCACCGGCGCACGAACATCTCGTCATAGCGCCCACTGTCGATCAGACGACGGGCGAGACCGAGCGCCAGCGCCGCATCGGTGCCGGGCCGCACGGGCAGCCAGGCATCGGCGTCGGCGGCAAGCGGTGTCTTGCGCGGGTCGACGACGAGCAACTTGGCGCCACGCGCCCGCCCTCGCCCGATCGCGTTCGCCTGGCTCAACCACGTACTCGTGGGGTTGTGGCCCCAGACCATGATGACGTCTGCCTGCGCGTAATCGGCGGTCGGCATGCCGCACCCGAACGTGAACGCGTGCGCGAAATCCTTGTGCCAGTTGCAGATTTCCGTCGCGTAGATCGTGTTCGGGCTACCGAACACCCGGATGAAGCGCTCGATCCAGTCGATGCTGTCTGATAGCGGCGTGCCGCTTGGGGTCGTCACGCCAAACGCGACGGCATGCGCACCGCTCTCGCGACGGATGTCGCCCAGTCGCGCAGCGATTTCGGTGAGCGCTTCGTCCCACGAGATGGGCGTCCAACCCGGGTCGTCCGCCCCCTTCGGCGTGGTGCGGCGCAGCGGTGTAGTCAACCGGTCGGGGTGATGCACCAGCTCCGGCGCCGCCTTGCCCTTGCGGCACATCGCGGCGCCATTCGGATGCGACGGATCGGGTTCGACCGCGATCAGCGCATCGTTTTCCACGCGAGCCAGCGTGCCGCAGCGGGAGCGGCACAACGTGCAGAACCCGGGCTTGACCTCCTGAACCATGTCTCATGCGTCTCTATAGGAATCGATGTTCCGATGCTATACAGCCGTCACTTTTATTACTAATATAAAAAATATAGTTTGCAATATTGATTTTTTAAATGAAACCAACCCTGCGTCAGATCGAGTATTTCGTGGCGGTGGCCGAGACAGGACAGGTGATGCGCGCAGCCGAGCGATGTAGCGCGTCGCAGTCGTCGCTGACGATTGCCTTGCAGAATCTGGAGGTGATCGTCGGCACACCGCTTTTCATACGACACGCGAAGGGGCTGCGGCCGACCGAGGCCGGCGAGCGATTTCTGCGTCACGCCTACCGTATCCTCAACGCCACCGACGACGCACTACAAGAGGCCCGCACGCTTCCAGACGATGCGGGTGGCCGTCTGCGACTGGCCGTCACCGAAACGATTTCGGCATATCTGCTGCCTTCGGTGGCCAGCACCTTGTCCAAGCGCTTCCCGAACGTCGAACTCACGTTGATCGAGGGCGACCGCCGCGAACTGGAAGCGGCTGTGCTGGCGGGCGAGGTCGACCTGGCGTTGCTGTTAGTGTCGAACGTCGTGGCTGACGGACTCGTCTCGCACACGTTGCTGCGCTCGACGCGCCGGCTGTGGACCAGCCCCGGACATCCGCTGCTAGACAAGCCAAGCGTCACGCTCGACGATGTGCGCGGACAGCGCTTCCTGTTGCTTGATATGGATGAACACGTGCAGACGGTCGAGCGCTACTGGCACGCCGCGCAGGTCGAACCGGTCGTGCACTTCCGGACTCGCTCGATCGAGGCAATTCGTAGCCTCGTGGCGCAGGGCTATGGGGTATCGATTCTCTCGGACCTCGTCTATCGCCCCTGGTCGATCGACGGTGGGCGAATCCTGCGACGGGATCTGAGCACGGGCGTGCCGTCGATGGATGTGGGACTCGTATGGGCGCAGCGGCGTCCGCCTGAGGGAATGACCGAGCGCATCGTCAGCGCGTTGCGCTCGCTGATCCGCGAAATCAACGATCGCGGACACATGGGGGTGGAATGATCCACTGACGACGACGCGCGAAGCGTCGGCGTCAGCGGCATTCATGCCCGACGCGTCGCCAGTTCGGCCCCTTGGCGCAGCGCTTCGAGCAGGCTGCGCTCGTCGGCAATGCCCTTGCCCGCGATGTCGAACGCCGTGCCGTGGTCGACCGACGTGCGCACCACCTGCAAGCCGACCGTCACGTTCACGCCTGCCTCCAGGCCCAGCACCTTGACCGGGCCATGCCCCTGATCGTGGTACATGGCGACCACGAGATCGAAATCGCCGCGCCCGGCGCGGAAGAACAACGTATCGGCAGGCAACGGACCTTCGATATCCCAGCCGCGCTCACGCAAGCGTTGCACAGCCGGCACGATCTTCTCTTCCTCTTCCCCGTAGCCGAACAAGCCGTTCTCGCCCGCGTGCGGGTTGATGCCGCACACGGCAATGCGGGGATTCGCGATGCCCGCCTTGACCAGCGTAGCGTGACCGCGCTCGATCGTACGCTGAACCAGGCCCGGCTCGATCTTGCGAATCGCATCGATGATGCCGATGTGGGTCGTGACGTGAATCACCCGCAGGTTCGGCGCGACAAGCATCATCGACACCTCTTCGATCCCCGTCAGGTGAGCGAGCATCTCGGTGTGTCCGGGGAACTTGTGCCCCCCCGCGTGCAGCGCTTCCTTGTTCAGCGGTGCCGTGCAGATCGCGTCGATTTCCCCGGCTTCGGCCAGCTTCGCCGCGTGCGCGATGTACCGGTACGCGGCATCGCCCGCGATCGCCGACAGTTGGCCAAACGGCAAGTCCTCGGGGATTAGGCCCAGGTCGATGCACTCGATCACGCCTGGCGTGAAGCGCGCTTGCGCGACCGTCTCGATACGACGCACGCTCAGCGGCATCTTGACGATGGCGATGGCCTGCTCGAGACGTCGCGCGTCGCCGATCACGACGGGGCGGCATTGCTGGTACACGCTGTCGTGCGCCAGGCTCTTCACGATAATTTCCGGGCCGACGCCAGCCGCGTCACCCATGGTGATGCCAATGACGGGGAGATATTGATTCATGGCGTTTGCGTTGATATCCATTTCGTTGGGAGGACGTCCGGAAAGTATTCCGGGATGATGTTCTGTTGTTGCGTTACCGGCTCGCGTTGCCTCAATGGCGCTCGCGCAGGTCGGGCGTCGTGCGCAAATATCGGTAGGCGCTATGCAGCGCCGCTTCGCCGCCGAAAGCGCCGGCCTTCGTCACGATGCGCATCGACGCCCCATTGGCCGGCCGCCCCACGGCGACGCCAGGCTCCACTTCAGCGAGCAGTTCGAGCGCGCCGATACCCACCGCGCTCAACATCGCGCGCGCCGTCTCGCCGCCGGTGACGACAAGGCCCGACAAGCGCGCGAAGTGCGGCGCGATCAACGCCGCCAGCGAGGCCGAAAGCTGCGCACCCTCTGCCGGATCGAAGGCATCGTCACGCCCGATTCGCACCAGCAGGTCGCTTCCCTGCCCAATGGCATCGCCAATTGCCGCACACCAGCGTGCGCTGTCGGGATGCGACGCGCCGGCGCGCAGGACCGCGGGCGGCACGATCCATTCGACCACCGCGTGCTCCGCGCATAGCCGCGCGCACTGCTGTTGCGACACGGCGGACAGGCTGCCCACCAGCGTCAGCAAGGGACCGGTCGTCCCGGCGTCGCTCGTCACGCGCGCATTGTCTCGCGCGTCGCCCATGCCGCCCTTACCGCTCGTATCGCCCGTCCCATCCGTCGGCGCGAACAATGCCGATTGTTCGGCCAGTGCGCGAGCGAGACCGCCCGAGCCGACCCAAAAGATGTCCGTCAGCCCGACGCTCGCGCGCGCCAGCATGACGAGATCGTCATCGGTCTGCGCATCGACGATCAACGCCGTCACGCCGTTGGCGCGCGCCTGCGCAACGACATCGGTCAACGCTGCACGCGCCGCCACAAAATCCTTGCGCAGCAAATCCGAGGACATGATCTGCGCCCTCACGCCCGCCGCCGCCAACATCGGCGCGAGTCGCGCCTCCTGAGCGTCATGCTCCAGTCGCCAGGTGTCGGTCTCGGCCAATGGCACACCGCGCACGAACACTTCTCCGTCTCGCACGACACGCCCCGTGGCAGGGAACGCCGGCGCCACAATGGCCAAGCCCGCGAGCGGCTGCAGCGCAGCGACTTCCGCAACCCAGTTGCCACGCAGTGTCGAGTCGATCTTCTTGTAGAGACGCCGTTCTGGCGCGGCAAGCCGCTGCCACGCCGCGACTGCGCGTGCGGCGGCCTCGTGCGCCGACAGACGGCGCGTGTCGATGTCGATCGCCACCACTTGCGCCGTCGCATTGAAGCCTTCGATTTCGAGCGACACGACGCTGCGACGACCGGCGTTGGTAAAGCCGATCGCGCAGTCGGCCGCGCCGGACAAGTCGTCGGCGACAATGAGCATGCTCACTGCACCGCTCCCTTGGCCGCAGCCCCCAGACCCCGGGCCGCCACACGCTTGGCAACCGCGGCCGTCAGGATCGGCGAGACGATGGCCGTCACCACCACGCAGGCGGCCACCAGCAGCGTTGCGCTCTTGGCGGCGGCCTCGTAGACCGGATTGGCGGCAGCGATCAGCGCCGGCACCGCGGCGGCATTGCCAGCCGTGTTCGCGGCGGCCGTACCCGCCACGCCCGTCCCGCCCGTCAGGCGGTCGACGATGTAAAGCGGAATACCTGTGACGACGACGACGGCAAAGCCGAGCAGGATGCCCAGCAGGCCCGCCTGCCAGACCTTGTGCAGATCAAGCCCCGCGCCGAGCGCCAGCGCGAAGAACGGAATCATCACCGGCACGGCACGGCCCAGAAAATCACGCATTTCACGATCGAGATTGCCCAGCAACATCCCCACGGCCAGCGGCAGGATGCTGCCCACCAGCGTCGGCCACGGGAACGCGGACAAGCCCGCGACACCCAGCGTGACCATCGTCAGGAACGGGCCCGATTCCAGCGACATGATCGTGTAGGCGCCCACGTCTTCCGAGCGACCGTACTGCCCCATCAGCGCCATGTACAGGCCACCATTGGTGTCGTTCATCGCCGCGACCACGGCCAGCGTGGAAATGCCGGCGAACATGCCCGACGCGACCGGTGCCTCACCCAGGAAATGCCCCAGCACGATACCGACCACAATCGCCGCGCCGATCTTGGCCGCGAACAACGCCCCGCCTTTCTTGATCAGGTACGGCGTTGCCTTGACATCGATGCTGGCGCCCATGCAGACATAGAACACCGCGAGGATCGGCAGCGCGCCCGTGAACAACGCGTTGGTAAACGAGCCGAAGAACGTCGGCATCCCCGGCATGAAGGTGGCAATCAACGAACCGATCAGCAAGGGAACGATCATCATCCCCCCCGGCACGCGCTCGATGGCGCGCTTGATACGAATTTGAGCCATGGTTGTCTCCCGACCAATGTGGATATAAACCAATCGATCATTATTTTGATCGATTTGATCAGACGGAAGTCTAATCGCTGCCAGAAAAATGTGCAAATATTGTGAATAATGCGTAATCGCCGAGTGAAATCCACTCCCCACGGGCTTTCATCACGTCGGATTTTTCAAAAAAATGATCGAATCAATCATTTCTCGGCACCCGTCGTGAGGGTATCGTGGTCGTTCGGGGCGGCGCGTTGGACGATGGCTGCACGCGGGGACGCTACACTATGCGCGCCGCGCGGCGAACCCGTCCTTCGCTCGCATTTCTCCCGTTTTGCTCAGCACCGATCCACTCATGAAAGTTGCGAACCGCCGTGAGGCGATTTTCAAAGCCGTCCTGTCAGGCATGACGGATGTCGCTGCCTTGTGCGCCCATTTCGGCATGTCGGAGGCAACGGTGCGCCGCGACCTGCGCGCTCTGGCCGACGAGCGTCGCGTCGTGCGCACCTACGGCGGCGCCGCGGCGCCGATACGCATGCACGAACCCGAGGAATCGTTGGAGCTGCGTCGTGAGAGCTTCCGCGAACAGAAAGATGTCATCGCACGCGCCGCCGTGGCACACGTCACCGACGGCGATACGATCTTTCTCGATGGGGGGACGACCACCGAAGCGATGGCGCGTTTTCTTGCCGGGCGTGAGGGGGTGCACGTCGTCACGAACAACTTGCTCGTCGTCGGTGCGCTGGCGGCCAACAAGGTGCCTGTGACGCTGATCGGCGGCGACGTGCGACCGTCGAGCATGAGCGTACTCGGGCCGTTGGCACAACTCGCACTCTCCCGCGTGTCGGTCGACAAGGCATTTCTGGGTGCCGACGGCGTCGTTGCCGGACGCGGCCTGTGCGAGGCCTCCGCCGAGCAGGCGTGGCTCAAGGAGTGCATCGTCCGCCAGTCGGCCGACGTGTATGTGCTGGTCACCGCCAATAAGCTCGATCGCGCGAGTCAGCAGCACTGGACGCCGCTGGAACGGCTCTGGACGCTCATCACCGAAGCGCGCGCCGACGATGACAGACTGGTGCAATTCCGCACGCATCCCGAGATCACGATCGAGTCCGCAGACTGACGCACGGCTGACTTGAGAGGCCGCCGAGCCGATTCACGCCCATGCCCGACGTGGTCAAACGCGACTGGGCTCACTTTCCAACGGCAAGTCGAGCCCGGCCGATTCACGCGGCTCATTGCGTGCGAGGCGCGGCGAAGGCGCCAAGTCGTCTTGTGTTGACGAGGCAAGCACCCCTTCCCATTTGGCCACGGCCGCCGACGCCACCGCGTTGCCTAGCACGTTGGTCGCCGTGCGCCCCATGTCGAGAAAGTGATCCACGCCCATCACCAGCAACAGTCCTGCCTCCGGGATATTGAACTGGCTCAACGTAGCAGCGATCACCACAAGCGAGGCGCGCGGCACCGCCGCCATGCCTTTGCTCGTCAACATCAAGATCGCCAGCATCGACAACTGCTGGGCAAACGACAGGTGTACGCCATAGGCCTGTGCGATAAACAGCGTCGCGAACGTGCAATACATCATCGTGCCATCGAGATTGAATGAATAGCCGATCGGCAGCACGAAGCTCGCGATCCGCGTCGGCACGCCAAACCGCTCCAGCTGTTCGAGCGTCTTTGGATAGGCGGATTCGCTGCTCGCGGTACTAAACCCCAATAGCATCGGTACGCGCATATAACGCACAAGCGAAAATACACGTCGACCGAACATGACACCGCCCGCCAGGACAATCAGCGTCCAAAGCAGTAGCAACCCGCCGTAAAACTCGCCCATGAAGCGACCGTACGTCGCGAGGACCGACAGCCCGCGCGTCGCAACCACATTCGCCAGCGCCCCAAAGACTGCGAGCGGCGCGGCGGCCATCACGTAGGACGTGACCCGCAGCATCACGTGCGAGGTCTGGTCGAGCAAGCGTACGATACTCTCCCCTTTGTCGCCCAACGCCAACAGGCCGGCACTGAAAAATGCGGCAAATACGACGATCTGCAGAATCTCGTTGCTCGACATGGCCGCAACGATGCTGCTTGGCACGAGATGCACGACGAATTGATTGAGCGACAATCCGCCGGCATTCAAGCCGGTTGTCACATCAGCGGGCGGCAGCGGCAGATCCAGCGCGGCGCCCGGCTTCAGCCAGTTCGCCAGACCGGCACCCAGTGCCAGCGACAGAAAGCCCGCCGCGAGAAACCACGCCAAGGTGCGCAGGCCAATACGCCCGGCGGCGCGTACATCCCCGATTTTCGTCACGCCGATCACCAGCGTACAAAAAACCAGCGGCGCGATGATCATCTTGATGAGTCGAAGGAAAAGCTCGGCCAGCAGGGAGAAATAACCACCGGCACGCGCGGCTTCATCTGCCGGCAGCCACGTGTGACAGGCATAGCCAACGGCGATGCCAAGCAGCATCCCGATCAGTATGCGAAAGGTGAGGGGAAACTTCATGATGGATTCCTTGACTTCAGCCGGCATTGCCGGCGAATGGTGCGTTACGCGATGAGGCGCAAGTAGGCAAGATAGGCGACGGCGGCATCCTGCAAGGCGATGCCGACGGCTTTATAGATCACGATGTCCGTAGCGCCGGCATTACGGTGCTCGTCTGCGGAAATCACCGTTGAGAGATCAATGAGCGCCGACGATGCCAGCCATGTTTGCGTCGGCATACATAGGTCGCCGGTTTCGTGCGGCGTTTGCCCGGTCCAGTCGACGACGATGCGTGACGCACGTCGCAACGATGCATCGTCCATTTCGCGTTGATCCGGGCGCGTCGCACCGATGCTCGCCACGAAAGCTCCCTCGCTCAGCCACGCCCCTCGGATAACCGGCATCGACGCACGCGTCGCAAGCACGACGAGGTCGGACGAGGCGGCCGACCTGGCGTCGGTGACCTCCGCAGCCAGGCCGTGGTCACGCTCGATGTCGGAGGCGAGCGCCTGAGCGCCGGAGGCGTCGTGACTATGGATTCGGACCTTGCGCAGGTTAGGACGGCTCGCAAACGCCAAGGCATGCGCCCTCGCCTGAATGCCACTACCGAAAAGCCCCAGCGTGAGACTGTCGGGACGTGCCAGATGGGCAGCCGCGAGCAGCGTCGTCGCGGATGTGCGGAACCCCGTGATCGCGTCGCCTTCCAGTAGAGCGATCAACTCGCCATCGTCGAGCGAGAGCAGCGCGACGTAGAATCGAAAACGACCGTCAATCGTCGTATAGAGTTTGCTCGCCGCGATGCGCTGCGAGCCGAGCATCGCGCTCATCGCACTGAATTTGACGTCATCAAGACCCATTCGCGCGCGCGGTTGCACCGCTGCAGCACCACTCGCCATATCGCGATAGGCCGCGCGAATGGCTTCGACCACCGACGGCACGTCGAGAACACTGGCCACTTGTGCATTGCTGAAGGTCTTCATGTCGTCGGCTCCAGCATGGCAAACTCCACCGCGCCACTGATCCAGCAGCCCGCCTCGATATGATCGGCATCACGTAATGCCACGCGGATACACGACGGACGCCCCATCGCGAAGCCCTGATAGACCCGCATCGACGATTCGCCTTCGCTCAGCAAACCATAGTGAATCGCGCCGTACAGCGTCGCCGCGGCAGCAATGCCGGTGGCCGCGTCTTCCGGATAACCCGACAACCGTGGAAACTGGCGCGCATGCAGCGTCAGTGGCCGCGCTCGTTCGAGCGCGAACGGATACAGCCCCGTCGAGTCCAGTGCGTCGCACAACGTGCGCACGTCGTCCAGGGCAGGCGACAACGCATTGAGCACCTGCACAGACCGGACCGGGATCAGCGTTTTCGTGCGACTCGTTCGAGCATTGACGATGCCCAGGGACGCAAGATCGTCCGCGTCGATTCTGAGCACCCGACATACGGCGTCCACGAGTGCCCGATCGCCAATGGGCTCGACAATGCCACGCGGCTGGCCGACATCGATACGCCGCGACGTCTCGTCGTAACGTACGTCAACGAGGCCGCTTAGCGTCTCGACGGTAGCATGGGGTGTCGTCCACCGACCGGCTTGGCGCAACAACCACATCGCGCCGAGCGTCGCATGACCGCACATCTCCATTTCGTGCGCCGGCACAAAAAAGCGGAGCCGAACGGTGTGGCGCGGGTCGCGGCTTTGGCAGACGAAGGCGCTTTCGTGACCATAGCGCGATGCGATGGCCATCATCTCATCGGATGACAAGTCGTCCGCATCGAACACGACAGGCGCAGGATTACCGCCGCCCGCACCTGCGGAAAACACGCTGACGAAACGCAAATCCGGCGCATCGTGGCGGCGCACGGGCAAATCGGTTGGGGGGTAAGTGTCTTCCAAGTTCATCGGGGCGTTCCGGGAGTCAAGTAGCGCAAGCATGCCGAAGCCTTGAAAAACCGTCGCGCCCGATCGGGCCAGTCGGCACGCCCTATCCGGCCAAAGGCGGGCGGCGCCCCGTATTTTCGCCCCCCAGGATTCGACGGTCGCCCTGCAGGGATCCGGCAGCCGTTGCCGTTTTCCGTCACCCGGCAGCCTGATGCCGCCGCGCCTCTCCCGCGCCTCTCATCGCTCTTCGCCAAGCGTTATACTGAGCCTCGACTGCCAACACGCCATCCACCGCGTTGCGTTCACGGCCGTCTGCGCGGGCTGCAAGTGTCCCGTCACGCAAAGGAAGCGCCTGGTGAAACCCTATCCGACTGCCCCTCGTCATCTCGATGGCGACCGCGTCGCCGATGTCCGGCATGTCTCGGTCGGTGAATACCGCACGCGGCCGCATCGACACGACGATGAATTCATGTTCCTGCTCCCCAGGACAGGACAACTCGTACTCAACGTCGAATCGAATGTCGCGCCGGTACGCGTTGCGCCGAAATCGTTCGTCGTCGTGCCGCCTCAACGCCTGCACGACACGCGAGGCTACCGCTCCGATCAGGCGCATGTGGCGGTGTACGTCGCGAGCGATTTCGTGGTCTTTTGCGAACGCAAGGCGCGACGCAAGCTATCGTGCGCGCGCATCTCGATATGGTCGGCGCCATTGCTGTTGCTCGACGCAGCACGCGTTGCCACGGGAACGGTGCGCTCAAGTGAGGGCCCGACGAGCGAGCTTGCGGAATTTCGCGCGGAGCTTGCCGCCC
The DNA here is from genome assembly GCF_001899225.1 of Pandoraea sp. 64-18. NCBI lineage: Bacteria > Pseudomonadati > Pseudomonadota > Betaproteobacteria > Burkholderiales > Burkholderiaceae > Pandoraea > Pandoraea sp. 64-18. Next base: position 74,025 of record NZ_MKVU01000001.1, on the reverse strand, counting down.
GCACCTTGGCCGCAAGCTGTGTGCAAGCCGGCTTGATGGCCGCCGCGTTGCCATCAAATCGCGCCGATGCGCGTGCCGAAATCGTGCGCGACATCTGCGCATTTCTCGATGAAACGCTCGATCAGCCGATCTCGCTGGAACGTATCGCCTACGAATTCGGGCTATCGCAGCGTTCTCTGACGCGAGTCTTTCGCGAGGGCACCGGCGAGTCCGTCGTCGACTATCAATCCCGGCGACGCGTCGAAATCGCGGCCACGCTTCTGAACTCGCCCGGTATGACGGTGCTCGCGGCCGCGGCGGCCGTCGGCCTGGAGTCGCCGTCGTATCTCGCGCGGCTATTCAGAAAGTATGGTTATGGGCCGCCGAACGGTTATAAGGGCGACGCCACGCCGATCGGGTCTGCCGCCTCCCTTGCGGCGATCACGCGCGGCGTGCCGACGTCGTAGCGACACCGTCGGCGGGAGGCGTCAGGTGGGGCGGTAGATCGCGTACACCTTTGCCACGTTGCCCCGACTTTCCCAGCTGCACTGCGCGCGCTGTTCGACGAGAAAGATGTCGCCGCGCGAGAACGTGCCGCTGCGTCCGGTGTCGTCCACGAAGGTCACGCTGCCTTCGAGCAGATGCATGAGTTCGTAGTGGGCGTAACGCATCGCGATGCGATGATAGGGCGTCGAATCCCACGTGCCGCACGTGAATGTCGCATCCGATGAACGAAAGTCAGTGAAATTGCGGCACACGGGCGCCGGCGTGAGGAGCAGTTCAGCGGCAGGCGCCCCCGAGGGCGCCAACGACGGGCTCGGATCGATCGGCACGAGACTGCGATCGGTAACATTCCCGCCCTCGCAGCGCATGAAGACGATCGATGTGGAACCCTGCGTCGACCACATGAATGCCGAGCCCCGAGGGAGCACCGCGCTGCCCCCCGGCCCGAGCGTGAATGCGCGCTCCCCCTGCTGGAACATGATCGCGCCTTCGGAGACGATGACGAATTCGTCCGCTGGGTGAGACGACACCGCGCCGTTCGCCGCGTCGAGGGCAATGACGCCGACCGTCACAGGGCCCGGCAGCAGATCCGCCAGACGGCGGCTTGCCAGAAAGCGGTCGTCGCTTGCCGACGTCGCCGGGGCAGTGCCTTGGCGCGCATCCGACGCAAAGGCCTTGAGGTCCAAAAACGATCGGGGGCGATCACACGGCGCCATGGCGCGTTGCAGTTCGGGCATTTTGTCTTCCAGCGAGGTTCATTGGGTGAGCGCGGTTGCCGCCCGGGACTCGGGGACGGCACCGAAAGTCATCGTGCAGGCAAATCCCGTCAGCCCAGATTGCCCTGACAGAGATACTTGATGGCGAGATAGTCGTCCAACCCGTACTTCGATCCTTCCCGACCGTATCCCGATTCCTTGATACCGCCGAATGGCGCCGCCTCGCTCGCGAGCGCGCCCTCGTTGATACCGACAATACCGGCTTCGAGCGCGCTCGCCACCCGCTCGATGCGCCGCAGATTCTCGCTGTAAAAGTAAGCCGCGAGGCCGAAAGGCGTATCGTTGGCGCGCGCAATGCCCTCGCCTTCCGTCTCGAACCGGAACAGCGCCGCCACCGGCCCGAAGGTTTCCTCGCATGACAGCGCCATGGCTTCATGGGCGTCGCACAACACGGTGGGTGCATAGTAGTTCGGCCCCAGGGCCGCAAGACGTTGCCCGCCGGTCATCACGCGCGCCCCCTGAGCGAGCGCGTCGTCCACGTGACGCGCAATCTTCTCGACCGCTCGCGCATTGATCATCGGGCCGATCTGCGCGAGGGCATCCGTCGCGGGTGCCACCCTGAGCGAGGCCACGGCCTCGGTCAGCAACCCGGCAAAGCGGTCGTAAACGCCCGCCTGGACATAGATCCGATTCGGGCTCACACACGTCTGACCGCCATTGCGGAACTTGGCCGCCATCAGCCCGGCGACGGCCGCCGGCAGATCCGCATCGTCGAAAACAATGAACGGCGCATTGCCTCCCAGCTCCAGCGACAGCTTCTTGAGCGTGGCCGCCGACTCACGCGCCAAATGCTTTCCGACAGGTGTCGATCCCGTGAACGTCACCTTGCGCACACGCGGATCGGCGAGCCACTGCGCCACGGCATCGACCCCCTGCTCTCGCGACGCGACAATCATATTGAGTACGCCGGCCGGCAGACCCGCCTCGTGCGCGAGATAGGCCAGTGCCAGCGCAGTGAGCGGTGTGTCCTCGGCGGGTTTGGCAACCACGGTGCAACCGACGGCGAGCGCCGGGGCGATCTTTCTCGCAATCATCGCGAGCGGAAAATTCCACGGCGTGACGGCCGCGACGATCCCGATCGGTTCTTTCACGGCGCTCATGCGCTTGCCACGCGTCTGAGTCGGGAGTAGATCGCCATACACGCGCGTCGCTTCGTCGGCAAACCACGCGACATACGACGCGCCGTAGTTGACCTCCCCAAGTGCCTCGGCCAGCGGCTTGCCCTGTTCCCGCGAAATGAGGCGAGCAAGATCGTCGCGATGCGCCACCATCGCCGCATGCCAGCGCCGCAGGAATGCCGCGCGCTCGGCGGGTAACGTCGCTCGCCACGCCGGCAGCGCACGTTCGGCGGCGTCTACCGCCTCTCGCGCATCGGCCGGTTGCGCGTCGGATACCATCGCAACGGTATCGCCCGTTGCCGGGTCGACGACCGTGAAGCGCTGCGCGGTGGCAGCGCCCCGCCATTGTCCAGCGATCCATTGTTGCGTGCGCAGCAAATCGCCACGCGTGAGGTCAAGCGTCATGATGGGTTTCTCCGACTTGCGGGATAGGGTCGCACGTCAGCCGCCCCGCCATCGGGGGGCAGACGATTGCGCAAGCCGACGACGATGTCAGCCTTGCGGCGGGAATAGGGTTTCGAGCGGGTAGTGCGTCTTGACGAAGGGTGACTTGATGATCACGAAGCTGAAATACTTCTCGATGCCGATATCGCGTTCGAGCAGCCCCTCGATGATGCTTTGATAGTGACTCACGCTGCGTGTGACGAACTTGAGCAGGTAGTCGTAGCCACCACTGGCGAGATGGCATTCGACGATCTCGTCGACGTCTCGGATGGCATCGACAAAGCGGATGAAATCCTCCCGTCGATGGTCGGCGAGCGTGACCTCGGTAAACACGATCTGAATGTCGCCGAGCTTTTCGAGTTGAATCCGTGCGCCGTAGCCGACGATATAACCCGCCTTCTCCAGGCGCTTGACGCGAATCAGGCAGGGGCTGGGCGACAAGCCCACGGCGTCGGCGAGTTCCACGTTCGTGATACGCCCGCGCTTTTGCAGTTGGCAAAGAATGCGCAGATCGATGCGGTCGAGTTTGCTGTCCGTGCCCATCGTAATTTCGAAGCGCCAACAAGGGCGCGGTCAATCGTGAATCGTGAACGATCTTAACACAGCGGATTGGCCGCACAGGCGGGATCCTCACCGTACCGGCTATCACGTCAACCTCCTGTTTACGCGGCTTTCCGGGCACCTGACGCGGCGCGTCGAGCAGCGCTGACCGCATCGTCCGCCAGCACTTCGTCGAGCGTCGCTCTCACACGCTCGACCATGAGGGCCACGTCGTGCTCGGTGAAACACAGCGCCGGCGCAAATCCCAGAATGTTGTCGGCGAACGCTCGGAAGATCACGCCGTTCCGATACGCCGCGGCCGATATCTTGTCGGCCAGTCGCAGCGACGGATCGAAACGCGCCTTGCTTGTCTTGTCCGCAACGAGTTCCAGGGCACCCAGCAATCCGCGATGCCGCGAGTCGCCGACCAGCGGATGATCGAGCAGCGAATCCAGACCGGCCCCAAACGCGTGGGCCACGGCCTGGCCGTTGGCAATCAGACCGTCTTCGTACAGACGAATCACCTCGAGCGCCACGGCGGCACTCACGGGATGCGCAGAATAGGTCTGGCCGTGCCCCACCACCTGCCCCTGCTCGCCGTCGGCGATCGCCTGATAGATGGCGTCGCTCATGAGGACTGCGCCCATCGGCGCGTAGCCCGCGGTCAACCCCTTCGCGATCGTCATCATGTCGGGCTCGACGTTCTCTGCCTCGCACGCGAACATCGGCCCGGTACGACCGAAGCCGGTGATGACTTCGTCGGCGACGAACAGGATATCCAGGCGGCGGCAGGCATCGCGCATCGCCTTGAGCCAGCCCACGGGGGGCACGATCACACCACCGGAACCCTGTATCGGCTCACAGAAGAATGCGGCAACGTGATCGCTGCCGCCCAGTTCGGCAACCTTCGCTTCGAGCGCGGCCACACTTGCCGCGATGAGCGCCTGCCCGTCGCGCCCGAGCGGGTCGCGATACGCATAGGGCGACGGAAGGTAGTGTTGCGTCGGCAACGGCACGTCGAAGCCGCGATGAAACGACGCGATCGCCGTCAGACCCGCGCCGATCGACGACGAACCGTGGTAGCCGCGTTCAAGCGAGATGAAATGCTTCTTCTGTGGGCGGCCCGTCACATTGCAATAGTGCGTGATGAAGCGCAGCGCTGCGTCGACGGCATCTGAACCACCGAGCGAAAAATACACGTGCTGCAGCGAGCGCGGCGCGATCGACACCAGCTTCTCGGCGAGTTGCGCGGCCGGTGCACTGCCGAAGTGAAAGTAGCCCGTGGCATACGCCAGTTTCGCCATCTGGGCCGAGGCAGCGTCGACCACACTCTGCTGTCCATACCCCACATTGACGCACCACAACCCGGCAAAGGCATCGAGCAACTCGTTGCCATCGATGTCGCGCAGATAAACACCGTGCCCGGATTCGAGCAACGTGGCCCCTTGCTGCTCGTGGGCGCGAAAGCTGACGACGGGATGGATGAGATGCCGGCGGTCGGCATCGAGGAGTGATTGCTTGGACATGGGATCTCTCGGCGTGTCGGATGGGACGGGGGATGAACCTGTGTCCATACTAAAGAGCCGGCAGCGCAGATGCGTCGCCAAATTAAGCCGTAAAAAAAACGCGCGCCGCGAAATTGCGGCGCGCGCAGCATTTTGTGCTGCCGGTGTGGGCACCCCGGCGCGCTCAGTACCCCTGTGTGCGATCGATCTGCCCGACCATCGGTACGCCGGCGCGATGCCTGCGCAGGTTTTCCAATACCACTTCCACCGCAGTCTCCGGTCGCGTGGCGCTGGCGATATGCGGGGTGATGCGCACCTTCGGATGCGCCCACAGCGGATGCGACGGCGGCAGCGGTTCGGGGTCGGTGACATCGAGAATCGCGCCCGACAGATGCCCGCTGTCAAGCAACGCCATGAGCGCGTATTGATTGAGATGAGGGCCACGTCCGACATTGATCAGCCAGGCGCCGCGCGGCAATCCGCTCAGCAAGCGCTTGTCGAGAATGCCACGGGTCGCCGACGTCAGCGGCAACAGGCAGACAAGTATGTCGGTGCGGGCAAGGAAGGCGCCGAGCGACTCGTATCCCGCGTAGCAATCGACCCCATCCACCTGCCGCGGCGTTCGGCTCCACCCTGCGCAGTCGAACCCGAAAGCATGCAGGCGCGACAGCACTGCCTGCCCGAGCATGCCGAGTCCCAACACCCCCACACGGCGCTCGCTTGCCGGCTCCACGCTCAGTTCCGTCCACTCACGCATGGCTTGCTGCCGTGCGTAGGTAAAGATGTCGCGGTGAATCGAAAGGACCGCCTGCGTCACATACTCGACCATGCCTTCGACGATGCCGGGCTCGACCATGCGAACGACCGGAATATGATCCGGCACCCGCGACAGGTCGAACTGGTCGATGCCCGCGCCCGTCGAGAATACGACTTCCACGTTCGGCAGCAGCGTGACGAGATCTTCCGGCGGCTTCCAGGCAGCGAGGTAACGCACCTCGCGCGCGTCGCCAACATCGGGCCACAGTCGGAACGCCGTCTCCGGCGCCCGCTGGGCGAACAACCGCGCCCACACCGCACCGCGTGCCGGATCGGCCTTGTAAAGAAACGACATCTGCGCTCCCGCGTCAGCCGATGGCTTGATTGATGATGGCGAATTGCCGAACCTCGTCGTCGACGACCGGCGTGCCGTTACGGGCCATCTTCACGACCGTGTCGACGCGTTCGAGCCCAAGCACCTCGAGCCACTCGGTCAGTCCGCTGTCGGAGGGCGTGTCGATGCGCACAAAACGGCCTTCATGCAACGTCAGCCAGTGGGCAATCATGGCCTCGGCACGCTGACGGGTGAGTGACTCGGCGTCCGCGCCGCTGACAACGACCACCGGGCCGATCACAAAACCGCGGCCAAAGCGCCTGAACAACGCGAAGCCGAGCAGCTCGCCGTCGCGCTCGATGGCAATGCCGTCGGCGATATCGAGAAGCGCGGGCAGAATGCGCCCCCTGTCGAATCCGCTCGCGCGGCTGGCGAGGGTGACCAGCCGCTCGGGATCGTTGGTACTCAACGGCCGCAAACGTTCGCCAGGCGGCAGCTCCATGAGCGGCGGGCGACGAGCCGTTCCCTGGTGCTGGTCGATGCTGCCCACCGCATTGAACCCGAGCTTTTCATATAGCGGCTGTCCGGCCGGGGTGGCATGCAACAGCGTCAGGCGGGTTCCGAGTTGATCGAGCATGCGCTCCATCAACGCGCGCCCGATGCCGCGCCCTTGCTGCTCCGGCGAGACGATCACCATACCGAGCGAGCCGCCGGCCTCACCGTGCTGCCAATACAGTGCGGTACCCACGACATCGTCGCCATCCAGGGCGACGAAGCCTTGTCCCTGGCGCGCCAGAAATCGCCAGTCATCGGGTTTGTGCGGCCAGCGCACGGCGCTGGATAGACGATAGCCAGCCGCCACATCTGTGGCGGTAAATGGCCGGTAGACGAGTTGGGAAGATGCATGGAATTCGGACACGCCGAGCCTCCTTGGGGCATTGCCGGATGCGAAACAGTGGGCCACGCCCACCACGACTGCACTATGGCGACCTGAGCAGACGCTGCATAGGACGATTCTGTTGTTCGCCCGCACGATCGAAGGCCGCAGGACAAACGGCGCATTCATGCCGCCATCGCCCGCAAAAACCCATGCCGCGTGCGGTCCACGTCATTGTTTCGATGCAATCTGCCAGCCCGCTGCCCCTACCATGAAGCGCGTCGCCATGCTCAGGCGGCCACGATTACCCGTGTCCTTCCCCTTTGTCGATTGCCCGCCCCGGCGCGTGCGCCGTAGCGGCTCCGGAGAATCATCATGGACAGTTTCGATCCCGCGCAGGTGGATATTCCCACCGGTCATTTCATCGACGGAAAGTTAGTGGAAGCCGGTGGCACCCCACTGGACGTCATCTGCCCGTCGAGCGGTCGCCCCTACGCCGACCTCTCGCTCGCCTCACCCGACACGGTAGCCCGCGCGGCAGACGGCGCGTGGCACGCCTTTCGCCACAGCGGTTGGGCCACCTGCGCACCGCGCGAGCGCGCGCGCGTGCTGCGTCGCCTCGCCGATCTCGTCGAGTCCGACGTGCGCACACTCGCGCCGCTGGAGGCCATCGGCTCTACGCGCCCGGTCCGCGAAACGGCGGCCTGGGACGTGCCCTACACCGCCGAGTGCCTACGCTTTTACGCGGAGCACGCCGACAAACATGGGGGCGAGCTGGCGGCCACCGACCCGTCGCACCTCGGCATGACGATCACCGAGCCGATCGGCGTCGTGGCGGCCATTGCACCGTGGAACTTCCCGCTTGTCATGGCCGCCTGGAAGATCGCCCCAGCGCTGGCGGCGGGCAACGCGGTCGTGCTCAAGCCGTCGGAGATGACACCGTTCTCGGTACTGCGTCTTGCCGAACTGGCCATACAGGCGGGCGTCCCGGCCAATATCTTCAACGTCGTGCAGGGAGACGGCAGGACGACCGGCGACGCACTCGTACGCCACCCACGCGTCGGAAAAGTCACCTTTACCGGATCCACGCGGACCGGGGCCGCCATCATGGCGGCCTGTGCCCAATCGGGGACCAAGCCCGTGACGCTCGAACTGGGCGGCAAGAGTCCACAAGTGGTCTTTGCCGATGTGCCCGATCTCGACGCAGTCGCACGACGCGTTGCCATGGGCATCACCGGCAATGCGGGCCAAGTGTGCAACGCAGGCTCCAGGCTTGTGGTCGAAGCGGGCATCGCCGACGCACTGCTCGAAAAGCTGCGCGCCATCTTCGCGTCACTGCATCCGGGCGCCACGTGGTCGGCGGGCACAACGCTATCGCCCATCATCAGCGAAGCCCAGGTGCAGCGCATCGACGCGCTTGTCGTGCGGGCACGCGACGCGGGCGCCAGCGTGTACTGCGGCGCCGAGCGCGCGACCGCTTATCAGGATGGCGCTTGGTATACCCCCACCGTCTTGACCGGCGTTACGCCGCACGCTGAGATCGTGCGCGAGGAGGTGTTCGGCCCGGTGCTCACGGTGCAGACGTTCACTTCAGAAGAAGAAGCATTGCAACTGGCGCAGCACGACGACTACGGACTGGCGGCGGGCGTTCACACGGCCAACCTGGGGTGCGCCTTGCGCATGGTGCGCGGCATCGACGCGGGCAACATCTGGGTCAACCGTTACGGCCGGTCGTCGGACTTCGTGCTCCCCACGGGCGGCTTCAAGCGCTCCGGCCTGGGCAAGGATCTTGGCCGTCAGGCGTTCGAAGCCAATCTGCGAAGCAAAGCCGTCCTCATCGACTTGAACGGATGAGCGTCTGGTGTTCGCGTTTGCCGCAGCGCCTTGTCGCCCAGCGTTGATGCGGGTTAACACGGCATCGGAAAAGCACAAAGCATTTCGTGCTGTTCATGCCCCCCAAAACGCATCGAATTCTATTTTTGCCTCGGATATTTCAACGCCAAGCCGAGATTTTGACCTGATTTAATTTTTCACAGGGACGTCGCGGATCGCGCATCAGGCCGCAAGCCCGTTTCGCCATTCTCGACCCACGCCGGACCGCTTTAACGCAATCCCTTTTGCCCAAGAATCCCCCGGGATTCGCCCTACACAGAGGATAAAGATCATGATCGACTTCGAGCCGAAATTCATTACCTTCGATTGCTACGGCACGCTGGTCAAGTTCCGCATGGCCGACATGGCCCGCGAGATTTACGGCGACCGTCTGCAGGGCGAGGCGCTCGAAAATTTTGTCAAGCTGTTCGCCGCGTATCGTCGCGATGAAGTCCTCGGCGCATGGAAGCCGTATCGCGACGTCGTCGTCGATTCGGTGCGCCGCACCTGCGAACGCACCGGCGTGATGTTCAACGTCGACGAGGCCGAACAATTCTATCTGGCCGTGCCGACCTGGGGTCCGCACCCTGATGTGCCGGAAGGCCTCTCGCGCCTGGCCAAGAAGTACAAGCTGGTGGGCCTGACGAACGCCGCGAACGAACAGATCATGAGCAATATCGAGAAGCTGGGGGCCCCCTTCCACGCCGTGATCACCGCCGAAGAGGTCGGCGCTTACAAGCCTCGCATGCAGGGCTTCGAGTACATGTTCAAGAAGCTCGGCGTGCAACCGTACGAAATTCTGCACGTCTCGTCGAGCCCGCGCTACGACCTGATGACGGCCCACGACCTCGGCATCAAGCACAAGGCCATGGTGCTGCGCGGCCACGAACCCGAAGCGCCGTTCTACGAATACACGCCGGTCAAGGACATCATCGATCTTGCCGTGCAGCTCGGGTTGTAATCGACGCTTGCGTTGCCCTTCCCTGTGGCCTTGGACCCTCGCCCCGACATGAAACTCGAATCGTACTGGCTCGACACCGTTGCACGCTTTACCGGTACCCAGGAGGGCCCGGTGGAGGGTCGCGCCGACGTGGTGGTGATCGGCGCGGGCTTCACGGGACTGTCCGCTGCGCTGGCGCTGAGCCAGCGCGGTGCAACGGTCACCGTGCTCGATGCGGGCGCTGTCGGCGCGGGGGCATCGGGTCGCAACGGCGGCCACTGCAACACCGGCGTGGCGCAGGACTACGTCGCGCTCACGGCGCAACTCGGTGCCGAGCGTGCGCGGGCCTGCTATCGCGCCTATGCGGCGGCCGTCGACACCGTGGAACGTGTGATCCGGGAGGAAGGCATCGACTGCGACTACAGCCGTCGCGGCAAACTGAAGCTGGCCGCCAAGCCTCACCATATGGCGCATCTGGCGGCGACCGCCGAGTTGATCGCGCGCGATGTCGATCCCGACGTTCAACTGATCGACCGCGCCGGCATCGGCGCCGAAATCGCCTCGGACGCCTTCCACGGCGGCCTGCTGCAACGCCATGGCGGACAGATGCATATGGGCAAGTTTGCGGCAGGTCTGGCGTCGGCAGCCGTCCGTCACGGCGCTCGCCTCTACGAACATGCGCCGGTGACACAGATTGCGCGTCAGGGCGACGGGACGTATCGGGTCAAATCGGATCGCGGCGAGGTGGTCGCCACGCAAGTCCTCGTCGCCACCGGCCCGTCCCGTCATGGCCCATTCGGGTGGTATCGCCGGCGCATGGCACCGGTCGGTTCGTTCATCATCGTGACCGAGCCGCTGGGCGCCGCAACGCTCGACCAGCTCCTGCCGAACCGCCGCGCCTACGTCACCAGCCGCCTGATGCATAACTACTTCCGCACCACCCCGGATCACCGGCTCGTACTCGGCGGGCGAGCCCGCTTCACCGCGTCGGAGCAACCTTCGGACGAGCGCAGCGGACGCATATTGCGCGCCAACCTCGCCACGCTGTTCCCGTCGCTCGCGCAGGCACGCATCGACTATTGCTGGGGTGGACTGGTCGACATTACCGCCGACAGGCTGCCGCGCGCCGGGCAGCACGACGGCATCTATTACTCCATGGGTTACAGCGGTCATGGCACGCAGATGGCCACGCACATGGGGCAAATCATGGCCGATGTGATGAACGGCCGCGTCGAGGCCAATCCCTGGCGCGATTTCGACTGGCCCGCGATCCCGGGACACACCGGCAAACCGTGGTTCCTGCCGCTTGTCGGCGCGTATTTCCGCATCAAAGATATTTTCTATTGATTGACCCGGCGCGCAATCGCCGATGAAGGCTGGCAGTCCTGATCCCTCGGCAACCCCACAAGTGGAGATGTGCAATGAATTCAGATAAAACGGTCAACGGTGTCGACCTGAGCGCAGCACCGGACGAGAACCTGAGTCAGCGCGGCGCGCAGCGCCGGGATCTGCTGCGCGCGATGGCCGCCAGCGGGCTGCTGACCCTGACCGGCACGGGCCTGCTGAGTGTGAGCGGTCAGGCCTTTGCCCAGACGCCGAAGCGCGGCGGCAAGATTCGCGTCGCCACGCAATCGGCGTCGGCCGCCGATACGCTCGATCCGGCCAAGGGCGCACTCGCTACCGACTACGTCCGTGCCAACATGATCTACAACGGGTTGACCGAACTGGATTCGAAGCTTGGCGCCCAGCTTGCGCTCGCTCAGTCGATCGATACGAAGGACGCCAAGGTCTGGGTGATCAAACTGCGCAGCGGCGTGCAATTCCACGACGGCAAGCCCCTGACGCCGGCCGACGTCACGTATTCGATCCTGCGACACAAGGACCCCGCGACCGCGTCCAAGGCGAAAACGCTGGCCGACCAAATCAAGGAAGCGAAGGCGACCGGGCCCAACGAGGTGACCATCACGCTCGAAGGCCCGAACGCCGACCTGCCGGTGATTCTCGCCACCTCGCACTTCCTCATCATCAAGGACGGCACCAAGGACTTCACGACGGCCGTGGGTACGGGACCGTTCAAGGTGAAAGAGTTCTCGCCAGGGGTACGCACCGTCGGGGTGCGCAACGAGAAGTATTGGAAGTCCGGACAGCCTTATCTCGACGAGATCGAGCTGATCGGCATCGGCGACGAATCGGCCCGCGTGAACGCCCTGCTCTCCGGCGACGTCCAGTTGATCAACGCCGTGAGTGCGCGCTCGACCGAGCGTATCAAGACCACACCGGGATACACGGTGCTCGAAACCAAGACGGGGCAATACACCGACCTGATCATGCGTGACGAGGGCGGCATCACCGGCAACATGGATTTCCGCCGGGGCATGATGCATCTGTTCGACCGCGAGCAGATCCGGAAGACCGTATTCCGCGGCTTTGGTGCGATCGGCAACGACCAGCCCATCGACCCGAGCAACAAGTACTACATGGCCGGACTGCCGCAACGGACCTACGACCCCGAGAAGGCGGCCTGGTACTTCAAAAAGGCCAACCTGCCCACGGCGCCGCTTCAGGTCTACGCCACGCCCGCCGCCGAAGGGTCGGTCGAAATGGCGATGATGCTTCAGCAAATCGGCCCGAAGGCCGGCCTGAATCTGCAGATCACCCGCGTACCGGCCGACGGCTATTGGTCGAACCACTGGATGAAGCACCCGCTCACTTTCGGTTCGGTGAATGCTCGCCCGAGCGCCGACGTACTGCTCACACAGTTCTTCCGCTCGGATGCCCCGTGGAACGAAGCGAACTGGAAGAACCCCAAGTTCGATCAGTTGCTCCTTGCCGCGCGTGGCGAACCCGACGATGCGAAACGCAAGGCGCTCTATGGCGACATTCAGACGCTGATTCACCAGGACGGCGGCATCGGCATCCCCATGTTCCTCTCGTCACTCGACGCCCACACCACCAAGCTCAAGGGATTGGGGTCGATCCCGCTGGCTGGTCTCATGGGCTTCGCCTTCGCGGAACATGTCTGGCTCGACGCCTGAGATTGACCGAGCGCTGCAGCAGTAAGCGGGCGATGCGCGCCGCCAGGCACGGCGCGCATCGGTCTGACACCGTCGTTTCCCCACGAACGGCGTCGTATAACGGGAGAGGTTTCCGATGAAATCCCAGGTGCAACGACTTATCGCGGCGCGCTTCGGCCTGGCCTTGCTGACACTGGTGCTGGTGTCCGCAATCGTATTCACGATCACGGCCCTGCTGCCGGGCGATGCCGCCCAGATGGCGCTCGGTCAGGCCGCGACCCCCGAAGCCGTCACCGCGCTGCGCCACCAGCTCGGCCTGGACCAGCCAGCGGTGACCCGCTACTTCCAGTGGCTCGTTCACATGAGCGCGGGCAACTTCGGCGAATCGATGTCGAACAATCTGCCGGTCGCGCAACTCATCGCCAGCCGTCTGCCCAACTCGCTCGTTCTCGCTGCCCTGACCACGCTCGTCTCGGTGCCGCTGGCGCTGGCCATCGGCATCGCCGCCGCCATGTGGCGCGGCTCGCTGCTCGATCGGGTCCTCAATATCCTGACGCTCTCGGCGGTGGCCGTGCCGGAATTTCTGGTCGCCACCATCGCCGTGCTGATCTTCGCCGTCAAGCTGCGCTGGCTGCCGGCACTGTCGTATTTGTCGTCCGTCAATTCGTTCGACGATCTGGTCCGGATCTACGCCATGCCGGTCATGACCCTGTGCTGCGTGATCGTGGCCCAGATGGCGCGAATGACACGCGCCGCGGTGATCGATCAGTTGAGTTCGTCATACGTGGAGATGGCCATCCTCAAGGGGGCGTCGCCCATGCGCGTCGTCTGGCGACACGTGCTTCCGAACGCCATCGGCCCAATCGCCAACGTGGTCGCCCTGAGCCTGTCGTATCTGTTCGGCGGCGTGGTGATCGTCGAGACGATCTTCAATTACCCGGGCCTCGCCAGTTTGCTGGTCGACGCCGTCACCAACCGCGATCTGCCGCTCGTTCAAGGCTGCGTCATGGTCTTCTGCGCGGCCTATCTCTTGCTCGTGTTGATCGCCGATCTGTGTGCGGTCGTCTCCAATCCGAGGCTGCGTCAACGATGAATCCGATTTCTCGCCCACCTGTCAGCCCCGCGGAAGCCCTGCCGCCCGCCCTGCCCGCCCCTGCGGCGCCCGACGCCGTCACCTCGCCTGCGGCCCCGCGGTCAAGCCGCTTCGCCGGTCTGCGCGAACGGGTCTCCTGGCTCGGCATGATCGGTGCAGTACTGGTGTTGTTCTGGCTGGTGATCGCCTGCATCGGCCCGCTGATCGCGCCGCATCCGGGCGGCGCCTTCACGTCGGCCGATGTCTTCGCGAGCTACAGCGCAGCGTATCCGCTCGGCACCGACTACCTCGGGCGCGACATCCTCAGCCGAATTCTTATCGGCACGCGCTTTACCGTCGGCATCGCCCTGGCGGCCGCCGTGCTCGCCAGCACGGCCGGCACCTGCTTCGGCCTGTGTGCGGCGGTCGCGCCGCGCTGGGTGGACGAGGTGCTCTCGCGCGTGTTCGATGCGCTGGTGTCCATCCCGAGCAAAGTGCTGGCGCTCGTCGTCATCGCGGCGTTCGGCTCCGGCAACACGCTCCTGATTCTGGTCACCGCGTTTGCCTATATTCCGGGCGCATTTCGCATCTCGCGTTCGCTGGCGGTAAATCTCATGACGCTCGAATACGTGCAGGTCGCCCGCGCTCGCGGTGAAAAGCTGCTCTACATCGCCCGTGTGGAAGTACTGCCGAACATGATTCATCCGATGCTGGCCGACTTCGGGCTGCGCTTCGTGTTTATCGTGCTGCTGCTCTCCGGCCTGTCGTTTCTCGGCCTCGGCGTGCAACCGCCAAACGCCGATTGGGGCTCGCTGGTCCGCGAAAACATCGGCGGCCTGGCCGAAGGTTCTCCCGCCGTGCTCATGCCGGCCCTGGCGATCGCCTCGCTGACCATCGGGGTGAACCTGCTGATCGACAATCTTCGCCGGCGCGGTGCGTTCGGCACCGGAGCACCGAAATGACGATGCAGCCCCCAGCAGGCACCTCGTGCCCACCCGTGATGATCGACGTTCGCGGTCTGCGCGTCGTGGCCCGCAGCCGAGGGGTCACATCGGAGATCGTGCACGGCGTCGATTTTTCGGTGCGGCGAGGCGAAGTCCTCGCGCTCATCGGTGAATCCGGTTCCGGCAAAACGACCATCGCGCTGTCCTTGTTGGGGTATGCCCGCAACGGCTGCGACATCGCGGGGGGGCAGATCCGGATCGGCGACGTCGACGTGCTTTCGCTCGACGACCGGGGTCGGCGTGCGCTTCGCGCTCGCACGGTCGCCTACGTGGCGCAAAGCGCCTCGGCGGGCTTCAATCCTGCCCGCACGATCATGGACCAGGTAATCGAACCCGCCCTGCTTCATAAAACCGCCACGGCGGCGCAAGCGCGCATGAAGGCCGTCGAGTTGTTCAGAGCGCTGGCGTTGCCGTCACCGCAGACCATTGGCGAGCGGTATCCGCACCAGGTCTCGGGTGGGCAGTTGCAACGATTGATGGCCGCCATGGCGCTGATCACCGATCCGGCCGTGGTGGTGTTCGATGAGCCGACCACCGCGCTCGACGTCACGACCCAGATCGAGGTCCTCGCCGCGTTCAAGAAGGTGATTCGCGAGTTGGGCACCACGGCGGTGTATGTCTCGCACGATCTCGCCGTCGTGGCGCAGATGGCCGATCAGATCGTCGTGCTCAATGGCGGCACGGTCCGCGAGATCGGTGCGACCGCGAAAATACTGCGCAGCCCCGACGATGCCTACACCCGCGAGTTGCTCGCCGCACGCCGCCACGACGATCTGTCGGTCGCAAGCGCGGCACGCAGCGACACGCCCGCCCCGCCGCTGCTCGAAATTCGCGGGCTGCACGCGGGATACGGCAGTCGCGACCGGCATGGCCTGCCGGCGACGCGCGTGCTCGACGATGTCAGTCTTCGCATCGCCAAAGGCAGCGCGCTGGGCGTGATCGGCGAATCGGGTTCCGGAAAAACGACGTTGGCCCGCGTGGTCGCGGGCCTGGTACCCCGCGCGCGCGGCGAAGTGTGGTTCGACGGCCAGCCGCTGCCCGATTCGTTGAGCGAGCGCAACGCCGAGCACTATCGTCGCATCCAGATCGTCTTCCAGAACGCCGACACTGCGCTGAATCCGAGTCACACCATCGCCGACATTCTGGCGCGTCCGCTCAAGCTGTACCACGGCCTGCGCGGCAACGCCGCGAAGCAGCGAACGTTGGCGTTGCTCGACCGGGTCCGGCTGCCGGCCGCGCTGCTCGATCGCACACCGGGCGGCTTGTCCGGCGGGCAGAAGCAGCGCGTGAATCTGGCGCGCGCGCTGGCGGCCGAGCCGTCGCTGATCCTTTGCGACGAAGTCACCTCGGCGCTCGATACAGTCGTGGGCGCCGCGATCATCGATCTGCTTGCGGAACTTCGCCGGGAACTGGGGCTGTCGTATCTCTTCATCAGCCACGATATTTCGACGGTGCGGGCGATCTGCGACGAAGTGATGGTGTTGTATGCGGGCCAGCGAGTGGAATCGGGGGCGCGCGAAGTCCTGAGCTCGCCTCCCTGGCATCCGTATACCCGGATGCTCGTCGAGTCGGTACCGGACTTGCGTCAGGGCTGGCTCGACGAGCGTCGCGCGTGCGTCACGAAGCCCCTCCCGCCCTTGGCAGCCAGCGCCGACGTGGCGGAATTGTGCGCGTTTCGCGATCGCTGCCCGGTGCGTATCGACGGCAAGTGCAACGTAACGCCCCCGTCGCTCAAATGGCTCGATAACGGTGCCGCCATTCTTTGCCACCATGCGAGCGGCGACCTCGATGCGCTGCAGGTTGCGCATCGCATGCCACGCGAACCGGAGCTGAGCGCATGAGCCCCTCGCGAGATCCCTCGCAAGCACGCTTCGTGCGCGTTGCCGAAACCGGGCGCGCGACGGTGTCCTTGCGCGTCGATGCCCGTCCCGTGCAAGCCTACGAAGGCGATACCGTCATGGTCGCCATTCTGACGACGCAGGGCGGCCTTCGGGATGCCGAATTCGGCCCCGAGCGCCGCGCCGGCTTCTGCGTCATGGGCGCGTGCCAGGACTGCTGGGTCTGGACCCGTACCGGGCAGCGGCTACGCGCCTGCACGACGCCCGTGAGGGCCGGCATGGACATCGTCACACGGCTCGTTCGCGGGGACGACGACACCGCTCCCATGCGCGCGACGACCGGCGGCGAGGAGGCACTATGGCCGCTCGCGTGATCGTCATCGGCGCCGGCCCGGCCGGGGTCCGCGCGGCCGAAGCGCTGGTCGAGGCGGGTGTGCGGCCGCTCGTGATCGACGAAGGACGCCGCGACGGCGGCCAGATCTATCGCCGTCAGCCGGAGGGCTTTCGCCGCACCTACGCTGCCCTTTACGGTACTGAAGCCGCACGCGCCCAGCGCCTGCACCATCGCTTCGACGCGCTGCGTCCCCACATCGACTATCGGCCGGAAACGCTGGTATGGAATATCCGAGAAGGCGTCGTCCATCTGGCCAATGCGCAAGGCGCGAGCCATGCCCCCTTCGACGCGCTGATCGTATGCACCGGCGCCACCGACCGGCTCATGCCGGTTCCGGGTTGGCAGTATGCCGGCACCTACAGTCTCGGCGGTGCCCAGGTCGCCCTCAAGTCGCAGGGTTGCGCCGTCGGCGAGCGAACGGTCATGCTTGGCACCGGACCGCTGCTGTATCTGCTCGCCGCCCAGTACGTAAAGGCCGGCGTGACGCCCGCCGCCGTGCTGGATACCTCTCCCACGCGTGCGCGCCTGCGCGCATTGCCGCAATTGCTGGTCAAACCGGCCGTTCTGCTCAAGGGCGCGGCCCTGCTGCGCACGCTGCGCGCGGCCGGCGTACCGATACATCGTGGCGTCACGCCGGTACGCATCGACGGCGATGAGGAGCTGGGCGTGCGCGGCGTACACGTGCGATTGGCCGACGGCACGGCGCTCGACGTGCCGGCCAACGCCGTCGCGATGGGCTTTCACCTGCGCCCCGAAACGCAGATCGCCGATCTCGCCGGTTGCGCATTTGCCTTCGACGACGCAGCAGGACAGTGGCTTCCCGAGATCGACGAAGACGGTCGCAGCAGTGTCCCGGGCGTCTACCTTGCGGGGGATGGCGCCCGCGTACGCGGCGCCGACGCCGCCGAGTGCGCAGGGCGGCTTGCCGCGCTGGCCGCGTTGCGCGACGCAGGCGTCGAACCGAAACACGACGACGCCGCGCGACTGCGTGCCGAACTGGCTCGCTTCTCTCGCTTTGCGGCCGGGCTGCGTGCGGCATTTCCCTGGCCGGCCCACCATGCGCGGCAATTGCCCGACACGACGGTGGTCTGCCGCTGCGAGGGCATCACGGCCGGAGAATTGCGCCGCGTTTGCACGCAGGACGGCGCCGTGGAGGCCAATCGGGCGAAGGCGTTCTCGCGTGTGGGCATGGGGCGATGCCAGGGCCGTTTTTGCGCGCACGCGGGGGCAGAGGTGATGGCCGCCGCGCTGGCAGTGCCATTGGCCGACGTCGGCCGGCTGCGCGGTCAGGCACCGGTCAAGCCGCTCGCGGTCGCGCTCGACCCCGCGCCGTACGCAGACGTCACCGTCGCAACACAAGACAACGCGGCGAGCGCAACGCCCCGCAGCATGGAGCTTTCATGAGCACGCATGCTTCGCACACGGCACATGCCGACGTCATCGTAATCGGTGGCGGCATCATGGGCTGCAGTACCGCCTACTTCCTGCGCCGGCACGGGTTATCCGTGGTGCTTCTTGAGCGCAACTTGACCGGGCAGCAGGCCAGCGGCACCAACTTCGGCGGCGTACGCAGGCAAGGCCGGGCGCTGCCGCAGTTGGCCATGTCCAATCGCGCGTTGCGGATATGGCGAGCTTCCCGCGAACTGCTCGGCAGCGACGTCGAGTTTCTGCCCTCTGGGCACACGCGCGTGGCCTATCACGCGCACGATGCCGAGTATTTCGACGACTATGCCCGGCAGGCGCGCGACTACGGGCTCGACCTCGAGGTGCTGCACGGTGCAGCGATGCGCCGCCGCTTTCCGTTTCTCGGACCGGACGTGCTCGCCGCCTCGATCTCGCCGCTCGACGGGCACGCCAACCCACGCCTGGCCGCGCCCGCTTTCGCGCGCGCGGCGCGCGCACTAGGGGCCGACATTCGGGAAAATGCGTCCGTACGCCGGGTCGAGCGAACCGCGACGGGGTTTCGCGTCGAGACCGTCGCCGGCGAGTCCTTGGTGGCCGAACGCCTCGCCATTTGCGCAGGCGCATGGACGAATGCGTTGGCATCGCAGTTCGGCGAATCCGCGCCGCTGACGGTGCGCGGTCCGCAAATGGCCGTCACCGAACCGGTGCCCTACGTGTTTCGCTCGTCGATGGGCGTCTACACATCGATCAAGGAAGAGAGCATCTATTTCCGGCAGATCCCCCGCGGCAATCTCATTCTGGGCGGGGGCCCGCCGGGTCCGGCCGACGCGGCAACGTCGCGTGCTGCCGTATTGCCCGAGAACACGCTCGGTCAGTTGCGGCAGTTCAGACGGCTGGTGCCGGGCGTTGCGCCGCTGCACATCATTCGCGTCTGGAGCGGCGTCGAAAGCTATCTGCCCGACGGCGAGCCCGTCATCGGCAAAAGCGGCACGACCGACGGACTCTATTACGCGTTTGGGTTCAGCGGCTCCGGCTTTCAGATCGGCCCAGGCGTGGGCGAGACGTTGGCGGAACTGATTGCCACCGGCCGCTCGGAGATTGATCTGCAACCGTTCCGGATCCAGCGCTTCGACGCTCCCGGGCCAAGTACGCCGGCATCGGCGCCGATCATGGCGCAAGGCGATCCGCTCTCCCCAACGGTAACCTCGTCATGAACGCGAACTCACCTTCGTGCTCGTCGGCCTCAAGGGCTGTGGCGTATCGCAAACCCGCGCCGACCGGCACGCTCGACGACGCACGCGCGTTCATGGAATCTCATTTCAACGAAGCGCTCTCCGTACCGCAGTTGGCCGAGATGTGTGCGCTGTCGGTGTCGCGTTTCGCCACGGCGTTTCGACAGCGATTCGGCGAGGCCCCCCATCGTTATCTATGCAGCGTGCGCGTTGCCGCTGCGCAGCGACTCCTGCTCGCGGGGGTGCCGGGCTCGCACGTGGCCACCGATGTCGGGTTCTTCGACCAGAGTCATCTGGCACGCCACTTCAAGCGCCTGTGCGGCGAGACCCCGAGTGAGTTCGTTCAGCGGCATCGAACTCACGAACGGCACCGCCCACGCTTGAGGTGGGCGGACACGTCCCTGCCTTTAGGGTGAAGCCGGCGGCGGCGCCGCCGCCCCCGTTACCGGCGCCACCGCAACGGCCGGCGCAGCGGATGTCGCTGCGGTCCGACCCCGACCCAGGCCGGCGCGGCGTCGGCCGCGCCAGCGCTCGCTTCGCGCTCCGCCGCTTCCTCATCCTTCTCGACGGTCTTGCTCGTGTCGATGAACAGTGCAGCAATCACGCCCACCCCGAGCAACGCGGCCGAGATCGCGAACGGCACGTTGTAGCTGCCGGTCGTCTCGATGAGATACCCGAACGCCACCGGCGAAATCATGCCGGCTAGGCCGAAGCCGGTGTTCATCATTCCGCCCGCCGTGCCCGCATATTTGCCCGCAATGTCGAGCGGCAGCGTCCAGAGCACCGGGTTGGTGATTTCGAGGAAGAAGAACGATGCCGAGAGCAGCAGCACCGCCACCATCGGATCGGACACCCTCGTCATCGGCAACAGGAACGCCAGCGAACCGCCCATGCCGACCACCATCACCGATACCCGCGCGAGGCGCAGCCGGCCGGTCATCTTGTACAGCTTGTCCGAGACCACGCCACCGAGCGTGTCGCCAATGACCCCGGCGAGCAACGGCAGCGACGTGAACAACGCGAGTTGCTTGAGATCGAAGCCCTGCGATTCACGCAGATAGGAAGGCATCCACGTGAGGTACACCCACAGCAGCCAGCCATAGCAGAAGTCCACGAACGTCACCAGCCACATGCGACGCACGAGCTTGCGCCACGGCGTCGACGCACGTTTCGCCCGTTCGCAATCGCCCGCGCGGTAGCCGATCTCGGCCGTCTCCTCGGGCGTGATGCGACGATGTTGCTCCGGCGTGTTGGTAAACACCTTCATGTAGAGCATCGTCCAGGCGAGGCTCACCACCCCGAGCACGATGAACGCCTCGCGCCAGCCGAACGCCACGACGATCGCCAGCACCACGGGCGGCGTGATGGCGCCCCCCAGGCGTGCGAAGCTGTGCGTGATGCCCTGCGCGAAACCGCGTTCGCTGACCGGCATCCAGTACGTGAAGGCGCGCGTGGCCGTCGGAAACGCGCCGCCCTCGCCCACGCCCAGCACGAAGCGCAACGCCACCAGCGTCGCGATGCTGCCGGCAAACCCGGTGGCCAGCGTTGCCGCGCCCCAGATCAGCGAAAGCACCGTGAGCACCAGCTTCGGCCCGAAACGGTCAGCGAGCCACCCGCCAAAGATCTGCATCGCGGCATACGGATAGGCGAACGCGGAAAACACGAGTCCGAGTTGCACCGTCGTCAGCCCCATCTCCTGTCGGATGAATGGGCCGGCGACGGCGATGTTGACACGATCGATGTACGAGATGAAATACATCAGGCACATGACCGCCAGGATGATGTGGCGCGTCTTCACGCGACCGGTGCGCTTGTCCATGTTGTCTCCTATGTATTTACGTCACACGCGTCTTGCGCATGCGATCGTGTCCTGCACAGTGAAGCGGGGTGCCCTCGCCGGCTTTGGGCCCGGGGGCCTTGAGCTTTCTGCCTTGCGCTGTCGGGCGTTAGCTTTTCAGCAGCTTGAGGCGTTGCACCTTGCCCGACGGGCCACGGGGCAAATCCGTCACGAAACGAAATTCCTTTGGCGTCTTGTAGCGCCCCAGCGTTTGCAGGCAGTGTTCGCGAAGCACCCCCGCATCGGGTGGCGCGCAGTCGTTGCCGTTGTTGTCACTGCATCGCTCGCGGACCACGACGAACGCCACGATGTCTTGTCCATACGCGGGATCCGGCACCCCCACCGCAGCCGCCTCCAGCACCCCCGGATGGCGCATGAGGGCTTCGTCGATCTCGCGCGGTGCAATGTTTTCGCCGCCCTTGATGATCAATTCCTTGGCACGTCCGGTGATATAGAAATACCCGTCGCTGTCGCAGTAGCCAAGGTCGCCGGTACGCAGCCAACCATCAGCCGTGAAGGTGGCCGATGTCTCGTCCGGGCGCTTGTAGTAACCGCACATGACCTGTGCGCCGCGCAACACCAGTTCGCCGGTCTCGCCGCGGGCCGTCTGTGCGCCGTCGCGCCGGATCACCTTCGCCTCGCCGCCCGACGGCAAGCCGATGCTGCCCACCCGTCGCCGGGTCGCATCGAGCGGATTGCTGAACACTGGGGCCGCCGTCTCGGTCATGCCCATCGTCTCGATGATGCCGATACCGAAGCGCGCCTCGAAGGCTCGATGGTGATCCGCCGGTAGCGCCGCCGAGGCGCTTCGGCAAAATCGCAGCGCCGCCAGCGCGGTACGTTCCGGCACCTCGCCTTCGAGCAGATAGGCCACGATGGTCGGCACCACGTTGATCCACGAACATTGCACGGCCGTCACGTCGCGCCAGAACGTGCGCGCCGAAAAGCGCGGCGCCATCGCGACCGAGCCGCCGTGAAACAGCGGCGCGAGCAGCGTGACCACGAGTCCGTTGATGTGATAGAGCGGCAGCGACGCGAGCACACGGTCGTCCGGCGTCAGACAATGCTCCGCGCTGATGAACCCCGCGTTGGCCAGCAGGTTCCCGTGCGTGAGCATCACCCCTTTCGGCACGCCTGTCGTGCCCGACGTGTACATGAGCAACGCGACGCCATGCATCTCCGCCGGTACTGGTGCGGCAAGTTGCGTCAGCGGGGCAATCTCGGGCAACGTTGTCGCCTCG
Source organism: Pandoraea sp. 64-18 (assembly GCF_001899225.1). Lineage (NCBI taxonomy): Bacteria > Pseudomonadati > Pseudomonadota > Betaproteobacteria > Burkholderiales > Burkholderiaceae > Pandoraea > Pandoraea sp. 64-18. The sequence goes on along the minus strand of NZ_MKVU01000001.1, from coordinate 51,344 downwards.
GGCGAAGTGCAGACAAGCGCCACCGGTCGCGTCATGCCTTGCGCGCGCAACGCGTCCACCGCTTGCGCGATGGCGGGCAGCATCGCCTCGGACACGAAGATCAGCCGTGTGTCCGAGTGCTCTACGATGTACTCCATCTGCGCAGGCTGGCACAGCAGGTTGATGGGGTTGACGATCAGGCCGCTGTACATCGCCGCGAGAATCAAACGCGCTGTCTGCAGGCCGTTGCCCATGCAGACGGACACGATGTCCCCCTGGCGCAGTCCTGCGTCGGCAAATCGCCGGGCGAGTTCGCGGCAATCGTCGCGCAAGCCGCTAAAGGTGAGCGTGGCCGCGTCGTCGCCCGTCTCGGGGGTCGTCAGCAGGTAGGTCTTTGGGCCGAACGCGTCCGCTTGGGTGTCGATGAGCTCGCGCAGCGTGCGCGGCGTCATCTGGGTTTCGTGGGCCGTGACGTCGGCGACCGACGCCGGATTCATGGGCGCGTTCATCGTCCGACGCTCCCGAAATAGTCGCCCAGCAGATCGTCGACGTCGGGCACGGCCGCCGCGATGGGGAACGCCACGCGTGTCACGTTCAGGTACTGACGAAAGCCGAGGTTGTCGGTGAAATTGTTCTTCCCCCAGGTGCCGCAGCCCATCGACAACGAGAACGGCAGGCCGTTGTCGAAATTGCCACCCGTGGCGAAGCAATGCGCCTGGTTGACGATCACGCGTGCGACGGGCAACGTCTCGGCCAACGTCACCGCCTGCGCCGGGTCCGCCCCATGCAGTCCGACGGAATGGCCCGCGCCCATGTAGGCGTAGATCCGCTCGACGAGCGATGCCGCCTCGGCGAAGTTCCCGGCACGATAGACCGTGAGTACCGGCGAGAGTTTTTCGCCCGAGAACGGATGATCGGCGCCCACGCCCGACTCCTCGACCATCAGGAACGCCGGTTGCTGTGCCGCCACGTCGTCGAGCCCGGCCAACTGCGCGATCGTTTGCGCCGCTTTCGCCGTGCAGCCGCCCGCTAGTTTGCCCTCCACCCACATGACGTCCTGAAGTGCGCGCTTCTGGCTGGCGGTCAGCAGCACACCGCCGGCGGCACGCAGCGCGTCGATCATGGCGTCGTAGACCGGGCTTTCGATCACCACACTGTTCTCCGACGAACAGCTCGTCGCGTTATCGAAGGTCTTGGAGCGCGCAATCTTGCCCGCCGCATCGCTCAAATCGGCGCTGGTCGTCACGATCGATGCCACGTTGCCCGCGCCGACGCCGAACGCCGGCGTGCCGCTCGTATAGGCCATGCGCACGTTCGCCTGCGATCCGGTGGCGACGATCAGGTCCGCCTGACGCATCAGCGCCGCCGTGGCGGCCTTCGTAATCGGCGCAGGCAGCATCTGCACGAGGTCCGGCGACAGTCCGGCCTTGGCGAGTTCCGCGTGAATGAATTCGAGCAATAACGCGCACGCCGAATGTCCCTTGGGCGACGGCGCGACGATCACCGCATTGCCACACTTGAGCGCGTTGACAATCTTGTTCGCGGGGGTGGCCGCGGGATTGGTGGATGGCGTGATGGCCGCGACGACGCCCACCGGACGCGCAATCTCCACGATGCCTTTCTCCGTGTCCCGCGCGATGACGCCATGCGTCTTGCGCCCGTGTAGATCGCGCAGCAAGCCGAGTGTCTTGCGGAAGTTCTTCTGGAACTTGTCGTCGACGTTGCCGAGTCCGGTGTCGCGCACCGCGAGTTCGGCCAGTTGGCGGTTGCGCGACGGCTCCATGATCGCCCACGCCGCCGCACTGGCTGCCATGTCGAGCGTTTGTTGCCCCGCGCTCGCGAAGTCGCGCTGCGCCGCGTGCGCGCGGGCGACGAGTGCCGCGACCTGAGCGTCGACGTCCTGCTGCGCAGGCGCGTCGGCGCGGGTGCCGGTGGGAGGAACGATGGCTCCGAAGGCCCGTGAATTCATGTGATGTCTCCTGATGCGCAAGGCGCCGGTTGTCGCTTGGTTTCGCGACTCCAATCTAGCCAACCGGGTTGCGTCGCAGGTCTCAAATTCCCGGACAAACCGGACACATTGGACAGGTGTATCGGTCGTCTCGATATTCGGGACCGAAGCGGTCCGCAAAAGTGATGAAAACGATGCAAAATCACGTTAAACAGCGCAGCCGGAATGAAGGCGTCGCAGGTGCGGCGAGTCGGAACCTGTCGCATCGGCAGACCAGGACTGCGCAAGGCATGGCATCAGGAGACAACATGACGGCATCGAATCAATCGAACGCAGCCGCGGTGCGGGCGTTCCGCGTGCTCGAGACACTGGCGACGGCGGGCGGGCCGCTCTCGATGATGGATCTCGTCAACGCGCTGGATTTGCCGAAGCAGACGGTGCATCGCATCCTCACCCAGCTCAAGGACGCCTGGCTCATCACGCGCAGCGCCAACGACCGCCGCTACGAATGCTCGCCGCGCGTTCGTGCGCTGGCGATCAACGTGCTGATGCAGACCGGCGCCGCCGCCGCGCGGCATGGCTTGCTCGAGCAACTGGTCACGCGGATCGGCGAGACGTGCAACCTCACGATGCTCTCGGGCAACGACGTGATTTATGTGGATCGTGTGGAGACGGAATGGCCGCTGCGCATGCACCTGCAGCCGGGTTCGCACGTGCCGATGCACTGCTCGGCCAGCGGCAAGCTGTTACTGAGTTTTCTGCCGAAGGAACGGCGCGAACGGCTGATCGAAACCCTGCCGCTGCGCAAATTCTCGGAGCAGACGTTGACCGACCGCGGTGAATTTCGCACTGAACTCGAGCGCACGCGCCGGCGCAAGATGGGCATCAACAATCAGGAACACTTGCAGGGCTTGATTGCGATTGCGGTGCCGGTCATGCTCAACCGCAATCGCGCCTGCGCGGCCATCGCGGTACAGGCGCCCATCGGGCGGCTGACGCTCGACGATCTCCTCGCCTTCGAGCCGGAGCTGAGATTCGCCGCCGAGGAGACGGCGAAAACCTTCAAGAACTGAGTGACGCGGTGCGTGACGATGTGCCATGCACCAGACGTTCGAACAGGTCGACGCCGCCCATCTGCCCGCCTTTGAGCAATATCTCCATGCCGTCGAGCGCTGGCGCATCGCTGCGAAGCCGGCACAGGGGCGCCCCCGGCGACACCATGCCCGCGTAAGCCAGCCCCCAGGCATCGAGCGCGCGCGCACCGTGACTCGACGTGTCGCCGCCGGCAATCGCCATGCGGGAGATGGGCACCTCGTCCAACACCTGCCTGAGCAGGCGCCCGCCCGCTTGCGCCAATGCCAGCGCAGGGACCGCCCGATCCTGCGTCGACGGGTGGGGCGATGATTCAGTCGACGCGTCGGTGAACGGCACGGTGCAGGCGAGCGTGTGGCGTCCGGCGCGAAGGTGCGTGGCCAGTTGCGCGGCGGCCTCGCGGCAGTAGCGTCCATCCGGCTCGATCAGTCGTGCGGCGTCGAGGCGCACGACCTCGAACGACACAGCGGCCGTCACCTGGGCCGCCGTCACCGGCGACAGGCTTCCCGCCAGCACCAGCACTGGACCCTTCGCCGCCGGGACATCGTCATCCACCGCCTCGCCGCTTCGCGACATCGCGCTCGCCAGCGCCTGCGTCACGCTGCTCGGCCCTACGGCCAGCAGCGGTGAGCGCCGCGCCGCGCCCCAGAGCTGCGCGCCGATCTGCGGCAAGTCGCCCTGCCGGGCCACGTCCCAGAGCACGTTGACCACCCCCTCGGCCCGCAACGCGTCGACACGCGCCGACACCGCATTCGTCGAAGCGGTCGCCCCAACGTCGTCCCCCGGCGGAGTGTCGTAGCATGTCCAAGGCACGAGGCCGATATCGCTCAGGCCCTGCTGCGCCAGATGACGCCGCAGATCGGCTTCATGCATCGGCGTCACCGGATGACGGCTCATCGTCGGATGCCGGTCGATGCGCATGACCTCACCGCCCGCGCCAGCCGCAGCGAAGAGATTGCCGAAGAGGCAATAGCGGCCAAGATTGGGCTGTCCCCCGACGATCGCGACCCATGGGCTCGGCATCGACGACGACAACGCACTCACGGCCTCGCCAATGCTTCCGACCTCCGGCGCGCTATCGAACGTCGAGCAGGTCTTGTAATGCAGCACCGTGGGTTGCAAGTGCCGCGCCAGCGCCGCAATCGGCGCCAGCTCTTCACGCATGCGGGCTGGCGCGAGCGAGCGTGACACGCCGGCGATTCCCAGGCAATCGAGTGGCCCGAGCGTTGCGAGACGCGCCGCGTCCGGGGGCGCGAACAGCAGAATGCTGCGCAAGCCCGCGCGTGCCGCGCTCGCCAGGGTATCCGTCGCACCGGTGAAGTCATCGCCGTAATAAAGCAGTTGGGGGCGATGCGTCATATCCGCCGGAGATTCGATAGGCATGGCAGCACCGGTCAATGGCCGAAAAATCGCAACGCGGCCGCCAGCGCGGGCGCATCGCGAGACGCCGCTTCAAGCGACTGGCCGGCACGCACCGCCGCCCATGCGTCCCGTAGACTCTGCACCCCCGCCGCCGGGCCATCGGGATGCGCCAGAATCCCGCCACCCGCCATGAAGAGCAGATCGTCGCGGCCGACGGCGCGCCAGGTCGCCGGCACCGTGCCGGCCCATTGCCCCGACGAGAACGCCGGCATCACCTGGTCCCGCGCGATGTCCTGCTCGGCAGCATCGACGGCCAGCGGCGCATAGCAGTCGTGCGCCGACTCGATCACCTCCTCGTCGCCCTGCGCGAACTTGCCTTGCAGGCCATGCACATGCATGTGATCGACACCGGCCAATCGCCAGAGCGTTTGATAGGCCTGAAAGCCCATCCCCAGCATCGGATCGCGCGACATCGCACCGTAGCCGTTTCGATGCGCGTGGATTGCCAGATCGGTGTGACGGCGCAGCGTCTGCACGGCAGAGAATCCGCACCAGTTCAGGCTCACCATGACGCAATTGCCGCCTTCGCGCGTCACGAGATCGGCATGGCGTCGCATTGCATCCGTTTCGTCGGTGATGTTGAAAGCCACCATCACCTGCTTGCCGGTGCGCGCCCGATGCTCGCGCACGGCGGCCATCACCGCGGGCACACGCTGGGCGAGCGGCGCGTGCACGGGGTTGGCACACACTTCGTCATCCTTGATGAAGTCGACGCCCGCCGCGCACAGCCGCGCGACCAGCGCCGCCGTTTCCGCGGCGCTCATGCCGACGTTCGGCTTGAGGATCGTGCCGACCAGCGCGCCTTCGCGCACGCCCGTCGCCTCGCGCGTACCTGCGATGCCATAGCGCGGAAAGTCGAACTGCTGTCGGTAGCTCGCCGGCAACGCAATGCGCTCCAGCCGCATGCCCGTCACTTCGCCAAGGTCATACAGATTGCCCGCAAGCGTGGCCGCGAGCGTTGGCAGATTGACGCCGACGTTGTCATACGGAAACGCTATCCGAACACGGGCCCGATGCCACGGGCCACGGATGCCCTTGCGCTCGAGAAAGGCATTCGGCAACGACGGGTGCGCCACGTCGCCTGCGAGGTCGACCGCTTCGACCACGGCACGCGCGCGCTCACGCAGTGCATCGGTCTCGCCGACCACGCGGGTAAATGTGCCGCAGGACTGCTCGCCGGCCATGACTTCGGCGACCTTGCGCGGATCGAGCGGCGTCTCGATCAGATAGGTGGCAGACAGGGTCGCGCTCATAGCGTCGTGAGGTCCGGAAAGGCGCGCACGGGATCGGTGCCGTCCCAGGCGGCCGCAGCCTCGCGAATCATCGTGAAGAGCTTGCCCTTCGGGCCGGCGACTTCGGACAACTCGATGGTCGTCCCGGGATGACAGCCGGGGTCGGCACTGCGATCCTCGAAATAAACGAAGCGGCCGTTCTCGCCCACCTCGCCGCTCATGCAGACTTCGAACCCCGCGTCACGCGCGCGCGCCAGATCGGCGTCGAAGTCCTCGGTCCAGTACGCCACGTGCTGCGCGCCGCTGCGCCCGGCGTTGAGGAAGTCGCGGTACATCGACGGCACGTCGTTGCGGATCTGCAGCAATTCGATCTGCAACCCGCCCGCGTTCGCCAGCGCCACGGCGTTGTGCGGTTCGAAGCGCTCGCCGCGGTAGGTGTAGTTGCGGATCGGCACCTTGGGGTTGTAGTACCACGGCCCGACACCGAGCACGTTCGACCAATAGGTCATTGCCGCCTCGATGTCCGGCACAAGGTATGCCACCTGGCGTATCTCGCCGAAGAATCTGCTCATGGTCTTCTCTGTAATCGTCTGTTGCGTAAGGTACGGATGGGCGGCGCCACGCGAGGCGAATCGATCGCGCCCGCCGCCATCCTTGAATGTGGCGATGCATACCACCGCATGGGGCACTTGCCGCGCCGTGGTGTCGTCGGTGTCGCCGGTGTCGGCGGCTTCGTCAATGAAGGAAGCCGATCGAGATCCAGGGAATCGCAGCCACGCAGATCAAACCGACGATGAGCGCCGCGAGATAGCCCCAGATCGCCCGCATGCCCTTCGCGGGATCGACCTTGCCGATGGCACAGGCGGCGTAGTACCCCACGCCGAAGGGCGGTGCGAACAGGCCCAGGCCCATCGAGAGCACCACGATCATCGCGTAATGCACCTCGTGCACGCCCACCGCGCGGGCGATTGGGAACATCAGCGGCCCGAACAGCACGATGGCCGGAATGCCCTCGAGCACGCTGCCCAGCACGATGAACGCGACGATGGACACCACGATGAAACCCGCACTTCCACCGGGCACGCGTTCCATCGCGGCCGCGAAGTCCTGCGCGAAGCCCGATTGCGTGAGTCCCCACGCCATGCCGGTCGCCGCACCAATGATGAAGATGATCGCGCCCGACAAGGCGGCCGTCTCGATCAGCATAGGCAGCAGCCGCCGCGTGTCGAACCTGCGATAGAGCAGCAAGCCCGCCACGACCGAATAAGCGATGCCGATGGTCGACACCTCGGTGGCCGTCGCAATGCCCTCGACGACCGCCGCACGAATCACGAACGGCAGCGCCACCGCCGGCAACGCGTACACGAAGGCGCGCCACACGTCGCCCTTCCTGGCCTTCTCCACCCCGGACAGATCCTCATGGCGATAACGCCACCACACCACGCTGCACAGCGCAATGCCGAGCACCACGCCCGGCAGCAAGCCCCCGGTGAACAGCGCCGAAATCGACACCCCGGTCACCGACCCGATGGTGATCAGCACGATCGAGGGCGGAATGGTCTCGGTCTGTGCGCCCGTCGTCGAGAGCAACGCCACGAGATCCCCGGGATCCGCCCCACGCTTCTTCATCTCGGGCAACAGCACGGGCGCGATGGCCGCCATATCGGCCGCCTTGGAGCCGGAGATGCCCGACACCAGGTACATCCCGCCGATGAGCACATAGCTCAGGCCGCCACGCACATGACCGAGCAGGCTTGCGAGAAACTGCACCATCGCCCGCGCCATGCCCGTCATCTCGATCAGCAACCCGAGGAAGACGAACAGCGGCACCGCCAGCAGGATCAGGTGCGACATGCCTTCGTCCATCCGGCCCACGAGCACGACCATCGGCGTGTGCGTCGTCAGCGCGAGAAAGCCGAAGGTCGCCAGGGCGAACGAGAACGCGATCGGCACGCCCGCGAACACGCACGCCCCGACGACACCCGCGAAGAAGATGACCAGATTCCAGCGCCCGAGCGGCGCCAGCACCGGTCCGAGCAGCCAGAAGCCGACGCACACCACGCCCACCAGCGCTACGGCCTGGATCACCCGCGCGGCGGGCGCGGTGCGCAGCAGTCGCAATACGCTCACCACGAGCATCAAGGCCACGCCGACCGGCAACGCCGCCGCGCGCCAGACGTTGCTGATCTCCATCGCGGGCGTGATCACGAACGCCTCTTCCGACGCGTACTCGTACGCCGGATGCACAATGAGCAGCAGGAACGCGAGCGCGGCGGCGATCGCCAGCACGTCGAGGAATGCCCGCGTCGACGGCGATGCCTTGCCGACGAACGCTGTCATGCGCATATGCTCGCCGCGCCGCAACGCGACCACGGCGCCAAGCATCGACATCCAGAGAAACAGGATACCGGCGAGCTCGTCGCCCCAGACCAGCGGGGCATGGAACACATAGCGGGCGACGACCCCAGCGAGCATCACGAGGATGTCCGCGAGCACGAGCAGTGCTGCGGGAATCTCCGTGAGCCAACCGATGGCGCGATCGAGGCTGCCGACGAACGCCCGCCAGCCATGCAACGGCAGGTCGGCGGCACCGCTCGCCGGCAGCGAGTCCCCGGCGGGTGCGCCGTGCGGGGAATGCGCAGGACGGGGGGTCATCTCAGGCCACCTTGCCGGCCGTCGCTTCGAGAAGCGCCCAGGCTTCCGGGCCGAATTTCTTCTTCCACTCGGCGTAGTAGCCCGACTTCTGCAACTGGGCGCGGAACGTCTCCGGCGCGGCGGCATTGAACGCGAGTCCCTTGCTCGAGAGCGCGTTCTGCAGGCCCGTGTTGAGCTTGTAGACGTCTTCGCGCTGCTGGATCGCCGCCTCGTTGAAGGCCCGCGCGGCGATGACCTTGAGGTCGTCCGGCAGCGCGCGCCACGAACGGCCATTCACGACGAGGTGATAGCCGTCCCAGCTATGGTTCGTGACCGAGCAGAACTTCTGCACTTCGTAGAGCTTCGCCGTCTCCACAATGGCGAGCGGGTTCTCCTGCGCGTCGACAACATGCGTCTGCAGTGCTGAGTAGACCTCGCTGAACTGAAGGCTCGTCGGCGACGCCTGCAGCGACTTGAACAGCGAAATGCCCATCGGGCTCACCGGCACACGAATCTTCATGCCGGCAAGATCGGTCGCCTTCGTGATGGGCTTGTTGCCGCTCGTGATCTGACGGAAGCCGTTGTCCCACATCTTCTCAAAGGTGTAGAGCCCCGTCTTCGCGAAGGTCTCGCGAATGCTGTTGCCGAGCTTGCCGTCGACCGCGTGCCACACCTGATCGTAGTTGGAGAACGCAAAGCCGACCGCCGTAATGGCACTGATCGGCGCGAGCGTCGCAATCACCATCGTGCCGGCGTTGAAAATGTCAATACCGCCGTTGCGCACTTGCGCGAGCATGTCGGTGTCGCCACCGAGCTGATTGTTCGGGAAGATGCGCAGTTCCATGCGCCCCTTGCTCTCCGAAGCGATGCGCGCCGCGACCTCCTGCGCCCGCACGTTCAGCGGATGGCTGACCGGCAGATTGTTGCCGTACTTGAACACGTATGCCGGCGCCGCGGCACGCGCCATGCGCGGCAGCGCGCCCGTCACACCGGCAACGCCCGCGACACCCAGTGCGGGCAAGGCGGAAAGCGCACGCAAAATGTTGCGTCGGCCCTGAGAAGTTGAATCGGTCATCCGCATGTCTCCTGATTTATGGTTTTTACACAAGCGTCGGCGCGGCGGTCAGCGCGACGGCGCGAAATCCCGACACCCCGCTCGCCGATTGATCCGCCCGGCGGCGTGGCGTCAGTTGCAGCGAACGTGCATGCCGCCGTCGACGAGCAATTCCACGCCGTTGATGTAGCGCGCCTCGTCCGACGCCAGAAATACGGCCGCATTCGCCACATCCCAACCATCCCCCATGCGACCGGTCGGGGACAGACGGTTGCGCGCCTCCACCATCGCCTGCGCGCTCGGGTAAAAGCCGGAAATTTGTTGATAGATGTGCGGCGTGTCCATCACGCCCGGCAGAATGCAGTTCGCCCGGATGCCCTTGGCCGCGTACTGCAACGCCACGCTCTGCGTGAGCGAATTCACCGCGCCCTTCGATGCGGCGTAGGCGCAATACGCATAGCCGGTCCAGCGCACGCCGCCGAGCGCGCCGATGTTCACGATCGCGCCGCTGCCCTGGGCTTCCATGAGCGGCAGCACGGCCTTGCACGTGAGGAACATGCTCTTGACGTTGACCGTCATCACGCGATCCCAGACGTCCTCGGTGGTTTCCACGGGCCCGCCCTGGGAGGTAATGCCAACGTTGTTGTGCAGGATGTCGACGCGGCCGTAGGTCTCGATGGCGGCCGCCACGGCACGCTGCACGTCGTCCCAGCGGGTCACGTCGGCGGCCAGCGCAACGGCGTCGTTGCCTTCGTCGGCGATGACACGGCATGTGACGTCGGCCGCGCCCTGCGCGCGGTCCACGGCCACCACCTTGGCGCCGCTGCGAGCATAGGCCACGGCGGCCGCCTTGCCATTGCCCCACCCGTCGCCGACCGATCCCGCGCCGAACACCAACGCCACGCGTCCCGCCAACCGACGCGGCGCCGACTCACCGACTGCTGCCATCACAATGTCTCCTGTGCATTCGCGTACCGGCCTGGCGGTACGTTCGTGGATGTCTTGAAGACGTACGATAGGTCGCAACGCCATAATCGACCAACTCGGAATCGTGATGCGATTTGATGTGTTTTGATGAAGTATGCTGTGATCGTCGACGCGACGGCACGTGAAGCGAGGCCGCCGCCGCACATCACATTGAGGGGGGAAGCGAATGAGACGAAACATGCCAAATCTGGCCGACATCGCACGTCTGGCGGGCGTTTCCACGGCAACGGTCGATCGCGTGCTGCATCGCCGCGAGGGCGTGCGGCAGACGACCGTGCAGCGTGTGCTGCATGCGGCCGGTGAACTGCAATACCTGCCCGAGCCGGCACTGGAAGCCGTTCGGGCGGTACCTCCCACGCAGGTGCTGTTCGTTCTGCCCGGTCGCAGCAGCAAGTTCCTTCGCATGCTGGGCGAATGGGTGCAGTGCTCGCAAAACCAATGGGCGCCGTATCACGTGAACTGTCGCGTCCAGTTCATCCAGGGGTTCGATCCGGACGCCCTGTCAGCCGCATTGCTGAGGCGCGGACGCGGGTGCAACGGGGTGGCGTTCATGCCGCTGGAGCATCCCAAGGTGCGCGAGGCAGTGGACACGCTGGCCGACGAGGGCGTGGCGGCCGTGACGTTGGTGTCCGACCTGTCGCACTCGCGGCGCATCGCCTACGTGGGGTTGGACAATGGCTCGGCCGGGCGAACGGCGGCGTATCTGATCGCGCGCTTCGTCGGCGCGAAGCGGCACGCGAAGGTGGCGCTCATCGCGGGCTCGCTCAGCTACAAGGCGCACGTTGAACGCGAGGCGGGGTTTCTGCAGCTCTTCTCAGAGCAATACCCGCAGATGCAGGTCGTCGGGCTTCGCGAAGGCTACGACGACGAAGCGGTCAACTACCGGCAGACGCGGGCGCTGCTCGAACAGCATCCGGATCTCGCGGCAATCTACAACATCGGCGGCGGTTCGGAAGGCGTTGGGCAGGCGCTAAAGGAAGCGGGAATGCAACACAAGGTGGTCTTCATCGGGCACGGTCTGACGCCGGATACCCGCGCACTGCTGATCGACGGATCGATGGATGCCGTCATCACGCAAAGCCCGCAAAGCGCCATCATGAACTGCGTGCGCATCTTCGCGAATCTGCGCGAGAAACGCGATCTGTCCGCCGGCATCGAGGCGAATCGCAGCCAGGTGATCTTTCGCGAGAATCTGCCGTAGGCCATCGCGCGGCGGCAAGGCGTTGCTCGCCGTGCCCGCAGCGTTGCGTGAAGCGTACCGGCGCATCGAACCCGCGAATCCGTCCCCGTGCTCGACACGCCGACCGACCAAAACAAAACACCAGGCTCAACGGTAGCCGTTCGGGTTCTGCATCTGCCAGCGCCAGTGATCGGCGCACATACGATCGATACCGTATTCGGCTTCCCAGCCGATGAGATCGCGCGCCATGGCGGTCGCCGCATAGCAGCTACCGATGTCCCCGGCGCGCCGCTCGACGATCTCGTACGGCACCGGCCGGCCGCTCGCGGCTTCGAACGCCCTCACAACCTGCAGCACGGTGTAACCGTGTCCGGTGCCCAGGTTGACCGTGAAGCCGCCATCGCGTTGCTTGAGCGCATCGAGTGCGGCCAGGTGCCCGCGCGCGAGATCGACCACGTGAATGTAGTCGCGCATGCCCGTGCCGTCCGGCGTCGGCCAGTCGCCGCCGAACACCCGCAGGCGCTGGAGCTTGCCGACCGCCACTTGCGCCACGAACGGCATCAGGTTGTTCGGCACACCTGAGGGATCCTCGCCGATGCGCCCGCTCTCGTGTGCGCCCACCGGATTGAAGTAACGCAACAGCGCGATACGCCAGCTCGGGTCCGCCTTGGCCACGTCGTTCAGGATCGTCTCGGCCATGAGCTTGGTCTGACCGTAGGGATTCGTCGCCGACAGCGGGAACGATTCGTCGATGGGTACCGTGGCCGGATTGCCGTACACGGTCGCCGACGAGCTGAACACGAGATCCTTGACGCCATGCGACTGCATGGTCTCGACCAGCGTGAGCAGGCTGTCGATGTTGTTGCGATAGTAGGCGAGCGGCATTTCGACCGACTCCCCCACCGCCTTGAGCGCGGCGAAGTGAATGGCGCCGGTAATGCCAAAGCGCGTGAACAGGTCGTCGAGCACGGGCTTCGAGCACGCGTCGCCCTCGATAAAGACCGGGGCGCGCCCGGCAATTTCACCGATGCGCCGCACCGCCTCTCGATGGCTGTTGACCAGATTGTCGAGAATGACCACGTCATAGCCGTGCGCGAGCAGCTCGACACAGGTATGCGAGCCGATGTAACCGGCACCGCCGGTCACGAGAATGGTTCCGAGTGTATTCATGCTTTGCCCTTGAGGCATCTCATCCGTTGGCTATTCGACGGTCACCGATTTCGCCAGATTGCGGGGCTTGTCGACGTCGGCGCCCCGGGCACACGCCGTATGATAAGCCAGCAATTGCAGAGGCACCACGTGGAGCACCGGCGACAGCTCACCGTAATGCTCGGGCATGCGGATGACACGAATACCCTCGGCGCTGGCAATGCGCATATCGCCGTCGGCCAGCACGTAGAGTTCGCCGCCACGCGCGCGCACTTCCTGCATGTTCGACTTGAGCTTCTCCACCAGCACGTCGTTCGGGGCGACGGTCACCACCGGCATCTGCTCGCTGACCAGCGCGAGCGGGCCGTGCTTGAGTTCCCCAGCAGGATACGCCTCGGCGTGGATGTACGAAATCTCCTTGAGCTTGAGCGCCCCTTCGAGGGCGATCGGATAGTGCAGCCCTCGCCCGAGGAACAGCGCGCTCGGCACGTCGGCAAATTGTGCCGCCCAGGCGATGAGCTGCGGCTCGAGCGCGAGCACACTCGTGAGTGCCGCCGGCAAATGACGTAACTGCGCGAGGTGGCGCGCCGCCTCGGTCGCATCGATGCGCTTGCGCTCGACACCGAGCGTGACGGCCAGCATGAACAGCGACACGAGTTGCGTGGTGAACGCCTTGGTGGACGCCACGCCGATTTCCGTGCCCGCGCGCGTGATGAACGACATCGCCGTCTGCCGCACGAGCGCGCTGGTCGCCACGTTGCAGATCGCCAGCGTGCGCTCATGTCCCAGGCCCTGGGCGTGCTTGAGCGCGGCAAGCGTGTCGGCGGTCTCTCCCGACTGCGAGATGGTCACGACGAGCGCTTGCGGATTCGGCACCGACTCGCGATAGCGGTACTCGCTCGCGATCTCGACCTGCGTGGGAATGCCGGCGAGCGCTTCAAGCCAGTATTTGGCGGTGAGCCCCGCGTAGTAGCTGGTGCCGCAAGCGAGAATCAGCACACCGTTCACCTGCGGCAAGACGTCGGCGGCGCCTTCGCCGAACAAGGCCGGAGAAAATTCGGTGATATCGGCAATCGTGTCCGCAATCGCCCGCGGCTGCTCGAAGATCTCCTTCTGCATGTAATGCTGATACGGCCCCAGTGAGACTTCGGACTGGTACGCCGCCATCGCGCGTACCGAACGCTCGACCTCTACGCCCTGCGCGTCTAGCACCGACACGCGCGCTGGTGAGAGCAACGCCACGTCGCCTTCCTCGAGATACATGAACCGGTCGCAGTGACCGGCGAGCGCCATGGCGTCGGAAGCGAGGAAATGCCCATCCGCCGCAAAGCCGATCACGAGCGGCGAACCTTGACGCGCGCACACCATGCACTCCGGTTCGTCCTTGCTGATGACGGCGATGGCATATGCGCCCCGCAATTGCGCAATGGCCGAGCGCACGGCATGCACGAGCGTGCCGCCGTCGTTCGCCGCGAAATGCGCATCGACCAGGTGGGCGATGACTTCGGTGTCGGTCTGGCTCGTGAACTCGTAGCCCTTGGCCCGCAGCGCGTCGCGCAGCGCCTCATGGTTCTCGATGATGCCGTTGTGCACCAGCCCGATCCGTTCGCGCGAGAAGATCGGATGCGCGTTCTCGGTCGCCGGCGCGCCGTGCGTCGCCCACCGCGTGTGCGCGATGCCCAGTCCCGCGCCCATGGCCGCGTCGGCCAGTTGCGCCTGGAGTTGCGCCACGCGCGACACGCTGCGCACGCGTGTGAGCTGATGTGCTGCGTCGAGTACGGCCACGCCGCACGAATCATAGCCACGATATTCGAGACGGCGCAGTCCTTCGACCAGCACCGGTACCACGTCACGGCGTGCCACGCCGCCCACGATTCCACACATGACTTCCCCTCAACAATCAATTGGATGAGCGCAGCACGCCGCCGCCGCCCGAATGGCCGGTTGCGTTCGTCTGCGTGTTGAACTGTCTGATGTCCGGCGTTGTGATGACGGCTCGCCGGGATTGTCTTCCGCCTTCTTCGTTGTCTCGCCAGGTGCGCTGCGTCAGTCCTGCGCCGCGGCGGGATTGACTTGCATGAGGTGACCGTCGCCCACGTAAGGAATGAGGCCCTGCGCACGAATCTGCGCGACGGCTTGCCTGGCGCACTCGGTATCCGCGGGGGCGCAGTAATCGATCGAGATCACCGGCAGGTCGTAGCGCTCGCGCACTTCGCGCGCCCGCGCAAGCAGCCACGCGCGATCGTCTTCCGGCACCGCCACGTAGCGCTGATTCCCCTCGTCCCAACCGCGATAGAGCGATTCGAACGCCACGGCCGCCACGTCGCCGTGTACTTCGGGCATCAGCACGAAACCGCGATTCAGAATCAGTTCGGCGCGCGGGAAACGGCGCCGAATTCGCTTGATGACCGCGACCAGCCCGGCTTGCTGACGCGCACGCTCGGCATCGGTCTTGGCGACCAGTTCATATGAATCGAGCGTGTCGAGGAAAAAGCCACGATAGCCCTTGGCCCATAACGGCGCGATGACCTTCTCCACGAAAAACTGCGGCCAGCCCGGGGCGGCCTGATCAATCACTTCCGATTTCCAGTCGCCATTGCGGCCAATTCGCCAGGCTTTCGGGATCGCGGCGTAGTAGTCGCGCGTGGACAAGACTTCGCCCACGCTGACGTAAGCGATCCAGCGCCGGCCCTTCGGCTCGGTGGCCGGGTCGACGGCCTTCGGCACGAAGCCGTTGTCGGGCTCGATCACCACCTGATCGTAGCCGGCGAGCGCCTTCGGGTCGAGCGTCGCGCCATAGAAAAACGCAATGCGCCCGAAGACAGGCGGCTGCGCCGATGCGGTGTTGAGGAAGAAGCCGGCAAAGACCCCCACCACCCCGCCCATGAATCGAGCCAGTGGGCGGCGCCACCAAGTGGCGTGCGGTTGCGTCGTGTTGTCGGACATGGCGATCGGCAGCGGCAGTATCAGTGTCAGCGCTGCTGTTGCAGCATGTAGGTTTCATATTCGAGCGCGTCGAGCCGGCGATCGAGCAACTGCATCGCCACCATCACGACGACCAGCAGCGCCAGCGCGAAACCGTAGCCGTACGCATTCGGTCCGAGCATCAGCGTGACCCACGTAAACAGGCCGTTGGCGACGACCATCGCGGCGGTGAGCGCCAGCACCGTGCCACGCCGGTCCAGATAAAAGAAGATGTTCAGAATCCCGAGGAAAAGCACTTGCAGGCTCGCGGAAATGACGTCGATGTGCAGCAGCGGCAGGTACAGCACCGAAATGCCGATCAGCCGCAACAGCTTGTCGCCGAACGCGAAGATCAGCAGCGTAACGACCGCCTGGATCTTCAGGATTTCGTACAGACCGGTGCGGACCGAGCGCACCATCATGTCGCGCGATTCCTCGATGTACTTGAGCGTTCCGCCGGTACGCACCGCGTTGAAGAACTGATCGTAGTACTCGACGAAATCCGTCTCGATACGCAGCAGAAACACCGCCATACCCGGAATCACGCACAGGTACGAGAGAAACACCGGCAGATCGTAGATCACCGACGCGCGCAGCGGGCCGATCACGTCCTGCCCGGTTACCGGATAGAACCAGAACATCAGCTTGTCGAGCCAGATGCCCAGATTGAACAGCAAACCCACGAACATCAACGACGGATACGAGAAGCGACGCGCAAAGACCTGCCAAAGCAGATATTCGTCCGTGCGGTAATTGCGGTGAATCAGGCAGACCATGCCGAGCAGCAGGATCAGGTGACCGATGACGAAACCGCCGAGCAGCCCTTCGAGCCCGTATCGGTTGAGCAGCACCGCACTCACCACCGTCACGGTGTAGCCGACGAAGAAGATCGCCAGCACGGCACGGTATTGCTTCACGCTCGTGAGAAACAACACGCCGATCCAGATATTGCTCACGATCACGAAGCCCGTGAGCATCAACAACCGATAGCCCGTGGACTGACCGCGGAACACGGTCAGCGCGAGGATGAGGCCGATGATGCCCGTGCCAACCGTCGTTACCAATGCGACCGCGTTGTAGTTCGGCAGCACCAGATCGGGACGCCGCTCGAACAGCCGGTCGCTCAGAAAGCGTGTGAACGAGAGTTGAAGTATGCCCGTGACGATGAGGCTGAACGCGATCAGATACGTCACCGACACCTGGAACTGCACGATGAGGCCCGGCGGTTGCACGACGGCGAGGCTCATCAGGCCGATGAGCAGAATACCGAGAATCGAGAGAATCAGCGGGCCCGCGCTGATGACCCCGGCGTAGCCATAGGCCGCCAGCGTGCTGGTCAGCGTGTCGCGCCGGAGAATCTTGCGAAGTTCAAAGCCAATACCGGCCATCAGTGGTCTCCCGCAACCACCCCGGCGGCGGGACGCGCCAGCAGTGTCTCGTACAAACTGCGATAGGCGTCCTGCATCTGGGTGATCGTGTAATAGCGTTCGACGCGCGCGATCGCCGCGCGCTGGGCCGCATGCCAGGTGGTGGGCTCGAGCACGTCGAGCAGCGCCTGGGCGAATTGCTCCGGGTTGGCGATCTGCACGACCTTGCCGGCAGGTCCGAGGGCGCGATCCTCATCGCCCAGGCCTTCGACCAGTTGGCGGCACGAACCGACGTCGGTCGTCACCACGGGCACGCCGGCCGCGTAGGCCTCCAGCACCACCAGCGGCAACGCTTCGGAAATCGACGACAGCGCCATGACGCCGACCTGCGGCAGGATGTCGGATACCTTCTGAAAGCCCATGAACCGAAGGCTGTCTTCCAACCCCAGGCTCGCCGCAATGTCACGACACTCCTGCGCGTAGGCCGGATCTTCTTCCTCGGGGCCGACCACCCACCCCTGCAGTCCCGGCATGTGGCGACTGGCGATGAAGATCGCCCGAATGAACGTCTTGATGTCCTTGATGGGCACCACCCGGCCGATCAGCGCCACCACCGGCGGGATGTCGGCCGGACGCTGCTCGCGCAACGGCGCGAACTGCGCCACCGAGATGCCATTGGGCGTGTTGCGGGTCTTGTACTCGGGCGCGCCGTCGGCGATCTGGCGCAGACGATTGCCCTCGAAGAGCGCGGTGATCTCGTCGGCCGCCTCGTAGCACACGCGTCCCATCGCTTCGAAGAAGCGCACCCACAGGTTCTGGAAATAACCGACCTGCGAGATGTCGCGCTCGAACAGCCCCCGGTTGTCGCGAATCCACTGGCTCTGCAGCAGATCGATCTTGCGCTCCTTGGTGTAAATGCCATGCTCCGAGACCAGCAGCGGACGCTGGTGCTTGAAGCGCAGCAACGCGCCCAGGAAGCCCGCGTACCCCGTGGAAACGGTGTGGTACACCTTGGCCGGGATCAACTGGTCGCAAATGCGCGCGAGTTGCCACAGCGGCTTGTGCATGATCCGGATCGTCCAGAAATAGTCCGTGAACGACGGATCCAGGCAGTACTTCTTGTAGCGATCGGTGATCATGTCCCACGAGCGCCGGCTGTGCAGAAAATTGGCCTCGCTGATCTCGCCGTCTTCGGCGAGCATCGGAATCACGTCGTGAATCAGCTTGCCGATGCCTTGCAGGTCGTCGCGCCGGCGCAGCATGTCATGCATCTTCTCCATCTTCTCGAACGCCTGCGCGTCGCCTTCGGCGGCACGCATCGGCGCGGGCGCCTCGAATTCGTACAGATAATGCGCCTCGAAATGCACGATGTTGTCGTACAGCGGATAGACCATGTCGCCGTAGTCTTCGCGACGGCTGCCGATGAACACGACGGCAAACGTCAGATCCGGGAATGCGCGGATCATTTGATCCACCCACGACGACACGCCGCCCCGCACATACGGGAAGGTGCCTTCGAGCAGCAAAGCGATATCGGCCGAGTCAGCGCGACGTTCGTTGGTACGCATTAGCGGGTCCAGAAACGCATGACGGGCTGCAGCATCGGGGTGGCCGTGCCATTCCCGAGGCCGGCGAGCATCTGCCCGACCCGTGCGTATTGATGTTTGAGGAACGCGACTTCGGCAAGCCAGGGCACGAGTCGGTCCGCCGGAAATTGATGGTACTCGGCACGCAGCAGACACTGTTCCGCTTGCTCCGGATCGTGACGCATCAGCGCGCAACGGCCCAGCAGGTACCACATGACCGCATCGCTCTCGCGATGGGCGAGCGCCTCGCGGGCAAATCGCTCCACGCGCTCCATCGTGAATCGGTACACCTCGCCGCGCACGAGGTTCTGATAAATCAGCTCCCAGTACAACTCGGCGAGCCGATGGCTCGCGTCGGCACGATCATCATCATTCTCTGCACGATCGCGCTGAGTGCGCGCGTCGAAAATACGCTGCATGATCTGCTTTTCCACGCCGTCGATAATCCCGTAGGCGAGCAACCGGATCTCTTCCACCGGATCGGCCAGCAGGTCCCGCATGATCTCGCCGGTGGCCCGCGACGGCAGCGCCTGCACCGACACCAGTGCGGCCACGCGGTCTTCGCTGGTGCCTTGCGTGTTGCGCAAACGCGCACGCAGGCGCGCACCGGCGCCGTGCGTGACGCGCGAGACCAGATACGTCACGAACTCGGGGCGATCAACCGCCCCGGAGCGGGCGAGCTCTTTCGGCGCGGGGAACAACACGCTGATCGCCATCACGCCGAGGAACAGCAGCAAACCGCCCACCGGCATGAACAAGCTGATCGCCAGGCTGTGCCAGAACGCCCCGGTACGCCCGTGGTAATGCTCCGGCAGTACCGAACGAACGAAGGTCGCGGTGAGCACTGCCGTGAGCAGTTGCCATCCAAAGAAGACCACGAGCGGGTCGATCCGCCAGGCCGGTTCGAAAAGCGTGTGCACCGCCTGGGCCTGCGCGAGCAGGGCCAGGATACCGAGCGCGATCGCCAGCAGTTTTTTAAGCATGATCGCGGCAGCGCTCCAGCAATTTGCTCAGCCCCTCGCCCGGGGCGCGCTCGTCCACGCTCGCCGAGTGCACTGCCACGTGACCGGTCTGGAAATCCAGCCCGTATTGCTGACGCAGCGCGCTCTCAATGCGGATGAGGTACCCGTCGATGCCATTTTCATCGGTAATCGGCATCAGGGCGATGGCGATTTGCTGACGAGGGCCTGATTGAATCCACAAGGCGTCGAGTGCCCGGCGCGAACGCACGGTCTGCTCGAACAGCGAATCGCCGCTCGCGCCCCGCGGGAATACGAGCGCCACGAGCGAGGACTGGATGCCGCTCTGGCGCTTCATGCGAGCAAGGCGACCCAACTCCAGCGCGAAGTCGTAGGGCACGCTTGGCACCTCGTCGCGCACGCTGGCCACCACGCCCTGCTGTGCCACGCCGTCGGCGTAATAGGCCAGCAGCACCAGCAGCAATTGCAGGTTGTCGTGATTGAGCGCGAGGAACGACATGCGGCGCACGATCAGCATGCCGTTGATGTTGCCGTCCGTGTCGGTGAGCGGTGCGCACACAATATACGCACTGCCCTCGCCGACCGTCACGTCGTCGCGCACATGCGAGAGCGTGCCTTCGCGCAGGCAAGTCTGCACGAGCGGATCGCTCTCGACCGGCGTGAACGCCTCGCCCACGCACGCCACCGCCGTGGGCACCAGCCGCCCGAGGTGCACCGGGAAGACCGACGCCACTTCGATCTGGCACGTCAGCGCGGCAAACTCGAGCATCGGCTGTGCGTTGGGCAACGTTTGCGCCGCGGCGCCCGCCTCGTTGGACGTCGTCAGTTCCCGCAATCGCATGATGGCGTCGCGCAGGGTGCTCGGCTTGGTGAGCAAATCGCGCTCGAGCCGTTCGTGCGAGACACGCAGCAGGTAGTGATTGTTCGTAATGGCGACGAGGCGATCGTTCAGATACGTGTTGATGCCTCGAGCCCGCGTCGCGCGGTTGCCCCAGATGTCGCAGAAGTGCCCGCCGACGACGATCATCGTGAAGCCGCCGACGAAGAACATCGCCGGGAACGGCTCGCCATGCAAGCCATACAAGCCGTACCAGACGGCGGCAAGCACGAGCCCCGCCACCACGCCGAGCAGCGCGCCGTAGCGCAGCGCCATGACCAGGGCGACGAGCCACATCCATGGAAAGCCCAGCCCGATGAGCAGCGGATCGCCGGGTCGCAGCAGCCAGGCAATCGCCACGGCGAGCGCCATGCCGGTGACCACCTCGAAGACCGCTACCGGTCGCGCCACGGCCGGCGCGATCAGTCGGCCATAGGTGCTCACGTTGCCGAACGGCTCCGAGCGTCGCACCTGTTCCGGGCCGACGGGCTTCGCGTCGATGGCAGCGTCCTGTTGAGTCGCGGTTTTCACGATGCGGCCCGTTACCGTTGCGCCAGCGGTGCCAGCAGATTGCGAATCAACGTCTGACCGACGCCGGCCAGGCTCGAACGGCTCCAACCGCTGCGGCTGCCGGTCGCGCTCCATACGACGCTGCCGTTCGAGACATCGATGACATCGAACGTCACGCCGGCCACCGGTTCACCATCGACACCGACCTTGTAGCGCCATTCGGTCACAGCCCCCGAGAGCGCGTACTTCGCCCCGGTCTTGCGCGCCCATTCCAGGGCACGCATGCGCGCCTGTGCGTTGTTGCCGCCGACGAGCGAATCGCCGCCATCCGGATCGCCGACATAGCGATGCAGATCGGTAAAGCCGTTCTGGACCAGAATGCTTTGGGCAATGCTCTCGGCGCGCTGGCCGGCATCCGGCGTTTCCGTCGTATTGGCGATCGGCAGAATCGCCCAGGCGGCCGTCTTGGGCAGATTCGGCGCGTCGCCGACATTCATCGTCGAACAGCCCGCCACCAGCGCGGTCAGGACGGCAGCGCCGGCCAGGCGGCGCCACAGCTTACTCACGATTGTCTTCATGGTCTTGCTCTCCCTTGCGGATGCGAAATTTCAGTAGAACAGCCGGTACGCGATGCCGACCTGCGTCGTGGCAACACCGGTGCCGTTGGTGATGTCGTGCGAGTAATACACGCGAGCGTGATCGTTGCCGAGCACCGACCCCGCCATGCCCAGGTTGACCTGCGGCCCCCAGCCTTGCTGACTGTCATGAATGTAGCCCACGTCGAGATACGGCCGCCAGGCACGCCGGTAAGCGTTCTGATAGTCCTGTCCGAAGCCGGCCATGACACCGTACTGGGTCGTCGTGATCGGCATGAACTCCGAGGCCACCGGCGCGGTGCCGGTCGGCAGCAGCACGGCGAGCGACGGGATGGTGGCCGTGCCCGGCGTATAAATGCCGCGCTCGGCCACGAGCCTGACGTTCAGGTCCGGGTAGTCGATGCGCAGCTTGTACCCCAATTCGCCGCCGAAGCGCCAGCCACGTCCGAGGTACGTGCGGTCCTGCGCATGAAAACGGTCGTACTCGGCGTTCGCCTGACCGTACCAGCGACCATCGCCGGCCCACAGCATCTGCACACTGCCGAAGTCGCGCGTTCCGGCGACCTGCGTGTTCGGCGCAATATCGGTGAACTGGTTATAGCCAGCCTGGAACGTCGTGGTCAGTGGCGTATTGCGGTTGAATGCGGCCGACGCAAGTCCGGTGAAGAAGCTGTTCAACTCGCTGCGATGCCCGACCGTCAGCGCCAGATCCCGCGCCACGGTGCGATCGCGTACGGTGAAGTTGAAGATCCGGTCATGCGCCGGCACCCAGGCAAGCTGCGACGTGTCGATGGTTCGCTGATTGCGCTGGATCGCCTCGACCGTCACACCGATGCGGCTGGTGAGGTTGAGACTGCCGATCAGCGAACTCTCCAGATAGCTCAGCGGCGCCTGGCGCGAATAAAAGAGATCGAAGCCCGCATTCGATCGATCACGCAGGATCGTGTCCGTGAATGTCGTGTGCACGGCGTCGTTGTTCGGTGCGCCGTCGGCCGCACGCCATGCGAGCGTCTCGGCCTGGGTCGAGCGTCCGAGCCGTTCGTTCGCATCGACCTCGCTTTCGATCGGCATGCGACCTTGCCGGCGGTCGAGCAGTTGCGCCATCTTGTCGCGGTCGTTGTTCTCGAGCGCGAGGGCAATCTCCGCATCGGCGGGGCGCAGCAGACGATTCGCGTATTCGCGCGCCAGCCAGGCACGGGCCAGATCGAAGTGTTCGCCCGACAGCGCCCACGCCAGTCCGACGTCGCGCGTGGTCGCGCTGATCACTGCCTGTCGCGAGAGCAACGCGGGGTCGCGCGTCGCCGGCGAGTCGGTCGCGTCGCCGGCGGGTTTGAGCGGCGCCAGCTCGGCCGATTCGCCCAGCAGCGAGTCGCCGACCTTGGCGCTGTCCGCCGAACGACGGTCATCGCGCAGCAGATTTGCCAACAACTGGCGCGACGTGTCGCCATTCGAGAACACTTGCGCGAGCGTGACACGCGCGGCTTGCGCTTCGAGCACGCCGTCGTTATCCGAGGTCTGCGCCGCAAGGCGTTGCACCACCGCGCCCGGCCGCCGGCGCGGGGCGATGCGCAGTTGTCCGGTCTGGGCACGCGTTTGCAGATCGCGCCAGGCGCCGCGACGAATGCGCCACGCGGTATGGGCATCGCCGGCCGCCTCTTCTGCGTCGGCGAGCGAGAGCATCCACAGCGGGTCGTCGTCCGAGAGCGACGCCTGTTGGCGCAAGTACGTCAACGCCTCACGCGCATTGCCCAGGCGTAGCAGACCGGCCCCGTACGCCCCCCAGTATTCGGCGTTTCCGGCCACGAGCGGACGATAGGCATGCAGCGCCATGCCGAGCGCGTCGTCGCTGCCATAGTCGACCAGCGCCCACAGGTAGGCAACCCGCACTTCGTCACCCGCATTGTCCAGGCGGGATGCCGCGCGCAGATCGGCCAGCGCCGCGTCCCAACGCTGAATCTGCTGATAATAGGTCGCGCGGGTGGAGAGCAGTTCGCTCGACTTGGCGAAGCGATCGCGCTGCTCGGCGTCGAGACCGTCGAGCAGGGCCTGCACCCGATCATAGGCGCGGGCCGTCGTGTAGAAGTAGATGGCCGACTGGAGCGCAAGATCCGAATCGTTCTGCCGGAATTCCGCTTCGGCCGTACGGCCGGCATCGAGCGGATACCCCTGATAGAAGTAGGTCATCGCATTGAGGTCGAGCGCCTCGGCCTTGCCCGTGCGCAACAGGCGCGGATACGCGTAGTTGGCGTCTTCGTCGCTTTGCGCCAGGCGCGCCACTTCGGCGTACGTGCGCCAGTAGCGCGCGTCGTCCGGCAGCGTTCCGGCGATGTCGCGCACCTTGCGCAGCTCGGCCAGCGCCGGCTTCACCTGGCCCTTTTGATACATCAGGCTGGCAATGCGCAGCGCATAGTTCGGCGACGGACCGAATTCCTTTTGCAGCGTCTCGAACGTCGCCAGCGCCTCGGCGTCCTGCCCAACGCGCTGGGCAACGTCGCCCTCGCGCTCCAGCAGCGCGCGGCGCTGATTGCCCACCGCATGACGCTTGAGATACGTCAGCGCCTCGTCGGGGCGGCCGAGACGTTCGTAGGTATTGACGATATCGTCCTTGAGCTTGAGATCGCTCGGCTGGCGCTCGGCCTCGAAGATCTGTGCCGCGAGATAGGCCTGATCGTCATTGAGCTGCGGCGCAAGCTGATAGACGTTCTGCCACGCTTCGGCGTTGCCCGTGGCGTCGGCGTACTTGCGCCAGTAAGTGAGCGCGACCGAGGGATGCCCGTTCCATTGCGCGACCTGCGCGAGACGGCGCGTCCAGACGAGTGGATCGAGCTTGCGTTGCAGCGCCTGCTGCGCGAGCCTCTCGGCGTCGTCGAGCTGACGCGCTTCGACAAACGCCTTGAAGGCCACGTCGTAATCGTTCGCCGTCACGCTGTTGGCATTGGCACCGCCCGCAGCCGACGTCGCGGCTGCCGTACCGGCTTGCCAATCGAATTTCCCAGGGGCGTCCGGCCTGGACGTCTTGTCCGCGTTCGCCGCCTTCGTCGCTTTGGTGGATGCGTCCGATGCGGCATCCGCCGCACTCGCGCCACGGGCCAAGCCCACATCGGCGACACGAACGATGCGATACGCGTCCATGCGCTCGCGTGCGCGCACGCCTTCCGGGCCATCGAGATAGCGCAGATGCGCACGACCGGCGCCGTCGAGCCCGCGGCCATCGGCGGTCACCCCCGGCAACCAGCCGGCGAGCTGCACATGCGCCCCGCGCGACGGCGGCACCAGGCTCGACAGTTGCGTGAGTGCCCGCGCGTATTTCGTCATCAGGTCCGGGCGGCCCGCCTGACGAGCGACATCGAGCAGATATCGCAGGGTTACCGGATCGTTGGCCAGTTCACCCACGCGTTTCTCGCCTTCCGCACATGCGCGCGAAATCTGGTTCGCCGACACGAGCACGCGGATGCCCGCGAGGAACAGGCGACGGCGATCGTCGCGCGTGGTTGCCGCGTCTTGCGCGGCGAAATAGGCATTGGCGGCATCGTCATACGCGGCGTGAGCGAAGGCGGCGTCCGCCAGCTTCTCCTGCCATTGCGCGGCGTTCTTGGCATCGGCGGCCGCCAGCAGGCGGTAGTCGCGCAGCATCAAATTCTGGGCACCTGCCAGCCGGGCCTTTTCCGCCAGCATGCGCAGCGTCGGCACGTCCCACTGGTACTGCGACGTTGCGTCGAGCAGTTCCACGTATCGCGCCATGCGCTCGGCGCGACGCGGATCGTCGGCGGGCACTTCGTACGCCCGCTGCTCCGTGGCCGCCAGCGCGAGCAGAATGCCGCGACGGCGGTCTGGCTCGTCGGACATGCCGCGCAGCGTCTTCGCGACACCCATCGCGTCGTCCCAACGGCCCAGCCCCAGATATTGTTGGCCGAGCAGATCGAGATAACGGGGCGCGCCGGGTTCAATGCGCAGCCACGCTTCGAGATAGGCCACCGACAGTTCGCTCGGCGGTTGCGCGGCGAGCGCGCGCGTCTGGTCGTCGTCGCTCGGGTGAGCCGCGGCAAGCGCGAGCACGATGCCTGCGCCGATCGCGACCGTCAGCCACGGCGCGCTCAGCCGTTCGCGCCTGTCGAACGGTTTTCCAGTCACTGAGTCGGCAATCCTGTCGGGATCGGGGCGAGCGGCGTCAGTCACAGTCGACCCCCACGGTATGCATGACGACCGGCTTCTCGGCAACGCCGGAGACCTCGGCGCGAAGGCGACCCGCGCCATCGGCACGCCCCTTGGCCACACCGTCGACGCTGATGCGACAACCGGCGGCATTGGCCACGCTCACGAACGGCTTGTAGTAGCCGCCAAAGCGGAACGACAGGTTGCGCCCGGTGCGCTGGAAGTCGCGGATGAACCCGGCGGCTTCGTCGATGTGCGGTGTGCGCTCAGCGCCCTTCGGGGCGATCGAGAACTCAGCGGTGTCGCCCCCCATGTGGATGTACAGCCCGCCCGGCCCCGGCAGATAGCCCGCGACGTCATCGGACGTCCCCATGACCGGCACACCCGCGCCCGGCCAGCGCATTTCGCGCAAATCGGCACCGCTGCGCACGCGCCAGCGCGTGGTGCCGTCGGCGGCCACCTCGCGCGCCACGGTCACGCGACGCCAGTCCAGCACGCGGCGGATGTATTCCGTGGTGAAGATCGGGAACACGGGCTGCTTGAGCACCGCGTTATAGACCTCCTTGAGCGCATTGAGCGATGCGACCTTCGTGCCCGAGTACATGTGGTAGTAAAGGTTCACTGCCTTGAAGCGAATCGGCTTGTCGGTCATGGCGAACGTTTCAAGCACGCGCGTGTAGCCGTAGTAGGGCCCGAGCCAGTCGTTCGTGTAGACGTTTTCGTCCATCACGGCGGCATACACCTGGAACTCGGTCGGCAGGCTGCCCTTTTCTACGCCGTACGGTGCGATGTTGGTCCAGCTGTTGTTCGTCTTCGTGATGATCGTGTCGCCGCCGTTGATCGACAGCACGCCCGCGGCCCATGCCTTGCGAATCGCAATCGCGGGGGCCTGCGCATCGCCCGGCCATTGCAGCACCACGACCTTCTTGCCCGGGGGCGCAAGACGCCCGTTGATATAGTCGATCGACCCCTGGATCTCGCGATCGAGGTTGAACTTGTAGTTGGGGATGTCGAGCGAGAAGGCATCGTCTCCGCCCCACTCCTTGTTCGCCTTGCCAGTGATACGCTCGCCGGTGGTCTGGTTGATCTGCTCAAGATTAAACGGGTGCGAGAAGGTGTGCGTGCCGATCTCGACGTTCGGCAGTGCGAACATCTTGCGAGCAATCTCTTCTAGACGCGGCGAAATCTTCGGATACAGCCCCTTCGCGCCGACCTCGCCCTCGATCACCGACAGCGTCGTGGGCACAGGATACTTCGTATAGATCTGTTCATACAGCGCCATCGAACCGTAGTCGACCCCCGGGAATTCCGCGCGCGAGGCGAAGCCGTCGCCGTCGACGTGCACGAACATCAGTCGGCGGCCGTTCTCGGTGGTCACGTCGGGCACCGGCATCTGCGGCAGCGCCAACGCCTGGCGCAGGAAATCGATCGGCTGAATCGCCCAGCGCTCCTGCCCGATGCCGGCCAGCGACGTCACCCCATAGGGGTTCAGCGTATAGCCGCCCCACGGCAACATGCCGGCCATGTCGTAAGTGTAGGTGCCCGCTTGCAGGCGCAGCAGCGGCTGGCCAGTCGGTCCCACGCGCACGCCGAGGGCGTCGCGCACGTCGGGCGTCGGCATGATCTCGAAGCCCATCATCGGCGCCTTGCTCACCACGCTCGGCACCACCGAGCCGGGCACGGTGCCCGCCACGCGCTCGAGGCCCAACACCTGAGCCGTCTGCTGATCGATCGGGAAACCGAACTGTCCGATCACCGCCACGCGCATGCCGTCATGAATTCGGGCCAGCAGCCAGCGTCGCCACGCGCCGGCATTGTTCACATTGCGATCGATGGATACGACGATGCCCGCATAGCGGTCGGTACGTACATTGGCCGGCATCGGGCCCTTGTTCACGTCGACATACTGCACGTCGTAACCGAGGTAGTTCAGCGGCATCGAAATATCGCGCGCGCCGGTCGTCAGGTCGATGGGTTCGCCGTCGCCCGGCGCCTGCACCATCAGCACTTTGCGCGGCATCACTTCGATGCGGCCGACACCGACCGTCTCAACGTCCGGATCGGTGACGAACGCACGCACGCCTGTCTGATTGAGCGTGCGCGCCGTATCGCGACGGCAGGCCACATCCGCGCTCGCGCAGTAGTCCATCGCAAACGTCGGCAGATGAGATTGCTCGCGCAACGCTTTGAGCTGGTCGAGCGCGGACTGTCGCGCGTCGGCCGGTGTGTCGACGAAAATCATCGCCCGAGCGTCGTATCGATGCAACAACCCGTCGGCCAGCACACCGGCAAGCGCGGGGGCCAGCGACGACGCCAGGCTCAAGTGGTTTCGCAGTACGAGACGCGCATCGGCATAACGGGCGCGCACGGCTTTCACGCGCGCGGCGATGCGCGCGTCGCTATCGGCATCAGCCACGAGCGGCGCGCCGTCGTCGATCAGGAAATTACGATAGCCTTTCGCCCAGAGCGGCGCGACGCGCGCGTCGACGAACGCCTCTGGCGTTTGCACGGTGTCGCGAGCGTCCAGGCGGGCGAACCAAGTGGTATGCGGGGTGAGCGATGCGTCGGGCGCCGAAGTTTGTGTCGGGTCGATGACGACCCAATCGAAGGACTGCAGCGCGTCGACCGGCAGGTCGCGACCGTAGTAAAGCGCGATGTCGGGCACGGCGGACGACAACGGCGCCATGGCCGCCGGGGCGGGCATTGTCGGCGTTACCGATGGCGCTGCGGCCAGGGCCATGCCGGCCGGGATCACCGTCGTGAGCATGACGAACGACCGCAGCGAACCGGTGACCATGCCGCGCGTACGGCGCAACCAACGGCCGAACACATTACGACTTCCCCGATTCCCCAAAACGCCGCGGAAATTCCGTGCCTCCGCCGCGAATGCTTGTCCCTTCGATGCCATTAGCGTGTGTGCAATCAATGATTTGCGTTCGACCGTATCACGCGTCGCACGCACTGATCAATCTTCGGAGTCTCCCCGCCGGACGGCGAAACCGTCAAACGGGAAAGTTCGTGGTGGTACGTTGGCCGCAGTTCCCCCCCCGGGGCGGTGACCGATGTCGCACGTACGCGTCAATAGCGCAATCTACGACGGGATGATGTCTGATACCTGCGCTCAAGCACGATGCCTGGGATTCGAGCCTGGACGATCGCGCGGCTTGAATTGAGCGACGGATTTCCAGATGACCCGATTCGTCCTTCCCGCGAAGGACTGTGCGCATGCCGATTGTGGCATTTGGGCTGCCCAGCGCCGCAAAATTCGATGTCATCTCACCGTAGCTACGGACTTTAAAGGGCAACCGTCCCATCAGCGTCCCCCAGACAGTTATGGGAGGGTTGACGAAATTGAACGCATGGGCATCGCGTTCGTCCGCAACCGCTGCCATCGTCGATCAGCCGTATTGGGTAAGGGTTTGCCGTGCGCTCACATGGGAGCCGGCACCGCGCCCGGCCTCACCCGCCGCGTCCACCATGCTGAAGATCCGGCGGGTCGGACCGTCGGACGAGGCGGCCAACTCCCGCGCCACGCGCCAGAACGTCTCCAGAAACGCCAGCGCCGCGCCTTGCAGCGGTTCATAACGACGGGTGACGAGACAAGTTGCACTTTCGTCGGTAATGGCTTCGAAATCAAGTATGACGAAACGGTCGCGCATGTCCGGCGACATAGTTCAGGAGCCGGTAGGACGGGCTTGCCCGAAGCCGGGAGCCGCCGATGACGACGGTTTTGCATCATCGGCTGGCCTAGCATGGGTGTCAACCGGAGGTTGACGCGGAAATTTGGCGTTACCGCCCGGGCCGCCATCGATGTGGCTGACGGCGGTGCCTGACACTGTGCGACTTCTCGTCGTGGCGGCGGTGCCGACGATGCCGGCGGTGTTCAGAATGCCCGGTGGACGCCTCTCCGCGCACAACCATCGTCACACATCAGTGATGACCCGCCGCACGGTCCACGCAGCCGAGGACGAACAACGCGCCCGTGAATCCCAGCGCGACGACGCACACGCCCCGCCACCCGTCCCACGCCCACGCGGCCCCCGAGAGCACCGCGCCAAACGCGCCGCCGACGAAGAAGATCCCGACGAAGAGTGCGTTCAACCGGCCGCGCGCCGACGGATTGATAAGGTTGATGGCGCGCCGTCCGAGCGTCTGGTCCGTGATGACGCCGGCGTCGAGCGTTGCGGCGCCGGCAACCAGGAGCGCAAGCGCCAGGCCCGGGTGCATCGCTGGCGAGAACCCGCCCCATCCGGCGCCCGCAACGCCAAGCATCAGCACGGCGACAATCATCGCGAGATGGGCGACGACCTGCGTCGTGCGACCCTGCCCCCGATCACCCAGATATCCGGCGAGCGGTGTCACGATGGCGCCCGTGGCGCCAGCCAGTGCGAAGACCGCTATGCCCTGCATTCCAAGCGAAAATGGCGGTTGCGCGAGCAGGAGTGCGATGGCCGTCCAGAACGCGCTGAATGCGCCGAGCGCGAGCGCCGCCTGCATGGCGCGCCGTTGCAGCACCGGCTCTGTGCGCAAAAGCGTCCAGAGCGAGCGAAGCAATGCCGGATACCGTGCCCCGGCCTGTGGTTTGCGATTCGGTAACCGGGCGTACAGCAAGATCGCAAGCAACGCGTTGGCCAACGCCGCAACGCCGTAAAACGTGCGCCAGCCCCACGCGCCGGCGATCAGACTGGCGAGCGGACGCGACAGCAGGATGCCCAGCATCAAGCCGCTCATCACGTTTCCGATGGCCCGCCCTCGACGGCTCTCAGGGGCCATCGACGCAGCCATCGGCACGAGCATCTGGATCACGCTGGACGTCGCGCCCGCCAGGAACACCGACACGAGGAACACGCCCCTCGAATGCGCGAACGAGGCGAGCGCAAGAAACACGGCGCAGCAGGCGAGCGTCCGAAAGATGAGCCTGCGATTTTCGACCAGATCGCACAGCGGCACGAGCAGTAGCAAACCCGCCGCGTAGCCGAGCTGCGGCAGCATTGCGATCAGACCGGCAAGCTCCGTGGGCAGCTTCAGCGCGCGACCGACAGGCCCCGTCAGCGGTTGCGCTGCCGACAGATTCACGATGACGATGCCGACCGCGGCGGCGAAAAATACTGTCAACGGCGTGGTCAACGTCGCAGGCGTCTCTGGCGATGGTGGCATGGGCGCGACGACGGCATCGCGCGAACAGGGGGTAGCCGGCTGAGTCATGTTTCGATTCCGATGAATGACTGAAGGTCACAGGGCGTGACGGTTCGGCAGATTGTAGGAACAGGTTCGTTATGCCACAATTGAATTATGTTTATATTAATTATGCGAGTTTGTTTTGAACACACATGACTTGCAGGCTTTCGTCGCCGTGGTTGAAAGCGAATCGATGGCACGGGCGTCGGAGAAGCTCTTCCTCACGCAACCCGGTCTCACACGGCGCGTCCAGAATCTGGAGAAGACGCTGGGCATCGAGTTGCTTGACCGGCAAAGCAAGCCGCTAAAACCGACGCCTGCCGGACGCGAGGTGTACGGATTGGCCCGCACGGTGTTACGCGCGGTAGACGACTTGAAAGCCGTTGCCTCGCCCGATACGGAGCCGTCGGGCGAATTCCGCATCGGCGTGCCGCCATTTCTCTCCGAGCTTGCGCTGGAACAACCCATCGACTTTCTGCGCAACACCTTCCCGAAGCTGACGCTTCGCGTAACGGCGGCATGGTCGCCGGGACTGTTGCAAAGTCTCGAGCAGGCAAAGGTGGATGCCGCCGTCGTGCTACTGCCGGAGAGCGTGGCGTTGCCCGAAGGTGTGACGTCGACGCTTCTCTCGCGCAAGTCCATGGTGGTCGTCGCGCCCAGCGCCTTCGGGCTGGCCGACAAGCCGGCGACGCTCGCTGATCTTGCGAATCATCCGTGGGTACTGAATCAGGATGGCTGCGGCATGCGCTCGGAACTTGGCAGGGCGATGGCGATGGCCGGATTGCCGTTCAACGTCGCGGTGGAAGCGTTCGGCTCGGAGTTGCAGTTGTCGCTGGTCGCGCGAGGCCTCGGCGTAGGACTGGCCCCCCCCGAAGTGATTGCACGCAGCGTGCATGCCAAGGCGCTGCAAGTCCTCGACGTGCCTGAGTTCCGAAGCGGGCTCAACGTCTGGCTCGTGCACGGCGCGTTGCCGAGCCGACTTGCTCGCCCAGTCGCGTTGATGCGCGACGCGTTGGCGGAGAGACTGGCAGAGGATGAAGTCCGGCTGGCGCCCGCCACGCCCACACGCAAGCGACGCAAGACATCATGAAATTCGTCGTCGCCACTTTCGGTGTCGATGGCGGACAAGTGGCGAAGCGGCGTTCGATATATCGGAAGCCCACCTTTTAGCGAATGCGACGCATTCGTGATACGATCCGGGCAAATTCCAGATTCGGCCATCCCGGCGGACCGAAAATCGGCCTTTCACAACGATGCTCACTCGCTCACGCAAACGTTTCAGCGCATGGCTTGGCTTGACTGCCATGTGCCTGGCGCTTTGCGTGCCGATCGTGAGCCAATGGCTGGCCGCGCACCGCGCGAGCGTTTCGCAGATCGATGCGGCCTTTTGTACCGCAGACGGATTGACGCAGTCGGTCGTGCCACCCATCGCGCACGACGATTCGCACGCGGACACGCATCACGCACCAGCCGCCGATCATGGCGGGCACGGTGACGCCTGCGGCTATTGCTCGTTGCTCGCGAACCACCCGCCGCTGGTCATGCCGCCGCACGCCAGTGCGGTGTCGTTTGTCTGGATCGCCCGGGCCGGTCCGGCGTCGACCGTCGCGCCGCAACCCCGTCCGCTCGCCTACATTCCGCCCGCCCGGGCCCCGCCGCACCGTTCCTGATTGACGCCTTTTCTTGCCCGGCAAGCCATTGCAATGCATTGGCCTGCCGGTCGTCATTCGCTCATCGCAGTCAGGAAAATCCATGCTCTCTCCCTTTGCGCCCAAGACGCCGCTGGCGCTCGCGCTGGCCGCCGTGTTGCCGGTCATCGCCCACGCCGCCGATAACAACGATCAAACCCCGACCGCTTCTGCGGTCGAACTCGCACCGACGTCCGTGACGGCGTCCTCAGAGCGCTTGCCCAAGCGCGTACTCGATCCCAATCTGCCGTCGTCAAGTGCGACGGTAACCGCAGACCAACTGCAATATCAGAATGTCGAGACGACCGAAGATGCATTGCGTTACGTCCCCGGTATGGCCGTGCGCCGCCGCTTCATCGGCGATCTGAATTCGACGATCGCCGTGCGTGGCACGAGCAATTCGCAGACCGCGCGGGGTCTCGTCTATGCCGACGGTTTGCTGCTCAGCAACTTCCTGGGCAATACATGGACGTTCGCGCCGCGCTGGTCGATGGTGTTCTCCGAGGAAATCGATCAGGTCGATGTGATCTACGGCCCGTTTTCGGCGTTGTATCCCGGCAACTCGATCGGCGCGACCGTTCTCGTCAGCACCCGCATGCCCGACAAATTCGTCACGGACGCGAAGATCCAAGGGTTCACGCAGCACTTCAATCTGTTCGGTGTGAATCGAAGCTTCAACGGCAGCAACGTGAGTGCGAGCGTTGGCGACAAGTTCGGCAACCTGTCGCTGCTGGTGGGCGTCGACCACATGGAGAACACGGGACAACCGCTCCAGTTCTACACGGCGACGCAATCGACCACGCCTGCCACGGCAAGCGCCAAGGTCGTGAGCGGCGCGTATTCCTATCGCGACCAGAACGGCGTGCCGGGTGTGGTGATGGGCGTGAACGGAGAAGGCATCGAGCGTGTGACGCAAGACCAGCTCAAGCTCAAGGCCACCTACGATTTCACCCCGACGCTGCAAGGCGGTTTTAGCTTCGGTTACTGGCACCAGAACTACAACAGCCAGACAAGCACGTTCCTGCGCGATGCGAACGGCAATCCGGTGTATTCAGGGACGGTCAACATCAATGGCTACCAATATGTCATTCCGGCATCGGCTTTTGCGCCGAGTCAGGGCGTGAGCGAGAACCTGCTTTACGGCCTGTCGCTCAAAACACGCCACAAATCCGGCTGGAATTGGGAAGCCATCGCGTCGTACTTCGATATTTCGCAAAGCGAGGCCCGCACGGCCAGCACCGGAGCGCCCGGCAACGGACCGGGGACGGTCACGTATGGCGACGGTACCGGCTGGAAGTCGATTGACCTGCGCAGCACCTATACGCCCGCCCAGGTCGGGGCGGGCGCACATTGGCTGGCGTTCGGTTATCACTTCGACACGTATTTCCTCGATAACCGCACGTTCAACACGTCGGCATGGGTCAACGGAAACGATACGTCGCTCGCCAATGCGTTCGGCGGCAATACGCTCACGCAGGCACTGTATGCCCAGGACACATGGCAGTTCCTGCCGCGCTGGAAACTGACCACAGGTCTGCGTTACGAAGATTGGCGCGCCTATTCTGGGGCACGCACGCTCGGCCGCCTGACGGTGCCGTATGCGGGATCGTCCGACAGCCACTTTTCGCCGAAGCTGTCGCTAGCGTTCGCGGCGACGCAAGACCTGACGCTGCGCGCATCCATCGCACGCGCCTACCGGTTCCCGACCGTCTCCGAGCTCTTCCAGGGCTCGATCACCGGCACGAACATCGTCAACAACAACCCGGGACTGCGCCCAGAAGACGATCTCGCGAAGGAGTTGAGCGCCGAGTGGCAACTGGAGGTCGGCAAGGTGCGCGTTTCGCTGTTCCAGGACGACGTGAAAAACACGATCTTCAGTCAGACAAATACGACCGTGTTCCCCAACGTCACGAACTTCCAGAACATCGACAAGGTTCGCTCGCGCGGTATCGATACGGCTTTCGACGGTCAGGACGTCCTCTTTCAAGGCCTCGACATCGCCGCCGGCCTGACGTACACGCAGTCGAAGATCATGGCGAATACGAATAATCCAGCGTCAGTTGGCAAGTACTTCTATCGGATTCCGCTGTGGCGCGCGAATCTGGTGGCGACCTACCGCTTCAATGCGAAGACGGCAGTGACCGGCGCGATTCGTTACTCGGGCCGTCAGTACAACACGCTGACCAATAGCGACAACAATCCGAACACGTTTGGCGGCACGAGCACCTATACCGTCGTCGATGCGAAGTTCACCTACAAACCGACTGCACGCACGCAGATCGGCATCGGCGTGGACAACCTGTTCGACACGCGCTACTTCGTTTATCACCCTTACGCTGGCCGCACCTTCTTCATCGAAGGCAAGTTCGCCATCTGAATCGCAGGCCAAGGAGATCACGAATCATGGGGAAATCTTTCACGCCGATGCGCGACGTGCCGCCCAATCAGGCCGCCAGGCGCTATCGCACGCTGTGGCGCTGGCACTTCTATGCCGGGCTGTTCGTCATGCCCTGGCTCATGGTGTTGGCCGTCACGGGAACGATCTACGTCTTTCAACCACAGATTGAACCGTGGCTGTATCACGACCGTATGGTCGTTGCCGCGTCGCAGGCACCTCGCCTGACTGAGCAAACGCTCATGAAACGTGCTGCGGCATCGCTGCCGCGAGGCGCCACGATCAGTTCGGTCGAGGTGAATCGCGACCCGGCGCGAAGCGCGGAATTCATTTTCCGCCTACCCGGCGGCGAGCGCGAGAGTGTGTACGTCAACCCGTATTCGGGCGAGGTGCTAGGCACGCTCAGTGTCGAGCATCGGCTGATGAAGCAAGTGCGCCAGTTGCATCGCGCGATGATGCTCGGCAAACCGGGGGAGTTGCTCATGGAGCTGGCCGGTTGCTGGACACTGGTCATGCTGGCGACTGGCGTGGCGCTGTGGTGGCCGCGCGGCAGCGCGACATGGGCGGGTGCGCTTAAACCGCGACTTCAGTTGCGTGGCCGGCCTCTGCTGCGCAATCTGCATGGCGTCGCGGGCCTTTGGCTCGCGGCGGGCGGACTGGCGTTTGTGCTCACCGGGTTGCCTTGGTCGGGCTCGTGGGGCAAGCAGTTCAAGGCCATCGCGACGCAAGCGGGCATGGGCTATCCTGCCGGCGCGTGGGGCGAAGCACCGGTACGCTCGCGCATGCCGACAAAGATGGATGATCTACCGATCGCTCAAATGCCGTGGGCCGTGGGCGACACGACGGTGCCCAATTCGAAGGTGCCAGCGCTCGAGATGGTCGCCATGCACGGCGATCACGGCGATCCGGAGATGATCGGAATGCAAGGCATGGGCGCCTCGTCTCAAGCCGGCGGCGCAAGCGCCGCCGACGAACATGCCGCCCACGGTGGCGGTGGCGCCAAGAACGGGCTGACGATCGCTCAACTTGACGCTCAGGGTGCGCTGCCCATCGATCGTGTGATGGAAATCGCGGCGAGCAAGGGCGTGAGCACCGGATACAGCCTGGTCGTTCCGTCGCGCGCCGATGGCGTCTACACCGTTTCTTACTTCCCGCCTGATCCGCGCGACGAACGCACCCTGCACATCGACCAGTACAGCGGCACGGTGCTGCGCGACATCGATTACGACGCCTATGGCGGCGTCGCGCAGGCGATCTCATATGGCACGTCGCTGCACATGGGCCGATACTTCGGCGCCGCAAATCAATGGCTATGCGCGCTGATCTCGATGGGGCTCTTCGCCATGGCAGCCACAGGCGCCGCGATGTGGTGGATACGCCGCCCGTCTCGCTCGCTGGGCGCACCCACGCGAATGCCGATGCGCGTTCCCATGCGTGGCTGGATCGTGTCCCTGGTCGTGCTGGGCGTCGTGTTTCCGCTGATGGGCGCGACGATGCTCGCGGTCTGGGCGCTTGACCGGATGTGGGTCAGGCAAGCAACGAAGTCGCTGCGGCAGACGGCACAATGAATGTCGTTGATGGGCCCCCGCTGGGCAGGGGGCCATCCCGCGCGTATGCGTCTGCATCAGTGCATTGGGTACCCACAATCCAGCGGAGAACGACGATTGAGGCCATTACGCAACACGCATGAATATGTCAAAACTATTTGAATAATGTCAAAGTCCCTCGCCAAAGCCATGGTTATGCTCGACCAAGAGTCGGATTCGACATGCGCATGCTGGATAGCGCACATGACCATAACATGGGTTCAGAGAGGCGAACATGCAATTTGGGCGAGCAAGAACGAGGGCTGGCAAGCCATTAAGGCACGACGGTGTCATGCGGCGAGCCGAGGCGCCGGCGCGGCTACGCTTGCGGCACAGCAATCTGCTGTCCCTGATTGCCACGGCTCTGGTGTGGTCATCCCCGGTGCTTGCCCAGGACAAAGTGGCGCAATCGCCCACCGGCGAACCGCCATCGCCCGCGGCTCAGGTGCCCAGCCTGCCACCGCAAGCACCCAGCGATAACGCTGTTCCGGGCAAGGCCCCGGATCGCATCCCCACACCGGCCAGCCCGGCGAGCGCCACTGGCGCACCGTTCTCGCTCGGATCGTTCCTGATCTATCCAGAGCTCGCCACCTCGTGGATGTATGACAGTAATGTCTACTTTTCGCCGAACGACACTCGCCTGAG
The DNA here is from genome assembly GCF_001899225.1 of Pandoraea sp. 64-18. NCBI lineage: Bacteria > Pseudomonadati > Pseudomonadota > Betaproteobacteria > Burkholderiales > Burkholderiaceae > Pandoraea > Pandoraea sp. 64-18. The sequence continues at coordinate 14,143 of NZ_MKVU01000001.1, read as the reverse complement.
CGACCGGGCCTGGATCTTCTCTCCGGCGATCCGGGCCGAATCGAACTGGGCCAAGCATGAATTGGATTTTCACGCGTCTTTGGACAGTACACGCTACTCGACCTACACGTCGGAGAATTCGAACGATTTCCATTTAAGCACTGAAGGCCGCTACGACTTCAGCGCGAATACCAACGTCTACGGTGGCGTGCATTTCTCGCAAGAGCACGAAGACCGCGAGTCGCCCTCGGCGCGGAACGGTTTGACACCCACCCAATACCATCAATTGCGCCTGTATGGCGGTGTGTTTCATCAGTTCGGTCGGGTCTCGGTGCGCGTGGCGGGTACGGCACAGCAGCTCACTTATAACAACGTCAACTTCCTCACCAGCAGCGGCGCCGTCAACATCATCAACAATAGCGACCGCGACCGCTGGCAGTACACCGGCGGCGTGCGCGTCGGATACGAGGTCACGCCACGCATCGAGCCCTACGTTCAGATCGCCTTCGACAACCGGTACTACAACAGCTCGGTCGACGATCTCGGCTATGAGCGCGACTCGACCGGGATGCGCTATCTGGCCGGCGTCCGATGGAACATTCCTCGCGTATTGAAACTCGATGCATTCGCCGGGTGGCTGCGACAGGATTATCGAGATCCGCGATTCGTCGACGTCACCGCGCCCGTGGTAGGCGCCGCGCTGCAATGGGTACCGACCGATCGCACCACTGTGTCGGCCTATCTCGACCGAACGGTCGAGGAAACCACCGTCACGTCAACACCGTCGCCCAGCGTGTTGCTGGTGTCGTCGAGCTACTTGAACACTTACGCATCGCTCGGCGTCGAGCAACGCTTGACGGAAAAACTGACCGTCAGGGGCACCGGCTCGCTGTCCCACGTCGCTTATAAAGGCATTCCCCGCAGCGACGACTACTACGGCGCCACATTGGGGATGAGCTACCGCTTTCATCGGAATCTATTGCTCGACCTGAGCGTGACCGCACGACGACTCAATTCAAGCGTCCCGACCGAGAATTTCAATCAGTACACGGTGATGGCCCGCGTGGTCATCCCCTTTTCGCACTGATCCACCCCTGCGAATTATGCGTCGCCGGCACCGAATCCGCCGGCACGCTGCCGCATAAATGCGACGCTGCGCATCGGACTTCGGGTTGCCTCAGACAAACGCCATCCGCGCCGCTCGGCTGCATGCAATGCCCTTGATGCGCATCAATATCCGCAGCGTGCAAGCTGCAAAAATGTAGTCGAGCAATACAGGTCGACACGAGTGCATTCGGCCCTGATCACGTTAATCGGCGCACTTCCATATCCATGCAACGAGAGGAAATTCATGTCCACCAAACCCCTATCCATGACCAGAATCGCCATTGCCACCGCAGCGTCGCTCGGCATGGTCATGAGTGTCAGCAGCACCGCCCCGAATTGGCTGGCGTCACTGGCGCCAATCTCATCCGCGCATGCTCAGAGCGGCACACCGAAGGGCGCGGGCGGGCCAAGCGCCGAGCGCGGCAACAAGGGCAAGCGCGGCTCATCAACTGATGCGGGTTCAAGCGGTTCCGGCCAAGGCGGCCCGAGCGCCGACAGCGATGCGAAAGGGCCGAAGTACGGCGGCGGAGGCTCCAAGCCAGCCCCGGGCACTCAAGGAGGCAAACCGGCTTGGGCGCAGGAAGGCATTCCTTCGGATCTTGAACTGGGTCGCCTGAACGTAGCCCGCGCGCCGTCTCATGTGCTTGACCGCTCGCTGGCCGATGCGCTCTCCAGCATGCAACCGGCGTTCTATAACCAGGTTCTGGCGATCGCAGACAACGCCGCGCTCACCATGGATCAGAAAGTCGCGGCGCTGCAAACGTTAGTCAAGCAGACGTTCACCGATACGTCGGTTGTCATGGTCGACTCGCCACTACAAAACCTGGCGCTCTATAAAAATCTGCTGACCACCGGTCAGATCGTCAGCAGTTCGGGAACTTACGACGCAAGCACGTCGGCGACCCGTGCGCTCCTTCTTGCTGCGGTGTTCATTGGCACGGCTTCCGACAAGACATTGCCGGTCAGTACCGCAACTGTCGACGCCATCAACAAGATCATGACGCTGACGCTACCCACTGGTGTATCGGATGCCGAACTGGGTGCCATTGCAGAAGCAGTGCGCGCAGCGATTGCGGAAGCGCATGGCTGATCGCCGCCGCGCGCAGTTGGTCGCGTCATTCGCCATTGAACGTTCGAGCCACGAGATATGGGCGCCATCATGAAACATAAGGTCCGGGTCGCCATGCTTGCCATGGCGTCAATCGGCACATCTCTGCTCGCGCCGGAGCGCATTGGCACGCCAATCGTCTCTGTTGTGATCGGGCTCGCCAACGCGCAAGACGCCGGCGGAGGTGGCGGCCACGACAGTGGCGGCAGCAGCGGAGGGCATGACAGCGGCGGCGGTGCCAGTGGCCATAACGGCGGCGGCAGTGGGCGTGGCGGTGGCGGACATGATGCAGGCGGGGAAACCGGGGGGACCGTGGAAAAAGGCCATGGCACGCGCTACGGACACGAGGGTCACGAAAGCGGCCAACACCAGGGCGCCACATCTCATCCCTCGCCAGGTGCTGAGCGCTTCGGCGGCGGCAGCGGCATACGTGGCAATGGGCAGGTGCCCGAGGGGGTCGGCCGCTACGGCAGTGGAGCGGCCCGCCTGGAGGACGTGGGCCGCACGCGCCTGCGTTACTGGGGCGGGTGGTCCAACCCGGATGATCCATTGACGCCGCCCGACCCGGGAACCGAGACAACCACCCCGACGACCGGTGACACGTCCGACTTCATACCGGGCCCGGGGGGTGGTCCGGCGGTCAACGTGCGCAATTCGCTCGACAGTTCGCCGCGCTGCCAAGGCGTATCGCTGGGTATGACAGCCGCGCAGCAATTCAGTGGCAGCAATCTGTTGCGCTTGAACACGGCGCGCGGCGAGGTCGATCCGGCGCTGGCCGCCAGCGGCAAGATCGCCGCGCCATATTTGATGGGCAACCTGCAAAGCGAACTGATCAAGCCCGCACCGAATCCGGAACTGGCCGGCACGTTGCTGGGCCTGGTGGCCAAGGCACCGGTCACCGCCGGAGCCGTCATGAAAATCGGATTCCTTCTGTGCGCCAGGATGAACGACACACAGGCGGACCAGATTGCCCAGATTGCAGAGCAACAACGAATGGCGCTCGCCGCGACGTCCGCGCCGAGGAAGTAAGCATGCCACGTCTGGCCGACGAAATAATGGCCGTCGTATCGATATGCGCGCATGCCATTGCGGCCGTCGCGCAAGCGCAGAGGGGTGAGCGGCTATCACGTTCAGGAGCATCAGACGTGGTTGGAAAGCCGTCGCTCGTCGCAATCGCATTGGTAGTTTCGTAACCCGGCAGGAATTGCCCTGCATACAACGATTGGAGAACACCATGAAATCGCGCAAATTGATTGCCTCGTTGGCCTTGTCCTCAACCCTCGCCTTGCTACTGGGCGGAACCGTGGGAGTCGCCGTAGCTCAGGACCAGACAAAAGACCAGTTGCGGGACAAGGATCAGCTTCAGGACAGAGACCGTCTGAAAGACAAAGACCTGCTTCAAGACAGAACCCGAGACCGGACACAAACGCAGTCGCGAGACACCATCTACGGCAGCCAGTTGATGACGCCGAGCGAGCGTAACGAGTATCGCGCCAAGATGCGTGCCGCCAAGACGGTGCGCGAGCGTGAGGCCCTGAGACTGGAACATCACCGCCAGATGCAGGAGCGCGCGCGCGAGCGCGGCGTGACGCTGCCGGATATGCCTCCGGCGCGCGGCAGCGGTACCGGCGGCCGAGGTGGCATGGGCGGTGGCATGGGCGGCGGCATGGGCGGCGGCATGGGCGGCGGCATGGGCGGCGGCATGGGCGGCGGGGTTGGCGGTGGGGTGGGTGGCGGTGCCGGTGGTGCGGGCGGTGGTGGCCGATAAGCTGGCGCGCCTGCGCTCATAGGACACATCTCGTCGGGGCGGCGACCTCGTAACGACCGCATGAACGGCATCAGGATACGGCGTTCGCCTTGCTCGGGCACCGGGATCACCTTACCCGCTCCCCCGACGAGACGCCTCACGTCAAATGAGACGAGCGAAAGCGTGTCATCACGATCCTCGGCAAACGTTTGCGCTCAGGTCATACCAAGCGACGGCGACGAATCCGCCCACCAGTCCGAGATGCTCGAAAAAGCCGTTGGCAAGCATCAGCCGCGCCTCGGGAGGCGCGGCCCAGAACCGGTTGGCGAGACACGACGCTGCCAGCGTAAATCCGGCCAACGCCAACGCCCCCAACCACCGCCACCGGCCCGTCAGGATCAACAGTGACGCGCCGATTTCAAGCACGATAACGGCCAGTGCCATCGGCGCGGCCGGCGACAAACCGAAGTGCCGCATCTCGGCGATGGCGCCCGGGAAATCCATCGCCTTGTCGATGCCGCCTTGCAGGTAAGCGCTGCACAATAGCAACAGCGCGAGCCAGTAGATCCAACTCGGTAGCGAACACGTCTTGCGAGCAACGGCAGATGAAATATCCGGCGACGGCGGGAGGGGAGCCATAGAGCACCTCGGTTAACACACGCTGATCAGAACGCCCAGCAAGCTCACGGGTTGATGAAGGCCAGCAGGTCGGCGTTGACCTGATCGGCGTTGATCACGCACATGCCGTGGGAAGCCCCCTTGTACACCTTGAGCTTGGCGTTGGGGGCGATCTTGACCGACAGCTCGGCGGCATGGCCGATCGGGACGATCTGGTCGTCGTCGCCGTGCAGGATCAGCGTCGGGATCGTCATTTTCTTCAGATCTTCCGTGTAGTCGACTTCCGAGAATTCCTTGACGCACAGATACTGGCCCAGAATGCTGCCGGTCATGCCCTGCGCCCAGAACGCGTCGACGGTGCCTTGCGACACCTTGGCATCCGGACGGTTGAAACCAAAGAACGGCACCGCAAGGTCCTTGTAGAACTGCGAGCGATTGTCTGCCACGCTCTTGCGGATGTTGTCGAACACCTCAAGCGGCAAGCCGTTCGGATAGGCGGCCGACTTGGCCATGATCGGCGGCACCGCGCCGATCAGTACCGCGCGTGCGACGCGCTGGGTGCCGTGCCGGCCGATGTAGTGCGCGACTTCGCCACCACCGGTCGAGTGACCCACCAGCGTAGCGCCCTGAATGTCGAGCGAGTCCAGCAGCGACGCCAAGTCGTCTGCGTAGGTATCCATATCGTTGCCATGCGCCGACTGGCTGGAACGCCCATGCCCCCGACGGTCGTGCGCGATGACACGACAACCGTGCTGCACCAGGAAAAGCATCTGCGCGTCCCAGGCGTCGGCATTGAGCGGCCAGCCGTGCGAGAAGACCACGGGTTTGCCGCTCCCCCAGTCTTTATAGAAAATTTGCGTGCCGTCTTGGGTGGTGATCGTATTCATCGTCTGCGCTCCGAGGAAGGAATGGCGGAATAGCGAGGGCAACTTCGGGTTGAAACCGGCGTGGGCTGCATTTGCACCGCGGGCCGCCACCGTGGCGGCCGCACCAAGTGTGTCGGCACCGCTCGCCGGCCATCTGCGACGCGAGGTGCCGACGGTGCTGGAGGGCGTCGGGTGTTGTGCTACAACGCCTGACGGCCGATCACAAGAAAGACTAATGGCTCTGTGCCGGCGCCGCCATCGTCACTTGGTATTAACCGCCCGGGCTGCCCGCCTCGGACGATTCGCTAGAATGCGCTTCCCCCCGATTGGGCGTCAATCAGCCGTTCACGGCTCGCGATGTGCACGTCTATCTCACGCGCGTCGGGCGCGGCACACCTTTGTGCTATTGGTGAGCCCGCTGGACTGTGATTTGATGATGGCGTTCTCCCCATCACGCCCTGCGCGTTACCTATCATGACCCGCGAGCCCAGCGACATCGTCACGAGCATCATTACCCACGAGATCATTCCCGAAGCGACGCATCGCTACGAGCAATGGCTCGCCGACATCCGAAAGACTTGCGAGCGCTTCGAGGGCTATCTTTCCACCGATGTGATCCGGCCCCTCGGTCAGCAGCACACCTATGTGGTGATCATTCGTTTTGACGGCTTTGAAAACCTCACGCGCTGGATGGAGTCTGCCGAACGCCGCGAATTCCTGAAGCGTATGCAGCCTTTTTTGCCGAAGGGGGATCGCTACCAGATCCGCACGGGACTGGAATTCTGGTTCGAGCCTCCTGCGCACAAGCCCGCCACGCCATGGAAGCAGTGGTTGGTGACGTGGTCTGCAATCTTTCCCTTGTCGGTCCTGGTGCCTTGGCTGCTCGGGCCGGTATTCGCCTTGTGGCCCTTCCCCGGCGAGTCGATCGTCGCCCGGATGGCCGGTTCCGCGGTGATCGTGTTGCTGATGGTCTACGTGGTGATGCCGCGCTACACGAAGGCGGTCGCCGGCTGGCTGTTCCGCTGAGGTGCAATGACCCAGCGGAGCCAGCACGGGTCAAGCGGCTAACGCGAACGCCTCAGCCGGCGTTTTCATCTTCAGCGCCTGGCGTGCCCGACGAGAAGGGCCGTCGTCCGGGCTGGCGTGAATTGATCGACGTCCAGGCCCAAGCCACGGCGAGCGGTGGCGCTTAATCGTCAGCGGACGCCGCATGCACCGGGGCGGCCGGCGCCACGGCTTCCGCCATCTCCGCCGCCGCCTCCTGCAGCGGCGGCACGAACCGCCGCACGGCCTCGGCCGGGCTCACAGCCTGATCGAGATAGATCACGTTAAGACTCGCCAGCACACGTCCCTCCGACACAATGGCGACCGCTACCGCGCCGATCTTGCGCTGGTCGAGCCAGTCGCCATGATTCGAGCCGAAGCCGTTCTCGCGCGTCTGTCGCACGAGATTGCGGATGAACGCGTCGTCGCCGGCAAACCGCTGCTGCAACTCCCCGCCCGCGCCCGTTCGCAGCAAATCGAGAATGTCCTCGCGCTCCGCCTCCGGGCACATGCCGAAGTATGCCCGCCCGGCAGCTGTGAACAGCATCGGCAGGCGCCGCCCGACCATGGCGCGGTGAAACGACAACGGGCTGAAACGATGTGTCGTCTCGCGGATGATCATGGCGTCGCCGTCGGGAGTGGTCAGATCGGAGGGCCACACCACACGCTGCATCAACTTCCCCATGATCGGCGGTGCGACGGTCGCGATGCGTTCGTCGTCCGTGAAGCCCTCGCTGAGCGAGCGCACCGCGAGCGCCAGTCGGAAGGTATCGTCGGAGGTGCTGCGTCGCACGAATCCGTCTTCCAGCAATGTCTCCAGCAGTCTTCGCACGGTGGTGCGGTGAAGTCCCGTCGCTTCGCTCAACTGCTGCGGCGTCGCGCGTCCCCGCGCCATCGCGTTGAGCGCCCGCAGTACCAGCAGGCCGCGCGATAGCCCGCGCACGTTCGGATATTTGCTCATGAAATCGTGTTTAAAATCAATGATGTGCATTCTATGCACATTTCGACGAAATTGTTGAGCGCTTTTCGCGACCTGCCTAGACTCATCGAAAAATCAGAGCGCTAGCGGAGACACCTTCTTTTCGGTGTGAGCGAGTGTCGTCGAAGACGCCTCGCTCGACGACCGACCCCGGCCCAACGATTAGCGGACGACACGAGCCGCGACGGAATCAACGAACGCAGCACGCCATTCGAACGCGCCAGACCGGCGTGCGGGGCGCGCTCGCGCTCAAAAAAGGAGCGAGACACATGAGTACATTCGACAAAGCCGCCAGTGCCGTGGCTGACACCAGTGCCGACATCACGACGGACGTGGCCATCGTCGGAGCCGGCCCGGTTGGGCTGATGATCGCGAATATTCTCGGCTTGCAAGGCGTGCGCGTCACGATCCTGGAAAAGCTGGATCAACTCATCGATTACCCGCGCGCCATCGGTCTGGACGACGAGGCCTTGCGTGTATTCCAGGCCGTCGGCCTTGCCGACGCTCTGCTTCCGCATACGACCCCCGATCACTGGATGCGGTTTGTCACGAGCGATGGTCACTGCTTCGCGTCGATCGAGCCGCGTACCGACGAATTCGGCTGGTCGCGCCGCAACGCGTTCATTCAACCGCTCGCCGATCGGGTGCTGTTCGAGGGGCTCGAGCGCTTCGCGCATGTGGACGTGCGTTTCGGGCACGGCGTCGAGGCGCTCGCGCAGGACGCTCGGGGGGTGACGCTGAGCACGCGAACGAGCGATGGCGAAGTCCGTACGATTCGCGCACGTTACGTTGTCGGCGCCGACGGCGGCAACAGCATGATTCGTCGCCTGCTTCAGGTGCCGTTCGAAGGACGCACGAAGCCCAACCAGTGGATCGTGGTCGACGTGCGTAACGACCCGGTAGGCTCGCCTCACGTTTATCTGCACTGCGATCACGAGCGCCCATACGTTACCGCCGCCCTGCCCCACGGCATTCGCCGCTTCGAATTCATGGTCATGCCGGGCGAGACGGAAGAAGAACTCTCCAGGCCCGAGAACATGGCGGCGCTGATTCGCAAGGTGGTCGCGCATCCGGACCGGGTCGATTACATCCGCAAGCGGGTCTACACGCACAACGCGCGACTTGCGGAAACGTTCCGCGTGGATCGCGTGCTGCTGGCGGGCGACGCGGCGCACATCATGCCCGTATGGCAGGGGCAGGGCTACAACAGCGGCATTCGCGACGCCAACAACCTGGGCTGGAAGCTTGCGATGGTGATCAAGGGGCAGAGTCTCCCGAGCCTGCTCGACACGTACACCGCCGAGCGTCGGCCACATGCGCGCTCGATGATCCACCTCTCCGAAGTCGCGGGCGACATCTTTGCACCGACCACGCGCTTCGGCGTGCGCTTCCGTGACGCCTTCGTGCGCAGCTTCAACCTGTTTCCGTCGGTCAGGCGCTACTTCGTGGAAATGCGTTTCAAGCCGATGCCGCGCTACGAAGCGGGAGTGGTGTTGCTTCCCCCCTCGACATCCACCGGCGGCTGGCTGGCGCGCCTGTTGAAGCGCTCGGGCAATTCGGCGCCGGGCCGCCTGCTGGGCCTGATGAGCGAGAAGCGCGATTCGTGGCTCGGCCGCCGGGTGTATGGCCGTGACCCGTTTGCCAGCTCGCCGGTCGGGCGTCTGTTCATTCAGCCGAGTGTCCGCACCGGGACCGGCGAGCTTCAACGTCTCGACGACGTCATCGGCAATCACTTTGCCGTGCTCGGATGGGGGGCCGACCCGACGTTCGGCCTGACAGCGCGTGCGCGCGCCGTTGCCGAGACACTGGGCGTGCGCTTCGTGCTGGCCAAGCCCGACGTGCAAATGGCGCACACCGACGACGTGCCGGAGAGCGTGATCGCGATCGGCGATCCACTCAATCGACTGAAGGACTGGTTCGGTGCGCGTTCGCAATCCGTGGTCCTGTTGCGCCCCGATCGATTCGTCGCGGGTGTCTGCGCCCCGCAGGAAGTGTCGGACGCGCTGATCGCGCTAGCCGGCAAGGTAGCGCTCTCCGATGATCCGGTGCGGCAGGCAACGCCGTTGCACGCGCCAAAGCATCACGCCCCTGCCGTCGTCATGCAGCAAGTTGCCGGAGCCTAAGTGATGCCGATTCATCTCGAATGCATTTCGCACACACCGTTGCACGGCTATTTCGATCCGCCCGACGACATCGTGTCCGAAGTGAAGCGGGTGCAGGCGCAGGCACGCGAGCGCGTGCGCGCGTTCGATCCCGAACTGATTGTCGTATTCGCGCCGGATCACTTCAACGGCTTCTTCTATGACGTCATGCCGCCGTTCTGCATCGGCGCGGCGGCCACGGCGATCGGCGACTTCAACAGTCTGGCCGGCAAGCTGCCGGTCCCGTCAGATATCGCGCATGCGCTCGCCGAGCACGTGCTGGCGTCGGAGGTTGACGTCGCGCTGTCGTACCGCATGCAGGTCGATCACGGCTGCGCCTATGCGTTGGAAGTACTTACAGGCGGGCTCGATGCCCACCCGGTCGTGCCGGTGTTCATCAACTCGGTCGCGCCGCCGATGGCGACGCTGCGCCGGTCTCGCCTGCTGGGAGATGCCATCGGCCGGCACCTGGCGCGCACGGACAAGCGCGTGCTGGTGGTGGGATCGGGCGGCATCTCGCACGAGCCGCCCGTGCCCGAGTTGATTGGTGCGACCGAGGAGGTCGCCGAGCGTCTGATCGCCGGCCGTAACCCGTCCGCAGAGTCGCGCGCGGCGCGTCAGGCACGCACGGTGGCCGCCGCCGAAGCGTTCACGGCGGGAACGAGTCATCTGCATCCGCTCAATCCGCAGTGGGATCACGCGTTTCTCTCGTTGCTCTGCGACGGGCATCTGAGCGCCGTCGATGACATCAGCAACGACGCGATCACGCGCGACGGCGGCAAATCGGCCCACGAAATCCGTACGTGGGTCGCAGCGTTCGCGGCGCTCGCCGCTTATGGCGAGTACAGCGCGTCCCTCGATTACTACCGTGCGATTCCCGAATGGATCGCCGGCTTTGCCGCGATGCACGCCACGCCGCAAACGGCGCTGGCCGCGGCCGCCTGATAGAAGGAGTCCCCAATGTCGAATTCCCCGTTGATTCAGACCTTCGCCGAGCGTCTTCGCCGGGCCGAGGCCACGCGCCAGCCCATTGCACCGATTCGCGGCGAGATCGCACCCGACGACATGGCGAGCGCCTATGCCGTGCAGCAGTGCAACGTCGCCGCGCGCGCCGCCACGGGCGAGCGCATCGTCGGCCGGAAGATCGGCCTGACATCGCTCGCGGTACAGCGGCAACTCGGTGTGGATCAGCCCGACTTCGGCGCGCTGTTTGCCGGCATGGCTTACGGCGACGCGCAGCCGATGCCGCTTGCGAGCCTCATCCAGCCCAAGGTTGAAGCCGAGATCGCGCTTGTGATCGAGCGTGACCTCACGTGCGAGAAACACACGTTCGCCGACATTCTGCGCGCCACCGCCTATGCGGTCGCGGCCGTGGAAGTCGTCGACAGCCGCATCGAGCAGTGGAATATCCGCTTCGTCGACACCGTGGCCGACAACGCGTCGAGCGCGCTGTTCGTGCTGGGCAGCCGACCGGTCGCGCTCGCCGACATTGACCTGACAGCCTGCGCAATGACGCTTTCGCACAACGGCGAAGTGCGCTCGCGCGGCAACGGCGCGGCCTGTCTGGGCAACCCGCTGAATGCCGCAGTCTGGCTCGCCGACCGCATGGCGCAACTCGGCACGCCGCTGCGCGCTGGGGATGTGGTGCTCACCGGCGCGCTCGGCCCGATGGTCCCCGTTACCGAGGCAGGCACGTTCGTCACGGAAATCGAAGGTCTGGGCAGCGTACGCGCGACGTTTGCGTAAGGCAGCCCACGCACGCGCCATCGCACGCAAGGACACGCGGACGCATCGGGACGCATCGGGCAGCAGCGCAAGACGACTGGTGGCGGTGCTATGCGAGTCAAGACGATGCAATGCGGCAACGCCATGGGGTGAACCGATGCGACGAACTAATGCGACTTAGGTCGCTTGTGAACCAGACTTTTCGCCGTCGAGCATCGAGAGGTAAAGCGCGCAACTCCCAAGACTCAACACGACCGCCAAGAAGAGCGGATTTTCCTGGAACTGGAGACAAAGCAATGCAAGCATCATCACCGCAAGGCGCGGCGCCCGCAAAGGGTAGCCTCGCAACGATCGCACTGTGTTTGGCCATCGCCCTGCTCGAAGGGCTCGATCTGCAGTCGGCCGGCGTGGCGGCCCCACGCATCGCAAAGGAGTTCGCGCTTTCCGTGGCGCAGATGGGATGGGCGTTCAGCGCCGGTGCCATCGGCTTGTTGCCGGGCGCGGCACTTGGCGGGCGTTTGGCCGACCGTTGGGGGCGCAAACGGGTGCTGATGTTGTCCGTCGCGCTGTTCGGCATTTTCTCGCTCGCCACGGCACACACCTGGAATTTCGAATCGCTGCTGACGGCGCGCTTTCTGACCGGTCTCGGTCTCGGTGCCGCCATGCCAAATCTGATCGCGCTGTGCGCCGAAGCTGCACCGGAAGGCCAGCGCAACACGGCTGTTGGCGCCATGTATTGCGGCATGCCGTTCGGCGCAGCATTCGCTGCCGTGATCGGCATCATGAGTCCTGGCGACGAGGGCTGGCGACACGTGTTTTACGTCGGCGGCTTCGGTCCGATGTTGATGGTGCCACTGCTGGGGCTTTATCTGCGTGAGTCGGCACAGTTTGTCGCCACGCGTGTGACGCGTGACTCCGGCGTCGGCGGCACCACGGCGCAGCACGACGCGCCCGGCGCGACACCGAGCATCACGCACGCGCTGTGGAAGGAGGGCCGCACGCGCACGACGATCGCACTGTGGACGAGCTACCTCGGCACGCTCATCGTCCTGTACTTCCTGATGAACTGGCTGCCGTCGATGGTCGTGGCCAACGGGCTGTCGCGCGCGCAGGCAGGCATGGCCATCATGATGTTCAACATCGGTGGCGGCATCGGGGCGATCGGCATTGCGAACGTGATGGATCGTTACTCGCCGCGCCTGACCGTGATCGGCATGTACCTCGGCATTGCGTTGTCACTGGCCGGGTTGTCGGGGGCCAACGGTGCGGTGACGATGGCCTGCGGCGCCTTCTTCTGCGGGCTGTTCCTGGTCGGGGGGCAGTCGGTGCTGTATTCGATGGCCGGGCAGGCGTATGCCACAGAAGTGCGGGGCACGGGCGTGGGGGCGGCGGTGGCCGTCGGGCGTCTCGGTTCGATCCTGGGGCCGCTGATCGCCGGTCAGTTGTTCGCGCTGGGGCAGAGTGCGTCGATGCTGGTGTCCTCGAGCATTCCGTTGATCGTGATTGCAGCCGTTGCCGCGCTGAGCGTGGTGAGCACGTTCGCACCGCGCATGGTCGCCAGCGTCACTCAGCCGGGGCGATGACCGGCCGGCGCCGAGCGTCGTCGAGTGCTTGAGAAAGTCTTTGGGAGGGTGGCGTGTTTCATGACGAGGCGCGCCGTCCTCAACGATTCACTATTCGTAGAGGGAGTCATTATGACGACAACGCAATCGGCCGACATGGCGCTCACGGAAGCGTCCACGAGCCGTTTCGTGACGATCCGCGACGCGGACACAGAATATCGCATTCACTACAACGATACCGGCAGTGGCGCCGAAACGGTGGTGATGCTGCATGGGTCCGGACCGGGCGCGACCGGCTGGGCCAATTTCAACCGCAACGTCGAGCCGATGGTCGACGCCGGCTACCGCGTGCTGCTGGTCGATTGCCCCGGCTGGGGAAAAAGCGATCCGGTCGTCAACACCGGGTCGCGTTCCGAATTGAACGCCCGCGTGCTCAAGGCCGTGCTCGATGCGCTCGACATCAAGCGCGTGCACATCATCGGCAATTCGATGGGGGGACACAGTACCGTGGCGTTCGCCCTGTCGAATCCCGCGCGCGTCGGCAAGCTGATCCTGATGGGTGGCGGCACCGGCGGGCCGAGCCAATTCGTGGCCATGCCGACGGAAGGCATCAAACTGCTCAATGGTCTGTACAGGGATCCGACCATCGAGAACCTGAAGCGCATGATGAACGTGTTCGTCTTCGACGCGAGTTCGATCACCGAGGATCTGATGCAGGCCCGGCTCGACAACATGCTCGCGAATCGCGACCACCTCGACAATTTCGTGAAGAGTCTTGCTGCGAATCCGAAACAGTTCACGGACTATGGCGCACGATTGGGCGAGGTCGCGGCGCCGACGCTGATCGTCTGGGGGCGAGACGATCGGTTCGTACCAATGGACGTCGGCCTGCGACTGCTGGCTGGCTTGCCGAATGCGCAATTGCACGTGTTCAACCGCTGCGGACACTGGGTGCAGTGGGAGCACGCGGACGCATTCAATCGCATGGTCATCGACTTTCTGGCGCACTAGAAGAAAAGCCCGCGCCAGCTTCCCTGTCATAGGGTCATCGCATGACAGGGAAGCTTCGCGGATCGGTGAGCCTCGGTCTTTCGCGTCGTGCTTGCTTGGCTGGGATGCCGAGGTCAGCGTATCCGAGCGCCGGCAGGTCGAACGCCGACTTCAAGCTAGGTGACCGTATCGTCGGCACGGCACCTTCTCACGGCCAAGCATCTGCTTGGCGAACGCATCCGAATGATTTGATGGCGCCGTTCGCAGCGCTGCCGCT